>JAKSRI010000024.1 GCA_024403695.1 Saccharofermentans sp. | reverse complement strand
GCTCCTTTTTCAATCTTTCAATTTATCCATTCCCCAAATTTCCGTGATGAACCAATTTTTTTGAATTATTTTATGAAAAAGCTGCCCAAATGACCAATTATTCAAAAATTCGTTCATAAAAATCGAATTCTTTTGAACAAATTTATGAAATTCTTGTATTCAACAATACAAAAAAGCACAAAAAATCCCGCCACACCCAAAAGTGCGGCGGGACGCGGCGGGACAACAAAACCAATATTACAAAGAACTCAAATACCCCATAAAGTTCTCTTTATTTTCCAATGCCGTAGTAGTCGGACGACCGAGATCAGCACGAGCGCCGATACTGCACTTTACCTCGATCAGCGACAATGAATCGCGCGACTTCGCAGCCGCCAACTCACGATCCAACGCATCAAACGAATCAACACAGACCGCATATGGATAACCGCACGCCTTGGCAACTCCGACAATATCCATGGAACCAGCCACAGTTGGCATACCTCCAACTGTCTCATGTGCGCTATTGTTGATTACCACATGCACCAGATTCTTAGGAGCATTCGCACCAAGTACCGCCATTGAACCCATGTGCATCAAGACTGCACCGTCGCCGTCGACGCACCACACTTTCGTGCCGGGCTTATTTAGCGCCACGCCCAAAGCGATGGAAGAGCTATGGCCCATGGATCCCACCGTCAGGAAGTCATACTTGTGGCTCTGGCCGTTGGCCTCGCGGGTCTCGAACAGCTCGCGGCTAGCCTTACCCGTGGTGGAAACAACTGGGTCCTCACCACTTACCGTCACGATATGCTGGATGATTTCCTCGCGCACCATGGAGTTGGCGTTCTCATAGGAGACCTTGCCGTCGAAGGACAGCGCGCCCTTACGGACCACAAAAGCCACGTCGCGCCCACTAGACAGCACCTCACGGAACCCCGCCATAGCAGCGGCCACCTCTTCATCAGAAGTGTCAGCACCAATCACAAAGGACTCGATGCCCATGTCGTCCAACAACTTGATAGTGACCTCGCCCTGATAGATGTGCTGAGGCTCGTCGTGGATGCCAGGCTCGCCGCGCCAGCCGATGACGAACACCATCGGAATGGCATATACTTTATCGTTAAGCAGGGACGCCACCGGGTTGATGATATTGCCCTCACCGCTGTTTTGCATATAAACGACAGGCACCTTGCCAGTGGCCAGATGATAGCCGGCAGCCAGGCCGACACAGTTACCCTCGTTGGCCGCGATCACGTGATGCGCCGCGTCAATTCCATATGTATACATCAGATAGTTGCAGAGCGCCTTGAGCTGGGAGTCAGGGACGCCGGTGTAAAAATCCGAACCAATTATCTCGACCAATTTCTCGACTTTCATTTGATAATCCTCTCATACAATGATTTAAGCTGCGCCTCGGTCAGCGGCACGGGGTTATTCTTCAGGCGGACTGGATTTACGGAAGATGCGAGAACCGCGATGTCCTCCTCTCGGTGCGCGGACACGGGTCCGTCCAGGCCCATGCGCGAAAGCATCCCGCGGAAGTAATCAAAATCTATACTGCGTGCGATGTCATCGAGGCGGGGCGCCATTCCGAGCATGTGCTCCCAGACCTGTGCCAAACATATAGCGACCGCGTGGCCGTGCGGGATGCCATATAAAGATGTGATTTTATAGCTCATGGCGTGGGCAGCGGTGGTGGCGGTTATGTTGATAGCGCGACCGGATAAGTTGGCGGCCTGCATGATGGCGGCACTGCACTCGTTTGTAGCACGCGCCGCGCCACCCAAAATATACTCTTCCCAATTATCAACAATCAGCTTAATGGCGGCCTTAGAATACGCGATGCTTTCCTCGCATGCGTTGACGGACCACCAGGACTCGATGGCTTGGCACAAAGCATCCATCATGGTGCACTTCTTCTGATACACAGGCAGCGACTCCAGAACCGATGGCTCCAGAACCGCCAGGGATGGGACGATGCTCTCGTGGGAGATGGACTGTTTCGTGCCCTGGTAATAGATGACCGCGTGGCGTGTGGCCTCGGAGCCAGACCCTGCGGTGGTTGGCACGGCCGCCAGCAGTACGCCGGTGTCCTCATAAGGCTGCTCCAAGTAGTTACGCGCTGGGTCCATGTGGCAGAAAAGCTTGATGCACTTGGCCACGTCCATGGCACTGCCGCCGCCAACTGCAACGATGGCATCGCAGTCCTCGCGCTGGAACACGCGCACGCCCTCAGCCACCTGCTCATAAAGAGGATTTGGCGCGAAGTCCTTAAAATGCACGCACTCCAGGCCCTCAAAAGCCGCGCTGATAGACAGCGAATCGAAGGACCCGCCCCTTACCAGAAGTATCTTCTTGCCTTCCAGATATGGAATTAGCGCCGTGATAGCCGGGAGAACCTCTTGCATAATTACTCCTCTGGGATCAGGCGGATGATTTCTTTGAATGGCATGCAGATGTCATCGCACTCTTTGGCTCTGTGGTTCTCGAGGATAAGGCGTGCGGCGTTCTGCATTGCTGGGAATCCGGAGCGAGTCAGCTGGTTGGCGTAGATCACGATGTTGACGCCAGCGGCCTTGAACTCCTCCTCAGTTACTGTGTTAAAGGAAGTTGGCACCACCACGATTGGGGTCGTCGCGTTCCACTCTCTATACAGGCGCACGAACTCCAGAATCTCGGATGGGTCCTTCTTACGGGAATGGATCATGATGGCATCCGCGCCAGCCTCAGTAAAAGCTTTGGCACGGGCTATAGCGTCCTCCATACCCTGCTCGAGAATCAGGCTCTCGATGCGGGCACAAATCATGAAATCCTTAGTGCGCTGGGCCTTCTTACCTGCGGCAATCTTGGCGGAGAAGTTCTCGATGCTTTCCTGCGTCTGGGCCACTTCCGTGCCAAAAAGGCTGTTCTTCTTAAGGCCAGTCTTGTCCTCGATAATCACCATGGAAACGCCCATGCGCTCCAGGGAACGAACCGTATATACGAAATGCTCCGTGAGTCCGCCAGTGTCGCCGTCAAAAATAATAGGCTTGGAAGTCACTTCGCAGATATCATCAATTGTTCTGAAACGGGATGTCATATCCACGAGCTCGATGTCTGGCTTACCCTTGGCGGTAGAGTCACAAAGGGACGAAATCCACATGGCATCGAACTGACGTGCGCCGCCATCCTGCTCCACCACTGTATTCTCGACAATGAGGCCAGTGAGACCACTATGGGCCTCCATCGCAGTAGCCAGGCCCTTCATCTCGAGCACCTTCTTAAGGCGTCCTCTTCGAATATCAGGTGTGGAAAGCTCCAGTCTGGTACGCTTCTCCATCTCATCGATTTTGTCGTTCTTAGAATATGGATACTCTATAAGTTTTCCACCATATGTGGCGAGGGTCGCGATTACCTCATCACGAATCGACTTCTGAATACCATGAAGCCAGTCGTCACCGTGGACAACATAGTCTGGTTTGATCGATTCGAGGTTCTCTTTGTATGAAAGAGTCTTCTGCTCCACAACGCGACTGATACCCTTGATGTTCTCGAACATGGCTTTACGCTCTTCAAAAGGCATCAATGGGAATCGCTTATAGGAAATAATTGCTTCATCGGAAAGCACGCCAACTATGAGCTTGCCCAGCTTCTGCGCTTTATGAATGATGGCGATATGGCCGCTGTGAATCATGTCCGTGGAGAAACACATATATACTGTGCGGTTCTCAATCTCGCTGAGCTTGGCAGCCACCACGGCCAAATCTTCCGGTGTATCAATCTCAGAACACAATCTATCCTTAACGTCGTAGGCATAAATGTTGCACTCACCGTCTAACTCGTTAAGGGCTTTCTCTGCATAGCACTTGCGGTCGTTTGACTCGCAATAGGCTGCAATCTTATCAAGCCAAATGCGCCAGTCAGGTTTTAAAAGCTTATAGAGAGCCTGTGCCTCCATAGCATCTGACTGCATATACTCGACGCCCACTTTACGCACAAAACCGCCGCTCACCACTGCTTTGAAGTCCTTCTCAGGCAGAGGCAAAGTGGAGCTGACCTTCATGCAGCTGCCGGAATAATTGATCATGTCTTCGAGAACCGACTCCTCGAACACGAGATCGCCATGCATCAGAATGATGTCGTCGTCCAGCAACTCGCGGGCGCAATAGATAGAATAAATATAGTTTGTGGAATCATACAAAGGGTTGTTGACGAACTTGATGTCGAGGCCGAGGTCCAAAGACTCGCAATACTGAATCAGCACCTGGTCGAAATAACCGGTAGTGATAATTACCTCAGTGATGCCGTTGCGCTTCAGCAAGTTTAATTGTCTGCTGAGGATAGTCTCGCGTGAAGAAATCTCAGTCATGCATTTTGGGTGTTCGGAAGTCAGAACTCCCATTCTGTGTCCTAGTCCGGAATTCAAAATAAGCGCCTTCATATATGCCTCCACAATGGTACTGGGTTAATTATACTACTTTTTTGATATTTGGGGTGTGCAGCCCGCACGGCTTTGCAGGCCGCACGGTGTGTGGCGCGGCGCTCACTCATGCAACTCCAGCGGCAATCCATCAGGATCCTTAAAAAATGTAAAATGTCCGCCGCACAAATCATCATAGCGGATTGGCTCGCATTCGATGCCAACCGCCGCCAGCTCGGCAACCGTCTCCTCTACCGACTTTACTCTGAAAGCCAAATGTCTGAGGCCGGCAGCCTCCGGTCCCGTAACACGCTTTGGCGGCATCTCATCAGGCGCGAAAATCTCCAACTCGCATCCATCCAACTCCAGATCCAGCTTCCAGTCCTTGCTGCGACGATTCTCGCGCTTGATCTGGAACCCAAGCTTCAGATAGAACTCCTTGGACACCTCATAATTCGACACAATAATTGCCACATGATGAACAGTTTTAAGATTCATATTGTCACCTCGTTGTTAATTGTCTGTGCGGCCCGTGCGGTCGCCCAACTGCTCCGCCTCCGCCAACAGAACCCATCGCGCCGTCATGCCATCCGGTCTCAAGCACGACTCCGCCAAGCACCGCAGGCACTTGTTGTTATCCCTGTGAGAAATCTCGAAATTCTCGGCGCAGAGCACGTCCTTGTAGCGGTCCAACATTTCGTCATACTCCCCGCGCTTGATGTCCACCAGCACGTTGGCCTGCACATAAAAGTCCGCGCCCTCATAGCTGACCGGCATCATCATGTAAAGCTCGACGTTGATGAGGCCCGTGGCGTTGTAGCGTGGGCGCTTGTATGGGAAGTAGCTGCACTTGGTGTAGTCATAGGATTTGTAAACGTAGGAGATTTCCTCGCCGTGGGTGCCGTAAATGACGCCGTCGCCGTAGTCCAGGACCTTCACCAGGGCGCGTTTGTTCTCGGCCTCTTGGGAGTAAATCGTGCACAAGCGCTGATAGTCCTCGTCGAAGTCGCTATCGGCCAGGACGTACTGGATCCAGCAAGGGTCCTCCAGGGACTTGTCGAAATAGGTCATCTCCTGCGTGTCATAGTTCGTGCACACGATGGAGGCGTGGCCGTGGTATGGGTCGTATTTGTAGTTCAGGTCCTTGTTGTAGGAGTCCTTGCGCCAGCGCAGGTGAACGTCTGCGTTTGCTGGGGTCTCGCGGGTGCCGCTGTAGTGCTCCTCGAGCTCGAAAGCGAGGTCTGCGGGTTGAATTGTTGGCGCGACCGGTTCAGGTTGACTTGTTGGCGCAGGGTTGCTTGACGGCGCCGGCGCGCTGGTTTCCACGCTTTCCGTGTTAACCGTACTTTCCACCGCGCGGTCTGCCCCGTGGTCTGCCCCGCCCGCCTTGGACTGGCAGGATGTGCAAATTAGCAATGTAGCCGCGATTAAGATTAGTAAACCCCATTTCTTCATAGTGAATAGTATAACTTAATGGCCGGTTTACAGCTATATTTTGTCTTGCCGGGCGCGGGGTTCATAAAATCGTTCATAAGATTTTGTTTTTTATGAAGCTTTTTATGAATAACAGGCCTGAATCGACGATTATTCATAAATTCGTTCATAAGATTACGATTTTTATGAAGCTTTTTATGAATAACCAAGCGCACGAAGCGAGGATTCATCTATTTGTTCATCTGTTTTAAAAACGGACGAACTTTTAGATGAATTTCAGGCGCAAAAAAACAGTGCAACTCGGAAGTCGCACTGCCCATCAATCTAACAATTACTGAGGCTCGCAGTAGTAGGTGCCGTTGCCCGCGGAGCCGAGGACCCGTGTCGCCCAGCTGAAGCTTGGGGCGCCGCATGGCAGATAGTAATAGAAAATCTTGGTAACGGTGCCGTTCTCGACATACATGAAGCAACTCAAAACGTTGTTGAAGAGGTCGTTGGAGTACTCGCCGCTAGCCTGCCAGATCTCGCCTTTGGCCTGCCCGTTAAAATCCATCATGTCGTAGAGCTGGAAGCCCATGTTTTTGACGTAAATGGCGAACTGGCGACATGTGCTGTAGTCGTCATACACCGGCACGAACTGATAGACGCCATGGCTATCCGGAGTCTCCATCGCACTGTTGCCGTTAAAATCCGTGAAACTACTGCGCTCCTGACCATAGCAGAAATAAATCTCGCAGTCGGTCGCCACCGGCAGAATCGCGTAGTATTTCATTTCCTGCTCCATGAAGAAACCCACATCGTCGTCACTGGTGTAGCCGACCAAAACGTATCCCCCAGCCTGCTCGTCATACTCGAACCAGTGCTTGTCGTTGATGTCATCTTTGGTTACCACGGTGCCCTGTGGCACGAAATCGCTTGTGCCATAACCCGAGAACTGGCGTGAAACGTAGCCCTCGAAGCGGACGGAGAACTCGTTGCCCACGGTTACAACTCTGTCGTATCCGATGTCGACCTGCGCGCCCGGCTTGATCTGGTCCGCGCTGAAAACTTTCTTGCTAACGATAGGCACGTAAACCTCGCCGTCAATGATGTCCGCGTAGGCAAAATCCACGTTTACGAGCTCAGTGCTGAGGTCCACCTGAGAATAGTTCGCGGTCACGTAGTTCTGCCATGCCTCCTGGCTAATGGTCATGGATGGGTCGAGGACGAAATTGATGCGCTCCGGCTCTGTAGGTGCCGCGGTGGTCTCAGCTACGGTCTGGAACTGAGTCTGAGCAGTTTCTGGAACCGCGTCAGTCTCGAATTCGATTGTAAGCTCCTGATGATCGGTGTCCTTGGCTTTCTTTTTTGAGGATTTGTCGTTGGCGTCGCCCTTGTTGGCGCAAGCAGTGGCTGAGCTGAAGGCCATGGCCGCTGTGAGTGCGAGGGCGAGCGTTGTTTTTATTGTCTTGTTTGTCTTGCTTGTTGGTTTCATTAGTTGAGTGCTCCTTGGTGTTTGTGGATATCTTCTCATACTGGGTGTGGAGATACAAGGTTTGGCGGGGTTGTTGCTTGGATTCAAAAATTCGTTCATAAGATTTCGATTTTTATGAATCTTTTTATGAATAATCGAGTGTGTGGACTCCCAACAATCAAAAAATCCAGGAACGAATTCCTGGATTTTCATTAAAATTAGCCGTACTTTTGGTCCAGCGATTTGCCGAGGTAGAGCTGGCCCTCATACTGATATACGCTGATTAGCTCCCTGTAGCTGGTGCATTTGGCGGAGAAAACGAAGACATTCTCGATTTTGTCAGCGTCGCCGCCGAGATAACCGCAATTCAGGTCAATCGCCATCTGCTTCCAATGGTCCAGGTCGCGATCGCCCGAATCCTCATATGTATCAGCAAGATACTTCTCGAGCGCGGCCTGCGACTCGTCATCGGTGCCGCCAATCAAGCAGCCGTAAATCTCATAAGACGGATCATCGAAGAGCCCCTGGATGATGTCGAAGCTCTCCTCGTAGGAATCGCGCGCGTACTGCTCGAGGTCTATTTCGTCGGGCTCCACGCCCTCGCGGCGAGCGAAAGACGCGCGGTAACTCCCCTGCACGTGCTCCGGATAACACAACGCATAATAGGTGTCGAAATCCTCGCGCTCCACCATGACGGTGTAGTAAGTGTCGACGATGGCGTAGGCGTCCTCGGCGGTATACTCGCGGGCAGGCTCCAGCTGCTCCTCGCGAGATTCGCGCTTGAACTTGTCCTTGCCCTTACCGGAGTCGTTCTTACCAGAAGTGCCCGAGCAGGCGGCGAAAGCGAAAACCATGCTAGTCACCAATAAAAGTGAAGTGAATTTTCTCATAAAAGTACCCCCTCAAAGAATATATTTATAATTCGTAATACTTTTTGCGATTTACCTTATCTACATAGCGAAACTTAGTGTCATCTACATTCAAGGACTGCATATATTTTTTGTGTTCCGTACTAGCCTTATTGGGTATACCCATAGTTACATAGAACTTTGCATTATCTTTGAACTTCAAGTTGTCTTTCCTGTTGCTCACTTTATAGTGATGAGGAACAACAATAATGTCGGCATTATTAGATATATTGTCCGGCCAAAAATAATAAGACATGTCACCAGGAAGAATTATGGATTGAGGTTCATTAGTTTTAGAATTTTCTCGGTTTATATGAAGCAAGAATCCTATATCGTTTTCCACGTAAGTTTTCTGTTTATAATAATGCTCCTTAGTGCAGTCAAGCATGTAAGCATCTTTATCTTCGCAGACTTTCTTGTTGTAATAAATCTCGATATTGTTAAGAGCGCGAATTGTTTCGTCATTGTCAGGAATTGGTTTGGGGTCAAAACTATTAAGAAAATCACCTAATCCCATTCCATTTGAGGCTGGCGTTGCAGAATAGTTTTTTACTTGAGGATCCTTAATAATACATAGATTTTTATAAATATTATCCTCAAGCGTTACCACAGGAATGACCTTTTTAAATACTTTATCCACCAGGCTAGAATATAGGCTGTAATGATCCCCATGAGGATGAGAAAGTATAAAAATCGGCGTAAGATTTTTGATTTTGGTTTTATTAAAGATAGATTGAATTGCATCTGTTAGATTTTTCTTGCCTTTATCAACAGAAATATTAGACAGACTAGATTCTGTATTTCCGCAATCAAAAATAACCAGCACGTTCTCAGTGTAAATCAGGCACGCATTACCATGTCCAACATCGACAAGAAATACATCAATATTCCATTTACCAATTGCCATAATTACGCCCCTTTATAATCACATGGAATCAACTTAACTAATGCCTTAATGTGACGGTGATCAACCATACTTGGAGCGGTGTATTCGACTACACTTTCATCAAAAAGTGGGTTACCTTGACAATCCATTTCGAAACGAACCGCGTCAAAATCAATCTCACCTGTCGCCTCATCACGTGCTTCATTAGGGTTTATGAGTTCTATCTTGAATGGTTTATTCAGAGCGCTAATATCCTTGTGGATATTCTCATACGGCTTGTAATAAATTACGCCTGTAAAATTATCATCCCTCCCCGACAACTCACATGGATTAAGAATATATGTTGTATTGTCAAAGTCATCACAAGATTCTTTCTGGAGCAAATATACACATTTTTCCAAAAATTCTTTGAGAATCTTTTTGTTTGCTTTATCGACTTCCCTTATGTAGTTTGTAGCATTTTCTTTTGTATATGAATTATCCAAATTGTAAAACTTCTCATCAGTAGGAATATACCCCCACCAATCAGGCACACTAATTTTGCAGTTATAAAGAGCAGCTAGAAAGCTAGCTATATTATGTCGTTCAGAATAGGATTGTGATTCTTTGTTAAATAAATACATGATGCTCTCAGGCTTATACTCTGATAATAGAAAAAAACTAGGCTCACGATATTTAATGGAAAGAAAAGCATTAATAATATTTAAATACTCTTCGCGACGCTCGCGGTTTTTTTGCAGATTTGAAATCTTAGAATACAACTCACGATAAAAATAAATCCAATCAATATCATTCTCAGATATATTCAATTCATCTTCTTTCCAAAATTCAAAGTCAGACATAATCACATTCCTCTCTGTTTATAAACACAGTATAACTATTAATCCCAAATAAATACATCGTTACAGAACTCATCATTTAGAAATGCGATTATTGGATTCATAAATTTGTTCATAAGATCTCGATTTTTATGAATGTTTTTATGAATAACAGGCCAGAATCGACGTTTTTTCATAAATTCGTTCATAAGCTCTCGATTTTTATGAATCTTTTTATGAATAATCGAGCGTGCGGACTCCCGACAATCAAAAAATCCAGGAACGAATTCCTGGATTTCTCAATTAATCATACCTATCAGTTAATCTCCAGCACGCACTGTGGGAAAATCTGATTGGCGTGATCGTCAGTTGGGTCGAAATACAATCTGCAGTGCTTGCTATACTCGGCCTCAGTTGGAACGTAGTAGTCAGTGCCGCGCTTGAGCGTCAATGTCAGATAAAAATCGCCTGAGCTGTGCGGATCGATTGTAGGTCTAGTAACGTAGAAGTTTGGCTTCTCGAACTCGCCCACTACCGCGAAACCAGGCAAAAGATCTTCGCCGCCAAGGTCGCCATAAAGGAGAGTATATGTCTCCTCAACAAAATGGCCTGTTGCCATCTCAATCACGCCATCGGTCTTATTCTCGAAACGCAACAAATACATGGAAATCACATCGCCATAGGAGCACTCCATAGTGTAAATGCCGCCATAAGAAATTTTGTAGTAGTCGTTATCCACGAGAGTTGTGAATGAGACGCTGTCGGCTGGATTTGAGTCTGCGTCGCGGTCGTCATCATCGCGGTCATCATCCTTCTCGACGCGATCTTTTCTATCCTTCTTGCTGGACTTTTTCTTGGAGCCTGAATCGCTGCATGAGGCCAAAGAAAATGCCATTGTCGCTACGAGCAGCGCGCTGATGATTCTAGTGATAAGTGATTTTTTCATAATTTCCGCCCTCTACCTCTATATGAGTTGATAAGTTCATTATAACAGGAAAACTTGCCGTAGGAGTTGCCATGCTATGGCAAGTTTTACGGCAACTTTCAGAAAAAAAGACTAAAAAACACAAAATCGAGGAAAACTTGCCGTAGGAGTTGCCGTGCTATGGCAAGTTTTACGGCAACTTTCAGAAAAAAAGGCTAAAAAACACAAATTCGAGGAAAACTTGCCGTAGGAGTTGCCATGCTATGGCAAGTTTTACGGCAACATTAAAGGAAAAACATCACTCGCCCAGCACATAATCCTGCAGAATCGCCTCGACTTCGGAGCGGGACAGCTGCACGATACTACTGTCGACGATCTTATATACGCGAGTCGCCTGATTCAGGATGCTTGGGCGGTGCGTGGAGATGATATATGTTTTGTTTGGCTCGCGGCGTACGATATTATGGAGGACGTCCCTCTCCGTATCGATGTCCAGAGCGGAAGTGGCCTCGTCCAGCAGCACGATTGGCGCGTGGCGGAGCAAAGCGCGGGCGATGCTGATGCGCTGGTTCTGACCCATGGAGAGGCCGCGGCCGTTATCGGACAGTTCGCTATTAATTCCGTCAGGCAGCGCGGACACAAACTCCCAGGCGCAGGCAGTCTTCAGGGCGGAGATGATTTCGTCGTCGGTGGCGTCCTCGCGGACCATGCGCATGTTCTCGGCGATGGTGCCGGACAGCACGGTGTTGCCCTGAGGCACATAAGAGAAAAGCTTGCGGACATCGACGCTGAGGTCGAACTCGCGGCCGCTGCTATCCACCAGGGACACGGAGCCGGAAGAAGGCTCCACGAGGCCCAGAATCATTCGCATGAGGGTGGTCTTGCCGCCGCCGGAAGTGCTAAGGATGGCCACGGTCTCGCCTGGACGCGCGATAAAATTGCTGTCCTTATAGACAGGCGCAACGTCAGAAGAATATCCGAAGCTCGCCCCTTCCACGCGAACGGTCACGCCGCCCTCGGACGCACCAGCCAGCTCCTCATACGCAGCCTCATCGTGCACCTCTTTCTCCAGGGCCACGATTTCACGGATACGATGGGCGGACACGGCGCTGCTGACCATGCCTGGAAAAGTCGCGGCCAGCGCATTAAAGCGGCCCGTCAGCATTTCGCGCTGCTGCAGGAAGAACGTCATGTCGCCGTAGAGGATGGCGCCCGACCACAGCAGATATACGCAATAAAGCATGCCCACGAGGCCCACCATGGTGCTGATGACCGTCATGAGGATGTTGGTCTTGATCTCGAATTTGTTATAGTCGAGGTTGTAGCGCTTGTATTCCTTCTGCCAGAAACGGAGGCGCTTGGAATAGTAGTCGCTGATGCCATAGGATTTGATCATGTCCATGTTGTAGAAGGTCTCGTTCTCGAACTGCATCATGGAGGAGTTGAGCTCGAGGACGCGGCGGCGATACATGCGCATGCGGCGCAGGATAAAGCGTGAGATCAGGAGCAGGAACGGACCGGCCAGGAGTGCGATGCCCGCGAGCACCACGTCCAGCCTCCAAAGCACGATAAACGTCACCACGAAGGTGTAGATGTTGATTATAAGGTTAGGAATCCAGCTGACGGCGTTGCCCGAAATGGTGCCAACATCCGACAGGAAGCGGTTTAGGAGGTCACCGCCCTGATAGCGGGTCAGCTCGGACCATTGGGAGTCGATGATGCGGTCAAAAATATCCGCCTGGATGTCGTTATTAACATAAATCATTATCTTCATGTTAATGCGATTCATGAGGGACGAGAACACCAGCGAGATGACCATGGAACCGATCATGAGGCCGATGAGTAGCCATATGTGCTCCAGCTCGCGGTTAACGACGATGTTGATGATAGTGCGGCCGATATAGGCGGACACCAGCGCCAAGGACGAGGACAAAATGCCCAGCACCGTATAAAGGACAATCACCCACTTATATCGAAGTGAGTACGAGAAAATCCAGCGCCAGTCGTCAAAGAACTCACCAAAAGAACCCTCTTTCTTCTTGTCGATGAGGGTCTGGACGGTGCCGCTTTTGAGGACTTTATTAAGGCCTGTGTATTTTCTATCCGTCACGCGAACTTACCTTGGGAGCTTAACTCTCCACCGCGAAAGCGATGGTCTCCAGGAACTCTGCTACGTCAGCCTTCGCCACGTCTTCAGTTACGTCTTCATAAGTGCCCATAAGGAGTGCCACGAGCTCCTCCTCTGTGGCTTCATTTACCAGCGCGTTCCACAAGAATGCGCCTGTCTCATTAAGCTTGATCATGCCCGCGAACTCTTTGCTGGCCTGACCGATAGCCACCACCATATGCTCAGCTCCGAGCTTACGAATTATAAAACCCTTTTTTATTTTCATGTATTACCTACTAAACGTCGAATTTTCCGAATCGCCCTTCCCGGGAACGAGATCATCCATTTAACATAATACTTCACCCAATAGGAATTACAATGCTTTTTTACATAGGCCTGATACTCAGGGGCGTCGGTGGTATAGAACGTCTCCCCGTCCGGGCTGTATTCGGTCATGAGGCCGAGGACGAGATCCCGAGGCACTTTCTCATACCAAATCTGATTATCACCACAAATGAGATAATCCGCGCGGCGCACCTTCACTATTCTATGAAGCACATAATCCCCATTAGGGCGCATGAACAGCACGACATCATTACGTCGTAGCTCGCGCTCAGCTTTCTCTATTTTAACGATAGACTGTCGCGCGTGAAGCAGCGGCTCCATACTAATACCCACCACGGTCTTCAGCAGGACGTTGCCGGAGTTAACATAATCCCAAATGCGAATGAGATCCCCGCTAGGCACCATGGCCTCATACGACGTCGCCACCGCATCCTCCGAGAAGTTATTAACCTGCATCTTATAAAACGGCACCTGCGCCAGGAGCTTATCCAGCAGGTCAAAGGTCCTAATACTAAGGTCATCCTCCTCTGGGCGAAACGTCTGGAGCAGCAAGTACTCATAAGCGTCCTCGACCTTAAGTTTGGTAATAGCGTTAGTCTCCCCGCGCTCGAGAAAGCAAATGCCCGCGAGAGGCACCATCACGTTATTATCCAGGCGGTGCTTGCCGGACCAAGGTGTGCCACAGGCATAAACCACATCGTCCTCAATTTTAATGAGCGGCTTGTCATCGTTTACCATGAGCGCGCGGTGCCCGAAATGCTCACGCCACAACCTGGTGTGCGTGGATTTACCCGTGCCACTAGGCGCGATGAACAGATAGGCCTTGCCATCGACTGAGATGGCGGAGCCGTGGATGAGGAGGGTGTCGTAGTTGATGAATGCCGTCGCTACTTTTTTACACAAAACTAATTTCTCAAGCTCCACATAGCCAACTTCATTATCGTTTAAGCTTACTTTTTCTATGTCTTCAGGTGATACACTAACAGAAATTTTGCTAGCAAACGAATTAGGAACTATATAGTTTTTACAATAAGACTTAAAGTATCTGCTCGAGTGACTAATCTCTATCACTACATTACTTAGTTTAATCTTAAAAGCTCTCATATTATTTTGTTCTTCTATTTAATGCATTCTTAGCCGCTTCTTCGAATTTATCTATATACTTCTCTTTAAATATTAAACAGGAATATATATCTTTACCCCATATATCCTTATCACCCTGAAGAACAGCATTGGCTCTGCACCCACCAAAACATCTGTACTTATATTCACAATTATTACATTCCTGATTCTTCTCAAAGAAATCACTTACTTTAGACTTGTTATATTTAATAATCTTTCCTGATGTTAATAATTTCTGAAGAGAATAATCCGATAAAGAATCAAAAATAGATTTATCATCACAGGATGACATAGCCATACATGGGAATACTCTTCCTTCCGGAGATATATAAACTGATTGTTTGATAGAGTTGCATATATTTGAATTCTTACACAACTCACAATCACCTTTTTTATCTGACACTAGATAATAACTGTCTTTATCAACTGAAATATCTATTACAGATCCAAACAATATTTCGATACCAAAACAATTATCAAAAAAGAGATTCATATTATTAACAACATAATCAAAATACTCTTCTTCTGATAATTCATTGCCACAGGCGTTTTTAATCCATAAATCAGAATTCATAACTGGAGATGCTTTAACAAAAGGAACTCCACAATCACGAAGTAATTCAATAGATGGCACTACTGAATCCAGATTAGATTTAAATAGGCACATCTCAACATTTGTCGCGAATCCACGCGCTTTGCATCGTCTAAGCGCATCAATTGCCATACGTTCTGCATTGTCAACACCACGTAACCAATCATGCCAACCTATTCCATCGAAACTAACACTAATTTCAGGTTTTATATGTCTATTCTCAAACCCATCTAACACAGCATCGGTTAACATGGCACCATTGGTATATATCATACCTATCTTTATGCCATTAAAAATTAGATAATCAACAATCTCCCAGAAATCTTGTCTTACGAATGGTTCACCGCCAGTAATCTCTACGGAAATAACACCACAATCTTTCATCTGATCAATAATCTCTTTGCATTCAGCCAAAGACATATCCTTACAGCCTGTAACAGGGGCATCCATGTAACAGTGCTTGCAACGATAATTACATCTAGGAGTTATAGACCACTGAATAGAAGAAATGAAACGATTATTATATGTCTCAAATATAATTGGTGTTTCTTCTGGATGATTAAGAGAACGAATAACGCCCTTATCAAGAAAGCGACCTATTATATCTTTCTCTTCAGAAGACAATGCGTTTTCATCGAACTCAAAAACACCATCACAAAGAACTAACACAGAGTATTCCTTCTGCATTAGCAAACGAAAATCTTTATCTAAGTTATTGAATAAAACATAGGGTGTTCCAATATAACTGCGTAAAAGCCAGTTTTCCGCAAAGCAATAATATGCCATTAGTTATAACCTGATATGTTTGTACATGTTGTGCTGTTATCACCAGCTCTGTTCGATACGCAAAACATTCTACCATTACCGGTTCTAGTACAAGTTGTAGCCCACATTCCCAAAAAACAGCCAGATGATATGTTATCTACGCCAACCCAACCATTTGAATTACCACAACCATTTCCTTTATAACTATTGACGGCAGGACATCCAATACTAGCTACTACGATATCTTCATTCTCAATATTAATAATCTCAGCCTCTGGCTTAACGTACTTCATTTATATTCTCCCCATTTCAATTACCCCGACTACTAACGTAGCCATATGATTTTAAACCTTTAATTAATATTCTATCATTGACGGAATAATATACAATATTTTACTTTTGTTCACAGTGCCTATATTTCACTGCTGATATCGTAATTCACAGGCTGTTTTTGCCATTTTGCAACTTCAGAGTATCAAAAATACAGTTGTTTGTGATAAAACAAAGTTGCAAAAACACAGCATAAACCTACAAAAGCTTTAACGAACACAAATAAATGGATAAACAACCTCAGCCCTTCATCGGGCAAACTCTGATACATTTATAACAGCTGAGACACTCACCAGCGCACTCATCAACAACAGGATATTCGAACCCCTCGCTATCTGCCACCATCTTTATGATGCCCTGAGGGCAAACAGACGCGCATGCTGTGCAGCCACAGCATTCTTCCTTGCGCTTATATAAAACTGGTAATCCGGAACTACTCATGGCGCCACCTTCATCAAACACCTTCATCAAACACCCTTCTTCAAATATCCCTTAATCTTGCTAACCACATCATTCTTCAGGCCGTAACCGCCATATTTCTTCGCGATGCCCATGAATTTCATGCGGTCCATATCAGCCCAGAACTCATCCCTCTTATCAGGGCGTGGATACGGACCTCTAAGCGAAGGCTGCATAGAATCCTCCAAGCGTGTCGCCTTCCATGTCACAACAGCTTTAGCACTCTCGAACCATGTTGCGCCCGCCTCACTATTAATCAACACCAGAGACACACCCTTGTTATCATCAAACTCAGGGGCCGCCTTCTCGATGCCCCAATAATCCGCGATGGTGATGTCACCAGGGTGCTCCACGGACTTATAGCGGCACTCATAGCAAGAAGGTCTCTGCACCAAGAGACTATTAAACAAGTTACGAAATGTCTTGTCATCAATGCGGCTGCCGTCCTCAAAGAACAGGCTCTCCTTGTGGGCAGCCCATCCATAAACGCCCTTGTTACGAAAGTCAGCGCTAACAACCTTCTGCCCCTTACGGCCCTCATGCCATGCAACAAACTCGCGCCACACACGTGGACTTGGAACACCATGGCAAACAATGTCCACGAGAAGCAAGTTGTCATATCTTCTACCAAGATATGCCTTGAGGCCAGCAACCTGACAGGACGTGCCTGTGAACAACACTTTAATCCCAGATGCGAGGTCAGCCTCCACCAACTTAAAGCTATCACCCAAAGAACTCTGTATATATTTAGAACCGCGCATCTTGTCGCGAGTCGCCCTGTCACAAGCTCTTACGTGACGAGCCACAAGGTTCTCATCTAACACGCAACCATACACGACACCGCCCTGGTCAAGAACCAGATCGCTAAGCGCAGTGAACACACCGCCAGAACGGGACGCGCTCACAACTTGGGTATCTTTATGTTTAACGGCATAAACGCTAATCGGCATCGAGTACTCCTTGGTTTTTCTATATATTACTACATTGCGACTAATACGCCACGATTATGGGCTGAAGACAATATTCAAAAATTGATTTATCAAATATCAATCACATATTTTTCTATTAGAACATTCTTACGAGCACTGGAAATTATCTTATCCTTCTGCAAACGGCTGAACACTATCGATGGATGAATACCAATAGAATTAGCAAATTCCTTAATTTCTTCATCGGTAGTCGATTTATCTGGCGCAAATTTCTTAAGCGTACTTCTTGGCACTAGAAAATCTACAGCATATTTTTCATTTTCATCATAATAATCAGCTGCTGCATTCTTGCCATCACAAGAACATACAAATACAGTTTTTACCTTCTGTTGAAGAATTTTCTTAACATTACGAAGCAGAGATATCCAGAAACTATCTGAATATAAACACTTATCACTCATAGCAAGAACAACTCTATCATTACTCACCCATTTAACAGCACTATCAATATGTGAATTCTTAAGATGTGGCAACATAACAAAGGCAATTCCACATTCAGAAAACAGATTTCCTATTCGTGGAACAAACACCTCAGGAGACTTAACAGTTAAGCTTCTAAGTTCTGGCAAACAACTTTTAAGTCTTTCAACATTAAATGTCTTAGTTTCTATATTCTTAGAAATGTTAATTGCAGTCTGAACCCATGCTCTCGAATTAATAACCGACTTAGAGTCTGATAATTCAATATCAACAAGAAAGTCTGGCTGAAGCATTATTCTCAAATCAGACACCTTGAAGAATTTACACAAGTTACTTACCTTCTGTGCTATTTTTTTTACTGATTCAAGTCCGCAAACTGCTTCAAAATATGAATAATCAATCAATGAAGCGATTTCCTTCTGCTCATCATTATCCTTAGCTTGCTGTATCTCAATCAACTTTTGATCATATGAGCTTTGCAAATTAAGCCACAACTCGCTGCTGGTTCCTAGCATAGCAGATAACTTCTTCGCCAGATCATTAGATATATTAATCTGACCATTAACCAACTGACTAAGAGTCTTACCTGAGGTTCCCATTCGCACAGCAAATTCCGCCTGACTAATACCCATATCATTAATAACATCAGATACATAGTATCCAGGATGAAAAGCTGTAATATCGTTATATTCAAAAACATTATCCATTACGCATCCCTCACCTTTTCGTTACCTTTTTGGTAATAAAATTTTACCACGTGTGTATTATGTTTTCAATATAACAAAACAAAGTTGCAAATCACGAATACAAACAAAAAAGGTCCAGGACCCAAATCCTGAACCTTAATCGTCATCTTACTTTATATATTAATTCTTCACCGTTTAAGTGTGATGAGCAATTCGATTATCACTCGACAATATCCTCTATATCGCACCAAAGCACTTTTGCAATATCACTTAAATTATTGTACTGCGCTTTATTTATATCATTCTTTCTTTGCTCATATAACTGAATCGAACGAAGTGATACACCGGACTTTGTAGCTAGTTCTGCCTGGGTCATATTACGTTTCTTACGCATCCTGGCGAGAAATGTCTCTGCTTTAACAGCCTTGTCAAATACTTCATAAGCTTTTGTTTTGTCTGCTTCGTGAAGAATGTAGGATGACATTAACTTCTCATAAGTTAATATTGGAAGAATTTTCTTAAACTCCAAGTGGCTCATACCCTGATAGTATGCGAGTATCCAACCACACCAATATTCTGGTGAGTATTCTCCATTCACCTCGCCTTCAATGCTAGGAACACTCTTGCCTGCAATTCGGTAAACATCATCAGCCATATCTCTGCCAGACATACCTGTAACATATCTAGGATTACAATTTTCAAATTCCTTTGCGACACCAGATGTAAGAAACAGATTAAGAAACTCCTGACCATCCTGATGCAAAATATTCGTTACATAATCCAATGCCACACCAAGATTATCCATGGCATATTCTAATATCGACTCATCGTAAACGTGGATCATCCGTCTTCACCTCTTCTCTTAGAATGTCGATTATATACAAGTCATTTTCATTGAAACTTTCAGATTCGTGCATTCTATTAAATGCATCATTTGCCCTATTTTCGCGCTCAATTTTCTTCATATAATAAATGCTACTATCAGATATCTCATACCCGATAAATTTTATCTGTTCAAAAGCTTTAGGACTAATAAGAACAACCTGCTCACCAAGCTCTCCAAGACGCATACTATTTGCCAGCTGATTTAAGGATAATCCCCCTTGAATAAAATCCTTGGCAAAAGCAAAATACCTATCATCAGCTCTATAACCTATGATGACATCATATCCAGAAATATTAGGAAGAAAATTCTCAATATTATACTGACGTCCTCTAATACCGAGTGTTTTATTTTGGGATAAATCAAACTTTCTATTCTTCAAGAGAAGTGCAAGCCAATTCAATATATGATATTTATCAGTGTTAAGATTAAGAACTTTAAATCCATCAAGGTCAAGCTCATATTCATTAGCATAACCGTCATTGTTAATTGGACACGCCCATTCCTTAGCAAGTTCCTTTGACTCAGTACAATAAAAACCTAATCCATAGTCATTCTCAGGCTTGCCAAATCCATATACAGGCTGTTCAACTATACGCTGTGAACCATGATATAAATGCATAATCTTTTTCTCCTATTTTTGAATAAGTTCATTGTATCATCCTAATGATATATCATCAAGATGATAGTTCTTGGTGATAAAACAAAGTTGCAAATCACGGATACAAACAAAAAGGTCCAGGAACCAAATCCTGAACCTTAATAAATATCTTAAATAAACTTCCTCATGACTCTCATATAATCTCGCTTCGCATTAAAGATTGCCATCACATTGACCACCATCTTCTCATCATCTGTCAAATAAAAAATCAAATAATCTTTGAAGACAATAAAGCGATATCCCATACTCAATAGAATACGATCCTTAGGAAGTGCGCCTCTATCTGGAAATGAATTTAATTTATTACATTCTTCTCTAAGTTCATTCACAAACCTTTTGGCAATATTTGTATCCTTTGCCTGCCCGGCAATCCACAAAGCAATTTCCCTCAAGTCCTGAATCGCAGTAGCTGTAAGCTTTACAGAATAGTTCATAACTCCAGCACATCCAATTCAGCAAGAATACCGTCAAATGCTTCGTCTGCATTGTATACTCTGCCGAGTTTAACATCATCTGCAGCCTGAGCCAGATGTGAATACACAGCAAGTTTTGCTTCTAGTTCAGAGATATAATTCTGCTGCTCAACATAATCATCATGTGACAAAACGACTGTGTCTTCCTTGCCATTCACAGTGATAGCAACCGGATTCTGCTTCGCCAGATTTGAAATTTGAGAATAATTACTTCTTAAATCTTTGGATGGTCTGATTGATATAGTGCGAGTCATGATAAATCCTCCTATAGTAGTCATATTATAACTCATTTTGACTACCAAGTCGATGACCTATCAGCTACCAAACCCTCTAGTCACCATCTTAGTCACGGCGCCATCCTGGACATCCAAGCAATTAAAATATCCAAACAACGCGTAATTACTAACCCTATAATACCAGCCATCAACCAACGTACTATCAGCCTCCGCGACATCCCACTTCTGCATGCCCTTAAAGTCTGACACCATGAAGCCGTCGAAGTTGAGGTCTTCACTACCATCTGAATACGCGTGACTCAAGTAATCATAAAGCATGTAGTCACCGTCAGTCGTCAACACGCCCTCATAAGACACGTCGGATCCCACAATCCAGTTACCGTCATACAAGACCATGCAGTCATAATCAGGATTGTAAGCGAAATAGAACACATACGCGTCCAAGGAGAGCTGCGGATAATCGTACTCATCCACACGCTCTACAGTGCAAGTCATCTCACCATCACGAAGAGGCAAAACAATCTCGTCACCAACCTCATATGTGCGAGCCTCTTCAACACTCATCGTGATCGGCTCCTCCAACCCTACGAGCATGGATTTACCATCTTCAGACACGGAATATATAGTTCCGATATACTTGCCATCAGGCAACTCCAGCGGCTCTCTGGAAATTTCCTGGTAATCGTAGATAGTGGCTTCGGTCTCTACCGGCGCATCCGTCTCTACCACGGCTTCTGTCTCTTCTACCAAAGCAGAAGTCTCCACTGCAGTAGTTTCTGCTTCAGTCTCTGTGGAACTAACTGCGTCATCTTCCTGTGTGCGTGAGCAACCAGTGGTCACGAAAGGAAACGAAATTACAGTCACCGCGAGCAAGGCGGCAACCAGCTTCTTAAAACGTAAATTGAACATATATCTATCCCCATAAATATATAAGATTTACTCAATTATAGTGTGTGAACGAATTTTACTCAACAGTAGCATATGAAGAATCGTAATAATAATTGTATTGCTGGAATTATTAGGCTATTCTTAATGTTATGCACAAAAAATTATTATATCATATATCTATATCAGTAAAAAGTATTTGATAGAAACTCTTGAATTAATTATGCTTATTTTACATCACAAACCACTAGGAGAACATAAATGAATTGGTCAATATATATTCCAAAGATAGATCAAATATATCAGGAAAGTTTCGAAAAAACTATTTATGAGCATATTAATAAATGCATCGAATTCGAAAGTCTGAATAAATTAATGGAAGAGTGTATTCTCAGCAATGGGAACTGCCCATTAGACGTCACAATGGAGGCCAAAAGACTCATTAAATCACTAAAGGCACCAAGCAGATTGAACACTGATTACCCTTCTCTATATGTGGGAGCCTATTTAAATCCACTAATTGAAATAAATCGTAAAATCGACAATGATATTATCCCCGAGACTGATATATCACATGAAATTCAAAAAACGTTTAATCTTGAACCTGGGTGCGATTCACCAAGGGATCAATTCAACAGCGTACTACGTAATCGCTCAGCATTAGGTGTTGGTGCTATTTCGATTTCGAGTATACTCGTTACTCTTCCCTTCATAATCCCAAATATATTTATGAAATTTCAGGGTAAAAATTTCAAAAAAGCCCTAGCAAATAATACAAAACTCATAGACTACAACTTAATTCAGGTATTAATCGTTATGAGTTGCTTGTCATTAATTGCGCTTTTTCAAGGTAATCCTATTTTGTATGTCGGGGGATTACTATTGTTGGCATCAATTGCTGTTTCTGTGTTTATTTTTCAGCTCAAACTTACCCCAAATCACTTAAAAGAATCACTTAAATTGGGCAAAAAGAGCGATACCATTACAGAAGACAGGCTAAGCACCATCATCACAGCATTCACATGGTCAATGATTGTAAGTGCAATATTAATGCCATTATCAACACTAGCCGGTTTGCTCATTATGTTTTTGGGTAGCTTATCTTCCTCAGTCGCAATCCCTATTGTGTCGAAAGAGCGTTTTAGTCTAAGACTTAGAGATACCTCAAAACAACTGAGGGTTCTGGTTAAAAGAGGTCGTGTAATAACCTACTAAAGACCAAAATCCATCATCAATTCCTATCATCAAGGCTCTGTGTACAAGGGCTTAGTAAACTATACCCAAAAAGGAGATATTAAATATGGGAAATGACCGAAATATTCTACTTGCACGCTGTATCGGCATGGCTGACTCTGTAGAAGATCTAATGAAGTTATTGAGTAGTAATGATCTGATTGACAATCTTACCTTCCTACCTATAGATGACTTCTCTAATGCTTCAATCATCCTCAATCAAAGTTCTACTAGTCTTAAAGGCCTAGTGGAAGTGATCAACAATGCAGCTGATGCAACGCTTCAGCGTTACTGTGATGAAAACAAAATTAATCTTGATCAAATTGATGTGGACTACTATGCAGCTAGAAAAGCGATTCTAGGCTATTCCTCTCTTTCAGAATTGCCCTATGAAAAGGCTAATAGGAGTATAGCGGATATATCAGTCCTTGCCAGCGGCTCGAGCAACAACTATCCCAATCTCTATATATGGGATCGCGGTATAGGAGTTCACCCTGATAACTTCAGGTCAACTTTCCTAAAACTCGGTTCATCAAACAAGTCATCGAATCTGTTAAACGGTGCGTTCGGATGTGGCTCAAATGCCGTCCTACCATTTTGCAATAAGGGTTATCGTGCTATTATCAGTAAGCATTATAAATCAAATAAAGTTGGAATTATTTTGACGCGCAAGCATGACCTCACCTCCGAAGATGAGTTGGTATATAAACAGGGCTGGTTTGAGTACGCTGTATGGTCTGATAGTCATGAAATCCCCTGTTTCACATTAAATGACGATGAAACTCTTGAACTCAATGATGGTATATGGTTTACAGATGGCACAATACTAAAGCTTTTCGAATTCGAGTTGTTGAAGAGCCTAATTTCCATCAACCTTTGGGAAAGACTCAATATAGAAATGCCTGATCCTATTTTCCCTTTTGAAATTAAAGATCTCCGTTATGATACGAGAACTAAACTCGTTAGAGGTAATTACACCCGCTTGAATGACAATAAAAATCTGCGTTTTTCTAAGGAATACTCATTGCATGTGGAGTCCGATGCCATTCTCCCAATAAAAGTTTTCATTACCAAAAAAGACGTATCCCATGCAAGTTTAATCGGAGCAGGTCGCGCCTTATCATTCTTAATTAATGGGGTCTCCCAATTCGATATTCCTTCAACCTTTATAAGCCAAAATCTGGAGTTTCATCATTTACGCAAGAATCTCGTCATATATGTAGATTGTTCGAATCTAGCGCCCAGATACAGAGATCAGCTATTTATGCCCTCCAGAGACAGGTGTCGTGAAGGTCCCTTCAAAGATAAAATCATTAACATGCTCACTGAAGTTTTGAAGACAGACACCGATCTATTAAATATAAATGAAGAATATAGATTCAATATTAGCGTAAATAGCACATCTGATGATCATAAATTAATATCTAGTCTACTATCGAAGATGTCTCCCACCAGCAAGGAACTATTCTTCTCACCAAAGGGATTGATAAAGCCTTATCGTCCAAGAACCCCTAAGCCAAATGAAAATTCATCAACAAACAATAAAGAATTGTTTGAATACCCTTCATATTTCTACCCAATGGGATTCCATCATGGATCTAAAGCCCCAACAAAAACTATTGTACCTAATAAGATAATAACTTTTACTATAGATAGCGACTGTACCAATGATTTTCTCTCCCGCGATAATGACCCTGGCAGACTGGAATTTGCTATCACTATTAATCAGTTGCTTCCTGGAGCAAAAGTTATCAATAAAAATCAGTATGATATTGCCATCTCTAGTCCAATTAATGGCTGTATTGATATTGCACTCAGGTTCGCACAGAATCTAATTACAGATGGCGATATAATAAATCTCTCTGTAACTTGTAAAACTTCCAAGAAGAACTATAGCTTTGATTATAAGCTCATTGTTAACACACCAGAACTTATAGAAAGGAGCGAAGATACCATTAAAAAAGAAAAGAAAAAAGAATATTATCCCGAAGCAATCCGTATATATGAGAATTCTGATGATATAAACAACTGGAAAAGCAGTGGCATGTCTGGAAGTGATGTTGTTAGAGTCATATCAAGCAGTAATTATTCGATTGAAAAAATTTTTATAAATCTTGATTCTGACTCTTTAAAAGAGATAATAGCTAGTTCTGATCAATCTCAATCAATAGAGAGAATTCAGACTGAATTTTTCCTAACTGTCTACTTGTCAACCATAGGTTTGTATAAGTGTATTCAGAAATCGCTTTCAGATGACAAACTATTTGAAGAACTTACTGATTCAAATGCTGTAATTTCTGAGCTAATGGAAAAGCTTCCTGAACTTATATCAAGCATTCTAGAAGACTTTGCATCGGCTGCATATACTATTCGTAATATATAAAATACAACATTTTCACCTTGTCATTTACAGCAACAATTCTTATAATACATTTATACATTTATGAACTTATAAACAACACAACATAACAAATATAGAAAGGACATCCTATGAAGCGCTTATCAACAGATAAACTCATCAAAACAATTACAAATCAGCGTAAGTCCAAGAGCATTTCTCAGGCACAGCTTAGCGAGCTCACAGGCATCAACAGAACAATGATCGTCCGCATCGAGAAAGGTGACTACATCCCTACTATCGATCAGCTCCAGAACCTCGCTGAGGCACTTAACTTCGATATCACAGAGTTCTTCGTCGAGGATCCAACAGACACAACAACAGCATCCACTACACCAACAAAGAAATACAACATTGCAGTAGCAGGTACAGGTTATGTTGGCCTCTCCATCGCTACTCTCCTTGCCCAGCACAACCACGTTACGGCAGTAGACATCGTGCCAGAGCGCGTAAACAAGATTAACAACAAACAATCCACAATCCAGGACGACTACATCGAGGACTACCTCGCTAACAAAGACTTAGACCTCACAGCTACCCTCGATGCAGAGGCAGCATACGCCCAGGCAGAGTTCGTAATCATCGCGGCACCAACCAACTACGACTCCAAGCTTAACTTCTTTGACTGCTCTGCAGTAGAGAATGTTATTGAGACAGTTCTTAAGGTTAATCCTGATGCACTCATGATCATCAAGTCAACAATCCCTGTAGGCTACACTGCATCTGTTCGTGCCAAATACAACACAAAAAACATCATCTTCAGCCCAGAGTTCCTGCGCGAAAGCAAAGCACTCTACGACAACCTATACCCTAGCAGAATCATCGTGTCATGCGACGAGGACTCCAAGGCAAAAGCCGAAATTTTCGCTAGCCTTCTTGCACAGGGTGCCATTAAGGAAAACATCGACACCCTCTTCATGGGCTTCACAGAGGCTGAGGCGGTAAAGCTCTTCGCCAACACTTACCTCGCACTCAGAGTATCCTACTTCAACGAGCTCGATACCTACGCTGAGACAAAGGGCCTCAACACACAGGAAATCATCAACGGTGTCTGCCTCGACCCACGTATCGGCACACACTACAACAACCCTTCTTTCGGCTACGGCGGTTACTGCCTCCCTAAGGATACCAAGCAGCTCCTCGCTAACTTCAATGATGTGCCTCAGAACATGATTTCTGCTATCGTTCAGAGTAACGCTACTAGAAAGGACTTTATCGCAGATCAGGTGCTGCAGTTGGCTGGTGGTTATTCCTACAAGAATAACAAATACAACCCTGTTAACGAGAAGGAAACTGTTGTAGGCATTTACAGACTCACAATGAAGTCCAACTCAGATAACTTCCGTCAGTCAGCGATTCAGGGCGTTATGAAGCGTATCAAAGCCAAGGGCGCTACTATCATCATCTATGAGCCAACACTTGCTGATGGTGACACCTTCTTCGGTTCCAAAGTCATTAACGACCTTAAGAAGTTCAAGAAAAAATGTAATGTGATAATCGCCAACAGATATGATTCATGTCTGGATGATGTTAAGGATAAGGTGTATACGAGAGATATTTTTAAGAGAGATTGATGAACAATCAGGTGCCATCTCCTTCTATCAGATAAACTTATCATACGTTTAAATCACACTTTTTTCAACATTTCTGTGATTTCATTCACGTTTTTTGGAATTTTTAGCGCACAAGATTAATATTGAAAAGTTTTAACTAAATAAATCATTTATCTCAAATAAGATTGTTCCGTCTTCTTTAGCGTGTCTAATAACAGATTCCTCATATCCTGACTTACTAATAAACATCATTTGTTTATCTTCTATATTTTCAAAAGCTAACATTGCATTCTGTAAATCTTCGTATTCGCTATGAGGCATCTTTTTATTTGTGTACTTGCACTCCACAAACAATGCTTTTTTCCCAGTTCTATCAACAAGCAAAATATCAACATCATCTTGTTCTTTAATGAAAGGATTATTTCCCCACCATTTTCCCATTTTGTATGGTACAAACGGCAACTTACCAGCTTTTGCCTGCCTCTTAAGAAATTCCATACAGATTTTCTCGAATGCGTCACCCATAAGATTAGATATATCTTCCATTATTTCTCGTGCAGCTGCATCATTTCCCAACATCTCATAATAAGCATTATTGGTAAACTCATATCTAAACCAGAATTTATAAAAGTTATCAGTTATTACATAATTTCCTTTTCTACTATCATTACTCTCACCACAAGGAACTATCTTTTCTACCAAGCGCATCGTTTGCAGAGTTAATATATATTTAGAAACTTTACTTCTGTCCTCATGAACATAATCAGCAATATCAGTAACTCTATTCTTCCCGTTAGATATAGCTGCAAGAATACTATTGTATACATTAGTATCTCGAAGCTCTGCTCTTAACAAATTAAGCGGTTCTTCATGGAGATAAGATCCATTCTTTATTATTTTACTAGCGATATTTTCTTCTAATGACAATTCATCATCAAAAGCCTCAAGATATCTTGGAATACCACCTAAAATGCCATACGCAACAATCTTCTGCTCATTTGTAAACTTATCAAAAAAGAGCGAACTATCAAGATAATCAAAAGGAGTAATCTCAAGACTTGATGTCTGTCTATCATGTAGTGGACTTTTATTTCCCATTACTTCCGTTTCCATAAAACTTACAGAAGATCCACATAGTATAAGAAAAATATTTTTATTCTTTTTCCACAAGTGGTCAATTGCATGCTGAAGTATAGTTTTTATGGTTGGGTTCTCATCTACCAAGAACGGAAACTCATCAATGATTATTGCAGTTTTGGTTACAACTTTTCTATCAATGTACTCAAAAGCATCCTTCCAACTACCGAAAGACGATATGAACATACCGTCAAAATGAAGCTGAACCATTCGAGAGAAATCCTGTAGATTTAATGCATCATTTTTTGCTTGTGCTGGATAGAAAATCGAAACACAATTCTTAGAGAATTCTTGCAAAAGGGTAGTTTTGCCAACTCTTCGGCGCCCGTACATGACAAGGTATTCAAAAGAATCACTATTGTATAATTCTTCCAAATGTTTAATTTCTTTCAATCGACCAATCATAAGAATATCCTCCGCAGTTTTACTACTTGTGAGTATACTACTTTAGAGTAGCAATTTTCAATATAAATCATTTCATCAATTTCTTAAATACATCCTCAAACAAGAAATGGATTTCCACCGTCTATTGATTTATATATATTTTTTAAATTCATAGTTGTGTAGCAGCCAATCCAAACACACAAAACCCGGCGATCGCTAGACCGTCGGGTTTGTCTCATTTAATCACAGCACATAATAGTATGTTGCTCTGCCCTTGCCTTCTTTCTTGATGAGGCCTTCATCGCACATAGCTTTAAGCATATTTTCTACAGAGCCGCGGCCAATCTCTGGACAGAGCTCCATGATGTCACTCTTGGTAAATTTACCAATCTTCCGATTCACCGCTCTTTCTACCATATCTCTAGCGGAAAGCTTCTCGCCCACCATATTGACTCTGTCTTCAAAATCACGATAAGCCGCCAGAATAATACCAAGTAAATACTTCTCAAAAGGTGTATCATCGTGTTCGCCTTCTAGCCAATCTTGAGAACTCTTACCTAAGACATCGTAGTAATCATCTTTGGTAAGCTGAATCTTCTTCTCAAGAGAAATATAACGGCCTACAACATATCCGCTCTTATACAGCAACAGTGTAGTTAACAATCGACTCATGCGCCCATTACCATCATTAAACGGATGTACGCACAAGAAATCGTGAATAAAGACTGGAATCACCAGTAGTGGATCAACGTTAAGTTGATTAACCGCTCTATCATATTCCTCACATATTCTACTGATTGCGTCAGGAGTCTCATATGGCTCAAGCGGCTTAAAAATTGTCACCTTTTTTCCGTCCGGATATGTAGCTGCTATCTCGTTCGGAGTATCTTTAAATCTACCACCATACTGAACATCCAGAAACTGATACATTTCTTTATGAAGCTGAAGGATATAATTTGATCTAATAGGGATATACTCAAAACTATCATGAATGAGATTCAAAGCATATCTGTAGCCTTTAATCTCCTTCTCGTCTCTATTTCTCGGAGTAGTCTTTTCTTCCATCAGCTGAGCAAGTCTCTGATTAGTTGTAAAAATACCTTCAATGGCATTTGAAGCTTCTGTACTTTGAATCTTGGCAACTTCGATGAGTCTATCCAGATCAGCAGGACGCTGTGTGAGATAGAGTTGTTGTCGCCCCTTAAACTCGTGAATGATTCCAACATAGTTCAGAACTTCTCTATCCCAGGTTCTTTCTGCAAGTTTTGAATAATCAAACTCTTTATACATAATCGCCTACTCCTTATTATTTTCTCCAAAATTATATGGCATTTTAGGAGATAGTTCAACATATCAGGAGATTTATCTCCTAAAGAACGATGAGTATTAGGCGATTTGCACTTCCGTGTTATAAGTTCTTCCGTTCAAGACATATTCTGCAACTCTAAAGTATCATTTATCATCGAAGTTATTAACCAAATGCGATAATTCCTGCCTTCTCACAAAGTGCCACGAACTCTGGAGATTTAACCAATCCGTTAAACACCTGCTCACGTGTTGCGCCCTTATCGAGTGCTTCAACCCATGCAGCATATCCGCCAGCGTCAGGCTCACGGTCCATAAATGTCAGATAACAACGACGGACGAACTCACCATTATCATAATCCTTACCAACAAACTCCTCGGAGAAGAAGAATCCATGCGCTACCTTGGCACCGCTTCCCTCACGATTAGCCAACGCCTCTGCCCACGCCTTCAAGCCAGAAGCATCAGCTGGACGACCAAGACAAATAGTATATAATCTCTCAGCGAATGCGAGGATCTCAGCAGATGGCTCCAAACGAATGCTAGGACTCGCTGAACCACCAGACTTAATTCCATACTTGAAGCAAACATTCGCCCACTCCTGAGAGTTAATAAAACCATCAAAAACCTTCTCACGACTAGCGCCACCATCAAGAGCATCAACCCATGCCTTCAAGCCAGCCGCATCAGGCTCTCGATCCATAAATGTTTTATATAAGCGAGTTACATACTCACTATCATCAAGGTTCTTATTCTTAAACTCATCAGAGAAAAAGAATCCACGTGCAGCCTGTGCTCCATCTGCACCGCCATTAATAGCATCTACCCATGACTTCACACCAGCTGGCTCAGAGCTACGACCCAATGCACAAGTATACAAACGCTCACAGAAGCCATAAACACCAGTATCAGGCTTTGGTGCCTCTGGGCTTGGAGTAACAGGAGTTGGTGTAGGAGTCTCTGGTTCAGGAGTTACCTCATCTGGCGCAATTACTTCTACTCCAAAATCAATCCAAAGAGTAACATCTTTATAAGTGTAGCTATCATAAGTGCTCTCTACTCTATGTGTACCATGACGATAAGCATATGCCAGTTCAGCATTATTACTTAAATCAAGCTTGGTAAGCTTATTTCCTAATAATCGAAGTTCCTTCAGAGCAGGATTATTACTTACATCAATGTCAGTAATTCCCTGATTATTTATATAAAGCTTAGTAAGATTAGGAAAGAACTTTAAGGTATCACCTGGGCCCTCTTCAGAACACTTCATGGACAACAAAGTAACGGCCTCACATTCAGATGTGGACAAGTAACCATCGTGGTCAAGGTCCTTCTGTGCAAACAAATCACGGCGCATGCTATCGTTGGCGAAAACAGTACCATCAAGGGGCACCATACCTGCCTTAGGCACGAAATCTCCACCAATAACTTGGGTGCTAGGGTCACAAGACAAAAACGAACCATTATTAGCATTATCAAGATAATGCTGCGTTAAACCATCAGACTTCTGACCATCCCAGAAAGTTCTATTAATTATTGGGCAACCACTTACATCTATTGAAGCAAGGCTACCTGTGTTATAAACACCAAGCTTTGAGAGGCTTGGCAAACTTCCAAGCTTCAAACTTTCCAAAGAAGTTAATCTAGTTATTGAGACCTGATTAAGTTTAGTATTTCCGCTAAGATCAAGACTATCAACATTAACGAGTCCAGACAATGTAAGACTTGTTATATTCTTAAAATACCCTATTCCTTTAAGATCCTCGAGACCATAGTAAGCACTAGTTGAACTACTACTAGTAATTGTGATACTGGTAGTATTACTTATCTCAGATGCTTCAAGAATATCGTTTCCGTTCTTATCAACATTCTTCTTAAGATAAGCACGAAAAGCTGCATCTGGAATATACTTTTCTTCAAGTGGGACACTATTAAGTATTATCTCAGTATCATCATTTGCACTAACTATTGTCGAATTAAAAGCAAATATCGAAGTAGCCAAAGTCACGGCTAGAACAGTTGAAATTGTTTTTCTTAATCTAAAGTGATGCATATCTATCCCCTTTATCGCATACATTGTTGATAAAGAGATTATAGCTCTGTTAATCGCCATATTGAACTACTGCATTATAATTAGTCAAGCAACGAATCTGCATTCAATCTATTCTTAGTGCGTCGATTATTATAGACCTCGACGAGAGCTCTAGCATATGCATTTTTACTGATTGTCTTCTCTTTAGCGGTTCTATTTATATTCTGAATAGATACCTGAGACCACTTCTTACAGGCATAATCCACATAGATAAGGTCTTTAAATTTGTATAAAACAGTTATGCTCATTGAATATCCCTCCAAATTTACTGTTTTCATACATCAAGTACATTTATATCTATATTGAATATTAATATCCGCTATTTAAATTCACTAATATTCAAATTACCCATAAAATACTCGCCAAATCCCCTCGCATCCTCTCCCTCTTTGCGATAAACCCGATAGAACCTAGCAGCATCAGCAAAATCCTTCTCTATATCCTGAATTACTTTTTCATCGCAATAACATTTATAATGAACAAAATCACCTTTATCTGATATCAGAACATAATTCTCTTTCCCGCGATAAAACAAGTCCTTCAAACAGCTTTTATTATCATTAATGCAAACATATTCATCTGTATCAACAGCATCTGCCTTACACTTTTTTGAACAACCATCATTCAAATGATAATTCTTCCTCTTATTGGACATCCATACATCATCAGAATATACGTATACAGAATCCTTCCTGCCCTTATACTGAGAATAATATTCAGACACAGGTATGGCTTTATTTACGCGAGCAATATAATTCAGTTTGCGCCGACCATTTATATCTTTACTAGATAAACCGACCACATATACATCAGCGTTTTTATATTCGTTATCTAATCTTTTACCAATAGAATGCCTTATCTGAGGCTTACAGCACGCCAACGTCCAAAAAGGATCATCATAACAAGGCGCGAAACCAGTATCACTAGTCTGAATATAAGCATAAACCAAAACAGGTTTAACATCACTCATACTAATCCACCTCACTATTTATATTCTATATATTCTTCTTATCCGAATAATCAAAATAACGTTAACAAATAGTGAAACTAAAAAATCGGACAGGGGTTCGATTTCCCTCACCTCCAAACAATTATCTTCTACATATGAAGCTCATTTAGACAATGATGCTCAACTGAAAATGGTGGTGCTGAATAGCGAAAGCATCCTAATTCGCTATTCAGCACCACTTATTCACAAATATGCACCACGCTAACCCACACTAAAGTAATCTTTATATAAACTAATTACGATAGAACTATAATGTCATGCCGATTGAAGCGGAATGGCGTGCAGATGAACCGGAATCTCATATGCAGGTCTTAGTGGAATTCATATGCAGTTGAAGCGGAATTTGTAGCCTTCACATTTTCGCCATGTTGACCTGACACCTTTAGTTTGACAAAGCTGCAAAAATCCAGACCGCCGCTTTTCAATATGAATTAATATTTATCTTTAATACTAAGTAAGTATTCAACTCTTTTTTGAATGTAATTTTCAATAGACTTTTTACGTTTCAATGTCATAGGATACGTTTTATGATTTGAGAGCTTAAACCCAATAAGCTTCTTTAGTTTTTCTTTCTGTCTATTAGTAATAAATTCTTCAGCTATCGCATCAAACGATGCACCTGAATGTGAAAATCTAGTCTTTGAATAAATATCCAGATTATCAAAATCATCAGGCATTCCCTGATTAAACAAAGAAATTCCATGATCAAATAACGGAGCAAAAGCATAAGGTTTATTAGTTTTATTGTCTACTAACAAACCGAAATTTCCATAATGTCTATCCTCGTTATAGATTAAGGAATCAAATATAAGCATATCAATATATTCGTTATAACACTCTTCACTGATACCTCTTAAAAATTCAGCCGTACTACGAAGAGTTGGTTTTTCCATAAATCTATACATAGGAACATACGAGTGATTTATATCAGAAAACAAATCACAGGTAGAGCAAAGATTATGTTTCCACATAGAAAGGCCATACGTTACATGCTTAATTCCCATTTGTTCCGCTATTTGAGAAGCAAAAAATTCAGAATAAGGCTCATAACCGGTATTAGCACCACCGCTTGTTCCGCCTTTGAACAACTTAACAACATCATTAAGCCTTCTCCAACCCTTACGCAAATTACCATTAGTAGTAAATTCAGGAGATGAAGTAAAACCTCTAGCTTTTGAAGAACCATATCCAGTATATGCGAGAAGTGAAAGTGCTTTTACAAAGTCATTCTTATAGAGATTATAGTCATTGAACTTTCCATCAAAATTTTCATCAACAATCCAGTAACTATCATTAAGAGACAATCCCTTACAAATATCAATTATTCCTTTAGTGTCATTGTGTGATAATCCATTCTTAGCAAGAAAGGAATCAACAAACTCTCGATTCTTAGGAATTACTCTCGAACGAAGCCAAGACATCAAACCATCATTCGTTACCTTCAATCCAATCGGTAACAAATATTCATATCGATTATCTATACTAACAATATTACAAGACTGACCTTCTAGAGAATCATATACAATATCAAATTTTATAAGAGATATGTCATACTGCTTAAGTAAATACATTATCTTCTCCTTTGGTATAATCCAACTCAATCCAACTCAGCATATTTGTAATATATTTTAACATATTTAGTATACGAAATGGTGTCAGGTTAATGTGAACTTATTTGTCACAATGACCTGACACCTTTTAGGTTAGACACCTTTTTAGGTTATTATCACGCATTAATTATCGCCATCATATACTTAAGCAATCTTTCCTGTTCAGCGGTATCCATCTTGTCATAGCATTCGATAAGCTGCCACAATGGTTCATCTTTACTAACAACACGCTGATCACACACATAATCCACAGGACCAAAGATTGCCTCTGAATTTACATTAAGCGCCTGACAAATTAATACTATTTTATCAGCGGTTGGCTCATTACCCTTTGTCTTCCAGTCACTAATAGTACTTGTAGGAATACCAGTTAATTTTGACAATTCACGCTGGCTCATCCCACGTTCCTGTAGCAATTTAAAAATTCGTTCTCCTATATCTGTTTTCTTGCTCATACTCGTCCCACCTTAACTAATTCACCATGGTAACTTCACGTCCTATTTTATTAGCATAATCAGCGGTTATTAAGCTTCCGCTTCTGTTACCAGCTCCGATTACTACTAATTTATCACTCCACTGGGCAATAATTCTATTCCTTCTTGGAAAATTATACTTATAAGGACCTACTCCAGGTGGATATTCAGAAATTAATAACCCGTTATCTGCTATAGCTTGCATAAGAAATTCATGCTCACGAGGATAACATATATCAAGACCATTTCCTAATACTGCAACAGTGCTTCCTTCATTATTAATACATACTGTATGACTATATGAATCGACACCTTTAGCCATTCCGCTTATTACTGTATAGCCTTCTTCAATATATTTAGTAGTAATATCAGCGGTATATTTCTTTTGTTCCTGAGTGCATCGTCTAGCCCCAATTATACCTACACTCTTATTCATATCTATCGAATGCATATCACCCTTGGTATATAAAAGAACTGGTGCATTAGGATCCATAGCTGCCTTATCAGGATAACAATCACTATTTAAAGTAATACATCCAATGTTTTGTCTCTGACATACATCAATAATACGTTTTGAATTATCGATATTTCTGTTCTCGATAATTTTTTCAATTTGATTCTTTGTTATACCCTTAACTTCAAATAATACTTCAGGGGTTGATTCGTAAATAAGCAATGGACTTCTAAAATGATCAAGTAATCGTCTTTGAGTAATCGTTCCCACTCCTGGTATCTGAGTCAGCCAGACATAGTAAAAAATATTCCCATCCATATTTATTCAGCTTTCCTGTGAGAATTAACAATCAACAATTCGCTGTTGCTTCTGTCCATTTCTCTAAGTGAGATTACTTTTACTACATCTTCAGGTGTAATTAGATCATGTCCACATATATCTGCAGAAGTACGTGCTAATCTTAGAAGCTTGTGTATTACTCTTGCACTATATCCATATTTTTCACTGGCGCTCTTTAGTATTTCCTTTGATTCATTATCTAATGCACAATATATCTGTAAAAGTTCAGTATTCATCTGAGCATTACAATTTACACCTTCATAAGATAAATAACGTTCCTGTTGTATTTTTCTAGCTCGCTCTACAATATCACGAAGTTCAGATGAACTACGCCTTACAAACGCGCCATCATTGGCAAAGTAATCGACTGGCTTGACTTGTTTTTGTATATCAATTCGGTCCATTATAGGGCCTGAAATCTTACTTCGATATTTTATTATTTCATAATCAGTACACTTGCACTTGTTAGATGGAAAATATCCACATGGGCAAGGATTCATAGCAGTTACAAACATAAAATTTGCAGGAAACGTATGAGTACCATTAACTCTTGATACAGTTACCTTCTTATCTTCTACTGGCTGTCTTAATGCATCAAGTGTATGCTTGGAAAACTCAGCCATCTCATCTAGAAAAAGAACACCATTATGTGCCAGTGATACTTCACCTGGCATGGCATTATTTCCGCCACCTATTAAAGCATTAAGCGAAACATTATGGTGTGGTGCTCTAAATGGTCTGTTTCTTATAAGAGAGGTCCCTGATGACAATATACCTGCGATACTATAAATCTTTGTAACTTCAAGACATTCTTCCTCAGACATTTGTGGCAAAATAGTTGGAATACGTTGAGCCACCATAGTCTTACCACAACCAGGTTCACCCAACATAAGCATGTTATGACCACCTGCGGCAGCAATTACTAATGCATCTATTAGTTCATCCTGTCCAATTACATCTGAGAAATCAAGATTATTATTACGCTCGCAGGATTCTCCAGAAGTTTCGCATTCGCAGGATACATTCTTACCTTCAAGAACCTTTATAACATCAGTTAAGCTAGATAAACCTATCACTTTTATACCTTTAACAAGGCTTGCTTCACCAACATTATCCAACGGAACTATTACCTTATTTATATTATTATTTCTAGCAGTAATAATCATGGAGAGTACACCTTTACAACCTCGTAATTTTCCATCAAGTGATAATTCTCCGATTAATCCGTATTCACTCAAATCTTTGGCATTTATTAATCCCTCATGATAAAGAACTCCAACTGCCATAGCCAGATCAAAATGAGATCCATTCTTCTTCACAGAAGATGGGGCCAAATTGATAATGATTCTTTTCTTAGGGAAAACATACCCACTTTCATCGATGGCTGATTCAACTCTTTGTGATGCTTCCTGAATTGATTTATCTCCCATACCAATAACTGACATTGAAGGCATACCGTCCATAATCTTAACACCTACATCAACAATATATCCTTCTATTCCACTTAGGGAAAAACTCTTTACCATGGTAGCCATAATTCATCTTCTCCCATACTCTTTCTTATTAACTCTTCACTAACCTGATATTTATGACCAATATCCTCAATAAAATCACGATATCTAATTACAGATTTATCTTTGAAAAAACCTAATGTCTTACCAGAACTACTAATACCGTCCTGATTCATATTTATGATGCTACGATAACTACTATACTGATAGTGTTCAGGAAGCTTACACATATGTGCTTTAACAGGGTTTAAGTGTATATAACGGCTAACCTGTAAAAAATATTCATCAGTAGTAACCATTACAGACACATACCTTCCTTCAAATAAATGTCCAGTATACGAATGCTTGGAATTATAGTAACGCGCATAATGTTGAGACAGATTCTTCATGAACTTCCATATCTCTTTATCAGTTGTTTCAAGTAGCAAATGATAATGGTTAGTCATCAGACAATACGCATGCAATACACAATCAAATCTTTCTATCTCTTTCTTCAATAACGATAAGAATACGAGAAAATCCTCATCATTAGTAAATATCGCCTGTCGTCTTATCCCTCGCTGCATAATATGATATGTAGCTCCCGGATACCATAATCTTGTTTTTCTTGTTATGTTTATCCACCTCCAAGCATTCCGTTATTACGGATTCGCAAAGTAAAAATAAAAACCAGATTAACTGGTTTTTATTACATAATACGTTATCACGGATGTTCCGTCATTTCAACCTTCATTTTTACACAGTTCAACCGCTTAACATTTTTTCTATATCGCCTTCACATTTCCGCCATGTTGACCTGACACCTTTTAGTGTTTTCATCAGTAGTAACCATTACAGACACATACCTTCCTTCAAATAAATGTCCAGTATACGAATGCTTGGAATTATAGTAACGCGCATAATGTTGAGACAGATTCTTCATGAACTTCCATATCTCTTTATCAGTTGTTTCAAGTAGCAAATGATAATGGTTAGTCATCAGACAATACGCATGCAATACACAATCAAATCTTTCTATCTCTTTCTTCAATAACGATAAGAATACGAGAAAATCCTCATCATTAGTAAATATCGCCTGTCGTCTTATCCCTCGCTGCATAATATGATATGTAGCTCCCGGATACCATAATCTTGTTTTTCTTGTTATGTTTATCCACCTCCAAGCATTCCGTTATTACGGATTCGCAAAGTAAAAATAAAAACCAGATTAACTGGTTTTTATTACATAATACGTTATCACGGATGTTCCGTCATTTCAACCTTCATTTTTACACAGTTCAACCGCTTAACATTTTTTCTATATCGCCTTCACATTTCCGCCATGTTGACCTGACACCTTTTAATGTTCATTTCCGCCATGTTGACCTGACACCTTTTAATCGCATTTTCTATATCGCCTTCACATTTCCGCCATGTTGACCTGACACCTTTTAATTAAAAGTTAATGGTGAAGCGTAAATGGACAGGGGGTCTATTCCCTCATTTTCTGTAAACAGAGTCCATCGGAATATAGGAAGAGATGGAAAGCTATGATTTAATTACAAATACACATCTTCATATTTCCGCCATGTTGACCTGACACCGTTTATTGCACCCTGCACGAAAGTGACAAGGTGATTCGCACGCCCGTTGAGCATCACCAATTCGCTGTTTAGCACCACCGTTTCCAGATACAAGAAATTATTTAAATTTGATTTAAAAAGAACCAAGGATTGCTCCCTGGTTCTTTTAGCCATCTTAACTTAACACCAATCGCTAATACAGATAGAAAACATCAGTTAGCTTCTATTGTAAAAGTTTGTGTTATTGGAGATTGCATTATATATTCTTTTGCTAATCCAGTAGTATGCAGATGATGTACTTCAGCATCAGTAGGAAGAACTATTGGAACATAACTACTAGGTAAACACCAATCATATGCATCAAATACAACATACCTATATTGAATTGTATATTGGTTACCATTTCTAGTAATCTGAGCATGAACACCTGCACTACAACCACCGATACCCAAAAATGGAGCCAAATCATAATCCAAAGCATTATGCTGTAATACATTTTCCGTATATGTATATGCAATCAATCGTTCGTTTTCAAGTGGCTTCAATCGAATTGTTATAGTACGTCCATCTTTAAGTATATTTTTAGCATATAAATATACGTCATTTAAATGAGATATATAATACTTTGTCATATTCAAAGAAAATGAATCCCTTAATTTATAATACAAGGTACCCCAATACTGATTAAAATTACTAAGATAATTCTCATTTAATACACTAGAAGAGTGTATATAAATGTGTGAAGCTACCAGAGAATAATAAATACCTCCATCTCCAAATAAATAATATTCTAGTGCGGCAGCTGCTTCTGGGATAAGAAAAATAGTTTTAAGGCCCAAATAAGCTAAACGACCATGATTAAATACATCATAAGCATTAGGGGTTTCTGTATTATAAGTTGCGTCAAATTCATTAAGATGCCCGTTTGTGAACTCATCTACATAAGAAATAGGATCATCAATTGATGAAATATACTCAAACTGATTAAATTTAGGTGCAGGAACATATGGATTTGCATCATCTACATCGTTAACCAGGTCATCATCCTTATCTGGATCATCTACACAAGACTTAACAACATAGACTCTTCTTACATCTCCAGGCATCATACCCTTAGTGTAATCTTTAAGACTATAGTAACGAGAATCTGCGCCAATTTTGTCACTTGCAACCTGATATACAAGAATACCATTCAAAAGAATACTTAATAATTTACCATCAGCAGTACGGCAAATATCATAACAATCACCAAGCTCTTCTCCATCAAGCAATCCATCATTATCGGTATCAGCTACATTCGATGGTTTAATAATCAAACCATTTGTACCAAATACTCCGGAGTTCTCCAAGAAATCTGGAATGCCATCATTGTCTTTATCTTCATTACGAACAGCCAACCATATAATAGTAAAATGCCATTTCTGATATGTTGCATCAGGAGTCAAACATTCTCTTTTACTATAAATAATAGTTCTATCCCATGCAGAAGAATTAAATGCAGACCACCACTTAAATGCGTCTTTCTCATACTGTTCAATTGTAGGAATCTGAGTATAGTGATTAGGACCAAAATCAGTATCATCAACTGCAATTACAATAGATTTTTTATAATCTGGCCATGACCAGTTATACCATTTAGTTAAATCAACTACGATATACTTACTAAAATGTGGCAACTCACAAGTAATAGTATTAGCCTCTGTATCCACGACAGCCTGTTCCTGTGAACAATAAACACCAAGCTCTTCGTCATACCAAAGTATTCCAAGATTCTCCTCTAAGGCATCTCCCAATGCACTCTCATCATAATGGAAAGTAACCGTGGCACTCTCGAATTCTACTCCGCAGTAAAGATTAACTGGACTGCCCACACGACCATAAACATCACGAGTATACAAATCCTTATCATAAATATCTTCAGCACCAGTAATGTCTCCGATATCGCGCTCAGAATCGATAGAAATATCTACACCAACGATAGCTGGATCCTCTGGATTATCAATATCAACACTAACAGACTGCTGAATTTTCAAATCCTTATCAGCATCAGACTTAGGATTCTTTCCAAGTGCAATTTCTTCACCATCTGGAATTCCATCACCATCAGAATCTGGGTTCAAAGGATCTGTTCCGTATTTCTTGATTTCATCTCCATCAAGAATGCCATCACTATCTGAATCTTCCAAATAAATGTATGTACCATACTGTACTTCTTCTCTATTTGTAAGGCCATCATTATCAGTATCAACATCACCGTCGTCCACTTTTGGATCTGTTCCAACTAACAATTCATCATAATCCGGTACTTTATCATCATCACTATCTGGATTATTCTTATCAGTACCCAAATAGTCCTCGTAATCATCAGGAATTCCATCACCGTCAGTATCTTTGTCCCAATCCATATCTTCAAATGGATTTTCAGGATTTGTTGGATTAACAGTTGGAGTTGGAGTATCAGTTGGCGCCACTCCAGGAGTGAATGTCGCGTCAGGATAATTAGCATCTCCACGTACAATTCCGTATCTGCTACAAATTTCAGTAAACTCAGGTGAATTCGCGAAGCCATTAAACACACGCTCACGTGAACATGTATTAAGCGCCTCTACCCAACTTTCCATACCAGCCTTGTCAGGTGTGCGGCCAAGGAAAGTACTATAAAGCATCTTTACATATTCGCTGTTACTTGTAGCCTTGCCCATGTACTCTGGGCTAAATACGAAGCCATAAGCAACTGCAGCACCAGTAGTTTTGCCTGAGGCCAAACCAATAACCCAAGCCTGATGTCCATCATAATCACCATGACGACCAAGACAGATCCTATAAAGTCTGTCTACGAAAGCGTTAATGTTTGCGTTACGCTGCATGTCAGCGCCCTTAATATAATAACCAGCATAAATACCATAGCTACTGCAAAGAATGTAAAACTCCTTGGAGTTTGCAAAACCTGCAAAAACATCTTCTCTAGTGCCACCACTAGCAAGCGCTTTAACCCATGCATCTTTACCAGCTGCATCAGCCGGACGTCCCAAAAGCATGTTATAAAGACGTTCAACATAAGTTGCATCGTCTAATCCAGCATTCTGAAACTCTTTGGAATATACAAAACCCTGAGCAACAGAAACACCGCATGCCTGACCATCTTTAAGCAATTTAACCCAGCTATCCAAACCTGCCTGGTCTGGAGATCTATCAAGTGCAATCTCATAACATCTTGTTACAAAATCAACAATTGGCTGATCCTCTGTATCAGCAGAGAGCGCAATAGCATTACTAAGTAAAATTGAATATTCCACGCTATAAATACCATCAATCCACAACTTCGATACTTGCAATCCACGGTTAAGATACCACTCAATCCGCAC
>JAKSRI010000023.1 GCA_024403695.1 Saccharofermentans sp. | reverse complement strand
TTGCTCCTTTTTCAATCTTTCAATTTATCCATTCCCCAAATTTCCGTGATGAACCTTTTTTTTGGTAATTTTTCAATAGTTGCCAAAAGTGTTGTCAATATAAGCTGAAAATGGCAATTTTTCTAGGAAATGTGGCAACCCATGTATCATCATCGGAAGTGTTCTTAGTAATTAAGGCTTCACACCAAATACAACCTTGCCGCCAGAAGTGATTACGATGTGATCAACTGACTGCGCAGAATAGTCATCGCTGGAATCAAAAGTGCTCCAGTCTTCATAGTGCAATGCGAAGCTAATGGTAAGTGTGCTACCACTGTCGAGTGTGCCACTGCCAGGAGCAATTACTACGCAGGTATCAGCCTTATCACCCTTAATAGAATCGAAGGAAGCAGTCACGTTGCTGAGCTGGTTATATGTGCCATTGCTACTATTAGTTGCAGCGTGATAACAGTCAAAAACAATCTTTCCTTTGCCTGTATTCTTGATGTAGTAATTAATTTTCAATGAAGATAAATCAATAGAACTCTTAGACTTATTAGTAATCTCAAATGTTCCGGAAATACTGTTGCTGTTGGCACCGATGCTGTCGTATCGAACATTCATTGTAAGACTGTCGCTATCAGCATTGCCGCCATTAGATGGTGCAGGAGTAGCGCTTGGGGTAGGAGTTGAACCATTGTCAGAACCATTTCCAGATGAGCCAGTCCCCACGCCTGTACCGGCATTGGCACCGCCCTCACCAGGCTCACTGCCGTAGACTAATACGCCGTCGTCGTACAGCGCCACCGTAGTGCTTTCGCCGCCGTTGAGAGAAGGGTAGGATGGGTCGTTACTGTTATCCCATGGACCGTTAGGATTACGAAGGCGAATCTGGATCTCGCACTTATAGTTGCTCTGGCCACGTGGGGCAAGACCACCGTCCTCGAAAGTCACGCTCACATAGTAAAGGTGTGCGTCCTCATCCCAGACGCGAAGGCCGTTGCAAGTGCCGCTCTGCATATAGTTTGTTGTTACTTCGATATCGGTAACGGAGCCGCCTGCAGCATATACCTCGCTCAGGTCAACAAAATAGCGGTACTCTAGTTTGTCTGCCACGCGAGCTGGCCATGCAGTCTGGTTGTATACAAAAGTGCGCATCTCCACGAAGTCGTCACCGCTTACATTTACGGAGCCCTCTACGGAATATTCAGCAGCTTTGATAGGTTCTACTGCACCCCAGTCTTTACGTGTCTGACCGTAATAGTGGCCATAAAGTTTGGCGAGAAGACCTGTAAATCCTGCGTTATAGTCGCACGCTACCTCATTGGTGTTGTAGTTACTAACTTCATCTGTGTAGCCGTCATTGGCATCAGGACCGCCTACGAGAGCGCCATAGAGTGTGTGGCGAGCCTCTCCTGGCTCATTCATGTTATCGCAGTAAGAACCCTGGGCAGTTCTGTGGTGTGGGTGCACAGGGTAGGAATCGCCATATCCAATCTGATAAGAGAAACCAGTGGAACCGAGAGCATATTCTGCCTGGCTGACTGCGAAATCCCAGTAAGTCTTTGCTTTGGATTCAGAGCAGCCGTCCCACTCGCTGTAGATAGTCGCGATAAAAGCTGTAGTTGTGGCATAACGCAGTGAACCCCAGGCATCAAGCCACGCGAGACCCTTTGGAGTGTATGTGATTCGCTCGCCGTCGGATGTGCCTGTAGTCCAGAAGTCGAGGTGTTGCTCAACCGCGCGAGAGTAAGTGTCATCATTTGTTAAACGGGCGAGCACAACGGCTGCTCCGATGTGAACGTCATCCCAGCACATAGCCCATTTGTAGTCATCGCTGGCCTGCGCATAACATGCCTTGGCATTATCGAGATATGCTTTGTCATCAGTTGCCACATAGAGCCATGCACCAGCCCATGCGAGCTCGTCATAGAAACCACTCCATGAATCATAGAAACTGGTAGCTGCTGTATAACCAGCATCGCTTCTGGTATCATCTGCAAACTTATAAAGGCTCTTGGCATGCTCGAGACAGAGTGCGGAATATTCAGGGTCAACATCCTTATAAACGATACTTGTCAGAGCGAGACAGGCAGCGCCTTCGGCAACTACTGTAGAACCAGGTTTGTCCTTAGTTACAACGTAGGATGGACGTTCCATATTCATTACTTCTGCAGGTCCCCACCAGGAGTGGTCTGTGCCACCGTTTCCTACCTGATAGTAATAAACCTCATCCTCAGTATGGCACTTGATAATGTAGTCGGAAATCCACTTAATATTGTCCAAGATATATGGGAGCTGGCCGGACTTCTCGTATGACTCATAGTCCTCGTATACGGACCAGGCCAGCATAGCACCGGAGTATGCCATCGGAAGATTGAATTTTACATGGTCACCTGCGTCATAGAGACCGCCAGTGAGGTCCACGCCCACGTCGCTTCCATCCTTAAGTCCACTGTCGCCACGCCAGTTACATCTAACCTGTTCAGGGAGATCGCCAGAACGCTGAAGCTCATAAAAGAGGATAGACATCTGGAGAGCTTCACCGTAGTTATAGTCAGTTGTGGCCTCGATGCCTTCGTAGCCGCTGCCTTTCTCTGTCAGGTTGCCTGTATCCAGAAGTGAGGAACCGTATACTGGCTCGAATTCCAGCGATGGGTCGCCGATAGCGTCAGGCTTGCCTGGTTTGCCAGCAGGAGAAGATGGCTTAACGCCGCCCTGAGCATCCTGGGATTCAACGGCACCGCTCTCAGAAGAAGAGTTACCTTTCTTATCTTTTTTCTTACATGCGCTGAAGGAGCCTACCAGAAGGGATGCTGCCAGCAATACGGATATGTACTTTTTTAGTATTTTTGAACCAATCATAAGGACCTCGGACACTAATCTTTATTAATATAAATAATACTGAGTATATCATTTCTTGTGCTAAACTAGCGTCGATGATTTGGATGTTATTAGTTTTGGTATACGGTCTGTTTAAAGGTGGCCGTGAGATAATTAAGAAAAAGAGCCTTGCAAAATCGAGTGTTGTGGAGGTTTTGTTCTTCTATACTTTGCTGGGTCTGATAATGTCCTTGCTGTGGCCTGGAAGTGCGGCCTCCGCCATGGAAGTTGACGTATCCTATATGCCATGGATTGTCGTAAAATCCTTCATCATTTTCCTGGCGTGGATACTGAGTTTTAAGGCCATTAAGTCTATGCCTGTCAGTATGTACGGTGTCCTCGATATGAGCCGAGTTATCTTCGCCACCAGCCTGGGAATTATCGTTCTTCACGAGACACTTTCTGTGGGTCAGATGATCGGTCTGCCACTTGTGCTTCTGGGACTTTTCAGCCTACGTTTCTTTAAGGGTTCCAAGTCTTCGGAGGAGCACATTGAGCCTAAGACGGTGATTCTGGCGCTTATCTCATGTCTTCTTAATGCTGTGTCAGGCCTTATGGATAAGATCCTCATGAAAGGGCTGACATCATCTCAGCTTCAGGTCTGGTATATGTTTTTCATGGTGCTTATGTACGGCGTTTATCTTCTCGTGTCCCGCACCAAAATCCAGTGGAATACTCTCGTCCGTAACTACTGGATTCCGATTCTGGCAGTTATGTTTATTATCGCCGACAAGGCCCTTTTTGTGGCTAACGGTTATCCTGAGAGTAAGGTGACAATCATGACTCTGATTAAGCAGTCATCCTGCTTTGTGACTATCGCTCTTGGTTGGCTCGTCTTCCATGAGAAAAATATTCTTAAGAAAACTTTGTGCGCGGCGGTGGTTCTTGCCGGCATCCTTATCGCTATCCTGTAAGCTAAATGTGAGGTGAATATGGAACGTAAACTTCTGGTTCTGGACATCGACGGCACTCTCGTCAACTCTTCGAAAGCAATCACTCCAGGGGTGCGCGACGCCATTCACGAGATGCTATCTGCAGGTCATCAGGTGTGTCTCGCGTCGGGACGTCCAACACCTGGAATTCGTCACGTGGCATCTGCACTGGAACTTAATAAGCGCGGTGGTCTGGCACTTAACTTTAATGGTGCTCTTGTAACTGATCTTAAAAGTGGCGAGGTGGTTTATGAGAAAAAAGTTGCGCGAAAGTTTGTGCGCGAACTTTATGATTTTGCCTGCGAGAAGGACCTCGGCATTTTGACTTATGCGCGCGATATCGGACGCACTGGAGATTACCCTAAGAGTGAGGCGCCACTGGTGATTTTCGGACGCCGTCCTGACCCATATCTGGAGGATGAAGCTAACCTTAATGACCTTCCTTGGGTGCTGGCGGATGATTTCGTGGGCGACATAGATTATGACCCTTATAAGATACTTTTTACTATGGATCCAAGCAGGGGTGAGGAGTTGGAAAAAGAGCTCGCATCACGTTATCCTGGTGTGCTGAATATCATGCGCTCTGAGCCATATTTCCTGGAGGCGTGTCCACTGGGAATTGATAAGGGTGCCTGCCTTGATATGCTGGTTCCTACATTAGGATTTACACGCGAGAATACCATCTGTTGTGGTGATGGATTTAATGACCTTACCATGGTGAAATGGGCGGGACTAGGTGTAGCCATGGGTAACGCTCAGCAGGTTGTAAAAGATGTTGCAAAATACATAGCGCCATCCAACGATGAAGATGGAGTGGCGCATGTAATTCGTAAGTTTATTCTGTAATTAATACGTTAACATCGACTTTCTTAATTCTGCGTGATGCCACGTAAGCGGCGATGAACGAGATTACCATAATGAATGCAAGTGGAATGAGATACATGGTTGGATAGAAGTCTATCGTCATATGTGTGGATCCAAATGTGCTGAAGAGAATTCCAAATACTGGTGTCAGAATTATTCCGGAAAGTATGCCTCCCAGGAAAGCTCCGAGGGTGAAGATAATTGCAAATCTCAGGGCAAACTGTGTGCGGATACTTGTTGATGTGAATCCAGATGCCTTGTAGATACCAAGCTGCTTAACTTCATTATGGAAGAACTTGCTGCAGCTCATGTTAATGATGATGAATACTACTGCGATGGCGATAGCGTAAACCACATACTTAATGATGTCGATAATCTGCTGAATATCTGAACCAAATATAGCTGTATCTGGTGCTAGGGCCATAAGCTCGCTATACTTGGCGTTAAGTTCCTTACAAAGTTTCTCTGCATCTGCATGAGGATACCATTCATTTGGATTGTCAGGATTCTCGAGGACGATAATTTTGAATGCGAGATCGAATCGCTCATCCATACCAATTTTCTTAGCTGCATCCTTACCCATTGCAGCTACCTTACCGAGATCCTGCGTTGTGCTTACAATTCCTGTGATGAGGTAATCATAAGACTTGCCGTTGTATGTAAGTGTAATTGTATCGCCAATACTCTTCTCGTATTCAGAAGCAACTGCTTTACCAATTACTACTTCGTTATCGTAAATAGGTGCGCGACCTTCAGATACACAGTGAACCTCTTCACCAGTCTCATATATAGTTGTGAGAATGTCTCCATATTCGCCAGATACATAGTTGTTAATCTCACTATAGTGATCCTGAATTGTGGCCTTGGCTGCGATATCATCCAGCACTGCCTGCTGTTCTGCTTCACTTAAGTAATAATAGTGACCAAGATAAACTTCTCCTACATCAGTCATACTAAGTGCAGTACTCTTGGAAGACATTGCTGATCCAGATGCCTGTGCGAAAACAAGAAGAACCATAAGAATCATTGATGAGATAACAAGGCCAAGATAACTTAACTTAGAAGATGTAATCTGTCTTAATGCTAAGCTTAGGAACAAGCCTTTCTTAGTTACAGGTGTAACCATTTTATTGGCAAAATATACATCGCTTCCTGTCTCAGAAATTGCCTTATAAGGAGATACACCTGATACCTTTGCAGTACAAATTACAATGATAATGAGCGAAAGTAAAAGTATGCCCAGGATGATCGCGCCTGTTACAAGAACATCGATATGTGGTGTTAATACATAACCAGCAAGTCTGGCAAATATATTAAGAATAAATCTGCATAATCCGTAGCCGAGAATAAGTCCGATAACAATACCAACAAGCTCTGTCACAAGATACTGAATGATATAAACCAGACGAAGTTTTCTGGCGGAAAATCCATTAGCCTTCAGGATACCAAGTTCCTTATAGTTATCACGTACAGCAGATGTAATAGTATTACCAATTACTATATCGAGTACGAGATAAAGTACCAGTGCCACGATGATAAGTACAGTAGAGAAGATATCAGGAACTATGCAGTTATAACCCAAGAACTCATCTCTTTTCATGGTGTTACTACTATAGTCATAAAGGCCAGTTGCATTGTTAACAGCATCTCTGAAGTTGCGGCTGCTCATGGATTTGTCAGTCTTATAAAGTCCGATAACACAAACATTGAATTCATCATCGTAGCCCTTGCCGAGATTCTCAGCAAAAACTTCATTGCAGAAGTCCTCATAGTCAGCCTCGTTAACAAGTACATTCTTATAACCTATTGTAATGGAAGCATACTCATCCTCGATGATGCCCCCGATAGTAAATGTCTTATGAATATTCTCAGATGTAAACTCGACCTTATCTCCTACATGTACGTCAATCTGAGATGCAATACCATTAGAAAGATATACTTCACCAGGGTTAATTACATAGTCCTCACCAAGTTTTTCAGTAATAGCCTCATTAACCTGTGGGTATCTGATGAATGAATCAGCATCAGGCTTAGGCATAATCTGAACTGTGGATGAATATACTCTGGATCTGTCATTAGGATCCCAGCCCTCTGGCATAATGCGGTGAATGCCAAGTACTGGAGTAAGGGTATAGTGATCAACGCAGTCGAGATTATCGAGACTCTTAATTACATCGTCAGTAACAAGAGAACGCTCTACATAAATATACTCATCTGCAACGCCGATATAGTCATATTCCTCAGCCACACTCTTATCTGTAGACTGCATTACGTTATAGAAAGCTACAATACTTGTAACGCAGAAAACAACGAGAAGAACGAGTCCGATAAACTGGCCCTTATGAGCCTTAATATTTGCCTTAACAATAGTTAAAATGTCCATACTTCACCTCCTAGAATTCCTAACCGATTACCAGTTAAGTGAAGTAAGCCAAGCGTTTACCTGTGCTTCACGTGCCTTCTCTTCGGACTCCTTATAAGGGGCCATCTTAAGCTCACCCTTAATAGATCCGTCTTCGATATAAAGGATACGTGTACATCTGAGTGCTGTCTTAATGTCGTGTGTAACGAGCATTATTGTCTGACCCTCATTATTAAATTCAGTAAAGAGATTAAGAACGTCGCGGGATGCGCTTCTGTTAAGAGCACCCGTAGGCTCATCAGCAAAAAGAATCTTAGGTTCATTAATGAGACCTCTAGCGATTGCGCATCTTTGCTGCTGACCACCACTAGTTCTAGCTGGATTATGGTCCTTAACTTCTAAGATTCCCACTGTGTTAAGAAGTTCATCAGCACGCGCATCAACTTCCTTACGTGTCTTATTCTTATTAAGGTAGCCAGGAACTGCTACGTTCTCACGAAGTGTGAGATTAGGTACGAGATTCATCTGCTGGAATACAAATCCGAATCCGCCACAGCGAAGCTTTGTGAGCTCTTTCTCAGTCATGGAGCAAACGTCCTTGCCGTCGTAGATAACCTCACCTGAAGTAGCTCTTGTCATACCGCTTAAGCAGTAAAGAAGAGTAGACTTACCAGAACCGGATGCGCCCATGATTACAACGAACTCACCTTCCTCGATAGTAAGATCTACATTACTAAGAACGTGATTCTGCACGCCCTCATTCGCGTATGTTTTACAAAGCTTGTTTACCTTTAATACTGTGCTCATTTAATTAGTCTCCTTTGTCAGTTTCTTAACTTTATGGCTGGAGTATATTCCACCTAACATTAAGAGAACCTTAAGAAACCAAGATTTTTGTTAAATATTTCTACCACCGTATTGAACTGTTTATTTCTTTTTATCCAATGCCTTCTTTGCATCCTCAAGACTTATTGTAGGAGCACCATCTTCAACCTCGCGTTCAGCATCAAATATTGCCTGGTCGATTCTATTTATAGAAGCAAAACGCTCATATAATTCAGCGCTCATTACAACAAGATCACTATAACCATTTTTGGTAATAAAAATTGGTTCCTGTTGCTTGTGAGCCATTTCTGATATCTCGCTGGTATTTTTTAAATCTCTAATAGGTATGATTGTTGGCATATTAGTTTCTCCTGTGGTATTACTGTGACATAATTATACCACATTATGCTATGTCAAAAATAATTTTCCCCATAAAACCTACACAGGTCTCGCCGTCGTATACGTTACTAAGTTCTAACTGCGCACCCATTTTGTCTGTCAGATAATTACATATATAAAGGCCAAGGCCTGAGCCCTGAATACCTTCTACATTATTACCACGATAGAACTTCTGAGTGATGAACGGGAGATTCTCCTCAGGGATGCCCTTGCCGTAGTCGCGCACCTCTGTTATGACTTTCGAGCCCTCCACGTAAGACTTAATGTCCACGGTAGTGCCTGCGTACTTGCCGCTGTTTGCCACCAGGTTCTCGAGAATCTGGGTAAGTCTGGCAGGATCCGCCTTGATATAAACGCTGTCGCTCAGGCCATCGTGATAACGCACCTTGTCGTCAGCAGACAAAAGCTCCACGGTCTGGGCCATATAGGATTTGAAATCGATGCGCGCTGGTGTCACAGAGAGCTGGTTCATGTCAGACACGGAATGAACAAAGAGGTCGTCAGTCAGGCGGCCGACCTCGTCGCACTTGTCCATAATTGTGTTCAGATACATGGCGCGCTTCTCTGGTGTGCGATCAAGATTAGCCTCCAGCGCCTCGCAATAAGTTCTAATAGAGGAGATAGGTGTCTTAATATCGTGGGACAAAGTGGCGATAACGGTCTTGTTGTTGTCGATGGCAGTTTTCTCCGCCTCGCGCGCCTTCTTTATCTCCTTGCGCATGCTGTCGAAAGCCCAGGTAAACTTACCAAAATACTGCCCCTTTTCCTGGTTAAGTGGTCCGTCGAGATTACCCGCCGCCACCTGGGATGCGAACCCTTCGAGCCTGTCAAAAGGGCGGAGGATATATGCATAAACATAAGTGAGAATAATAACCACGAGGAGCAGACAGGTGCCGCCCATGGCGATGTATCTGTAAGTATGAGTCTGGCTGGTACCGGTTCTATCTGCGAGCTGCTCCAGATTCTTTTTGGCACCTTCTTTATCTCCGCTGTCAATCTGGTGATTAATCTCGTTAATGTCCACGTTGATCTTGCTGGAGTTCGCATTGTCGGTCTCCTTCTTATCAAGGACAATAAAAACGGAAGTGAAAATAATTATTATGACCGCCAGAAAGCAGCCCAGGGAAATAACTTTGCCTTTGTTACTCATGTTTTGCCTCTTATGCCTCGTCGATCTTAAGTGCGTAACCCACGCCACGAACCGTAATCAAATACTTTGGGTTGGAAGGATCGTTCTCCAGCTTCTCGCGAAGCCATCTGATGTGAACGGTGAGGGTGGAAGGCTCTACTATGTTATATGCGCCCCACACCTCGGAAAGGAGTTTCTCCTTATTTACGACCACGTTTTTGTTATTAATAAGATAGTCCAGAAGGTCGAATTCTCTAAGGGAGAGGGTCACCTGCGCGCCAGCCTTAGTGACCGTGCGAAGGGTGCTGTTAACGCTAATGTCTCCGAAAGTGGTTACCTTCTCCTCGGAGGTGAAACCATAAGTTCTTCTAAAGAGTGCGTTAACATGACTTACAAGTTCCTTAAGAGAATATGGCTTGCTAAGGAAGTCGTCGCCGCCAATGTCGTAGCTCTGAATGCGGTCGTCCTCCATAGTTCTGGCGCTGGCGAAAATAATTGGCACGTTGGAATACTTACGAAGGTCTTTGCAGAACTCGAAGCCAGTGCCGTCAGGAAGGTTAATATCCAGGATAATGAGTTCCACTGTCTGCTTAGAGAGTAGTTCATATGCGGCCTCCAGGGAATATGCCTTACATGGATCGTAACCATATTCAGTGAGGGTATCCTCGATAATGCTAGCCATTGCCTGATCGTCGTCAACAATTAATACACGTTTTGCCATTTTATGCCTCTTATAATAGATGTAATCCCATGATGATAATCCACATATACGCCATGGTCTTAGGCATCATGAGCATGCCAATCTTAGGGTTTTTCTTTGCCCAGAGAACTACTGGAATATAGCAGGCAAAGCTTATGATGATAGCGGCCACCATGGCGAAATTATGTGCCATCGCGAAGAGGATAACCACAATGATTCCCACCACTACGAAAGGCGCATTACGGATTATACCCCATGTAGGATTGCCACCTGTAGTCCACTTGTTCTGTGGGAAAAAGCACAGTGCAATTCTGATGCCGGCGCATATAAAGAGCAGCGCTACGAGTATGGAAGATGTGCTCTTGTCAGGGTATAACGCCTCCCAAACTTTATAAAGTACAAGGTAGAAAATAGTCATGGTAACAGAAGATACTGCCAGGCCAAGTCCAGCCCAGAAGTTGTACTTCTCGAACTTGTCTTTAAGAGCATTAATAATACGTGGTACTAGGTGGAAAGAATCTCCACCTGCAAGAATCAAAGTCATAATTCCATATAGAAAAATATGGTAGCGATTAGCACTTAAAGAGAGCATAACTATACCTGAGACAAAGCCAAATACAAGATAAATTATGCTAAATACTGCCTCGCCAATCTGTGGCATCTTAGATTTACGTTTTACTTCTGTTCCCATATGTTATAGTCCTCTATTTTTAATTACACTATCAATCTGTTCTGGTGTTAACTCCAACGGCCCCACCTTTTTAACAGGACCAGGTACCTTATTTACTTGAATTATCGCACGTGAAGACATGTTCTTAAATTGAAGACCATCATCCTCTACATTATTACTCTTAACAAGCTTCTTAGACACCTTATTAAACCCATAAGCAAGACCAATAATAAGAGAGAAAATAATAGAGAAAATTATCATTGTCGTTGAATCAAAATTTGGCATATCATAATCCCTCCTGTCTGTTATTAGCAAAGGAGATAAGATTAGAATCTGCTCCTGACTTTATTCTTTTCTTAAGTTTATTAATCCTTAGACATGATGCAACTATAAACGCCAACGGGAGTATAGATAACATCATTCCACAAAGGGCATAAAAACCACTCATGGCAAGGAGGAAATCACTCTTCCATACAAAGGAGAACGCAGTCGCCAAAGGTGCAGCTACCAAAATCGCTTTTCCTATGATTTCAAGTGCTAGCTTACTATTACTCCATGGCACACCACCAATTACCTTACCTGTCTGACCATTAATCATAACAGTATAAGATGTGCCCTTATATTTATATGTCAAAAACCACGCAGGAAGCATAATAAGAGTAGATTTCCCATTAAACTTATGACTTGTTTTCCTATCTGTCATCATGCATATCTTATTACGATAGTACTCTCTGTGTAGAACTCCCGCTGCTCTTTTACGCGCTACTTCTCTGGACTCCATTACACTAACATCAGCCATATCTGCATAAAAACCATAAAGAACGTCTTCGCTGAACAGCTCGAGTTCCATTAAGTCATATGGTTCAAGTTTACAACTAACCGAATCATCCAGACGGAAAGATGCATCCACAAGAAGCCTATCAAACACTGCAGCAAAATTGTTTTTAAAATGAGTTTGCTGTCCATTAACAGCCGTATCCATAGATACCGACTCAAAGGATGAGAGATTATGCTTATAAAATGGTATATACACTCCACGAACTAAATCAAAATCAATTTTCTTCATAGCACTTGGAGTATACTTACTCTTCTTAATTGTCTTCTTAAAAATATCGATTGCCTTTTCCTTAGTGATAGTAAAAGGAATCATCTTTTCTGGTCTTCTGCTCTTGGCTATACGCGAGAAAACAATAGTAGGATTACCACAATAGACACATATAGTTGCAACTTCTTCCTTGGTAGCAGAAATCTCTGCTCCACAAGTGTCGCACCTATAAATTCTGGCATTCATAAAATCTGCCGCAGTAAGCAGTTCTTCTTCTGTCTCCTTGTTAGGAGTTTTATCTACATCATAATTAGAACCACATGTCTTACAATGAAGCTTCTGACTTAATACATTAAATGTAAGTGGTGAACCGCAGCTCTGACAAAGTTTATTCATTATGCTTCCCTTACTTTTCTATCTTATAAGTTGCAATCAAAACCTTTTCTACACTATCATCTGCATCTTCTTCATATTGCTCTGATGTAAATGAATAACCTTCATGTTTAAGACAAACCTCAAGCATATACATAAAAATTCCTACATCAATACGATTATAATATCTGACCTTATCCGCTGGCATGATGCCACGCTTACCAGGTTTCTTATATCTATAAATCTTAAGAGTATCTCCAAGATTTTCGACAATCCAAGGTTGTGTATTACAAGCACTAGGAGTAAATCTTACAATCTCAGCTACACCTAATGTATCACCACTCCAGAACTCTTCTACAATCTTACGCTTTGACTTGAACATGTCCTTACGGAATTTATCTTCAGGCATTTTGGCGATGGCGATGAGAATCACGTATTCCATATCTGGATGAACCATTTTCTTAGGCTTACCTATACCGAACCAGAGCGCGCCAATGTTATGAGCAGAACAATAAAGATCTATCTGTTCTCCAATATAACCTATATTTCTAAGATAATTTCCCTTCTTCTCACTATAAAAGAGAATACAGTACTGTGCACCACGGTGACATGTAGTAGCCTCTTCAACCACCACATCTATTTGAGTTTTAATAGAGGTATCTAACGGATTTACAGTAGATATAAATTCTCTCAGATCTTTAATCTCATCTTCAGAAATTGTCTCTGTATTACGGAAAATATGAAATGACTTGCGCTTAAATATCTGCTCATATTCCTTTGTCATCACATGCCTCCACTTAACAAAATATTACCAGTCTGAGTCCCAGTCTCCTCCGCCGGAATCCCAGTCTCCGCCGTCCCAGCCGGAGTCCCAGTCATCGTCGTTATTACCACCATCATTACCGGAATCGCTGTCGCTATTTACAAAGTCACTGTACCAGCCAGTGTAATAGTCTGTATCTTCAAAATCTGAGAGATCATAGTCAGCATAATTACCATCTAACTTATAATCCTTATAGTCATCCTCATCGAATGGAGCACCACCGAAGTAATACCACTCACCATTATCTTCGTCGTATGAATAATAGTCACCATCAAGGTTGTAGTAATAACCATCATCGTACTCATAGTACTGGTTGTACATTGGGTGATCTTCACGGTATTTCTTTACCTTGTGCTCATCAACAGCCGCTACACCAGCAGCAAGACCAATAATACCGAGAGTAATTCCTCCGCCAATTAAAAGATTCTTTTTAAAATCACTCTTTTTATTAGCCAGCGTAGAAGCACCACGAGTGTGTCTTGCCTTCTCCTCGTTCATCCTTTCGCGAAGTTTCTGGAAAAGTTCATTAACGGCATATTCCTCATCTGCGCCGTCATATCTTACAGCGCGAGTGCCATCAGCCTTGTTCTTATATACAACAAATGTACCGTGTTCTTCGTCCTTGTAAATACCAAAAGCCTTTGCTTCTTTGATATCTTTGCCAATGAAGAAACGTGTAACTTCCTCTGGAGGGAGTTTCTTTTCCTGATACCAGAGCTTTAATTCTTCGATTGTCTTAGGCTGCTTAGGAGCTGTCTTAAGGTAGTTGGCGTTGGTTGCACCACAGCTCGGACATTTCTCGTCGTGATCGTTAATCACAGAGCCACAAAATTCGCAATTAGTTTTCATGCTTCCCCCATAAAAATAACAATATGACAATTGTCATTTTAACAAATGACCGTGCTCACTACAAACGAACAGACCCAAAATGCATAATAATGCCATAACCGATACGGAGGAAATAAAAATGACTAATGTTGTTGAAGTAAAAGGATTAGTTAAAAGATATAAGGAATTAGTTGCAGTTGATCACCTTGATCTTAAGGTAAAAGAAGGTGAGATCTTAGGTCTTCTCGGACCTAACGGATCAGGTAAGTCCACAACAATCAACTGCCTGCTCTCACTTCTCGAGTATGACAAGGGTGAGATCAAGATCTTCGACAAAGAGATGAGCCCTAAGGCTTATGACATTAAGTCACAGATTGGAATTGTTCCTCAGGAAGTTGCAGTTTATGACACACTCACAGTTGAAGAAAATGTTGATTTCTTCTGCGGCCTCTACATTAAGGATAAGGCAACTCGTAAGAAGTACGTTGATGAGGCCATCGACTTTGTAGCACTTAATGATTTTAGAAAGTTCCGTCCTAAGAAACTCTCAGGTGGACTTAAGAGAAGACTTAATATCGCTTGCGGCATTGCTCATAAGCCAAAGCTCATTATCTTCGACGAGCCTACAGTAGCAGTTGACCCACAGAGTCGTAACAAGATTCTCGAGGGTATCGAAGAGCTTAATAAGCAGGGCGCCACAATCATTTACACATCCCACTACATGGAAGAAGTTGAGAAGCTTGCAAACCACATCGTAGTAATTGATAAGGGAACAGCAATCGCTGAGGGCACAGTAGATGAGTTGAAGAGCTCCATTAAGACAAGCGAGTTAATTTCTATCGAAGTTGGCGGCCTCGATGATAAGACACTTGATAAGATCCGCGATATGAAGAATATCTTCCGCGTTGATTACACAGAGGGCGTCCTCAAGGTAGAGGCAGGAAGTGGTAAGCACAATGTTCTCGATATCGTGAACATCCTTCAGGAAAACGGATACGCAATGCGTAAAATCACATCCGAGCAGCCAACACTTAACGATGTATTCCTCGAGCTCACAGGTAAAGATCTTAGAGACGAGTAAGACCCACGAAAGGAAAAGAAAATGTTTAAATATTATCTTCGTAACAATTTAAGAAGCAAGACATTCCTTTTCTGGTGTCTTTGCTTCCCACTCGCACTCATGCTCTGCTTCAAGATTGCTTTCGGAAACTTAACCACAGTAGATTCAATCATCACACTGGATACAGCAGTTATCTACACAGGCGAGAATGCAAAGTATGAAGAAAGCTTCCAGACAATGATGGATAACCTCACAGAAGGCGAAGAACCACTCTTCAAGGTACATGAGTATAGCAGTGAAGATGCCGTTACTAAGGCACTTCTCAAGGGCGACATCGATCTGGCTTTTAAGATAACAGATGGTAACGTTGAAGTTCTTCTTTCAAATAGTTACACAGACACAGCTTGTGCAGTAGGAAGAGCAGTTGCTGACACTTACATGAATAACTACACACTTATCGAAGATGCTTTTGCTAAGAATCCAAAGGAAGCTATGGCACTCATCGATAGTCTCGGTGAAGAAATCGATGTGTTGGTTCCAGCTCCAAGTAACTTCGTAGATGAATCCCCAAACCCATACATCTGGTATTTTTACAGCTCATTCGTTATGGGTATGCTCTTTAACTCCATGAACGGAGTAAACATGGTATATGACATTAAGGCTGATGTTTCTTCTGCGGCTATGAGAGTGTCAGTCAGCCCATCCAAGAAGTCCCGCATGATTATCGCATGCTTCATGAGTAAGCTCGTAGTTGCTCTGGTAATAAACATTGTGCAGCTTTTCATTATGAAGAATATCTTCGAAGTTCCACTTGGTAATAACTACTTTAAGCTTGGTTTATTTGTCGTAGCTTGTAATGTTTTTGCTATCGCATTTGGTGAGGTTTGTGGATCTCTCATGAAGGGTACTCTCGATAACCGTGAGAATAAGGTAACAGCGATCATTATGACTTCTGTTTTCCTCTCAGGTGAAATGATTGCTTCACTTCCAGGCGTCTTAGAGCTTAACTGCCCAATCATTAACGACATCAATCCTGCAACTGTAATGAATATGGCTTTCTATCGCCTTGCTTATTCCACTAAGGATTTTGACTTCTACACTAACATGGCAAAGATCATTATCACAGCTATCGCACTTCTTGCCATCAGCATCGTAATTTTAAGGAGAGAAAAATATGCATCTGTTTAAAATGTTTTTTAAGCTCGTAAATCGTAACAGAACAGGTCTTATTATTTACGGCATCATCACAATCGTAATGCTCGCCTCTCTTATGATGATGGTTAATAGTAATGCAGGTGATGCAGCAGGTATTTCCGCAGAGAAGAAGAGTTACGACATCAGCTATATTGATAATGATGATTCTGAGCTCAGCAAGGCACTTGTCGAGTATATGGATGTTAATAACACCATGACAGATTATAGCGACAAGAATGAGTCAGAGATCAGTAACCTGGTATTCTTCGATATCACTGATTTCCACATGGAAATACCTGAGGGATTCGAGGAAGCTATCGAGAACGGCAAGGACTATAAGGAAATTACTTATTCATCCTGCGAAGGCGCCAAGTCTTATATCTCATACGATATTGATTCTCAGGTTAATGGCTTCATTCAGGCTTACCAGAACTACATTAAGCTCGGTTACGACAAGGCAGAGGCTGCTTCCAAGGCAAAGGATCTCATGACAACCAACGCTACTCTTACTGTAGTATCTGACACAAAGACAGACGATACTAACAAGGATAAGAATATTGTCATTGCCAATATTAACCAGTTCTATCCATACCTCATTCTCGGTATGCTTACACTTGGTATTGGTCACACAATCATTGCTAATAACAAGAAAGAAATATCAGACAGAGTTAATGTTGGTCCTGTTCCAGGTTACATGACACAGTTTGTAAATACACTTGGTCTTGTTGTATCTGGCGTGATTATCTGGGCAATCTTTATGGGTATTAATCTTATCTATGGACATGGCACAGAGGTTATCACACAGTATGGTTGGGTTATAGCTCTTAACTCCTTCGTATGTATGCTCTCATGCTGTGCTATCACATCCCTTTTGACAAGCCTCATTAAGAACTCCAACATTCTCTCCATGACAACAAATATCGTAGGTCTCTCAATGTCATTCTTCTGCGGCGTATTTGTTCCAATGAGATTTATCGGAAGCAAGGTACTTACATTTGCCAAGTTCCTTCCTTTCTACTGGACAGTATATGTAAACAATATGACTTATGAGCCATATTCCAAGTACGCTTTTGACCTGAAGCAGGTAATCATTGGCATCTCTATCGAGTTCCTCTTCGCAGTAGTTCTTGCAGCAATAGCACTTTTGGCAGCAAGTAAGCGTATAATTAAGGAATGATACATAGAATTGCCGACAAAACATTAATAACTATAATTACTGCAGCCGCCATCGTCTTCACCTATGAGGACGTAGCGGCTGTTCATGTTGCAAGTCTGCTTCTTATGATCCTGTGTATCCTTTCTGGCGACATTATTCCTCACAAATATACGCCTTTTGTTATGGCAGTTATTTCAGTTGTGGCCACCTTTATTAACCCTATTTTTGCTTTCTCCATAATTGGATGCGTGTACCCTTTTATGTATCGCCGTGATGTTTGCGGCTACGTGTGTTCTGGAGTGATGGTGCTGCTGCCTTTCGGCGTGGCCATGTCAACCAGAGGCAGCCTCCTTATAATGCTTATTAGTTTCGTGGCAGGTTACATTGCCTTTAACACCTCTCTGGCCGTCTCGAAAGTGACCACCTCCATTAATAAGTATGACGAGGCCCGTCAGGAGGCACGTGATGCCGCCAACAAGCGTCGCGAAATGCGCGAGAAAACGGTGAGCGATATTTACACTGCGCGCCTTAAGGAGCGTAACAGAATTGCCCGTGAGATTCACGACAATGTTGGTCACCAGATCACACGAGTTATCGTTCAGATGCAGGCGCTCAAGATAATTAATAAGGACCCTAATGTTGGTGCTCAGTTAGATTCTGTAAGTGAGACGCTGGACCTCGCCATGACAGGTATCCGTCGCTCTGTTCATGAGCTTCACGATGACTCCATCGACCTCGCCATAGGAATTAACGATATCGCCAAGACTTTGCCTGAGAGATTTAAGGTGGATGTGTCCACTTCCATAGAATCTCCAGCCAACAATGACACTAAGACGGCAATTCTGGGAATTATCAAGGAAGCTGTCACTAATATCGCAAAACATAGTACTGGCGACAAGGTTAAGATTGAAGTCATCGAGAACGCTGCTTTCTGGAGAGTACTTGTCCAGGATAATGGCGATTGTCCTGAGAGAGAATATACGCTTTCCGCTGCTGAGGCCTCTGACGGTCACGGCATCGGATTAAGTAATATATATGACCGCGCATCTGGTTTGGGCGGTCGAGCTACTATAAGAAGTAGTCATTCTGGATTTGAGGTATTGGCGACAATACCTAAGAAGGAGAGAACATGAAGATAATAATCGTAGATGACGATCCGTTAGTATCTGGATCTTTGCAGATTATCCTAAATAACGAATCTGATATGGAAGTTGTTGCCATTGGCAACAGCGGTGTGGAGGCTATATCTCTCGTGGATGCACATAATCCCGATGTGCTGGTTATGGATATTCGTATGGATAATATGAATGGCCTCGAGGCAGGAGAAAAAATCCTCGCATCACACCCTGATATAAAGATTCTTTTCCTTACAACTTTCCTTGATGACGAGTACATCAACAAGGCGCTTCGACTTGGCGCTTCAGGATATATTCTGAAGCAGGAATGTGGCACACTGGCGGATTCTGTTCGTGCCGTTTATGGCGGTCAGTCAGTGTTCGGAAGTAAGATTGTAGAGAAGCTTCCAGACATGCTTAACCGTAAGGAGAGATTCGATTATTCTGAGTTCGATATCACTGAGAAAGAGCAGGAGCTTATTAAGCTTGTGGCTGATGGTTTGTCGAATAAGGAAATCGCCGAGAAGATGTTCCTAAGTGAAGGTACGGTTCGTAATCTTATGAGTTCAGTTCTGTCCAAGCTCGATCTGAGAGATAGAACACAGCTAGCATGTTTTTACTATAAGAACATTATTTAAGATAGGAGAGAGACTATGAAAAGAAAGATTATTGCTATTATTCTTGCTGCGGCAATGACAGCTTCAGCGTTTACAGCCTGTAGCTTTGGTTCAAAGGATGATGATAGCTCATCTAAGAAGAAGCATAGCAGAAACAGAGATGACGACGAAGAAGATGATGATGACGATGACGACGATAAGCCAGGCAAGTCTGTAAATCCAGATGAGCTTTCATATGAGGAGGGATATCTTCCTTATTATGAGGTGGCTGCAACATCCAATGATTCTCCTAAGGATCAGATTACAAAGAGAGATGATGACTTTGGCAGAGAGCGCTCCATCACAGAGAAATATAACAGCCTCAATGGAATTACTTTTGTTGGTTCCGATGGTTCTGAATATGTCTTCGATTATGGTGAGCTTAAGTGGTGTAAGGATGATGAGCATTCTGACAATTTCCACCAGGGTGGCTATGAGGCTTACTGTGGTGGTGATGCTGGTATCTACATGATCTCACATGGTTACGCTACAGTTGATTCATACACAGATTATTATGATCGTAATGCTGGAGATGAGTTCTATGCACCTGCGAACCTGATTGTTATCGAATTCAATATTCAGACTAAGACTATTAGTGGTTCCACAGAGGACGAGAATGTTCAGATCATATTCTATGGATACACTGATGGAACTTATATGGAGCTTTGGGGCTTTGTTGGAGATGTAAGCAATGGTCAGTACTATTACTTAAATATGAAGTAATCATAAACTACCAAAAAAGCGCGTTTTATTACCATTTTATGTGATATATGGTAGCAGCATTGGTAATAATTCAAAAATTACCACAAATGGATAAAAAACTACCATATTCAAGCTGAATTTGGTAGCTCATTTGGTAGTAGTTGGTAGAATGGTAATAAAAAATCATTTTTTACGATAATCTGTAGGCAAAACACCGTAGTATTCTTTGAATGCTGCGGTGAATTTACTTTGGCTGGAATATCCTACGCTGCTGGCAATCTCAGCAATGTTGTAGTCCGTGTCATTAAGCAGACGGGCAGCCTGCTCCATACGGTGCTCCTTAATGTGGGCAGCGATGGAGTTGCCATATACAGATTTAAACACCATTTTAATTGTTGTCGGATTCATTGGGAAAATCTTGGACAGAGACTCGATGGTGGTGCGCTGATCCAGGTGATGTGACAGGTAGTCGTGAATGTCGCGGATAATCTCCACTTGCTCGTGGGTGTACTCGGAGGAGTGCTCCTCATGGTGTGCGCCGCAGCAGCAGTCGTCATGGGAGTTCTGAGGGCAAGTGATGTCTATCATGTCCTCGATCATTTCGTGCAAAAGGGAAGAAACCGCGTTGTCTGCCGCTTTGTAATAAACTTCTTTGCCCACGCGGCGAAATGCTACCAGGTCGTAGTCGCGTAAACTCTTAAGGTGGTGTGATACTGCCGGGCTGGACATGCCAAGGATGGATGCGATATTAAGGACACAGTCCTCGTGGTGGCACAAAAGCCAGAAAATTTTAATACGGGAAGGGTCGCCGAGCTGCTTAAAAAGTTCGGAAACCTTTACGAAACTTTCGCCCTGCTCCTGGAGGCTGGTGCTTAGTTCCTTTATCTCATGCTCGTCCCCGTGGTGGTGTGGAAGTTCCTTAATAGACATGATATTTCTCCTTTTTGGAAATCAGTTTCGCCCAAATGGCAGTTGTTGTCCAAATCGCGTTGACGCCCCTCACAAAAGTCATTATAGTTCAGTCATGAAGATTAAACAATCATTTAATCATTAACGAAAAGGAGCAAATATAAAATGAAAAAGACATACGTTGTAGAAGTAGATTGTGCAAACTGCGCTAACCTTATGGAGGTTGCAGCAAACAAGGTTGATGGCGTTACAAACGCAGTAGTTAACTTCATGACACAGAAGATGACAGTAGAGTTCGCTGAGGGCGCTGATGAGAAGAAGACAATGAAGGCAGTTCTCAAGGCATGCCGTAAGGTTGAGCCAGATTGCGAGATCGAGTTCTAATAATTAGTTTGAAATAATAAAGAAAAGTGGTAAATCAACATGACTCGTAAACAGAAGAAAATGCTCAGAAGAATAATCATTGCGATTGTAATTCTTGTAGGAATTAATGTAGCACTTAAGCTCGTTGAACTTCCTATCTACGTTGTTCTAGCAGCATTCATCGCAGCGTATCTGGTAATCGGATATGACATTCTTAAAAAAGCTGGCCGCGGCATCATTAATGGTCAGATCTTTGATGAGAATTTCCTTATGGCAATCGCTACACTTGGCGCATTTGCACTTGCTATTTACGAGTTGATCAAGACTGGTGAAGGTGATTTTAACGAAGCTGTAGCAGTAATGCTTTTCTACCAGATTGGTGAGCTGTTCCAGAGTTACGCTGTTGGTAAGAGCCGTAAGAACATTAGCGGTCTTATGGATATCAGACCTGACTACGCTAATATCGAAGTAGATGGTGTGCTTACTCAGGTAAGCCCTGATGAGGTGGCTATTGGTAGCATTATCGTTGTTCAGCCAGGTGAGAAGGTACCTCTCGATGGTGTAGTTGAGGAGGGTACATCTTCACTTAACACAAGTGCACTTACAGGTGAGTCTTTGCCTCGTGAAGTTAAGGCTGGCGATGAGGTTATTAGTGGATGCATTAACATGACAGGTGTAATCAAGATTCGCACAAGCAAGGAGTTTGGTGAGTCTACAGTATCTAAGATTCTTACACTTGTTGAAGAGTCCAGTTCACGTAAGTCTAAGTCAGAGAACTTCATTTCCAAGTTCGCACGTTACTATACTCCATTTGTTTGTATAGCAGCTCTCGCACTGGCTATTCTTCCACCTGTTGTAAACCTTATCATGGGTAATCCTGCACAGTGGGCTGACTTCATCTACAGAGCATTGACATTCCTCGTTATCAGTTGTCCATGTGCTTTGGTAATTAGTATTCCACTTACATTCTTCGCAGGTATTGGTGGTGCAAGTAAGGAAGGAATTCTCATTAAGGGTTCCAACTATATGGAGACTCTCGCTAATACAAAGATTGTTGTTTGTGATAAGACAGGTACACTTACACAGGGTGTTTTCCAGGTAACTGGTGTTCACCACGCAGTTATCCCTTATGAGGAGCTTATCGATTATGCAGCACATGCTGAGATCGCTTCTTCACATCCTATCAGTAAGAGTTTGCAGAAGGAGTACGGTCGTGAAATTGATCGTTCACGTGTAGGTGATATCGAAGAAATTTCTGGTCACGGAATTGTTGCCACTGTAGATGGCAAGAAGGTTGCTGTTGGTAACGTTAAGCTCATGACAAAGGTTGGTGCAGAATCTCTCGAGTGCCATGAAGTTGGTACAGTAGTTCATGTGGCAATTGATGGTGTATACGCTGGTCACATCCTTATCTCTGACGTAGAGAAGCCAACATCCCGCGAAGCAATCGCACAGATGAAGCAGTCAGGTGTTGAGAAGGTTGTAATGCTCACTGGTGATGCAAAGAAAGTTGCAGATAAAGTTGCTGCTGATCTTAAGGTTGATGAAGTTAGATCTGAGCTTCTTCCTGCTGATAAGGTAAGTGCAGTTGAGGAGCTTCTCGCTGCTAAGGGTGAGAAGGACAGACTGGCATTCGTTGGTGACGGTATTAATGATGCTCCTGTATTAAGCCGTGCCGATATCGGAATTGCTATGGGTGCCATGGGTTCTGATGCAGCTATCGAAGCAGCAGATGTAGTACTTATGGATGACGATCCACTTAAGATTAGCAAGGGTATTAAGATCTCCCGTAAGTGCATTCGAATTGTTTACCAGAACATTGTGCTTGCACTCCTTATTAAGTTCGCTTGCCTGGTGCTTGGTGCATTCGGAATTGCTAACATGTGGTTCGCAGTTTTTGCCGATGTTGGTGTAATGGTTCTGGCTGTATTGAATGCGATTCGCGCCCTTAATACTAAGAAGTTGTAATATAGATAGCGGTCTATGTGACTGGATTGCCAGTCGCTTCGTCAAACTGATGCATAATTGACGAGCTAGGTGGCAATCTGTCTGTACTAGCTCTGAAATTGCCAGTTGCCTCGTCATTTTCACACTTAATTGACGAGCTAACTGGCAATCTGTCGCGTTTCCAAGTAAAATTATCATTAGGAATTAAAAAGGATAGATATTCACCAGGAGGATAATATGAAAACAAAGAAAATACTTGCCACAACTATGGCTGTTGGTATGACGCTTTCCATGACTCTCGGCATGACAGGATGCGCTGCTATTAGTAATCCGCTGAAGAAGTATACAAACGTACTCGATGATATGGATTTTGAGAAGGTAGATGCTCAGGATTATCGTAAGATGGATGAAGAGGATGGAGACTTTGAGGATGGTGCTTATGCGCTCTCTAACAACGCTAGATACTTCAAGGGTCTTGTAGGTGACTTCACATACGCTGATATTACTGGAAGCGAGCTGGCATCTGTTCTCGCAGCTAGAAAGTGGGTGGAGGATGAAGATCATTCATCTAATTTCTCCGTATACATTCTTCAGTATAAGAATGAGGATGATGCAGAGGACTTCTTCGATGATTTGGATGAGTTATTAGGTGAGGATACAGAGTACTTCGATTTCTGGCGTGACTATGGTGACTTCGAGGCGGAGTCAGATGACGATTATTATCTCCTCGCAGGTTATGTGGAGACTGATAAGGTTGAGCGTTATCTGAGAGTTGTTGCTTATCGCGATGGTAAGACGGTAGTAGTTGCCCGTGCAGTTTCCCAGGGCGATGATGCAGAAGATTTTGTTGATCTCATGGATGATTTCTGTGATGGTGCTGACCTCGAGAATCCAAGTGACTTGCTCTAAGTAATAGAATTAAATATTGATATTCATCTATATAAAAAGACCACCGGAATAATCCGATGGTCTTTTAAATTAGAAACAAGTTTTTCTATTAATTAGAAAAGATCGATGCTCTGTGTCTCGTTCTTGTCAGCTACGTAGTAGATCTTGTTCTCGTCTACCTTAACGTAAGCGTCAACAACCTTAGCACCCTTAGCAGCCTTAACTACCTTCTTGATGATTGCATCGTAAGAGATGGACTGCTCACCGAGCTGGATCTCAACTGTCTTAATTGTAGCAGGAGCTACCTTCTTTGCAGGAGCCTTCTTAGCTGCTGGCTTCTTAGCTGCTGGAGCTGCCTTCTTTGCAGGAGCTTCCTTCTTAGCTACTGGAGCCTTCTTCTCAGCTACCTTCTTCTCTGCTACTGGAGCAGCTGCCTTAACCTCTGCCTTTACCTCAGCCTTAGGAGCCTCAACTACCTTAGCTGTCTCTTTCTTTGTTGTCTTAGCCATTTCTTTATCCTCCAAAAATAACTTTTGAAAATTCTTTCTGAAACACCCATAATTTAGTGTTTTGATTTCTAGATGTCAAGAATTTTAAATATTTTCGTTAAAGTTATATGATAGGATACACGAAACGAATGAAAGAAGTGGACAAATTGAACAATCAAACTAAAGGAATATTGTGTATCATAGCTGCATCACTTGGTTTTTCTCTCATGACATTTTTCGTAAAAATGGCAGGAGATTTGCCTACTATGGAGAAGGCATTTTTTCGTAATTTTGTAGCCCTTATTGTGGCCTCATTTTTGCTTATAAAATCAGGTGATATATTTGCTATAAAAAGTGGATGTAAATTAGATGTGTTTTTAAGATGTCTTTTTGGCACGTCTGGTTTAATCGCGAATTTTTATACTATAGATAAACTTAATATTGCAGACTCCAATATGCTTAATAAAATGTCGCCATTTTTTGCCATAATAGCGTCGGTGTTTTTGCTTAAGGAAAAGCCAACAAAAATCGACATTATAGCCACTGTGACTGCGTTCATTGGAGTATTGTTTGTAGTAAGGCCAACAGGCGATATGGCTATGGTTCCAGGCCTTATCGGATTATATGGAGGATTCGCTGCAGGTATGGCATATACCTTTGTTAGAAGACTCGGAAAAAAGGGTGAGAAAACCCGAGTTATTGTGTTCTGTTTTTCTGCCTTTTCGTGCCTGGTTACACTGCCTGGTTTTGTGATGAATTTCGTGCCCATGTCCGCGGCGCAACTCGTGTGCCTTTTGCTGGCAGGACTTAGTGCTACCATGGGTCAGTTTGGTATCACTTCCGCATACAAATTTTCCCCTGCCAAAAGGATCGCAGTTTACGATTATACGCAGGTGGTTTTCGCCGCACTTCTCGGTTTGTTTTTCTTAAACGAAACACCACATTTTTTGAGTATAATAGGTTATGTAATTATTATCGGCGTGGCCGTTATCAGATCGAGAATTAATTTAAGAACAAGCGAGGAAATAACATGAGCAAAGTAACAGTTTTTATTGCAGATGGAACAGAAGAGGTAGAGTGCCTCACTACGGTTGATATTTTACGACGTGCGGGCATCGAGACACAGCTGGTGTCTATTACAGATAATCTCGCTACAGTTAGTTCTCATAACGTGACAGTTGTGGCAGATAAGACTTTTGAAGAGGCGTCTTTTGATGACTCTGACATGATCTTTATCCCAGGTGGTATGCCAGGCACAACTCACATGGGCGAGCACGAGGGTCTCGCAGGGGTTATTAAGGATTTTGCACGAAATGGTAAGCGCGTGGCGGCAGTGTGTGCAGGACCTTCTGTTATCGGTCGTCTTGGCCTTCTCGAGGGTAAGAAAGCAACATGTTTCCCAGGATGGGAGGACAAGCTTCTCGGTGCTACATGTACAGGTGAGGGTGTGGTAACAGATGGCATCTTTACTACAGGTCGTGGACTTGGTTTCTCTATTGACTTGGCACTGGAGCTGGTTAAGCTTCTCGAAGGTGCAGAACTTGCTGATGATATTAAGGGCAGAATTCAGCATCCATAATGAATGATAATAAAATAAGACAACACGTAATCAGTTTACTTTCTGATTTTTTCAGTGACGATATGTCAGGCATTGATAATGCCATTCTGGATGACTGGAGTGGTGTTATTGAAGAACTTAGAAATCAGACTGTTTATGGTCTTCCTGCTAAGCGTATTGCAAATCTTAAACTTAGTAATGAAGCTAAGTTGGAATACATGATGGCGCTTGGTGCTAATATTCAGAATTTTCATCTTGTTATGTCTGAACAGGAAAAGTTGTTGTCTTTATTGGAGAGCAACGGTATTAAGGCGGTTGTTCTTAAGGGTGCGTCTGCTGCTATGAATTATCCATGTCCTGAGCACAGATGTATGGGAGATATAGATATTATTGTGGAGCCTCATCTGTTCGAGAAGGCTTTTCATATTATGAAAGATAATTCATATCGTCCAATAGATACTTTAGAGGAATATAGAAGACACATTGGAATGTTCTGCGAGTCTGGAGTGGAAATCGAATTGCATAATTATTTTTCCACCAGTGATAATCAGGAACAAAATGAGATTCTTGATAATGCGATATATAAAGCCATTCCTAATTGTGTAGAACAGAAGCTAGATGAATATAAGTTTAATTCTTTGCCTGTCCTAGAGAATGGAATAGTTCTTCTTGTTCACATAAATCAGCATATCGGAAGTGGTCTCGGAATGAGACAGATAATCGACTGGATGATGTATGTAGAGAAGAATGTCGACGACGAATTTTGGCGAGACGAATTCGCACCTTTTGCAGAATCAATTGGACTTAAGCAGATGGCAATGGTTGTTACATATATGTGTAAGAAATATCTGGGCCTTAAGAGGGAAATTACTTGGTGCGATCAGGTGGGCAAAGATGATCCTAGTATCCCAGATGAATTAATAGATTATATTTTCGCGCATGGAAACTTCAGCGAGAAGATGAGTACAGATGCACGTGCAGTTGTAATAATTAGAATGACCAAAAATCCGATACAAGGACTTAAGACCGCACAGGAGTATGGTAAAAGAAACTGGAAAGTGCTGAAGAAGTGTCCATGGCTTACACCATTTGCGTGGCTGTATCAAATCATTCGTTGGATAGTTAAGGGAATAAGAAGAGGCGTTACATTAAAGTCATTTAAGAATAATTTGAAGCAGGAAAATGAAGAAACTAAGTTTCTGGAGAGACTTGGCGCTACCAGATTTAACGTTTAATTGTCTTAAAAGTTGGTTTTTGCATGTGAAAATATGCCAATTTCAGTCATGTATTTTTTACTATTTTTAGTATGCTAAATTCTTTTGAACGAATTATGACGCCTTAAACGAATAACGAATATGCGGTTAAAAATAATTGACTGGTGTAAATTAGCTAAAAATCGCAAATATACTGTAAATTAAGGTGTTTTCAGACTTATTAGTTAATTATCTTTTATAAATTTCTCCAGGCGAATAGCGAATTATGACAACGATAAACAAAGATTTAAAGGTGTTATGAACACCTTTTATTCGTTTGTCACGAATAGTATAACTAAGTTAAGAAACATAACAACCAATGGCAAAGCATTCGAAAGGGTGTGACGCAAAACTATAGGGCCTTTGACATGGCAGCCAGTTACCGTTCTCTTATCGTAAAGGAGTGTTAGTATGAAAAAGTTATTATCTATCTTAGCTTCGTTGGCAGTGATTTCCAGCATGAGTTATTCTTCATTGGCATATACTCCAACTATGGATTCCATTAATCCTAGAACTGGTAAAGAAAGTAATGTAGAAATTAATAACGAAAATCCACAGATTAATTCTCAGGGATACGGAAGACTCGTTATTTCTTCAGCAAATATCGATGTAGCTCTTTACAACAGCATTTCTCAGTCAGTATGTGATGCAGAAGACAGTGCTTGTTTCTACCATATGCCTAACATTCAGGGCATGACAATCGCAGATCATAACTATCAGGCATTCAGTTCCCTCACTCAGGTTAACGTTGGTGATATCGGAATGATTAAGACAAATAATGGTGGAACTATTTATATTAAGTGCGTTGAAGTAGCAGATGGACACAATACAATAGATAGCCTCGTTTATGAGGATGGCACAGTTGCAACAGGTAGATGTGATTATTTAACATATACTTGCCTCGAGAACTATAAGAACATCCGCATCTGCCAGTGGAATATAATCAGTGCAGATAATATTGATAATGGTTACGAAAGCCAGTTCGATATCGATAGCAGAACATTATCTAGAACAGAAGACTCTTCTGTACAGATTACCAAAGTAGATCCTCTCATGGTAGTTAAGGCTTTAGGTATGACATTCGCATAAATAAAGATATTGGATAGTTAATAATTTTGAGCAGTGTCGTCTTCGGACGGCACTTTTTTAACGTCCTGTTGAATACCGAATGGAATACGAGCGCAAGAAGTCAGCTTAAACAAGAACTTGTGATAGAATTATTCCATTAGGAAGGTATGTCACTTTTCGACGCAGTCCAGTACCTATGGTGATAAATAATGACTAATCTTTGGGATATACATAATCACATATTGCCTGGTGTGGATGACGGTTCTTCCTGTATGGAGGAGACGGAAGTTCTTATGGAGCTCGAATATGAGCAGGGTGTTCGTAATGTGGTTCTGACGCCTCATTGTCGTGAGGGTATGTTCGAGGTGTCTTCGGAGGATCGTTTGGAGATATATAAGGATACTGTCAGGGTGATTTCCCAGAGCTTTCCAGATATGAATATATATCTCGGATGTGAGATGTATATGACGGAGAAATCCCTTAAATTACTTGATAATCCGGTTAATCGAATGAACGGTTCCATGGTGGTTCTGATGGAATTTGATTATGGAGTGGAATTCTCCCTTATGTTAAAATTTATCAGTAGTGTTCTGGCACGTAATTACAAGCCGATTATCGCTCATGCAGAGCGTTATGACTGTCTCAAAGGTGGTAGTCATAATCTAGATAAGCTTAAGGATATGGGCTGTTATATCCAGGTAAATGCGGATGCGGTTATTGGTCGTAATGGATTTAAGACCAAGTTCCTTGTTGCCGGATGGCTTAAGGAAGGCAAGGTCGATCTCGTAGCCAGTGACGCACATAGCGTTAAGGGTAGAACGGTAAGATTAAAGAAAGCATACGATAATATTTGTAAGAGATGTGGGGCTGAAGTTGCTAAGCAATTATTCCAGACTAATGCCAGTGCACTCTTTGGGAGAAACAAATAAATGAATGAAATTGCGCTTAGAGAAAAGAATAGTCTCTCACCAATTATGGCTGAGGTATATAAGAGACTTCGTACTAACATAGAGTTTTCTGGAGATGACAATAAGATCATCTGTATTACAAGTTGTTCTGCAGGAGATGGAAAGACTAGTGTTTCCTATTATCTGTCCAGAGTAATGGCTAAGAATGGTAAGAAGACACTTCTTATTGATGCTGATCTTCGTAATTCTTCTATGCACCATAGAATGAACTTCGACAAGACTACTCTTGGTCTCAGTCATTTCCTTGTAGGTAAGGCCGATGCTCAGAGTGTTATCTATAAGACTAGTTACGATAATCTCTTCTTTATTCCTACAGGAGTTTTCTCCAGACATCCGTCTGAGCTTTTCAGTAGTAAGAGATTTGCACAGTTCCTCGAGGCATATAGACAGTATTTTGATTACATAATTATCGATACACCACCAGTTGGTGCGGTTATTGATGCGGTAGTTATCGCGAATCACTGTGATGCATATTTTATTGTTACTGCTTCTGGTAAGAACAGTCGAGTTGCTGTAAAGCAGGCTATCGAGGATATGAGCGTAGCTAACTCTAACTTCCTTGGAGTTGTTCTTAATAAGATTGAGAAAAATACACCTGGTTATTATAACTACAGCTATAGTTATGGTCATAACCCCAAGAAGAAAGATGTCTAAGGGGGTGTGACTAATGGCTAAAGTTAATAACATAAATAATCTCGATACAGAGAAGACTAATAATAGAGGATTTGCTGAGGATCAGATTGATCTCGTTGATTTTTTCCTATATCTGCTTCGTAGATGGTATTTGTTAATCGCATGTATTGTAATTGGTGCAATTGTTATGGGTGTTGCAACTAAGCAGGAAATTACACCGATGTATCAATCTCAGGCGATGATGTTCGTATCTAAGACAGGTAATATCACCGATCAGTGGATGGACTTTCAGATTGGTTCTCTTATGACTAAGGACTTCGTTGTAATTTCCAAAAGTAAGCCTGTTATCGATACAGCTATCCAGACAGTTTTTGAGAAGGATGGAATTCAGCTTACTAGAGGTGAGGCTATGGCAGCAATCTCTGTTGATGAGATTGAAGAGACGCATATCATCGTATTTACAGTAACAATGACTGATCCAGATCTCGCGTGCGATTTCTGTAATGCAATTCTTGATGCTATGGCGGATCAGATCGCATACATTCTTAATTCTGATAAGCCAACTATCGTAGAGCGTGCTGAGCCTAACCCAGTGGCAATTAACCTTGGACAGAATAATTCTAGACAGGTAATTATTGGTGGTGCTGCTGGATTCGCACTTTGTGCCATGGTACTTTGCATTATCTATATGCTCGATGACAAGATTAAAACAGCAGAGGATATTGAGAAGTATATTGGTGCAACAGTTCTTGTTAGCATTCCGCTCGATAAGTCACAGACATTTAAGAAAAGTAAGAGTAAAAAGGCAAATAAAAAAGCGAATAGTAGCATCTGATAACTATGAAAAAGTGGAGAGTTCTGTACTATTTTGGAATGATTATTGCCATCACGGCAATACTTGCTATCATCATTTATGAGTCGGTAGCTTGTTCACAGCGCCGTAAAATGGCTCAGCTTCAGCAGGATGCTCTTAATAACGGATATTCTCAGACTGTAGGTGAGACTGTTCCATACCCAAGTGAATCAGTTGAAGCTGTAGTTTCTGATCCTGATACAGGCAAAGAGGAAACTGTACTTGTAGACAGTGGACTTATCTGTCCTGTGGATTTCTTCACTTTGTGGGATACTAATTCAGATATTTACGCATGGCTTGCTATTCCAGGTACCATTATTAACTATCCAGTTGTACAGAAAAGTGGTACATATGATGACTCTAATTATTACATAAGACGTGACCTTGATGGTAATTATTCCACTGCTGGTAATATCTATTCTCAGCATTTTTATAACAAAGATTTTGATGAGGATCCTATCACTGTTATCTATGGTCATCACATGAGAGACCTATCGATGTTCGGAACTCTTGATGAGTATAACGATAAATCTTATATCGACGCACACCGTTATGTTTATTACTACACTGCACATCATTCTTACAGATACAGAATTATAGGTGTTGTGGAGCGTGGATCTGATAACGTTATGTACAAGTATAGCGGCACCATTGAAGGTCAGGGCGACTTTGGTGATTTCGTTAACGACTTTAACATGGGAACCTTTGGTGATGGCTGGAAAGAGGAAGGTTTCATGGCGTCTAGCGATGACCACTTTCTTTTGCTTTCGACATGTGTTCGCGGCTCTGGCCATAGAGAAATTGTAGTCGCAGTGAGAGAGGAAGTTCTATGAATCGCAAGGGAATAATTGCTATTCTCGTTGTGCTTATACTTGTTCTGGGCGGGGTTATCGCATATTTTTCAGGTGTTTTTTCCAAGGACACGGTGGAAAGCGTTCCAGAGGGTAGCCAGAGCGTGGGAAACGTTATCGAGTATGACGGTAAGAAGTATGCTTACAATACTCACCTGACTAATATTCTTTTTCTCGGTATTGATACAAATGATACTCTGGATAAGTTCAGTAAGCCTGCCCATGCAGGACAGTCTGATGCCATATATCTGCTCACACTTAACAATGAGACTGGCGAGGTCAGCATAATTCAGATTAATCGTAATGCCATGACAGATATTGATATTTATGACAAATCAGGTCAGGTGTCGGAGACTATTCCTGGACAGGTAACTTTGCAGTATGCCTATGGAAATGGTGGTACTCAGAGTTGTTGGGCGGCAAAGCAGACAATATGCGAGATGCTTTATGATATTCCGGTAGATGGTTACCTTGTCATGAACATGGAAGGTATAAGTACGATTAATGATGAGTTCGGCGGAGTAACTATTACTATGCCAAGAGACTATACTGTAATTGATCCATCCATGACAGAGGGAGCACAGGTTCATATTATGGGGGATGTGGCAGAGCGATTCGTAAGATACAGAGATCTTACTCAGTTTAATTCTGTTGCTGACCGTATGGATAGACAGGTTCTGTATATTACTGCGCTGATGGATACAATGCGTAATCGTGGTGGAAATGAAGTGTATAATACCATTTCTCCATATCTAAATGATCTTATTCTGACTAACCTTGGACCTGAAGATTTTAATACCATGGCACAGTTTTCATATGATAATTGCAGAATCTATCAAACACCTGGAAAAATGGTAGATACAGAAAATTTTGAGGAATTTTACATAAATGATGAGGAATTTCACAAATATATTGTGGAAAACTATTATATGTCAATGTCATGACATTTATTGTAAAGGTCTTAAATTTAGTTTAGAATTAGACGAATAACGAATAGCGGGGAGGAAGGGGCTATGAAAAAGTTAATTGGTCTATTGACAGCATTAGCAATTTGCTTTTCTTTTGGTATGACAACTTTCGCTTCTCCTAACAGCCCTGGAGCAACAGAGCCTACTGAGACTACTCGTAATGTTAAGCCAGCTAAGCCTACTGCACCAGGCAACCCTATGACAGGTCCTGGTAGTTCGCCTAAGACAAATGACCTTCCAGTAGTTCCTGTTCTTGCTGTTGTTGCTATCGCAGGTACAACACTTGCAGTAGTTTCTAAGAAGAAGCTTAGAGAAGAGAAGTAATTAATATTTAAGAATATTTAAGAAATGCCCTCAGAAATGAGGGCATTTTGTTATTTGTAGCTGTTTTTTCACACTTGCCAGAATTAATCAAAAATATTTTTTGTGGAAGTTAGCTAATCAAGTAAATTTCTAGAAGGTGCTATAATTTTTTAAGAGGGTGAGGCGGATTTTACTTTAAATTTTTGAGGTATATATGGAATATTCTGTTGGTGAGACAGTTGTATATGGTGGAAGCGGAGTTTGTGAGATATCTGAGATTAAGGATGTTGCATTTGGCCGTGAACGTCCACAGAAGTACTACATCCTTAAGCCATTATTTGTTAATCAGGCTATGGTAGTTTATGTACCAATGAAGAACGAGAAACTCGTTGCAAAAATGCAGCCAATTATCTCTCGTGATGAGGCTATGGATCTTATCAAGGAAATCAATTCTATGAACATTGATTGGATTGATGATCGTAACGCTCGTAAGGATACTTATAATGATATTCTTAGCAGCGGTGACCGTAAGGAAATTATCAGCGTTATTCGTGCAATTACAGCTCGTCGTGAGGCTTTGGAAGAAGAGGGTAAGACTCTTAATATGCAGGATGAGAAAATCCTTTACGAGGCAGAGAAGCGCATGAACGCAGAGTTCGCAGTTGCTCTTGATATGAATATCAACGAGGTAGTTGATTATATTCTTTCTCAGGCTTAATTGTTATTCACTGATAAGTTTATTGAGTTTAAGAAGAGGCGATTCCTACATTGGAACCGCCTCTATTTTTGTTTATTATTTATGAGTTTTGAATAAGTCTTTTATGAGTACTGGTTGGAACAGCATGAGCATTGGGAAGAGCTCTAGTCGGCCTGCCAGCATATCGAATATCAGTGTGTATTTGGTAAGTCCACTTAAGAATGAATAGTTGCATGTAGGACCTACAAGACTTAATCCAGGACCAATGTTGTTAATTGTCGCTGTAACTGCCGTAAATGTGGTTATCAGGTCATAACCGTTAAATGACACTATGAACATGGACACGGCGAAAATAGCTATATATGTGGCCATATAAACGTTGATGGAACGAATAACGTCGTGCTCTACAGGGTGTCCATCCATAGATACCTTACGAACAATCTTAGGATGAATATATGAGTAAATCTCTTTCTTAATGGTCTTCATGAGAACTACGATACGGGACACCTTAATTCCACCACCAGTACTTCCAGCACAGGCACCGATGAACATCAGGAGAACCAGAATAAACTTGGATGGAGTTGGCCACAGGTCAAAATCAGTAGAACCAAATCCTGTAGTAGACATAATGGATGTTACCTGGAAGAAAGCATGAGTAAGCGCCTCAAATGCAGTCTTATACATCTTCAGAATGTTGATAAAGATAACACCTGTGGATGCAACTACGATAAGGAAGAACCAGCGAACTTCCTCCATAAGAGCCGCCTTGCGGAACTGTCTCATGATTACATAGTAGTAAGCGTTAAAGTTAACTGCGAAGAGCATCATGAATACAGCTGTTACCCACTGAATATAAGGTGTGTATGTAACGAAGCTTGTGTTAAGAATCGCGAATCCACCAGTACCCGCTGTACCAAATGCGATAGTCAGTGATTCGTAAAGGCCAACGCCACCGCACATAAGGAGAATCGTCTCGATAACTGTCATGGCGAAGTAGATAAGATACAGGATTCTGGCTGTGTAACGAAGCTTTGGAACGAGCTTGCCAACAGATGGTCCAGGGGACTCTGCGCGCATGAGATTGATATTAGATCCTCCACTCATAGGGATAACTGCGAGAAGGAATACGAGTACACCCATGCCGCCAACCCAGTGTGTAAAACTACGCCACATGAGAGCAGTTCTGGAGAGAGATTCAATGTCGTTAAGGATGCTGGCACCAGTTGTGGTAAAACCGGATACAGTCTCAAATAGTGCATCTGTAAAGGAAGGAATCTCTCCTGAGATACAGAATGGCAGACATCCGAAGATACTCATAATAATCCAGGAAAGAGCAGTGGAAATACAGCCTTCCTTAAGATATACAATATTGTTCTTTGGCTTAAATAAACATCCGACAAAACCAATGATGAGAAGTGCCGCTGCGATGGAGATGTAGTACACACCAACCGACTCGCGATAATATGCAGCAACAAGACAAGGAAGAAGCATAAGCACTCCCTCGATTCTCATTATCTGGAAAAGGATATATCTGATCATTGATACGTTCATTTGAGAATATCCTTTAACTCTTTAAATCCAGTGTGTGTTGTAACAACCATTACTGTGTCGCCAACCTTAATCTCATCACTACCAGATGGGATAATAATTTTTCCACCTCTGCTGATGAATGACAGAAGAAGACCCTGCTTAAGTGGGAGTTCTCTAAGTGGCTTGCCAGTAACCTTTGACTCTTCGTTAACGCGGAACTCGATAGCCTCTACACGTGACTTGAACATATGGTAGAGAGTCTCGATCTCGGAACTCTTGGAAGCATTTCGCGCACGAACATAAGCTACGATTGTCTCGGAAGTAATGTACTTTGGATAGATAACAGAACCCAGATCCATATTGGAGATTACGTCGTTAAATCCCATGCGGTTAATCTTCGTGATTACCTTTGTGCCTGCTGTCTGGCTGGCGTGAAGTGTGAGCATTACATTCTGCTCATCCATTCCTGTGAGTGCCACAAAGGACTCTACCTTGTCGATGCCCTCTTCCTTAAGGAGGTCAGTATTTGTACCGTCACCATTAATGATGAGTGCCTTAGGAAGAAGCTCGTTAAGTTGCTCACATCTTGTCTTATTGGACTCGATAATCTTAACTTCGATGCCGTTCTTGATGAGTTGATTAGCGAGATAATAAGAAGAACGTCCACCACCGATAATCATGGTGCTCTTAACAGACTTTGTCTTAAAACCAATTTTCTTGAGGAAAGTGGCAGTAGAAGTTCTGTTACCAACGACAGAAATAATGTCACCGTTCTTAAGCACGAAAGTACCACCAGGAATTGTTACCTCGCCGTCTCTCTCGACAGCGCAGATAAGAATGTCGTTAGTGATGTTGGAACCGAGAGTAGCAACCGTCATGTCGTTAAGGATGTTGCCCTCAGGAATTTTAATCTTAATCATCTCCGCCTGACCATGGGCGAAAGAGCTAACCTCAAGTGCAGTAGGCAGGTAAAGGATGCGCGCCATCTCTTTCGCCGCCTCGAGCTCTGGGTTAATAATCATGGCAAGACCGAGCTTCTCTCTTAGGTAACCAACGTCTTTGCTGTAGTCTGGAGTACGCACTCTAGCGATGGATGCGCAGTTATTGAACTGCGTTGCCACTGTGCAGCAAAGGAGATTGAGCTCATCTGATGGAGTAACTGCGATGATAAGGTCAGCACTGCTAATGCCTGCCTCGGAAAGTGTGGTATAGCTAGCACCATTACCAACGATTCCCATTACGTCGTAAATCTCAGCAGTCTCACGGAGCTTTACAGGGTTCTTATCGATAAGAGTAATATCGTGACCCTCCTGGCTTAACTGCTCTACCAGGGATGTACCTACTTTACCGGCACCTACGATAATTATCTTAAGGCCCGCAGAAGTCTTGCCCAAATGCATATAACTTTTCCTTCCTTAATTACTTAAGCTTACTTGCATCTTTCTTGCTAAGTACGCAAAGTAAATCCATGTCTTTTGTAAGAGGCTCGTTAGGATCAATCATGTTTGTGTATCCAGCGCCCTTGTTGATAGAAACTACGTTGATACCATACTTACCGCGGAGGTTAAGGCTGATAAGGTTCTTGCCAACCCACTCCTTCTTAGGGTGCATATCAACGATACAAATATCATCACTTAAGTCGAAGTAATCGATAAAATCAGAAGAGAGGAGCTTACGTGCTGTACGTGAAGCAGCTTCCTCTTCGAAGAGATAAACCTCATCGGCACCAACCTTAAGGAGAACATCCTTCATTCTCTTGGAAGACGCCTTGGCAATAACCTTGGATACGCCGGCTTCCTTGGCAACCATGGCACACATGATGCTAGACTCGATATGACGGGCCATGCAGATGATTACCACATCCATATTGCTAAGTCCGAGCTGACCAATGGACTCAGGATCGGCGAGGTCTGCCACCATGGCATAAGTAGCTTTATTTGTCATCTGGTTGATGATCTCTTCATCGTCGTCTGCGATAAGAACATCAGCTCCGGCCTCATAAAGATCTACAGCAAGTCTCTGACCAAACTTTCCCATTCCAAGTACTGCAAATGATTTGTTCATAATTTTATCTCCCTGTCTTGTTATCCAGCTTTGTTATTGTTATCCGACCATGTATGTTCCGTCGGCGAAATGCACGTCATTCTTATCAGGTTTACGTGCACTGAAGAAAATCGCCATGGATATTGGTCCGATTCGTCCTAAGTACATGCAAATAATAATTATTATTCGGCCGGCAGTTCCCAGTGTTGGAGTGATTCCTCTGGAAAGTCCAACAGTCGCTGTGGCACTGGCAACCTCATATAATCCATCAGCAATATTAAGTCCTTCTACAGCCATAATAATTGTTGTGAATACGAAAGTAATTGTAAAGCTTACAGTAACAATTGCAGTAGCTTTACGCATGATGTCTGCGGTAACGTTACGATTAAAAATAACGCTCTCATCTCTGTTACGAATGAATGCGACTGTGTTAAGAGCCACCATAAATACTGTTACAGTCTTAACACCACCAGCAGTACCTACAGGGGAACCACCGATGAACATATAGAGGCAACCCATGAAAGCAGTTGATTCCTTAAGTCCCTGCTGAGGAACGGCAGCGAAGCCTGCTGTACGGAAAGTAACGGACTGGAAGAAGCTGTTAAGAATCTTGTCACCAAGTGTCATGTTACCGATAGTCTCAGGGTTGTTGTACTCGAGAATAAATACGAAAATCGCACCAGAAATGAGAAGGAAGAAAGTGAGTGCGATAACCAGCTTAGTGTGCTCGCTGAGTCTCTTAGCGAAGAATTTGAGACCACCCTTACCGATGTTTGTCTTACGGCCTACAGCAATAAGGTCGAACCAAACTACGTATCCAAGACCACCGAGAACGATGAGAAGTGTAGTTACAGTGATGATGAGTGGATCTGTGTTGTAATCGATAAGGCTGTTAGGACCGATGATATCGATACCGGCGTTACAGAACGCAGAGATGGAAGTGAATACGGAATACCAGATACCTCTGCCAACTCCGAACTGTGGAATGAATCTTATGGAGTAAAGACATGCGCCGACAAACTCTACGAAGAAAGTTCCCTTAAGCACCTTTGTCAGGAACTTAACGAGACCATTAAGACTGCTGAGGTTAAATGCGTCCATGATAAGAAGTCTGGAGCTGAGCGAGAACTTCTTGTGGAGCATCAGCATGATTGTGGAAGATACTGCGATAATACCAAGTCCGCCCAGCTGAATAAGTATCAGAATGACAATCTTGCCGAAAAGAGACCAGTGCAAATAAGTGTCAACTACAACAAGGCCTGTTACACATGTGCTGGTTGTCGCAGTAAAAATAGCCGTAAGCAAACTTGTGTGCTGACCGCTAGCTGTAGATATCGGAAGCCAGAGGAGAATTGTTCCCACGATAATCATGGCCAGAAATCCGAGTGGAATTATCTGAGCGGATGAGATAGCTTCCTTTTTATTATTATTCTTTATACTCATAAGCCTAATTATACAACATAAAGTGATTTTTGAGGCAATTTACAATTTGTTCATTCCAACTTTAAGAAATTTACAGTCTGTGAATATGGGGTTTACTCTTGTTCGTTATATTGAGTACGTAGGATGTTAGTTCTATAGAACATTTTTGGGGGTTAAACGGTGGCTATCAATAACAAAGTGATTATTTCGCTTCTTGCCGTTGCGACAATCGGCGTTACTAATAGTAGTATCCAGGCCGATATGATTGTTTTCCCTGATAGCCAGGAAGCCCCTACATATGAAGTGTCTGTTGAAATCGACAAGGGCCAAGTCGGGGAGGCTGGGAACGTAGTTGATGAGACTACAGTTGAGACTCAGCAGACAGAGGAGACATCACTTGTTGCATCAGCGTTGGAGAGAGAAGCTGATGCAACAGATCCTCTTCCTACAGAGATTCCAGAGACAGAAGCAACAGAACCTGAGACTACTGAGCCAGTAGTTATTGAGGTTCCTGTAGAGACAACAGTGGAGCCTACAATTGTTCCTACACCTGCTCCTGTTGTTATTAATTATCCTGCACAGGGTACAGTAGAGTATGAGTTGTTCCTTCTTGTAAATGCTGAGCGTGAGGCAAATGGTTTGCAGCCTTATTCTTATCGTACAGATCTCGCGAGTGCAGCTTCCATCAGAGCAGCTGAGATCGTTGATTTCTTCAGCCACACAAGACCTGACGGAACTCCATACTACACAGTAAACGAGAATATCGTTTATGGTGAGAACCTCGCTGAGGGTTATGCTACTGCACAGGAAGTATTTGCGGGCTGGATGGCTTCTCCAACTCACAAAGCTTTGATTCTTGATGATGATTATACAGCCTGCGGCTTCGCACTCCATGTTAACGGTGATGGTGTTCACGACTATTACTGGGCACAGGAATTCGGATACACAGACTGAGTAATTTATACTTTTTACCCCTTTATTACCGCATCGTCCCCAATATCGATGCGGTTTTAATTTTGAGGGAAATCTAGTAAACTACAAGGCAAATTAATATTAAGTAGAGGGTGATTACATGAAATATAACTTTGACAAGATAACAGATAGAAAGAATACTAACTCCCTTAAGTGGAACGTGTCTGACGGCGTGCTTCCTATGTGGGTTGCAGATATGGATTTTGAGGTTTGTCCTGCCATTTCGAAGGCAGTTCAGGATCGTGCAGCGCACTGCATTTATGGTTATTCTTCTGACCCTTCAGAGTGGGCTGAAGCTTATGTTAACTGGTGGGGCACACGCCATAACTGGAAGTTTAAGAAGGACGCAGTTCTTTTCTGCACAGGTGTAATTCCTGCCATTTCGTCCACGGTTAGAAGGGCGGCTGCACCTGGTGAGGGTGTCATGGTTTTCACACCTGTTTATAACGTGTTCTTTAACTGCATTAACAACAGCGACCGTAAGGTGGTGGAGTCTGAGCTCATTTATAACAAGGCTGATATGAGCTACGAAATTGACTGGGCTGACTTCGAGGAGAAGGCGAAGAGAGAGGACGTGAAGCTGCTTCTTCTTTGTAATCCTCATAACCCTGTTGGTCGTATCTGGACTTCGGAGGAGCTGGCCCGTATCGGTGAGATCTGCGCAGCTAATGGCATGCTGGTTCTCTCAGATGAGATCCACTGTGACCTGACTTTGCCAGGCAAGGATTATGTGCCTTTCGCATCCGTTAACGACACTAACAGAGACATCAGCATTACTGCCATCGCACCTTCTAAGACATTTAATATTGCGGGACTTCAGTCATCCGCAGTTATTGTTCCTAACCGCAAGCTCTGTCGTACTATCTGGAACGGCCTTAACGCGGACGAGGTTGGCGAGGGAAACTGTTTTGCGCAGATTGCTGCTATTGCTGCGTTTACTGAGGGCGGAGAGTGGCTTGATGAGCTTCGTGAGTATATCGCTGAGAACAAGAGAATTGCTGCTGAGTTCATTAACAACGAGGTCCCTGGCCTCAGAACTACAGTGACAGATGCGACTTATCTTATCTGGATCGACTGCAGTGAGTTGTCACCTGATTCTAATAAGCTGGCGCTTTTCCTTAAGGATAATTCCAAGCTCTTTATTACACGAGGCAGCACATATGGTGGTAACGGTGAGGGATTCTTACGTATGAACCTGGCGGCGCCACGCAGCGTTGTTATGGACGGACTCGAGAGACTTAAAAAGGGAGCAATTGCTTTCACTTTGTAATTTATGAATAAAACTAATAACGATAAGGAGTTTCGTAAGGCGATTATCTCTTTGATAGTGCCTATGACTCTTCAGAATTTCATGTTTGCACTTATTCCTGTAAGTGACACTGCTATGTTGGTGTCTCTTGATCAGGATGCCATGTCTGCGGTTTCCCTGGCGGCGCAGATGTCCTTTATTATGTCGCTTTTTGTCAGTGCGCTGGTGTCTGGACTTAGTATTTTCGCGGCTCAGTACTGGGGCAAGAAGGATATGAAGGGAATCGAGACTTCCTTCGGATATGTTATGAGAATTACTTTGCCGGTGCTAATCGCGCTGTGGGCGATGGCGTTTATCTTCCCTGAGGGAGTTATGCGTATTTTTACTTCTGAGCCTGCGATTATTCAGCATGGTATCGTGTATCTTAGAATTGTGGCGTTTTCCTATATCTTTTCTGGCGTGGCGCAGCTTTATGGTGGTGTTCTTAAGAATATCGGCTACGTTCGCGAGTGCACTATTATCGGCATCGCCATGGTGTTCCTTAACATCGGATTTAATGCTGTGTTTATTTTTGGTTTGCTCGGCATGCCTCGTCTGGAAGAGGGCGGTGCTGCCCTCGGAACTACTATGTCCTGTCTTATCGGATTCATCGCTTATATTGTGCTGTTCCTGCGTAACGGCAAGATTAAGGTGGGTGTAAAGAGTGTTTTCCATGTGGATCCTGTGTTCCGTAAGGACTTCAGCAAATATGCGACACCAACTTTGTTGAACTCTCTTTTGTGGGGCTTTGGATTTGCTATGATTACAGTAATTATGGGCCATCTCGGTGCGGATGCGACCGCCGCCAACGCTATCGTGGCGGTGGCGAAAGACCTGGTTAGCTGCTTCTGCTTTGCTCTTGCTTATGGTGGAGCTATCGTTATCGGTAACGAGCTTGGTGCCGGTCGTCTCGAGCGTGCCCGCGAATACGGCTCGAAACTCTGTAAGCTCATGATCGTCAGCGGCATTATCGCCGGCATTATCATCGCAGCATCTACTCCAATCGTGGTCAACGCGGTGGATTTGTCACCAACTGCCAGCAAATATCTGACAGCCATGCTTCTCATGTGCGTATATTACATGCTTGGCCGTTCCATTAATTCCACTGTTATTTCTGGAATTTTCACTGCGGGTGGCGACACTAAGTTCGGTTTTATCTGCGACACCATTACTATGTGGGCATTTATCGTGCCTGTGGGTGCGCTGGCTGCCTTCGTGTGGAAGCTGCCGGTTATCGCTGTGTATTTTATTCTGAATCTGGATGAGATTATTAAACTTCCTGCAGTTTATATCCACTACAAGAAGTATAAGTGGGTCAAAAATCTGGTTGATAAGGATTAAGTTAACGAAGGGGATTCTGATTTATTTACTAGTATTTTCAGATTATAAATTAATTATTCAAGGCTTTTTCAGCATCAAATGCAATTTACGCTGTAATTTTACAGCATAGATTTCTAATCACGCTGTACTTTTACAGCATATATCTTTAATTACGCTGTATTTTTACAGTGTAAATGCTAAGTTGCGCTGTATTTAGCGCAAAAATACTTATAAGTATAAAATACGTGGACTTTTCGGTGATTAAGTGTTGCTGTCGATAATTGACAGAATCTCATCGTAACTTGTGGCTCTATATGTAATGTTATGACTCTCGTGACCCTCAGGGAATTTACCATAATAGGCAAAAAGTACGGAGTCCATACCCGCATTTTCTGCGCCCTGAATGTCGGAAGTGAGGGAATCACCAATTACGAGATATTTGCCGGAATCCCCTTCATTTAAAGTGTTTGTAACATAGTTAAAAAACTTAACGCCAGGCTTTTCCACCCCAATATCGTCACTTATGAAGGCGCCATCAACATACTGGTCTACACCTGATGCTGCGATTCGCCCGTGGGCAGTAATGGCTGTGCCGTTAGTAATAAAATACACACCGAAATTCTTTTCCTTACGAAGAAGGGAAAGGGATCTAAGAAAATCTTCTGCCCCATCAAGCATTATGCCAAGATGGGAAAGTCTTTCCATATATGTCTGGTTAATTATTTTGCAGGTATCAGGACCAAGCGGTGGGAGAGATGCATCCTTGAAAAGCTCCAGAGCTTTGTTATATGTGCGCTCGAACCTGACGCATTTAAGTTCGTCCTTGGTAACTTCCTTACGTTCTAATGCCTTCCACAGACCCTGATTGGTGACATTATAAAAGGCGGCAATTTCTGGTGTAACAGGAATGCCGTGTTCCAGCATGGTCTCCTCGAAAGCCCTGTGTTCAGCGGCCTTAAAGTCCCATATGGTCTCATCAAGATCAAGAAGAATAAATTTATACATAGGCTAATTGTATCCTATTCGTGGTAGAATTGCTGATAGAAATTCGAATAACAGGGAGACCCAGGAATATGGATGAGAGAATTAATGTAGTGCTTTTCGAGCCGGAAATCCCACAAAATACTGGAAATATTATGCGCACCTGCGTTGCTGCCGGCTGTGCGCTTCATATCATTAAGCCTTTGGGGTTCGATATCGAGAATCCTAAGTTCAAGCGTTTCACAACTAACCACATCACCTGGGCAGACTATGTTTTGTACGATAATTATGAGGATTTTGTCAGCAAGAATCCTGGTGAATATTACTTTATGACCAGATATGGCAAGCAGCCACCTTCAAGCGTGGACTTTGCTTCTATTCCTTCAGATAAGAAGATTTATCTTATTTTTGGTAAGGAGAGTACTGGAATTCCTTATGAGATTCTGGCTGAGAATCTGGACAGATGTTTCCGTATCCCGATGATGGCGGACTGTCGCTGCCTTAATATCAGTAATGCTGCGGCTATCGCTATTTATGAGTGCGCTAGACAGCTGGATTATCCGGGAATGAGTTTCCATGAAGTGCAGAAGGGCGAGGACTTTCTGGAGTCCTACGATGCTACTCTGGGCAAGTAATTTAAGAAATCAGGCGTCCTCTTTTGGAAGCTTTCTGAAGTACCATAGAGCAAGAATAAAAGATGGAATAACCTGTAAGAAATTAGTTACAGGCTGAGCTTCCTGTATGCCGTTAAGTCCTCTGAAATAAACGAGCAGGAGGAGAGTTGGTATGAACAAAATACCACTCTTCAGTGATGACAGAAGTGACGCATGGAGGCGCTTTCCTGTGCTTTGCAGGAGCATTTCGGTCATGGTGCAAAATGGCAGGAAAACAGAAGTCAGGCACTGAAGTTTAAGTGCTCTGACACCGATGTTTATTACCTCAGGGTCATCACGCATAAGTTTTACAAGTGGTGTTGCCGTGAAGAAAACCACGACGGAGAGGATCACGATAAGGATGGTTGCCAGCTTGAAGGCGTAGTCGAAAGCCTTACGCAGGCGCTTGAATTTCGATGCGCCATAGTTAAATCCACTTACTGGCTGGAAGCCCTGGCCGATACCCAGGCACACGGAAAATACGAAGAAGGTAATTCTGGATACGGCGCTCATGCCCGAAATGGCTGCGTCGCCATAAGGTGCGGCCGCCATGTTAAGGATGATGGTGGAGGCACTCTGAAGGCCCTGGCGGATAAGGCTAGGAAGTCCTGTGGCCATAATGTTACCGATATAGTCCGCTCTGAGTACGACATTTTTGAGAGTGAGTTTGCAGATAGTTTTGCCCCTCAGGAAGAAGGACAGGAGAATTACAAAGCTGACGAACTGGGAGAGGCATGTGGACAGGCCCGCTCCGGCGATTCCCATGTCTAGAACGAACATGAGGATAGGGTCGCCCACCATATTAAGAATGGCGCCCACCAGGAGACCCACCATTCCGAGGGATGCTTTGCCCTCATATCGGAGGATGTTGTTCATGGTGAAGCTCGCCACGATAAATGGAGCGGCGATGAGAATATATGTGATATAAGTTTTGGCATAAGGCGCGATGGTCTTAGTGCTGCCAAGGATCATTACCAGCTGGTCAAGGAAGATAAAGCAGATTATCTCTGCGATTATGGACAGAGTCAGGGCGCCAAAGAAACCTGTAGATCCAGCGCGGGAGGCACCTTTATCGTCGTGTTTGCCAAAGAGTCGTGACATGATGCTTCCACAGCCCTGGCCAAAGAGAAATCCGATTGCCTGAAGGATGGCCATAAAGCCAAATACGATGCCGACCGCACCGCTGGCGGAAGTTCCGAGCATACCAACGAAAGCCGTATCAACCAGATGATAAATGTCAGTAAATAACATGCCGAAGATGGTTGGTATGGACAGGGTGACGATGAGCCTTGGAATAGGCGTCATGGTCATTTTCTCGTACTGATTTGTATTAGCTTTATTTCCCATAGTGAAAGAATAATACCACATTGATATAATCTTTGTAGTTATGGAAAAAGATTTGTGGACATATTTGCAGAATACATCTAAGCCGGTTGTGCTGTATGGAACTGGTAATGGTGCTGACAAGATCCTTGATGAGCTCGGTCGTCGTGGCGTGGAGATTCAGGGGATTTTTGCCAGCAGTGGGTTTGTGCGTAATCGTACTTTCCGTGGATTCCCTGTGGAGTCTTATGAGTCCTGCAAAGAACGCCTGGGAGACATGATTGTACTTATGTGTTTTGGGTCCACCCGTCCTGAAGTGTGGGAGAACATCAATCGCATTAGTGGCGAGCAGGAGTTCTACGCGCCGGATGTGCCTGTGTATGGCAAGAATCTTTTTGACTATGAGTTTTATGAGGCTCATCTGGATGAGATTAATCAGGTTCGTTCTTTGCTGGCGGATGATTTGTCCCGCCTTACATTCGACTGTACAGTGAAGAATAAGCTTACTGGTGATTTGAAATTCTTATATGAGTGCCAGGTTAGCGGGGATGATGCGGACGCTCTGACTGTGCCTGCGGACGGTGCTTTGTACTTGGATCTCGGTGCTTATAACGGTGATACGGTGCTTCGTTATACTGGCATGTATCCACAGATTGGTTCTGTAATTGCGGTGGAGCCGGACAGCCGCAATTTCCGTAAACTTAATGAGAATACAGCTCATATTCCTGATGTGACATATGTGAATGCTCTTATTTCTGATCATGTGGGCGTGACTACAATGGAAGTAAATAAGGGTCGTGGTGCGCACGAAGGTGAGGGCATCGAGGTGTCATGCGTGACAGTGGATTCTTTGCTTAAAGATGTGGATGCGCCGGTGTTCATCAAGATGGATGTGGAGGGCAATGAGCTTCTGGCTCTAAAGGGGGGAAGTGCTTATATTGCTGACCAGCGACCTGTTATGAACATTGCCTGCTACCACAGAAGTGAGGATATCTGGACTTTGCCTTTGGCGGTTCATGCCATGCGTCCTGATTACAAAATTTATATGCGTCATCTGCCATCAGTGCCAGGTTGGGACACTCAGTTCTACTTTGTTTGAATAATCACTCTTTCCAAATGCAAAAAATATGCTATAATAAGTTCTCGGTAGTCAATAGACTACGAATTCGGCATTGGTAAGGAGAAGTACTCAAGAGGCCGAAGAGGAGGCTTTGCTAAAGCTTTAGGCGGTTCACGCCGCGCAAGGGTTCGAATCCCTTCTTCTCCGCCATAACGAAAATACCCAAGGTTTTATACCTTGGGTATTTTTGTTATTACAGAAAAACTAGAGGAAGGGATTCGAACCCAATGTGGGGCACGAGGGTGTTTACAGGAACATCAATGATGTTCCGGCCCTCGGGCGTCCGAGCGCACGGAGTGGCGCGAGGTCTCCAAGCGCTAGTGCTAATGCGCGACGCGATTGGTAATCCCTTCTTCTCCGCCATAGAAGCCCCTGAAATATTAGTGTTTCAGGGGTTTTATGTTGCCCGGAAACAGAGTTGACGACAATTTTGACGA
>JAKSRI010000022.1 GCA_024403695.1 Saccharofermentans sp. | reverse complement strand
CAGAAGAAATGAAGGATTTTATCGAAGAACTGAAATGATATTGCATTAAATCGGACGATAAAAGACCACAAACGGTGTCAGGTCAGTGTGACAAACAAGTTCACATTCGCCTGGCACTATTTATGTTGCTAAATGTAAATTATTTGTATTAGTTGTTTTTCTTTAATTGTTTACTTTCTATTTAATTAATGACAATCAAATATGGATACAATCAAGTAAAAGGAGAATCTTATGAATAAAATTCATTCTATTTTTGCTGACGAGTACTATGAGATTAGCATTATGCTGAAGTCGCAGATGCTCTGCGATGTTTTAAAGAAATACAAAAAAGCTCTTACTGCTAATCTGGAGATTACTATTACAGATGACGTTTTTACATTCATAGATAATGATTGTTATGCAGAGGCGCCTTATCTTCCTATTGTGATCGTAAAGTCGCTTTTGGATCAAATTCAGGTATGGCAGGATTGCTCGTATATCTCAGTCGAAGATGCAGAGTCATTAACTAGAGAATTATCAGACAATGCGCTTGAACTTAGTAATTCAGTTTCTGAGATGAAGTGGAAAGTTACTAACTATACTTATTTTAGAGATGAATTGTCTGTTGAATCAGCTGTGATAAAGAATTGCGAATTTATCTATAAGGAGCAGTATTCCAATAGCCGTAATACGTGGAATTCGGATGGGCTTACTGGTGATAGGAAAACAGTCTATGAGTATGTAGTAAAGAATATTTATTGGGAAGCTGATTCAGCTTCTGTTCTCTATAAAAAATACGCAGATTCAAGTTCTACTCATTCCTATTATCAGGGTGACCAGTTCAAAAATGCGATGCTTAAGTTAACTGAGGACGAGTTTGTTGCAATACTTGAATCATTGGTGGAAGATGGATATCTTGGTAGAAAATCCGATGGAGTACACATGGGTTATTGCAAGCCTGAGCATGTTGATGGAAAGATTAAAATGACGATACGTGTGAATGGTGAAGTAGTTGATGAAGATGAAATATAAGTTTTTTATATATTAGGCAACAATGGAAGACTACGCCTCCTGCATCTGACGACGAAATTCGCGAGGTGTAACCTTAAGGCACCTTACAAACTGTTCCGTCATATAGCTTGGGGTGTTAAAGCCGCACTTGCCGCTGATGGTGCTTATGTTGTCCTCTGTGTTTTGCAAAAGCTCGATAGCTTTGTCGATTCGATAACGTATTAGATAGTCTGTTGGAGTGTATCCTGTACAGCTCTTAAATAAGTTGTTGCATGTGGATTTGCTCACGTTCCCGTGGTTAGCAATCTGCCCCAGAGTGATTTTATTCTGGTAGTTGTCCTTGATAAAGCCAATCATATCCTTTACGGACTCGATACGATAGGAAGGAGATGTGCTCTTCTTGTCGTTCATCTTGCTGTGTTCTTCATATATGTGGTGCCAGATGTTAAAAAGACTTCTGGTAATTTCGAGGGGGTTCTCGTGGTTGTCGATAATGTTCTGGCTTTGTGCAGATATCTCGGAGGCGGCCTTAGTGCCATTTTGGAACAGGATGTACTCGCAGTTTGCATCTGTAAGAACAGGAAGCAGATAATCGCGGTCAACAATATTAGTTGATGAGAGAATGCGTGGGTGAGCTACGATAATGTGATATTCAGCATACTGAAGGTTAATTCCATCTGAGTAATGAAGATTTCTGGAATTAACAAAGAGGGAATCTCCCTTATTAAGTTCGATAAGTTTACCGTTTACGTTGTAGGCCATGGTGCCTTTTTTCACTGTGAGAATCTCGATGTCTTCGTGCCAGTGGGCGTTTCTAACCCATGGTTCTATGCCTGTGAGAAAGCCAGGGAACGAGAAGCAAGGAAAAGAAGGACAGTTATAGTTAACGATCTCAGAACGGTCGTCCCTTTGCTTGAATTCAACTAATAATTCACCATCGTATTCAAGAATTATATCATCTGCCATTGTTTGCCCTCGGTTCGACTTTTACGATATTGTTATATATTTTAACAATATCCTTGTGGAAATGCCATTAAATTGAAGAGTAGAATAGGTTCATATTTAAAATATTGTGATAGGAAATGGATTATATGAATAGAAAATATATTGCAACAGCACTTTTGTTAAGTTTTGGTCTCTCTTTGATAGCTACAGGCTGCGGTAAAAAAGAGGATACAGCAGCGGAGAGTACATCTGCTGATGATACTATTGTTGTAGAAACTTCCGAGGCTGAGGATGTGGATGCGCCAGCTGAGACAACAGAGACAGAGGCGCCGGTGGAGCATTATGTACACGGCGATGAGGGTTACTACAGTTTGATTGATGAAGGTTATGGCACACCTGTTAAACCACAGAAAGCTGGAACATGCTGGGTATGTGCAGCGTCAACATCCATGGAGTCATATTATCTGAAGGTAAAGGGCGAGACTATCTCTCTCGATGAGATGGAACTTTGTGATTATATCTACGATGACGATAAAGAAGAGGGATACTTTATTTTGCTTGGCACTGATCGATATGACTGGGGTGGCTGGGGCTGGATGGTATCCGAGCGTCTTTCCAATGGTTATGGCGACTATATCCTTGTGGATGCTACCAATTATGAGGGATATAGTATCGAGGAACTTAAGGAAGTTATCAAAAATAACGGTGCTCTTCATGTAGCACTTAATGACCAGTACCAGAGTTATGTTGGCCGCTTTGATGGATATCTGACATATAATGTTAAATCCGCCGAGAAAGACCACGCTGTGTGTATTGTTGGTTGGGACGATAATTTTCCAAAAGAGTATTTCGTAAATCAGCCAAGTCAGAATGGTGCATGGCTTTGCCAGAATAGTGGTGGAAACGCTTTCTTTGACGGCGGCTATTACTGGATTTCTTATGAAATGAGTTTATGTGAGAACACCGTTTTCATTTTGTCTGAGGATTATGATCACGTTACTGCTTATGATGCAGGTGCTACAAATTCTTTCTCCACTGGAAGCACAACCAAAACTGCGAACGTGTTTAATGATCCAGGTGACCTGAGAGCAGTTGGCCTTTATATCCCTGAGAAGAATGAGGACGTGCACATCTATATTTGTGATGAGAAGATGGACAAGGTTCTTTATGAGCAGGAGGCAAGTTTCGAGCACTCTGGATACCACGTGGTTGACCTTGATGAGCCTGTTAGTGTTGGCAAGTATTCTATCGTTGTAGAGTATTCTGGTGCGGCTGCAGTTGAGGGTGAGAACTTTGGAGATGAATGCATCGAGTACAGAGTTTTTGCAAAGCCTGGTGAGTCATTTGCTTATGTTGATGGTAAGTGGGTTGATATGTCTTCAGATGATATCCAGACAAAGCTTGGCATCGACTTTGTTCCAAATAGTTGCTGCATTAAGGCGATCTATTAAAGTTGTCGTGTTGCGTTGTTGTGATTTGCCATGAATTCCCCTCAAGTTGCCATTTCACGATGAATTTGGCAACGCCTTTGGTAATAATTGTAAATTTGCCATAAAACTCAGAAAAGTTGCCATATCGGTTCGAAAATGTCAACGTGCATGGCAACAAGAGGCAATAACAGCCAACAAGAGACAACTTTGACACATCTTCAAATCAACTAGGAGACATCCTTTCTTTATTATGGTCTTAGGGCAAGAATAATTGTGCCCAGGGGAGGTCATAATGAATAGAATTATAAGAAGAGTTGCGACAACATTGGTTGCATCTATGTTGCTGGGTACAGTAGCGCTGTCAGGTTGTAAGAAGGTGGATGAGACCAAGGACCCAGTGCTGGTAGAAGAGGATTCAGTTTGGTATTCAACTGAAAAGATCGATATCTCAGAAATCTATTATGCAGATGGCAAAAATTATAGTAGTGCCCAGTTCTGTTATATTGGAATGGCTGATGATAATTTCTGTTGTCTGGTTCAGTCTGAAGAAGTAGTTCCTAATGATTTTGACTGGGAGAATGATAACTATCTTGATTACTATCATCAGGATATTTTATGTGTTAATTCCAATGGCGGTATAGTTAATAGAATATCCTTGGCGGATGCAGTTGACTCCAGTTGTGAGTATATGGAAAATCTCGACCTTATAGATGGCATGATTGAGATTGGAGTCATTAGATATGATGACACAAATGTAGATGCTCATGGTAATACTAATCGAGAATTGAATTTCTATGAATTTAAAATAAATCCTGTGACAGGTGAGATTAGTGACAGAGTACCTGTCGAGAAGGAGATGTCAACCAGTGCTTCTGAGTATTACGATGATACGTTTAAGGTAAACGGGTATATGATAACAACTACTGCCATAACTGACCATAATGCAAATAAAAGCAGTTATACTTTGGAAGTAACTGACGCGGCTGGAAAGAAAACAAACATTAATCTAGGTCAATACTTCCCTGACGAGAATATTCATGATATTAAAATCTTCGATTATAAGGATAACTCCGCCATGATTATGGCTTACTGTGACCAGCATAAACCTAAGTTCTGGGTTCTTAATTATTCTGATATGACGGTAAAAGACACTAGCCCTGAAGGAACGGATTGGCTTGATAAGGTGAATGACACTATGGTTTTCCTTAATGGTCATGCGCTGTATGCAGAATATGGATACATCAACGAACTCGATTTTGATAAGCATGAGGTTAAACAGGTCTTTGATTTTAACGACAGTAATGTTAATCGTTGTGATGTTAAGGATTGTATGCTTGTTGACTATAGTGATACGTCTATTCTCTTTGCTTGTAAGACATTTACAGGAAGTTTTGTCGGATCCCATACTAATTACTATCTTTATAAGCTTACCAAGAATGACACTAATCCTAATGCTGGTAAGACGATTATTGAGCTGGGTTGCCTTAGCGAGGTAAATAGGCCTGTAGCGGATGCTGTGTGCAAGTATAACGAGACAAATTCAGAATATTTCATTAGATACGATGACACATATAATGTGGATGTTACTGTGGATTTGGACTATGACATTTCAGCCGAAGTAGCGGATGCAACATATACCGCTGCTAAGGATAAACTTTCCTATCAGTTGTCTATTGATTTGCTGGCAGGTGAGGGTCCAGATATTATTATCGATGGGTATGGATACAGTCAGCTTAATAATGCTGATTACTTGATTGATTTGACCAGCTATGTTTCAAAGTTAGATTCTTCTGCTTATTTTTCTAACATTATTGATGGCTCTAAGAGCTCAGGCGCTCTCTATCAGCTGCCATTATCATTTACCCTGAATGGAATTTTTACTTCCCCTAAGAATGTTGGTGAGTATAAGGTGGGATTCACTTACGATGAATATCTCGATTTTGTGGATAAAGTATGTAATGGTCAGGAGCCTATTCACTTGCCTCGTGCGCAGTATTTTAGAGAGTGTGTGGGGGCAATGAGTGATTCATTTGTTAAGGACGGTAAGGTGAATTTTGATAATTCTGAATTCCGTGCGGTGGCAGAGTATATTAAGAATAAACCTTTTAACAAGATAAATGAGGATGGCTACTATCCTAATGAGCCTGCATACTATATCCCTCTGAATGGGTTTAATAATTATTTGACAGAGTTCCATACTCGTAATGGTGACCCTTATAATCCTAATGAATATGATTTTACAGATGCGTTGTTATTCGGTATGCCTACTAGTGATGGACGAGGCCCATCTGCTTATATTAAGAATTCAGTAGGAATATCTGCTCAGGCTTCAAGTCCCGATGCCTGTTGGACGTTTGTTGAATTGCTTCTTGCTGATGAGGTACAGGATTATATTGCTGTTAATGAGGGATTTCCTGTGAACCGTGAATCTTATGTAAGAACCGCTAATGATTTGGTGAGTCAATATAATCGTATAATAAATGGCGAGGGTAACTATTCTGTTTCTGGACACATGATGTTTGGTGGCGGTGAAATTGATCCTACGACCGTTCAGAAATTTCAAACAAACTGTATCGATGTAGCACATATATCTACTATAGATCCTTCTATCTCCATAATCCTGTCGGAGGAGATACAACCATATCTAGAGGATCAGAAGAGTTTGGATGAGATAATTGACATCTTGCAGAACCGCGTGGATACCGTTGTGGAAGAAAGAGGATAAAATTTAAAAAAATATTGAAATATCTTCGACTGTAATTCGTCTATATAGATGAGAGCAGTCGTTGGATGCGACTAAGAAGACAATAAAGGATAGATACAAAATGGAAGATGAGATGATAATTAATTTGTTCATGGAGCGCTCGGAACAGGCAATTAGCGAATTATCGACCAAATACGGAAAACTTGCGCAAGGTATCTGTGCGAATGTCCTTCATAACTCATCTGATGCGGAAGAGTGTGTGAATGATTCCCTGTTCACCACATGGAATTCCATTCCCCCAGAGAGACCCTCATCGCTTAAAGCTTTTTTCGTAAGTGTTGCACGTAATAAAGCATTAGATAGATATAGATATAACACTTCCGAGAAGCGTAATTCTTATAGTGATGAGCCAATAGATGAGTTACAGGAGTGCCTGAGTTCTAGGGCTTCGGTGGAAGCGTATTGTGAGGCGGAGGAATTGTCCGCTGCAATTAACCGCTTTCTGGGCAAGCTCAAAAAGCAAGACAGGCAGATGTTCGTTTCCAGATATTATCTTTCAGATACCGTTCAAGACATAGCATCACGAACAGGACTGAAAGAGTCCGTTGTAACCCTTCGTCTTCATCGCACCCGCGAGAAGCTCCGCAAATTTTTACAGAAGGAGAAACTGATATGAGACCGGAAGTAATATCTGAGGCCATTAAAAACATTTCTGAAGAATACAAACTTGAGGCATTGGAATTACACGACCAGGCGAAAGTATCAGAAATAACTAATATGAAACGTGGAATGAGTAAAAGATTAGTAGGAGTTGGAGTTGCTGCCAGCCTCGCACTGGCACTTGGAATCACAGCATATGCGACAGACTTTTTTGGTATCAAGCAGCGCGATGCCGCTCCTGGCGAGAAATTAACTGTGGAATATCAGGTAGAGGATAAGGACGGATTTTCTAATGAAGTTGTTACTTACGATAAGGTGAGTAAGTATGTAAGTTTTGAGGGACCAGAGTCATGTAACAAGGTGGAGTTTTTACCTTCTTATCTTCCTGCAGGATATATTAATGAAGGTTTTGGAGATCCAACAACCTGGGGGGCTGAGCCTCTTCAGTTTTTTGACGCTAATTACAATGTGTATAACATTGAGCTCTACTACACAGCCCAGTTTGGACCAGACGGATTTATGTTCTTCGAGGACGAGTTCCGTAGCGTAGAAGAAGAACAGATTGGCGAATACAATGCACTTAAGATGTTTGGTCACAGAGAAGGCGACATCGATATCCCAGACGGCATCGAAAGTGATGATGATACTTACTACAGTTATGATGACTGCTACATCATCCTCCAGCACCCAGATGGATATATTTTCTTCCTTTCCGGCGAAGACATGGGTGAGCTCGAGAAAATCGCTCAGGGCCTTTCAGTTCGTGCCACAGAGGGCGTGGTTACATACGACCCTAGCGCTAATCACCAGTACTACATGGTTAATGGTGTGGGCTAATACAATTTGCAGTTAACCACAAAATAAATACAATTCACCACATATTCCATGTGGTGAATTTTTTATGTGCTAAATTATGCTCGCAAACAAAAAACACGGAAAATAAGAATAGGTATAGAACATGAACACATTTATTTCAGAGTTGGTTGGCGCAGTAGGACAGGTTGTATTATTCGCATTGATTCCATTTATTTGGTGGCTCATCACAGCACGTAAGAAGGAGAACTTCTTCAAGTGGATTGGCCTTAAGAAAGTTAAGTCCAATGGTGGTTTGCTTAAGGCAGTAGTTATCGCTGTAATTGCTTTGATTGTATATGGCTTTATGACAAACTTCCTCGCTAACAAGTTCGCAGGAGATGTAACAACAGCTGGTAGCGGCTTCGCAGGCAAGGGCATGGCAGGTATCCCTCTCGCTTTCGTATATGGTCTTATCAGAACAGGCCTTTCTGAGGAGATTCTTTTCAGAGGATTCATTCTTAAGAGAATTAGTGGCAAGTTTGGTTTCATGGCAGGCAACGTAATTCAGGCAATTGCTTTCGGCCTCGTGCATGGTGTTCCATTTGGCGCAGCAACACATAATGTTGGCGTTACTGTTGCTCTCACAATTCTTCCTGCTATTGTTGGTTTCATTCTCGGATGGGTTAATGAGAAGAAGGCATCTGGATCCATCGTTCCTAGCTGGATGCTCCACGGAATTACAAATGTGATTGTTACATGCATGGCACTTTGATTTATTGATCGTTGCCCTGGACTGGCGGTTGAGCATTTTGCAACATCAAAGTATGAAAAACACTGCTCATTGTGATAAAACGAAGTTGCAAAACACCATAATATTATAGAAATACCCAAAACCTATTGCTTAACTAGGCAATAGGTTTTATAATAGCCCTATCACCTACTATGTAGATAGGTGAATAGAAATAATCATACCCAGTTGGAGGGCTTTATGAATATATACGCAGACAATGCAGCCACAACAAAAATGAGCGAGAATGCGATTAACGCTATGCTTCCATATATGCGAGAGGTTTATGGTAATCCATCCAGTCTTTACGAGATTGGCCAGAAAGCGAAGGAGGCCCTCGAGGAGTTTAGAAGCAGAGCCGCAGCGGTTCTTGGTTGTGAGGCAAGAGAGATTTATTTCACTTCAGGTGGAAGTGAGGCAGACAATCAGGCAATTGTTTCCGCCGCACGCAGTGGTGAGAAGAAGGGTAAGAAGCACATTATTTCCACCGCTTTCGAGCACCATGCCGTGTTGCACACACTTAAGAAGCTGGAGAAGGAAGGCTTCGAGGTGGAGCTTTTGGACGTGCACTCCAATGGTGTCGTAACAGCTGATCAGGTGGCGAAAGCCATAAGGGAAGACACAGCCCTCGTAACTATTATGTACGCGAACAACGAGATTGGAACTGTGCAGCCAATTAGCGAGATTGGCGCTGTGTGTCGTGAGAAGGGTGTGCTTTTCCACACAGATGCAGTGCAGGCTATCGGCCATGTGGCAGTTGATATTAAGAGAGATAACATCGACATGCTGAGTCTTTCTGCACACAAGTTCCACGGACCTAAGGGAATCGGTATCTTGTATGCGCGTAAAGGAATATTTCTCACGAATATCATAGAGGGTGGTGCACAGGAGCGAGGTAAGCGTGCAGGAACTGAGAATCTTCCAGCTATCGCAGGTATGGTAGTAGCTTTGGAAGATGCGACAGCAGACCTTGATGGATATGCGAAGAAACTTACTCCACTTAGAGACAAGCTGATTGCCGGACTTGATGAGATTCCTTATTCAGAGTTGAACGGCGACAGAGATGCACGCCTTCCTGGAACAGTTAACTTCTGCTTTGAAGGTATCGAGGGCGAGTCATTGTTGCTCCTTCTTGATGATAAGGGCGTGTCTGCTTCTTCTGGTTCCGCCTGCACATCAGGTTCACTTGATCCTAGCCACGTACTCCTGGCTATAGGAAGACCACACGAGGTGGCGCACGGTTCATTGAGATTGTCTCTCTCTGAAGACGTAACAGAGGAAGAAATCGATTATCTGGTTAAGTCAGTAAAAGAAGTAGTCGAATATTTACGTAACATGTCTCCATTCTGGAGAGACCTGGTAACAGGCAAGAGACCACATGTATTTGCAGAATAATTAAAGGAGAAACGACGATGGCATTATATAGCGAGAAGGTAATGGATCACTTCAGAAATCCACGAAATGTAGGTGTAATCGAGAACGCAGATGGTGTGGGTGAAGTTGGTAACCCAGTCTGTGGAGACATAATGAAGATATATCTGAAGATTAATGCTGATCAGATTATTGAAGAAGTAAAGTTCGAGACATTTGGTTGCGGAAGCGCTATTGCATCCAGCTCCATGGCAACAGAACTCATTAAGGGCCAGCCAGTATCGGAGGCGCTCAAGCTAACAAACAAAGCCGTAACAGAGGCTCTTGATGGACTCCCAGCACATAAGATTCACTGTTCGGTGCTGGCTGAGGAAGCAATAAAGAAAGCAGTTAAAGACTACTACGATAAAAATAATATTGAATACGACCCAGCTATTTTCCCAGATGATCACGATTGTGAGCACTGCTGCGGAGGCTAACTGGCGTCAGGAGGTTATATGAACGTTGATAATGCATTTGAAGAATTCGAGACAGACGAGCCGGAATCATTTCCTGAGATAGAGGAGCTTAATATTATTAGCGGTGGATGCCACCTGTACGGATACATGCTGACTCCTGATAAGAGAATTGAGGGACCATATCCTACAGTAATCATGTCTCATGGTTTTCCTGGATATACCACAAATAATGACCTGGAATTCGTTCTGATGAGAATGGGATGCGTTGTCATTCATATGAATCACAGAGGTGCGTGGGGCAGTGAGGGCAATTATCTTTTTACTAATCTGAAGGATGATATAATCGCCATCACCAAATGGGCTCACAATCCAGCCATAGCAGAACGCTATAACATTGACGTTGATAACATTTTCCTCGTTGGTCACAGCATGGGTGGTCAGACTGTAATAAACGCGGCCAAAGAACTGCCATTTATAAGGGGCGTGGCCGCGATGGCCGCCTATGACATTGGCGCCGCTTTCGACTACAAGATGGAGAAGGATCTGTTCCTCATGATCGAGACTGAGGGTCAGTGCCTTAAGCTGACTTCTGTGGCGGACGTCTATGAGAATGCCCTAAATAACAGGCAGGAACTCAGTGTGGTAAATAACTATGAGAAGCTGCTGGATCACAACGTACTTCTGGTGGAAGCCGCTTACGACACTATCGCCCCTGCGCAGAAGATGCTTAAGCCGCTGGCGAAATGCCTGCGCGACGCGGGTGGACGTGTAGAGTACGAGGTTATCAAAAGCAATCATGGCTTTACAGGACAGCGCATTAAACTCGCACGTACTATTGGCAAGTGGCTGGCTGAGCTGAGTCGCTGAGGATAGATTATTTATTAGAAGAGTTACCTACCTCAAAGTCGTACACCATTTGTGCTAATTTGGCAGGCTTTTTGGTGTCGTAATATTCCATTAAGGACTTAACCTGGCTCTTCTGCTTAGAGTTGCCGCTATCGGACATAGCATCGAAGTACAGCTCCATCACACTCACGAGAAATTTCTCGTTATCTTTGATATAGAATTCGCCGTCATCTTCGACTAATGTAATCTCGAATTCGTAGTCGTCACCGTCGAGGTCGATATCAAAAGTAAGGCTTGTAGAGTCGCCTTTCTGCTTAAGTGAATTGGTCTGGTATTTGAAAGTAGCGTCTTCAAACAAGTCGTCCCAGTCCAGGCCTTCACCTTCCATTTCTTTAAGAAGGTCGAGCTGCTCATCGTAAAGGTCGTCGTCTTCATCCAGATATTCATCCAGGTCCTTGAAGTCAGCGTCCAGAATGGTCTGCATAATTTCTTCACTTGGTTCGAGTGCACCAACTTTGCACCCAGTCATTCCGATAAGCATAGCTCCCATAAGAACTGTAGCACCAGCAGTCTTGATAAATTTTTTCATCCCGTATTCTCCTTATCAATTAAAAGTTACATCTGATGTATAATTTATACAAAAATGCGCCCGGAGAAAAGTATGAAAAAGTTCAGAGAATGGTTTAGTGTTCAGTTAGCTAAGAATCCAGGAAGAATTGTGCTGTTTACCATTATGGTATTTAATCTGACATTCCTGCTTTTATCTTCGTTAATTATAAGCAGATTTGGTTTGTCTGGAACTGAGAATATGGGGCTGTTCGAGGCTGCATTTTACACCATTACCATGATTCTTGACGCAGGCTGCATCTCGTATGTCGTGGAAGATATTGGACAGTCTGGAACTACTATCGCTATTGTGTGTCTGATAATTGTTATCATCGGAATGGTGTCTTTTACTGGCGCAGTAATTGGTTACATTACTAATAGTATTTCCAGCTTTATAGAGAATTCTAATACTGGTAACAACAAGATTAGAATGTCCAGCCATATTGTAATTCTTAATTGGAATACCAGAGCGTCGGAGATTGTAAATGACCTTCTGTTCTGCCGTGGAAAGCAGAAAATTATTGTTCTCGCGGAAGGCCGTAAAGCAGAAATCGAGAAGGAGATCAGCGAGCGTCTGGCAGATACAATAGCCAGAGAAAACGCTGCACTTAAAGCTAAGAACGCGGAAGAGTCCTGGCTGAAACGACATATTCTCTACCGTAAGAACAGACTTGTAAATAATGTTATCTATGTAGTCAGAGAGGGAGATGTCTTTTCCTCTAAGCAGTTAAGCGATATCTCTCTGGAGCAGGCCAGAGCTGTCATTATTCTTGGTGATGATATAAATAATTCCATGCGTAAGCAGGAGCTTCTTAATAATCCTGATGAAGCAGCTCAGGGCAATGCTCAGACGATAAAGACTCTTATGCAGGTGTCTGATATCACTTCTGACGAGAATTCAGCTGACGATCAGAAGATAATAGTTGAGATTACTGATAAATGGACCGCAGCTCTTGTCGATAAGATTATTAAGTATAAGCAGGTAAGTGGTAAGTGTAATATCGTGCCTGTAAATATTAATGAGATTCTCGGTCAGCTTTTGTCTCAGTTCTCTCTTATGCCAGAGCTCAATCTCGCGTACAGAGAGTTGTTTTCTAATAAGGGAGCGACCTTCTTTGATATGGAAGAAATCATCCCTGATGACAGCGAATATATTACGAAATATCTCAGCAACCACAGTAATGCCATTCCTCTTTCTTCGGTGAAGTTTGAAGGCAAGAATTATTTCTTCTATTCAGCTGAGAGTGAGAAGGATATTCTGAAGACTTCCTCTGCTCCAGAAAGTGATTATAAGGTAAAGCTTAACCGTAATTACTGGATAGAGAAGAAGAATGTCATCATTCTTGGTCATAACAGTAAGTGCCGTGAGATTATGAAGGGGTTCAGTTCGTTCAGGGACGAGTGGAACTATAAGAGCACTGATGATGAGATTCTGCGCATTATTGTCGTAGATGATGAGAAGAGCCTGGAAAAGATGAACTACTATAAGGAGTATCCTTTTGTCATTAAGACGGTGTCGGCTTCTATTTATGATAAAGATATTATTTGTTCGACAATCGAAGAGTTTGTTGACGAGAATGAGGAAGACACTTCTGTTCTTATCCTCTCAGATGACAATGAGACTAGTGATAACATCGATGCCAGTGCCCTCGCGAACCTGGTATATGTTCAGGACATCATCGCGGACAAAAAGGCTGCAAATCCTGACTTCGATACTGAGAGTATCGACATAATCGTAGAGATAATTGATCCAAAACATCATGACATAGTGGGTAGCTATTCTGTAGATAATATCGTTATCAGTAACAGATATATTAGTAAGATGGTTACGCAGATTGGAGAGAAGGAGGCTATCTTCAATTTCTACACCGATATTCTTACATATGACGAGGAAGACGCAGGCGGCTTCGAAAGTAAAGAAGTGTACTGCAAGAAAGTGTCTCAGTTCTTTGATGAACTTCCAGGGGAGTGTACTCAGCTGGAGTTTGTAAGAGCAGTGTGGTCTGCATCCATTAATCCAAGTATTCCAAAGGATAAGCAGTCCCCAACAATCGCTCTTGGCTTCGTAAAACCAGGTGGACAAGTTACATTGTTTGAGGGCGATCTTGCCAGCAACAGGATGAAGCTGGATAAAAACGATAAGGTTATAGTATATACAAATCACTAGTTCTACTGGACCGGGAGGATTTGTGGAAGTTTTTTGAACTGTCCCATTAATTGACTTTGACCGTATTTCTAATATTATTAGCCTAAGAAAACTTGTAACACAGATATCATTTTCCGAATGATTTGAATAAGAGAATTAATGGTAATCTATATTCAGAAATCAAACGGAGATTTGCATATGAGTTACGAGACATTGGATATGATAAGTAAAATAGCGTCATCTAAGCCGGATAGTTTCAGACAGACTATTAATTGTCTAGACAGACGTGAAGCCATTCTTAGTAGTATCGATAGCTCCGGGGATCAGCATGACAGCCTCTTTTCTCAGAGCAAATGCAATTACGCTGTTCTTCTTGAGAATTGTGACATCATGTTAGAGCGAGTATTTGTCATAGAATATGACAAGGCAGTCTGAAAAATCATAACTGTAAATTGATTGTTTTAGTTAATTACTCCTAGTGCGATAAAAACAATAACGTTAACCGTGAACACAAAAAGTGCGCCACCACGGATTCCTTTGAAATAATTAATTATGTCAGGAATGCTCATTGTCATGTGATCAATAACGCAGACTAGAAGGTAAATGCAAAGAACGAACATGCCCGTGCTAAGGGAAGCGTTGGTCACAACGTCAAAAAGAAAACCCGCGGCGAAAGTGCCAGTAATAACTGGAGCACAAGCGGTAAGGCAGTCCTGAATCTCTCTTTGAAGTTTTGGTCCTCTGTTACGATAACTAACGTGACCAAGGGCCGTCAGACTTAGTTCGAAAACTTTTATCTCTGTTACTTTGGCACCTGTAAGAAATGCCACGGTCGCGTGACTTAATTCGTGAAGTATTGTTCCAGGAAACGTGATGTAGTTGGAAAAAATAAGTGCGAAGCCAGGACCGAGGAACATGGACATGATATTAATAATAAGATGCTCGATTCCGGATGCAATTAATCCTAGTACGATCATAGCAACAAAGAAAAGAAGAGTTGCCTTAATAGATGAGCCGAGTATACCAAAGGGAAATGATGTACTTTGACTGGCGTAAAAATCGATTATTATATTCATGCCTTTGCCTCTGCGTCGTACTCTGCGATGACCTTCTCGAGAATGTCGCAGGCAGTCTCAATAGTCATCTGACAACGATACTCTGGTTTGAATGACTGAGGCTTAATATCTTTACAGAGTGTGGAGCCGTATGCCTCTTTGAAAGCACGCATCATTTTCATGGTAACTGGTTTGATGTCGGCACTTTCGTGGGCTTTTGCTTCTACATAACGCATTGATAACACCGCAGCCGCAGCGAGAACAGCTCCACATGTATTGCCGCACTGAATTCCTGCACCATAAGCGCCCATCATAATCATGTCGCGATCGTGAAGACCTAATTCATAGTATTCGTTAGCCATACGGATAATAGTCTCCGCACAGTTGTAGTTACCATCAAAATAGTATTTTGCCAATAAATCTTTAAGCATATCGTCACCTCGTGAACACTTTTTGATGACATAATACCATCTTTATATTGACTTTTCACAGGATTGCATATATCTTTTGCTTACAATAAAAATGAACAGGGGCGCCGAGAGGCTGAGATCTGCATGGCAGAGCACCCTTATGACCTGATCTGGATTATGCCAGCGTAGGAAGTTCGATATATAGCCACTAGTAGTGGTGTGCGGCTTCTTTGCGTGGGTCAAAGGAGTCTTTTTTTGTCCCTGAAGGAGGAATTATGGCTAAGACCACAACATTAACAACAACACGTTTGATTGTAGAGGGTGCACTTATGATTGCCCTTGCTACAGCACTTTCTTACCTGAAGATTTTCGAGTTGCCACAGGGCGGTTCCATTACAATCGAGATGCTTCCACTTATTATCATGGGACTTCGTAATGGCGTTAAGTGGGGTGCACTCACAGGTTTCGTACACGGCGTTATCCAGATGATTCTCGGATTCAAGAATGTTATGTACTGCACAACAATTCTTTCCCAGTTCGGTTGCATCATGCTTGACTATGTTCTCGCATTTACAGTTCTTGGACTTCCACTTATCCTTAAGTTCTTCTTTGGTAAGAAGCACGATTTTGCTGGCGTTATCGCAGGTACAATCTTCGTATGTGTACTTCGATTCATCTGTAGCTTCCTTTCAGGATTACTTATCTGGGGCAGCTATGCACCAGAGGGACAGTCCGCTGCAGTTTACAGCTTCCTTTACAATGGATCCTATATGCTTCCAAACACAATTATCTGTGTAATCGTTGTTGTTCTTATGTACAAGATTGCACCTAAGATTTTTGCTAAGCAGAAGCAGAACTTCGTTAAGGAATAATTGTTAACTATCTTAATTACTATAGAGGGATGAGCCGCAAAAGTGGCCCATCCCTTTTTGTTTGTGGCTCCATGTATGATTTACTGATAATATAAAAGTGCTAAACAAAAACAGCAGGGATAGAAACATGGAATTATTTACAAAAAATCACGACCCATCCTGGGACAGAATCGTTCACATTCGTGTCCATGAGAAGAATGGGATATCTGAGTACATTAACGACAGGACTTTATATAAAGTTCTGGTGATTAGTGAGGGTGCGGTTACTTTGAGTGAGAATGATGCTCAGAGAATAGTGTCTGCCCCAGCTCTTGTTTTGTTATCTGGTAAAGAGGTTCAGGTTAGCGGTTCGGAGGGCGTGAAGACCACCACCGTTTATTTCAGACCAACTGAGATAAGGGAAGAGTTCACCATTGACAGAGTTGAGTCTGGTGAATTTGACGCTGAAGAGGGAAAGACCATATATCAGGATTATCTTCTGGTTCATTCGTTTGGCTGTATGATTCTGCCACTTAGTCTGTCCTCCCATGACAGACTTCTTAGTACTATCGAGATGATGAATACAAATCTCACTGATCAGTATGACGGTTACTGGCCTTGCAGAAGCAGATCTTTTCTCATGGAACTTTTGTACTTTATTAGATATGTCTGCACATCATATTCTTATGAGAAGACAAGAAACACAGTGGTTACGGACAATTCTGTAAGTGATATTATTCAATACTTGAATGAGCATATCTCAGAGAAAATTACTCTGGATGACATCATGAGAAAGTTCTCCATTAATAGAAACAAGTTGAACGAGCTTTTCATTAAAGAAACATCGACCACATGTCTTAATTATCTGACAAAGATGAGGATAAATCTGGCACAGGTAATTCTGGCGGAGACGGAACTTCAGATCGCAGAAATCTCATATCGTGTTGGTTTTACAGATCCGAATTACTTTATTAAGGTATTCAAGAAGTACACAGGCGTAACACCATCAGGTTATCGTAAAAGCTTTAATTAATATGTTGTGCATATAGTTCTATTATTTGTGCACTTACTTCTAACGACCACATCCCTTTTATTGCTATCTTCTACTTAACACAAACGTGAAGACAGCAAGAAAGGGATTTTAAATATGAAATTACGTATTTTAGGTAGCATTCTACTATCAGGAATGATGGTGACGGGTATGGCAGCGTGTTCTCAGAATGCTGCTGTAGAAATCGCAGAGACATCAGTTGAGCAGACAACTGCAGTAGAAACCACTGTGACTGAGACTTCTGTAGTAGAAACGACTGTGGCAGAGACTGTCCCTTTCGAGCGCCCTGCCTGTAACACTGCGTCACTTTCCTGTGAGGTTGGCGACACGGTGGAATATGGTTCTTATTACATGAATGACGACGAAATGGCGCCCTTAACATGGATATGTATGGATGAGAAGGATGGGATGGTACTGCTTTTATCTAGTCAGGTAATTGACTGCAAAATGTATGGCAACAAACATGGGGACACTTCATGGGCAGAGTGTGACCTGCGTGAATGGCTTAATTCAGAGTTTGTTGCCACTGCATTTTCAGAGGATGAGGCGTCATGCATCTGGTATAGTGACATTGTGAATGATGATAACAACACAGGTCTTGTTGAAGGTGGTGCTGACACAATAGACCAGGTGTTCATCCTGAGCCAGGAGGAACTGAATAGATTTTTTGCTGATGATAATGCTAGATTGTGCTTGCCAACTGATTACGCGGTGGCGCAGGGCTGCTGGACATCGGATTTCCAGACATCTCTGGGATGTACGAGCTATTGGGTGCGTAACCCGGGCCTGGCAAAATCCCGCGCAGTGTATGTTTTCCTTAATGGAGCAATTATTACAGATGGTGACTTTGTAAATCAGACTTTTATAGGTGTGCGTCCGGCTATGTGGGTTAAAATCGCCTAAAATTGCCTAATTTTCAGCCCCAATATGTGAATGTTAAGTGTAGAATGCCTCTCGGTGTAGAGGCATTTTTTGTGCGTTTATCTAAAGATAGACAACAGGTTATAAATTTACTTTACGAAAGCAACAAAAATACCCTTGGTGCTTTGACTTTAAAAAGCAAAAAGTGTAAATTTGATAATGGATAATTACGAAATGGGAAGACCCAAGGAGGCACTATGAAAGTAGTTCAGGTTGGTTACGGATATTGGGGTGCAAATATCGCACAGAAGCTTATGAATTCTAAGAAGTTCGAGTTGAAGGCACTTTGTGAGATTTTGCCAGATAGAGCAAAGAAAGCTCGTGAAGCGCTTCCTGATTCAGTTGTAATTAGTGATAACTACGAGAATTATCTCGATGATCCTGAGGTTGAGGCATTTGTAATTGCTACTCAGACAATCAACACATTCGATATTGGTATGAAGGCTATGGACATGGGTAAGCACGTATTCATGGAGAAGCCAATCGCTACAACAGTAGACAGAACACACCAGCTTATCGCTAGAGCTAAGGAGAAGAACGTAATCATGCATTGCGATCACATCATGCTCTATAACCCATATTATCGTTATATTAAGAAGATGATCGATGATGGTGAGCTCGGTGATATTTATTATTTTGACGTATCCAAGCTTAACCTTGGTCCTATCAGAAAGGACGTTAACGCCCTCATGGATCTCGCAGTTCATGATGTAGCTGTTATTGACTGGATTTCCGGTGGTAAGGAGCCATATGCACTCTCTGCATTCGGTGAGACTCCATTTGGCAAGCAGGAGACACTTACATACCTCACAATGAAGTACGATGGATTCATTTCCCACCTTAAGTCTTCATGGGTATCTCCAATCAAGGTACGTCAGACAACAATCGCTGGTACAAAGAAGATGGTTATTTTCGATGATATGAGCCCAGAGCGTGTAAAGGTATATAACTGTGGTATCGATGTTCGTCGTGGTGAAGAGTACGGTGAGTATGAGTTCATGCAGAGAACAGGTGATATCTATGTTCCTAACATCAAGTTCGAGGATTCTCTCCAGAACAGCCTTGAGTTCTTCGAGAACTGCTGCAGAACTGGTGAGCAGTCCAGATCTGGCCCAGATCAGTGTCTCCGTGTAATGAAGGTCCTCGAGTGGGCACAGAAGGAATTGGGTAAAGGCCCAGAGGCGTAATTCATGGAAGAGAAAGGCAAGAGCATGGGACCACAGATTATCGGATTGTTAATATATGTTTGCTTGTCAGCGGCAGGTCTTACACTTATTAAGATTGGACTTAATAAGCAGGGCACATTGCTTCTTGATAAGAATGGTTTCACACTTGCATTTAGCTGGCTTTTGGTTCTTGGAATGGTGCTTTACATTCTGAGCTTCCTTACATCACTTATTGTAATGAAGAGCATGAACCTGAGCGTTTATTATCCATTGTCAGCAGGCCTTATTTATGTGGCTATTTGTGTGCTGAGTTTCGTCGTTCTTAAGGAGAAAATCGGCGTTTCTCAGCTTATTGGTATGTCAATAATTTTAGTTGGAATTATAGTAATGAACTTAGGAAAGGGAAATTAACCGTGAACGTTAAGATTTTGGATTTGACAAGACAGTATCAGCTCATCCAGGAGAAGGTTGAAGCTGCAGTAATAGAGCAGATGAGAAGCGGTGCATACATTGGTGGTGCAGCAGTTGTAGATTTCGAGAAGAAGTTTGCAGACTATGTTGGCGCTAAGCACGCTATCGCACTTAATAGTGGTACAGACGCACTTGTTATTGCTATGAAGGCAATGGGCATTGGTGAGGGTGACGAGGTTATTACTACTCCATTCACATTCTTTGCAACAGCAGAGACAATTGCTATGGTAGGCGCTACTCCAGTTTTCGTTGACGTTGAGGAAGAGACTTATAACATCGACGTAACTAAGATTGAGGAGAAGATTACTGATAAGACAAAGGCTATCTTGCCGGTTCATATCTTTGGCCAGCCAGTTAACATGACTGAGATTAAGGCTATCGCAGCTAAGCATAACCTTAAGGTAATCGAAGATGCATGTCAGGCTGTTGGTTCTGCTTTTGGAGATAAGAAGATTGGCTCCATCGGTGATGCAGCTTGTTTCTCTTTCTTCCCAACAAAGAACCTCGGTGCATTTGGTGACGGCGGAATCATTACAACAAATGATGACGACATCGCTGTTATCTGCCGCGCATACAGAGAGCATGGTGGTGCACAGAATGGTGCTAAGGCTCGTTCAATTCTCCAGGGCGTAGAGGATACACTCGAGACAAACAAGACAGGTGATGCTCTCTACAATCCATACAAGTATTACAACTACCTTATCGCATACAATTCCAGACTCGATGCTATTCAGGCTAGAATCCTTGATATCAAGCTTGATTATCTTGATGGCTTCAATGCGAGAAGAACAGAGATTGCAAATTTCTATAACACGTCCTTTGCTGATGTAGATGCTATTAAGACACCAGTTGTTCGTGATGGCGTTACACCAGTATGGCATCAGTACGCTTTCAGATGTGATGATAAGGATGAGATGGGTAACTTCCTTGCTAGCAAGGGCGTAGGCTCTGCTGCTTTCTACCCAGTTCCACTTCACCTTCAGAAGGCATTTGATTACTTGGGTTATAAGGAAGGCGATCTTCCAGTTGCAGAGAAGATTACAAAGCAGACAGTATGTCTTCCAATCTTCCCAGAGCTTACACAGGAAGAGCTCGAATATATCGTTAGCAGCGTAAAAGAATTTTACAAATAATAGAGGTACAAAAATGTTAAAGGTTGGTATTATCGGATTTGGTTACATGGGTAACTTCCACTATGAGAAGGTAAGTCATTTTGACGACATCGAAGTTACTTGTGCTTTTGATAACAATGAGGCAAAGCTCGCAGATGCAGCATCCAGAGGACTTAGAACATACGACAATCTTGAGGATTTCCTTAAGGAAGACCTAGATCTCGTAGTTATCTGTACTCCTAATCAGTGGCACGAGCAGTACTCAATTGCTGCTATGAAGGCTGGCAAGAATGTACTTAGTGAGAAGCCAGCTACTATGTCTGTTGCAGAACTCGATAATATTATCAAGGTTTCCGAAGAGACAGGTAAGTTCTATACAGTACATCAGCAGAGAAGATACGACGCTGATTACAGAGTAGTTAAGGATATGATTAAGTCTGGTGATATCGGAAAGGTTACTACAATCGAGTCACGTGTTCTCGGTGAGAAGGGTGTGTGCTACGGTTGGAGAGCTGATCCAGTTTCCGGTGGTGGAATGCTTTATGACTGGGGTGTTCATCTCATCGACCAGATTTTGCAGCTCTATCCAGATGAGAAGGTAACAAGCGTTTATGCGAGAGTTCTCAGCGTGCTTACACCAGATGTAGATGATCTCTTCGAGATTACAATGATGCTTTCTAATGGCGTGTGCGCGAAAGTTAACGTTGGTACTTTTGCTCTCCAGAAGCTCCCAAGATGGTTCGTGTTCGGTGACAAGGGAACACTTAAGCTTGATGATTTCTCTGGTGTTGCAGGTGGTGCAGCAAGAATTAAGGGTGACGTACAGGGCTTCGAAAGTGTTTTCAACAACACAGAAGGTGCTTCAAAGTCACTTGGTGCTTCCAGAACAATGGCTCCTCTTGCTAAGGAGAACCTCGAAGTTCTCGAGCTCCCTAAGGAAGAGGATATGACACTCGAGTACTGGAGAAACCTTGTAGAGTCTCTCAAGGGCAATGAGACACCAGTTGTTACACCAGCCCAGATTAGAAGACAGATGCAGATTGTTGAGACTGCATTCGAGTCTGGCAGAACAAACAAGTCTATCGAGACAAATATCTAATTTCAGAAATTAATTAACATTAAGGGATCAGTATGAAGAAACTTTTGAACAAATACGTATTTGTGCTAGCGATTATCGCTTTGATATCTACAGCTATCTTGAGTATTGATGTTCCAAGAGTTGATGATATTTCATACCACAAGGTTATTGAGGAGGATGTTCTGGATTTTTCCACATTCTCCGAGACCATCTCTGCCTTTGAGAATGACGATAAAATCGAGTTTTCTGGGATTAACTATGCCTATGCAGATGTTGATCTTACTAAGGGCGACTCCCTCAGAGTAACTGTTACTGTTAATAATCCAACAGAAGAGTTGGTTGAAGTAAGAACTGATCTTTGGGCTGAGAACTACGACCTCATCACTGAGGAAGTTCCATATGTAATAGCACAGGGCGAATATTCTTTTACATTTGAATTCCCATTCTATAGAGAGCAGCATCCAGATACAGCGGAGCTTCGTTTTTTCTCTAATAGTGATACTGCAATTATCGAACTTAAGGACGCTCATGTAAGTGTTATGAATGAGGCTACTGACGGTAGCAGATTGGTTAAGTACGCTCTCATCCTTGACTACATCGGCATGGCTATTGCAGCTGCTTATATTTTAACTTTCATCACTTATCAGATAGTTAAGAAGAATGTAAAGCTCAAGTTTGACTACAAGGAAGCTTTATTCCATTTCTCTGTTGTCGTTACAACTGTAATTGGTCTTTATTATATTTATCATGGTATTAACATTTTCTATCCGATGTTCTACGCATCTGGAGATGATGTTGGTATTTATTATCTTGTAAAGTCCATTAGAGATTATGGCATTACTCTTATCAATCATAATGCTGGCGGTGTAACTGGCGGCGATATGTTTGACTATCCATATTCCGATAAGCTTTCATTCATTATTGTGAAGATTATCAGTTTTGTTGTAACTAATGTTTATGCCATAACTAATCTTTTTTATTTGCTTACTTATGTGATTGTTGCTTTTGTAACATCAGTTGTTTGTCGTAAGCTCAGTTATAGCAAGCCTGTATCCTTTTTGGTGGCAATCCTTTACGCATTTTCACCTTATATATCTCTCAGATACGCACACATGTGGCTTGTTCCATATTACATGCTCCCAGTGGCTTGTTATATCGGACTTCGAATAGCTAAGGCTCAGACAGATGTTGCTAGCAAAGAAGCGCTTAAGAAGCAGTATCCTTACCTTATGCTTTTGAGTTTTGTATGTGGATTCACAGGCGTTTATTACGCATTTTTCTCATGTGCAGTATTCATGATCGGTATAGTGATTAATTTCTTTACATCTGGATATAAGAAACTTTCTATCAGATTTAAGGAAGCATTTAGACATATTATTTTTGTTGGTCTCACAGGTGCAGGTGTTATCGTTAATATGATTCCTAACCTTATGTACTGGAGAATTAATGGTACTGTTGCTACAAGTGAGCTTGCTACCCGTGAGATTGATGGAGCTGAGAAATATGGATTAAAGCTTATTCAGATGCTCCTTCCTAGACCAGGCCACAGAATTGAGTCTCTTGCGAAGATTACAAATGAGTATTCTGCGAATTATCCTCTTATCAATGAGAACATGACTGCAGCACTCGGTATAATCGCATCGGTCGGATTTATTATCGCTATTATTTATCTTCTTTGTAATAGAAAAGAGGACAATACAGAATCCAAGTTCATTATCTCCACATTCCTCGTTGGAACAATTGGTGGTATCGGCTCACTTATCGCTGTATTTATCTCTTCAACAATTAGAGGCTATAACAGAATTTCTCTCGTTATTATGTTCTTCTGTTTGCTGATAATTGCAAATCTTCTAGAGAAGCTTAGAAAGAAAATTCCACTTGCTGCTTTTATTGGCGTAATCGCGGCGTTGGTAATTATCGGATTATATGATCAGACTATGCTATATGGTATGCCGGATTATACTTCGTTTGATTCTACTAGACGTGCTGTTGATTATGTTGAGGCACAGCTCGATGCTAACGATATGGTTTATGTTCTTCCTTGCCAGGACTGGCCAAGCGGAGGCGGATATAAGAATCACATGGGTGTTATCGAGAGTGAAGATCTTATCTGGAGCTGGGGTTCAGCTCAGGGTCGTGAAGAGACATGCTGGCAGCAGACAATTGCAAATTCTGATGCCGCTACTATGGTAACAACATTGAAGGCAGCTGGATATGACGCTATCTATTTTGATTCATCACTTTATGCACAGTTCTACGGTCAGGAAGCGATGGAAAATACAAGTAACAGTATCACAGAATATCTCGGACAGTATCCATATGTGAGTACAGATGGAACTACATATGTCTGGATTATCAAAGGAGAATAAAGATGGCTTTTTTTGCACATGAAACTGCCGAAGTTAGCGATAAGGCGATAATTGGTGATGGTACCAAAATCTGGAACCACGCTCAGGTTAGAGAGAACGCTAAGATTGGCAGCAACTGTATAATTAGTAAGAATGTTTATATTGATTCTGACGTATCCATCGGAAGCGGTGTAAAGATTCAGAATAACGTTAACGTTTATCACGGTGTTACCGTTGAAGACGACGTTTTCCTCGGACCTTCCATGACATTTACAAATGATATGTTTCCAAGAGCATTCAGTACAAACTGGAAGGTGACAGAGACACTTGTTAAGAAGGGTGCATCAATCGGAGCGAACTGCACAATCGTATGCGGTTCTACAATCGGTGAGTATGCGACAATCGGTTCGGGAAGCGTTGTTACTAAGGATGTTCCAAGTCATGCTCTTATGGTTGGAAATCCAGCTCATCAAATCGGATGGGTGTGCAAGTGTGGTTTCAAGCTCGATGAGAATGGAACATGCGTTGAATGTGGAGAAAAGTATAATTTAAAGGAGTTAGGATAATGAAGAAGATTCCTGTTACAAAGCCTTATTTTACAGAGGAAGAGATTGAATTAATCAAGGATTCCCTTGATTCCGGATGGGTAGCTCAGGGCCCAAAGGTTGCTGAGTTCGAGAAGATGATCGCAGCTCATGAGGGTATCGCTCAGGGTGTTGCTACAACATCTGCTACAACAGCTTTGCATCTCGCTATGGTAGCTCATGGATTGACAACTGGCATGGATGCTATCGTTCCTGCGTTTACATTCGTTGCTACAGAGAATGCAGTTGTAACAACAGGCGCTACACCTATTCTTGTTGATATCTATCAGGAGACATTCAACATTAATATTGAGGATCTCAAGAATATCATTGCAACTAAGTATGATAAGAAGGATGGCAAGCTCATTAATAAAGAGACTGGTAATGTTCTCTGGGGTATTGTTCCAGTTCATGAGTTTGGTCTTTGCTGTGATATTTACGCAGTAAATGCTATTGCTAAGGAGCATAACCTCGTTGTTATTGAGGATGCTGCTTGTGCTCTTGGTGCTAGTATTAATGGTGTGCACCAGGGTGCTTTCGGAAACAGTTCCTGCGTAAGCTTCCATCCACGTAAGTCCATTACTACAGGTGAGGGTGGCATGATCCTTACAGATGATGTTGCACTTGCAAAGAGAATGAGAGAGCTCAGAACTCACGGTAGTACAGTTTCTGCTGATGCTCGTGATAAGGGTAAGGGATTCCTTCTCCCTGAGCATAATGAGGCAGGATTTAATTACAGAATGACTGATGTTCAGGGTGCTATGGGTATCGCTCAGGCTAAGAAGCTCGACCTTATCGTTAAGGCTAAGCGTGATGGCGCAGCTATTTATAACAAGCTCATCGCTGAGAAACTTCCTGAGTTCATTACTCCTGTAGAGCCAGAAGGATATTTCCATACATATCAGTCCTATGTATGTATGCTCAGCCTCGAGAAGCTTGGTCTTGATTCCATTAAGGCAGGTGGAGAGTTCCGTAATAATCTCCTCCAGAAGCTCGAGGATAAGGGTATCGCTACAAGACAGGGAACACATGCTGTTCATATGCTTGGTTACTATAAGAATAGATTTGGTTTTGTTCCTGAGGATTTTGTAAATGCGTATGCATGCGATCATCTCTCTATCACACTTCCACTTTATGTTGGTTTGACAGCAGAGGATCAGGAATACGTAATCGACACAATCCGTGCGACAATAGATGAAATGTAATGAGGTGACAAAAATGCGTTCAATTGAAGGTAAGAATGTACTTGTAACTGGTGGTGCTGGTTTTATTGGTAGCCATCTTTGTGATGAGTTAATTGCACGTGGTGCAAAGAAGGTAGTTTGTGTTGATAACTTCTTCCTCGGAAAGATGGAGAATATCGCAGAGGCTATGGAGCATGAGAATTTCGTTCTCTATCGTGATGACTGCCGTCAATTCGGTGTAATGCAGTCCATTATCGAGAAGGAAGAAATCGAGGTTGTATTTAACATGGCAACTATCGCTCTTAACTACTCTTTCTTCAATCCATTTGACGCTTATATGGTAAACGTAGAGATTGCAAATACTTTGCTCGAGCTTCTTAAGGTTGGTGCTTATAAGACACTTATTCACACATCTTCTTCTGAGGCTTACGGTACAGCTCAGTATTCTCCAATGGATGAGAATCACCCAACAGATCCTACAACTCCATATGCTGCAGGTAAAGCAGCTGCTGATATCATGGTTCACTCTTTCTCTAAGGTGCTTCCACTTGATATCTCTATCATCAGACCATTTAATAACTACGGCCCACGTCAGAATGCTGAGGGCCCTCTCGCTGGTATCATCCCAGTTACTGCAAAGAAAATTAAGAACGGCGGTAAGCCAATGGTTCAGGGTGACGGTGAGCAGACAAGAGATTTTATCTTCGTTAAGGATACTGTAAGAGGATTGCTCCTCGCTTATGAGAATGAGGCATCCAGAGGTCAGATTATCAATCTCGGTACTGGTTACGATATGACAATGAATTCTCTCCTTCAGGGAATTTGTGACTATATGGGTTACACAGGTGAGTGGGACCATCAGGAGGCTCGTACTTCTGACGTTCGTAACCTCTGTGCTAACATCGACAAGGCACGTAAGGTGCTCGGCTTTGAGCCACAGATGAGCTTTGAGGAAGGTATCAAGGTTACACTCGACTGGTATAAGAATAACAGCGTAATTTAAGGTGACACCATGACTGATCAGGAATTTGCACAGCATTTTGAGGCCTATATGCAGGGCAAGCGCGACGAAATGCGCGCCAAGTACAACAGAGTGCTCCCAAGTGGCGAGTATATCTTTAACCGCTTTGACAAGGCACCATATCTTAACTGCGGCAAGGGCTCATCTGTGTACGATACCTGCGTGGTTATGGGCGACGTCGAAATCGGTGAGAACGTGTGGGTCGGACCTTACACACTCCTAGAGGGTGCGTCAGGCAAGCTTAAGATTGGTAACTTTGTAAGTATCGATTCAGGCGTTATGATTTATACTCATGATTCTACTAAGTATTATGTTTCTGGCGGTAAGTCTCCATTTGTACATGCTGATGTTACTATTGGTGATAATACAGTTATTGGAACTATGTCCATGGTAGGTGCAGGCGTTACAATCGGTAATCACTGTGTTATCGGTGCTCATAGTTTTGTAAATAAGGATATTCCTGACTATAGCATTGCAGCTGGAATTCCAGCCAAGGTTATTGGCGAAGTTATTATTAACGAAGACGGAACTGCAGATTTTAAGTATTTCTAAGAGGTATATATGGAATCAAATAAAGGCATGTCAATTATCGTTCCTTTCCTTAATGAGGAAGAGGGAATTGAACTTTTCTGTACAGAGTTCGACAAGTATGTTGGAACACTTTCTTTCCCAATTGAGGTTGTTTTTGTTAACGACGGTTCCACAGATAAGTCTGTAGAATTGATTAGAAAGCAGATATTTACTAATATCGCGAAGGTACAGATCCTTGATTTGTCTAAGAACTATGGTTCTCACGCTGCAATTAGAGCAGGTGTTTCCAAGGCATCTTACGATATCTGCACTTGGCTTGGTTCTGATCTTCAGGAACCATTGGAGCTTATCCCACTTTCCTATGAGAAGATTACAGGTGAAGGCTATGATGCTGTCTATGTAGAGAAGAAGTCTGTTGGCGTATCTGCTGCTAATAGAGCATTCTCCAAGATGTATTCCAAGATGATGCAGAAGTATGCTGTTAAGAGTTATTCTTCTGGCGGAACATCTACAATCGTATTTAATGGAAAGATTAAGAAATTCCTTAATGATAATATCGAGGGTAATTCATCCATCATGCTCCAGATTATGGATGCAGGATTCAAGTACTTCAATGTTTCACTCGACTATAAGGAGCGTGCTGCAGGTGCTTCCAAGTGGACACTTCAGAAGAAGATTAAGCTTCTTATAGATTCTTTTGTATCATTTTCTTTTATGCCAATCAGACTGGTTAGTATCATTGGTGTGCTCATGTTTGTAATCGGTGTTTTTGTTGGAGTATTTTCAGTTATTAATAAGCTGGTTAATCCAGACGTTCCAATGGGTTATTCAACTCTCATTAGTATTATGGCTATGGGATTTGGTATTACTAATATTTCTCTTGGTATTATTGCAGAGTATTTGTGGAGAGCATATGATGCTGCAAGAAGAAGACCAGTATTCATCATTTCTGAGGAAATCGTGGTAAAATAATATCAATTAGTTCCAGGGGAGGAGTAACCTCTATGAAGAAGTTTACTTATACAATTAAGAATGAAATTGGTGTTCATGTTAAGCCTGCAAGTGATCTTTCTAAGGCAGCAGAGAGATATATGAGTAAGATTTTTATTACAAAGGGTGAAAAGTCTGCTGACGCTACAAAGATGTTGGCTGTAATGAGTCTTGCGATTTCATGTAAGGACAAGATTACTGTTACTGCAATGGGCGATGATGAGTCTGCAGCTATCGAAGGAATTAAGAAATTTATTAAAGATAACTTTTAATTTTTTAACTTTTGTGTATAATACAAATGAACAAAGGAGTTCACCAAATTTTGGTGAACTCCTCTTTTTTTATATTAACTGAATATATGATAGAATATATTCAAATGCGATTTGGGAGAAGAATGATTGGCAAACGTTGATTCTACAATTAAGACAGAGACCAAGAATCTGGCACTTGTAGTGTTGGTGTTGAGCATTCTTCTAGAGGGTGTATATCTTATTATAGGCAAGTGGAACTATACAGTACTGCTTGGTAACATCCTTGGTGGTAGTGCAGGACTTCTTAATTTCTTCCTTATGGGACTTGGAATTCAGAGTGCACTTGGCAAGACACAGAAGGATGCTAAGACCACCGTGTCTTTTTCGCATACTTATAGAACAATATTCCTTTTGGCTATAATGGTCATTGGAGTTTTCGTACCATTCTTTGATGTATGGGCAACAATTATTTCCGTGTTCTTTACATCATTTGGTATTTATATTAGAACAGCACTTCTTAAGAAGAACGGCCAGTGGCAGCCAGTTCAGAACGAAGAGGCAGATGGAGGAGAAGCATGAGTATTTTATTTTTAATACTTTCCATATTGCCAATTATTGCAGGCGTAGCTATTAAGGTTCTTTTTATTCCTGCGTCTGAGGGTATCTCTGTAACAGGTGCGCATATATTCTTTACTATTGATCTTCCTATGGGTGGACTTCCTATTACTGAGGCACAGGTTAACTCATGGTTGGTAGTAATTTCATTGTTCTTCTTCTGTTTGTTCCTTACACATGGACTTAAGACAAAGAATATCTCTAAGAGACAGGTTGTTGCAGAGTGGATTGTAGAGAAGGTTGAAGGTCTCGTACGAAGCAATATGGGTGAATTCTTTATGGGTTTCGCACCATTTATCTGTGCTATCCTTGGTCTTTCTGCTTTTTCTAGTTTGCAGTCACTCTTCGGTCTTTATGCCGCTACTTCAGATATTAACGTAATCGCTGGTTGGTCCGTAATGGTATTCTTCCTTATTACTTACTATAAGCTTAAGGCTGGACCACTCGTTTACTTTAAGGGCTTTGCTGAGCCAGTTGCTTTCTTCGCACCTATTAACGTTGTTAGTGAATTTGCTACACCGTTCTCTATGACATTCCGTCATTATGGTAACGTTCTTTCTGGTTCCATTATTTCCGTTCTTATTGCCACAGGTCTTGGTGGATTGTCCAAGATTGTTTTCCAGTGGCTCCCAGGAAAGATTGGTGAGCTGGAGCTCTTCAGAATTGGTCTTCCTGCTGTGTTCTCCATCTACTTTGATATCTTCAGTGGATGTTTGCAGGCTTTCATATTCGCGATGCTTACAATGCTTTATGTTTCCGGTGGCTTCCCTGAGGAAGAGTACTACAAGCGTAAGGCACGTAAGATGGCTAAGCAGAGTAATTAAAACAAATGAATATATAATTGGAGGAAATTCAAAATGTTAGAAATCGCAATTGGTATCATTTTAAGTGGTTGTGCACTTGGTGCTGGTATCGCAATGCTCGCAGGTATCGGTCCTGGTATCGGTGAGGGCCAGGCAGTAGCTTCTGCTTGTGAGGCTATCGGAAGACAGCCAGAGTCACAGTCAGCTGTTACAACAACAATGATCATGGGTTGTGCACTTGCAGAGACAACTGGTCTTTATGCTCTCGTTATCGCAATCCTCTTGATCTTCCTTGCTCCAGGAAGATTCGTAAACATTCTCCTCGAGGCTGTAAAGAAGTAAAATGAATAGCTTAGATGTAATCTCAGTAAATATTTGGCAGATAATAATCTCTCTTGCCAATCTTGTTGTACTGTTTTTCATCTTCAAGAAGTTATTGTTTAAGCCAGTTAAGAATATTCTTGCCAAGCGTGAAGCTGAAGTAATGGCAGAATATGATAAGGCTACACAGGCTACTAGCGATGCTAATGAACTTAAGGCATCTTGGGAAGAGAAGATTAAGACAGCTGATGATAAGGCAGATGAGATAATTAAAGCTGCAGTCGAGAAGGCAGACCATCGTTCTGAGGTTATGCTTTATGAGTCTCGTGAGAAAGCTGAGTCTATTATTCGTAAGGCTAAGGCTGATGCTGAGCGCGAGAGAATCGAGGCTCAGGAGACCATTAAGCAGGAAATCGTTGGTGTCTCTGCTGCTATTTCTGAGCAGATTATCGGACGCGAGATTAATATGAATGATCATAAGGTTCTTATTGATTCTTTCATAGATAATATGGAGAACGCATAATGAACGGTAACGCTAAGGAATATGCATTGGCTATGTTTGCTATCGCCTTGGAGAATGAGTCCATGGCGCAGGTTCATGACGACCTGGATGTCATTAGAGAAGTAATTAACGAGAACCCAGAGTATATCGAGTATCTCGTTAATCCTGCTGTATCTAAGTCAGAGAGAACAAACAGCTTGTCTACAGTATTCGAAGGTAAGGTGTGTGAAGATGTATTCGCATTCCTGAATATCCTTTGTGACCATGGTGACACATATATTCTTGGAGATTGTGTTGATGAATTTAATGCGATGTACGAGGATTATATGCGTTTCTCTAAGGCAGTAGTTACAAGTGCAGTAGAGCTTAGCGATGATCAGAAATCCAGACTCATTACTAAGATTTCTGCAGTTACCGGAAAGCGTGTAGAAGCAGAGTATGTTATTGATAAGGCTCTTATTGGTGGTATCTCTGTAGAAGTAGACGGAAAATTATTCGACGGAAGTGTTCGTAAGAACCTTAATAACATAAAGGAAGTGATATCTTAATATGAGCAGAAAGCCAGAAGAAATCAGTAACATCCTTAAGGAACAGATTAAAAATTATAAGAATCGCATCGATATGGGCGAAGTTGGAACAGTAGTTCTCGTTGGTGATGGTATTGCCAGTGTATACGGACTTCGTAACTGTATGTCTACAGAGCTTCTCGAGTTCGAGGATGGCTCCGTAGGTCTTGCTCAGAACCTTGAGTCTGAGACAGTTTCTGTTGCTATTCTTTCAGATAAGAATGATATCAGAGAGGGAACAAAGGTTAAGCGAACAGGTACAGTATTGTCAGTTCCTGTTGGTGAAGGCTTCCTCGGACGAGTTGTTAACCCATTGGGTGAGCCTATTGATGGTAAGGGACCTATCTACAACAGCGGATTTAAGCCAGTAGAGGCTGAGGCTCCTGGTATCATCGAGCGTCACAGCGTAGATAAGCCGCTTCAGACTGGTATTAAGGCTATCGATTCTATGATTCCTATTGGACGTGGTCAGCGTGAGCTTATCATCGGTGACAGACAGACAGGTAAGACACAGATTGCTATTGATACAATTATTAACCAGAAGAATGAGGACGTTATCTGTATCTATGTTGCTATCGGACAGAAGGCAACATCTGTAGTACAGCTCGTTCAGGACCTTACAAGAGCAGGCGCTATGCCATATACAATCGTTGTATCAGCTACAGCTGCTGAGAGTGCTCCTATCCAGTACATCGCTCCATATTCAGGATGCGCTATGGCTGAGTATTTCAGAGAGCAGGGTAAGGACGTTCTTATTATTTATGATGACCTTTCCAAGCACGCAGTTGCTTACAGAGCGCTTTCGCTCCTTATCAGAAGACCTCCAGGACGTGAGGCTTACCCAGGAGATGTATTCTATCTCCACTCCAGACTTTTGGAGCGAGCTGCTTGCGTAGACGCTGCTTTCGGAGGCGGTTCCATTACTGCTCTTCCTATCGTAGAGACACAGGCAGGTGACGTATCTGCTTATATTCCTACAAACGTTATTTCTATCACAGATGGACAGATCTTCCTTGAGACTGAGTTGTTCCATAGTGGTATTATCCCAGCGGTTAACCCAGGTATTTCTGTAAGCCGAGTTGGTGGTTCCGCTCAGGTTAAGGCTATGAAGAAGGTATCTGGTGAGCTTAAGCTCTTGTACTCTCAGTACAGAGAGCTTCAGGAGTTCTCACAGTTTGGTTCTGACCTCGATGCAGATACTAAGGCACGTCTGAGACTTGGTGAGAGAATCGTTGCTGTATTGAAGCAGGGTCTTAACACTCCAATCGCAGTAGGATGTCAGGTAGGAATTATCTATGCAGTAATTCACGGATATCTTAATAACATCCCAGTAGATGGCGTTAAGGAATTCGAGACAGACCTCTTTGCAGTTCTTGAGCACGAGCATCCAGACTGGATGAGCAGAATCGTTGGTGGTTCATGGACAAAGCAGGATGAGGAAGAACTTAAGGAAGTTCTCGATAAATTAACTACTAAGAACTAAGGACATATAAATGGCTAAGGATATTAAGGTTTTAAGGAAGAAAATAAAGAGCTTTGACTCGACGCTCCATCTTACGGGCGCCATGGGTCTTGTGGCGTCTTCCAAGATCCGTAAGGCAACTGATGCTATGTTGGAAGGTCGTAAATATCTTGGAGCTATTCAGGGTGTTGTAGATGATCTTAAGAAGTGTCCTGACTGTAAGAAATGTGTTTATTTTGGTGAGGGAGTTAAGGCTTCTGAGGAATCCAGTGATAAACCAAGAACAAAGCTTATTGTAATTGCCGGTGATAGAGGCCTTTGCGGTGGTTATAACGCTAATGTCTTCAGACTCGTTAGAGATATGGATGAGGATGTGGACGTTATTCCTATCGGAAAGCGTGCCTACGACAGATATACAACAGACCTTAGTGAGACAGATGATGATTACGCTGAGAATAATGTATTTGAGTCATCTGAGTATTATTCATACGAGTCCGCGATGAAACTTGCACAGGAATGTTGTAAGGACTTCGCTGAAGGTAAGATTGATAAGGTGGGAATCGTTTATAACGAGTATGTTTCCATCATGACACAGACACCTTCTGTTAAGTGGGTATTGCCGTTAACAAGACCTGAGAAGGGCGAGATTGCAACTGGTGTTTATGAGCCAGATCCAATGGAGCTTCTCAATAATATTGTTCCACAGTATGTGGCAGGTGTTCTTTATGCTCTTGTTAAAGAGAGCTTCGCATGTGAAGTAGCTGCTAGAAGAATGGCTATGGATAGTGCTAAGAAGAATGCGACAGAAATGATTGATAACCTGCAGCTCGAATACAACCGAGTAAGACAGGGTAAGATTACACAGGAAATTACCGAGATAGTTGCCGGCGCAGGCAAGTGAGGAGATAAGAAATATGGCTGAAACTGTAAACAAAGGTTATGTTTCACAGGTTATGGGACCTGTAGTAGACGTGCATTTTCAGGAAGGATGCTTACCATCAATTAACAACGCCCTCGAAATGTATATCGGCGAGCGTAAGTTAGTAGTAGAGGTAGCACAGCACATCGGTGATAGCACAGCAAGATGTATCGCCATGGCTTCTACTGATGGTCTTAAGAGAGACGAGGAAGTTATTGACACTGGTAAGCCAATCAGTGTTCCAGTTGGTCGTGAGACACTCGGAAGAATCTTTAACGTTCTCGGTGAGCCAACAGACCGTAAGGCTCCACCTCAGAACAGCGAGCGCTGGGATATTCACAGACCAGCACCAAGCTACGCAAACCTTTCTTCAAATAAGGAAATCCTCGAGACAGGTATCAAGGTTATCGACCTTCTTTGTCCATATTCAAAGGGTGGTAAGATTGGTCTCTTTGGAGGTGCCGGCGTAGGTAAGACAGTTCTTATCATGGAGCTTATTAATAACATCGCCAAGGAGCACGGTGGTCTCTCCGTATTTACAGGTGTAGGAGAGAGAACTCGTGAAGGTAATGACCTTTATAACGAGATGAAGGAGTCAGGCGTATTGAATAAGACTTCCCTCGTGTATGGTCAGATGAATGAGCCACCAGGAGCTCGTATGAGAGTAGCTCTTTCTGGTCTTACAATGGCTGAGTATTTCCGTGATGAAGAGAATCAGGACGTGCTCTTGTTCGTAGATAATATTTTCCGTTTCACTCAGGCAGGTTCTGAGGTATCCGCTCTTCTCGGACGTATGCCATCAGCCGTTGGTTATCAGCCAACACTTGCTAATGAGATGGGTGCTCTTCAGGAGAGAATTACATCAACAGTAAAGGGTTCTATCACATCCGTTCAGGCCGTATACGTTCCTGCCGATGACCTTACAGACCCAGCCCCTGCTACAACATTTGCTCACCTTGATGCTACAACAGTATTGTCCCGTAACATCGCTTCTCAGGGTATTTATCCAGCGGTTGATCCATTGGAGTCTACATCTCGTATTCTTTCACCTGAGATCGTTGGTATCGAGCATTATGAGATTGCCAAGGAAGTACAGAGAATTATCCAGCGTTATACAGAGCTTATGGATATCATCGCTATCATGGGTCTCGATGAGCTCTCTGATGAAGATAAGCTTCTCGTAGAGCGTGCTCGTAAGATTCAGAGATTCCTTTCTCAGCCATTCCATGTATCTGAGAAGTTTACAGGTATCGAGGGTACTTACGTTCCACTTAAGGAAACAATCCGTGGATTTAAGGAAATCATCGAAGGTAAGCATGATGACCTTCCTGAGTCTGCATTCCTCTTCGTAGGAACAATTGAAGAAGCAGTTGCAAAGGCAGCTGAGAATAAGCAGGGTTAAAAATGAAGAATTATCATCTGACAATCTTATCACCTGATGGTGAGGTGTTTAATGACGACGTTATCTGTCTTACCCTTCGTGGTGCAGAGGGTGACTTGGCAGTATTTGCTGGCCATGTTCCTTTTGTAACTACAGTTAAGCCAGGTAAGTGTGTTGTTACTCTTACTAATGAGGATGAATTAGAAGGCCAGCTTGACAGCGGTATTCTTAATGTAGGTAAGGATGGTGTTAACCTTCTTGTTGGAGATAAGAATCTTTTTAAGAAGGACTAATTTATAGTTAATCGATTTTGATGACCGGTTCCAGTGACTGCTGGGACCGGTTTTTTATTGTGCTTGGTGCGATGATGTATGGGGTGTAATCGTGAATTGTGTGTTGTGAATGTGGAAAATGCCAGTAGCCTCGTCAAATCAGTGTTCAAATGACGAGGTAAGTGGCAATTTTTTAAGAATGGGATGTTTTGCAACTTCAAAGTATCATAATCACTGCTCGCAGTGATAATTTCATGTTGTAAAACTCTCCTATCCATAAAAACACAAACAGTTGACATCCCAACAAACGCTCAACTATATTATTCAAGATAAAACAACAAAAGCGGGTAAAGAAATGGGAAGTAAGAAACACAAGAAGCATGGACGTAAAACCCAGGATAAGAGTCTGTATAAAACAGTCATTGATCAGATTACTGGTATATTCTTTCCGATAATTAACTGCCTTACAGCGGCAAGTATTATTAAGAGTGCAGTTGTTTTATTAGCTGCTGCAGGTGTGTTGCAGGAGTCCAGTGGAGTGTACCAGATACTCTTTGCAGTATCCGATGGATTCTTCTATTTCCTTCCATTCTTCTTGGCATATACTGCATCAAAGCAGTGGAGAACAGATCCATTCATATCTATGTTAATTCCAGTAGCTATGCTCTATCCAGATTTGGTAGCAGTATTAGAGAATGGCAAGTCCATGAGTTTTTTTGGCCTTACAGTGCCACCTAGTGTTTATCACTCAAGCGTAATTCCAGTTCTGTTAGCTGTAGGACTTTTGCACTTCGTAGAGAAGCCTTGCAATAAGATTCCAGAGGCAGTAAGAGGATTCTTGAAACCAATTATTTGTATGCTTATTGTTCTTCCAGTTACTTTTATTTTCTTTGGAAGAATTGGTACATGGATTGGTGATTTCTTAACAAGTATTTTCTTTAGGCTATATGCCTTTAACCCAGTAGTCGCAGGTGCATTTATGGGATTCTTTATCCAGCCAATGGTATTTGTTGGTGCGCACTGGAGCATCGTTCCAGTTTGTATTACTAACATTTCTAATATGGGCTATGACGTAATCCTTCCACTTCTTGGTGGTGCCGTTTATGGACAGGCTGGTGCGGCACTTGCTCTCGGAATTTTGCTTAAGGACAAAAGTGAGAAAAGGGTGGCATATCAGGGTGCTCTGTCAGCAGCTTTAGGTGTAACTGAGCCTGCGTTATTTGGTTCTAACATGAAGAATCCAAGAGCCATGATTACTGCTTGTGTGGCAGGTGCAATTGGTGGCGCCATAACTGGTACGGCAGGGGTTCACTGCACGTCCTTTGCTTTCCCAAGTTTCGTTACATGTATTGCTTATGTAGGACCGGGATTTATGACGTTCCTTATCTCCATGGTGATGTCTTTCGTTATCGCTTTTTCTCTAACCATGGCACAAAAGAAGTGGATCGTTAAGTTATAATCACTGCATCAATTTGTTTAGGGGGCGTTATGCGTAAACTAGTTTCTATTTTGTTATTGGTGGTACTGTCTTTATCTATGGTTTTTGCTTTTACTGGATGTAAAAACGATACACTTTATAACAGTCCAGAAGATGTTATTGTAGCTTATCAGAATGGCGATAAGATCATTAATCAGAAGTGTCGAGTAATGGTTAAGGTTAATAAAGATATACCGACAACAAGACGTACAGTGTATATGAACTATGAAGATATGCCAGACGGGATCGAAAGTGTTACTGTCGAGCTCCCTATGGATGAGACGGTAAATCAGGGAGAGGTTCTTGATGTCTATATTACTGATATTAAAGAAAACACACCTGGATTCTATAGTATTTATGGTTATACCAAGCGTGCAAAGTAATTTCTGAAATTAAAAATAGCTTCAAACCGATTCAGTTTGAAGCTATTTATTTATGCTTATAAAACTAATTTAATGTTCAATGCTTTTCTTATATCTCTTATAAGCGGAAGCAGCCTTGAAATTATAAATAACAAGGAAAATTGCACCGACAATAAGAAGATAACCGGATGAAACACCTGACTCAACAAGAGTATAAACATATGCAGCAATAACGATACCAGCGTAAATGAGAGATGCAACTCTGCTCATAGTTAAGTGACAGATAAGTCCGCCTGCTGCGATGAATGCACATCCTACAATAATCTCGACGTCGAGGCCACCGTACTGAACATAATAAACAATGGCAGTTACTACTGCTACGATATAGCACAGAATAGCTCCGCCTCTTATGTTAGAAAGAAGCTTCTTGTTCTCCGGCAACTTAATAAACTGACGCTTGCTTAATACTTCGCCATTAGTATCAGATACTGTAATTGTTTTTGTATCAGTAAGTGGTGCTTCGTATTTTGGTGCTTCTGCTACTGGTGTTTCTGCTACTGGCGCTGGTGCAGGAACGATTACCGGTGCAACTGGTGTTACCGGTGCAGTTTCAACTGGTGTTGCCTCTACTGGCTTTGGTGCTTCGGTAGCAAGTCTAGAGCCGCATGCGCCGCAAAAGGCTGTTCCTTCAGCTACCTGTGATCCACAATTAGGACAAAACATATTAATTCCCCTTTTCCATAAAAGTTTTGTTCAGTTATAATAACACATATTGCTAGCTATTGCTTGTTCTGGGGAGGAAAACATATGAATGAGAATATTGTAAAGCGTAATGATCTGCTTGCACAGACAGTTATTAAGGGCCTTGCTTCACGTAATATGACAGGTTATTACGCACAGACTAAGGAAGAAGCTTTGAAGATTGCTCTCGAGCTTATTCCAGAGGGAAGCACAGTTACTATGGGTGGTTCAATGTCCGTAAGAGAAATCGGTCTTGTTGATGCACTTAATAGTGGTAATTATAACTTCATTGATAGAGATAATTATGAGGATAAGAAAGCAGCTGCTCGCATGGCTTATAATGCAGATGTTTATCTTGGTAGTGCGAATGCAATTACTAATGATGGCGTTCTCGTAAATATTGATGCTAATTCCAATCGTGTTTCTGCATATGCTTTCGGTCCAGATAAGCTTGTTCTCATTGTTGGCATGAATAAGGTTGCAGGCGACATTGATGGTGCTATGATGCGTGCACGTAATAGCGCTGCCACTATGAATGCAATGAGATTTGGTCTTAACACTCCTTGTTCCAAGACAGGGGCATGTGCGAACTGCAAGAGCCATGAGACAATCTGCTGTAATTTCCTCATTACAAGATATGAGAGACATGATGGCAGAGTACATGTAATCCTTGTTAACGACAACCTCGGATTCTGATATTAGTTGAGGTATTTATTATGAATGATTTTGATAACAGACGTCTTGACCAGGGGCAGTACTTTGTTGGAACTAAGAATGAGATTCACGAAGAGTATGACTTGAAAGATCCTAATCAGCGTCCTGGTGGAATCAGAGTGGCACTTAGTCTTTTCTTGCCAGTATTGATATTTGGTGGATCGGCTGCATATTTCATTGTTACTGAAGCCTCAATATTCATTCCTGTTATATTGATTTTTGTTGGTGTAAGCGTGGGCATGATTGCCACTATGAATGCAGTTATTTACAACAAAAAGCACGGCGTAGGTAATACTGATCCAGCAGAATTACAAAGTGCATATGAGATTCGTTCACTTATGATCATTATTGTCTGCTGTATTACGTATATTCCATTCCTTTGTTATATAGTCTCACTGATATTTGCTAAGAAGTATCCTAACTGTGGCTTCTATCAGAAGGGCGAAATGAATGCTCAGGTATTTACTTTAATCTGGTCTTTAATTAGTTTGTTCGCTGTAGGACTTATAGGTTTTTTGTACTTTGCTGGAATTCTGTAATCAGTATCAGCAGAAAGCAAGAACACCGTCTTTCCATGAAACCATGTGCTTTTCCAGTGATGGAAGCATGTGGTTTATTTTTGTGTAAACAAGAGCACCAATAAAGCCGCCAAGTGTGTTGAGCATAAGGTCATCAACATCACAGAGTCTGAAGGATCCATGATACATTCCGAAGAGACCTGTGAACTGAGCTGTCTCGATAAATAGTGAGAGAAGGAGTGATGCGATAACTGTCTTCTTTGTGCTGAAACCAAATCTGTATCCCATAAAGATTCCAAATGGAATTGTCATTACTACATTAAATACTACCTGAAGTACTGCGCTAACACTTGGGTTAACTGCGATATCCCACAAAGCATAACAAGGAATAATCTGCATTCTGTAAGTGAGACCAACAGCCTGAGATGCTGTAGGGAGTGGGAAGAAAACTACTGCGGCAAGGCAAGCGAAATAAAATGCCATGGCAAGGTCAGTTACTACCTTTACTGGATTGAAGTGCTTTCTCATGCCAATCTTAGTAATCTCAAGTGGAAGTGTTACTAATACAGTAAATAAAGTAAATAATTTAGCTCCAAGAATAATTGCGTTAATCCATGTCATCATGTTGTGTGTCCTCCGTGTTTGTTTCTTATGGTTCTATGATATTCTCCGAGAGGAAACGCAACTATCGATTTACCTTACATTTAGGACGTGGTTTCTTACACTATTGTCACTTTTGATGTTTTTATGTGCTTTATAGTGCTTTTTTGAGGTATGTAACAATGTTACAGACTGTTGTTATATAACGCTTTTCTGTTTGTAATATTGCTGAAACGAAAGATTTATATACTGATAGTGGATGATGAGGTTACTGTAGGTGAACTATGTACATTTATAGTTTGTTAACAATTCCATAATTCATTCATATTCTGATGTATATAAAATAAATTAGATATTTATGTAAAAGAGGGGAAAACTATGGGCACTTTTTTAAGAAAGAGAATTAAACCGCTTGCAGGCTTGCTGGCAGCACTGATGGTGATTAATATGTTTACACCATTTGCAAACAAAATGGCTAGAGCTGCTGGTAGTGATGCTACTGGAAAAGCTGATATGGGTAAATTGATTACTTCTGTTCAGATTTCCGATAAGGATATAAATTATAATCCTTATAACAATGACCAGATCATAGGCGATAATAATCAGCCAAAGAGATTTACTATGTGGTTGAACTTTGAATTGCCAGCTAGTAATACAGCTGACGATCAGTTTAATGGAACAAAGAATCCATATCTTACATTTGATTTGAATGAGATTATTGCTAGAGATTCAAATGGTAATACAAACGGTAAGCCTCTTATCGATTTATCTTCATTTGATCAAAATGCATTGAAGGGCGATATCGATATTCCAAATACTAATTTTAAGGCCCCATATTCTATCGATAATAACCCATCTTCTTCTACATATGGATTGCTTACAATAGATTTGCGTGACTGCTTTAATGCAGATGGTTCACCTAAAACAGGTACAGACGGTGGAAGTGTTTATGGAAGAACAGGTAATTTTAAATTCTCATGTTCTTTGGATTCTAGTGCTTTCGGAAATAACTCAGGTAACTATACTCTCTCATTTTTAACTCTTGCAAACCCTAGTGGAGGTACTCCAACATTTAATACTCCTAATAAAACAAATATTGATCTGGGTTTGAATACTACTAAGACATCTTCAAGTGTTGGTGATGATGGTAAGGTTACTTATACAATTAAGGTAGAAAATACTTATCCTTCTCCTACAGGAAAGTTTGTACTCACAGATTCGTTCCCTTCTGGATTGGAAGCAATTGAAGCTACAGATATTACAGTTACTGGAACTGGCGTTTCAGTAAAAAAGACTGCAGATGGTAAATTCACATTTACAGTGGATAATCTCGCAGCTAATTCCTCTTTTACAATTACATATTCTTCTACTGTTAAAGATTCCTACTATACAGCTAATGGAATGACATTAACAAATAGTGTTACGGGTAATGTACCAGGTGATGATCGTAAGCTTGATTTGAAAACAGAGCCAAATATGCAGGACACAGTTTCTGCAACACCTCAGAATTCAAATGTTTCATTGATTAGTAAGAGCCATGGTGAATTTAACAAGTCTACAAATTCTGTCACTTGGACAATTAATGTTAATAGTGGTTCTCTTCGTGGTAATATCAGTGGAATGCATGTTAACGATGTGCTTACTGGTGTAGAAGCTACTCTTGATGGAAAAATTACAATTTTGGATAAAGATGCAGGCACTTCAGTAGAGGTAGATTCTCTTGATGCGTTGAATTCATATACATTCCCTGATTTATCTTCTGATAACTCAAAGAGAAATACACATAATTATGTTATTACATATACAACAACAGTCGATGAAGAAAAGTTAACTGGTGATAAGGATCTTAGCGTAGATAATACAGCTAAGCTTGTTGATTCTGAGGGCAAAGATTACGGTAATCCAGCTAATTCTGGTGTAGGCGTATATAAAGCTCCAGCGACTCCAACACCAGAACCAGTTGTGGATAAGAGTGCAGTAGATAATGCAGTAGTTGATCTTGAGAGTGAAACTGTTACAGCTAATTGGAGAGTTGTAGTACACATTGATGAAGATTTAAGTAAGTATCAGATGGTATACGCAGACCCTAATAATCCTGGTCAGGGAATTTCAATTAAAGAAGCACCTGGCAATGATCAGGTTATTGATTGGGAGAATGCAAGTATTTATTATATCGATGATGATAATAATAAAGTTGCAATTACTGCGTACACACGCAATCAAAATGATATTAAAATTACAGATGAAGAGTTGCTTCATAAGATTGAAGGTCATGATGTAGTTCTTGAATATACAACTACATATTCTATTAAAGACTACAATTATAATAACAATGTAACACTTGAAAATACTGCTTATGTTGATTATGCATGGACCCCTGCAGGTAATGATAAAGAAACAGTTAATGTTACTATTGGATCAAAGCCAACACCTTCTGCACCTTACGTTGCTAAGAAGGCTGATAGTGAAATGAATGTTGCTGATCACACAATTGCTTGGACTGTATACATCAATGCATGTGATCAGAATACACCTCTTACTCCAGCACAGTGGACTGCAATTAAGTTAACAGATCATCTTAATGGCATGGAATTCCTTGGATCTAAATCTGGTGGTGAAAGTAACAAAGATGCCGTTTTAGTTAATATTGGTGGCGGAAGAGAGTATTGGGTTCCGGTAGTAAAGACAGCTGATGGTTTTACAGCTGATTTTTCTAAAGCATCTGCTGTAAATCAGGGTTGGAATCCTCCATTCGATTGGGGTTCTATTAACGGTGGACAAATTACAGTTAAATATATTACAAAAGTTCCTGATAGTATGTTGCCTACAGGCGAATTTAAGAATGGAAATTTTGTATACAGTAAAACTTATGAGAACGGAATTGAGTTCGAAGGTATTACTGATGACCCAGATCATCCGATTAAAGATTCTGCTACTGGCGAATCTACAGTAACAAAAGATGCTCTTGATAAGAAATATGTAAATATGGATGAGAAGGGTGTTTTGACTTACTCAATCACAATTAATCCATTTGGTAAGAATTTTGTAACAGGTGAAAAGGCTGATAAAAATACAATTAAGGTAATAGATACATTACCTGATTGCCTTGACTATGTAAAAGGAACTATGAAAGTAGTAAATCTAAATACAGGTAAGCCTTTGGAAGTAGATTATGTTGCTGATGACATAGTTGATGCAAATCATTATGAGTTCAGAATAGAAGGAAATGATATTATTCTCTTCGTTCCAGATGATCAGCCTCTTCAGGTAACTTATGGAACAAGATCTAATCTTCCAAATGATACACCTATTAGTATTGAGAATACTGTTACAATCCCAAATCCTTATTTTTCTGAGGATATTTCTGATTCCACAAACAATAATACTAAGGTAGCCAATTCTAGTGGTTCATTGAGTTCTGCTCTGTTTATTGAAAAGGTACCAAGTAATAGACCTGATGTATATTTGGGTGGAGCGCAGTTTACCATTACAGAATATTTGGCTAGTGGCGAGGCAACTAAGGTAGTTTATAATGCAGAGTCACTTCCTGATAGAGCTATTCAGTCATCTGATCTTAAGGTTGCTACAGGTTCTGCTAAACCATTTGATGCTAATAATAAAGAAATTACTAATGCAAATCTCTATATTCAGCCAGATAGAGTTTATAAGATTGTTGAAACTAAAGCTCCAGGTGGTTATAAGCTGGATTCTACTGAGTATTGGATTACAACATTAAGAGAAGTAAAGGCTGATACAGTTAAAGCAAATTTCCCTAATGTACTTATTATGGGTGAAGGTTGTACATTGAGAGTAGCAAATACTGCTATCGATAATAATACTGAGCCAAATAAGGAACCTACTGATACACCATCACCAACACCAATCGTGATTAAGGTATCTAAGGTAGAGACAGGTGCAGGAGAAGAACTCCCAGGCGCAGAAATTGAACTTTACGATGTAACAACAGGCGAGAAGGTAGACTCATGGACATCAACAGATGCAGCACATGAGACTGATGTAGTAAAGGCTGGTCATACATACAAGCTCGTAGAGACAGTAGCACCAGACGGATACACAATCGCTACAGAGACATACTTCAAGATTACAGACGATGGTAAGGTGACAACAGAAGGTCTTGGAGATGGTCAGGACGCAGCCGAAATTAAGGATGGAATAATCCTTGTAAATGACGATAAGACAGACGTAAAGGTTTCAAAGATTGCAGACGATACAAATGCACCACTTGAAGGCGCTAAGTTTGTAATTAGAGATGCAGAGACACAGAAAATCGTATTGCCAGAGTGGACATCTGCAACAACAGCAGAGGATATTAAGGGAATTCTCAAGGTAGAGACACCTTATATCCTTGAAGAGACAGATGCTCCTAAGGGCTATACAAAGGCAGATTCAATCACATTCACAATCGAGAAGGATGGAACTGTAAAGGTTGATGGCGAGGCAGTAGCTAACAACACAATCGTAGTTACAGATGCAAAGATTAAGCCAACAATCAGCGTATCCAAGGTAGATGCAGGCGCTGGTACAGAACTCGAAGGCGCACATATTGAGCTTTACGATGTAACAACAGGCGAGAAGGTAGATGAGTGGAATTCCACAAAGGATGCACATGTATCTGACAAGGTAGAAACTGGAAAGACATACAAGCTTGTAGAGACAGTAGCACCAGAAGGATACACAATCGCTACAGAGACATACTTCAAGATTACAGACGATGGTAAGGTAACAACAGACGGCCTTGCTGATGATCAGAAGGCAGCAAAGGTTACTGATGGTGTAATCCTCGTTGAGGATGACATGACATCTGTTAAGGTAGGAAAGGCTGATGGTGAAAAATCAACAACTCTCCTTGCTGGTGCGACATTTGAAATTTATGACTCTGAAGGAACTAAAAAGGTAGAGTGGGATACAACAGCTTCAATTCACACAATTACTGGAGTACTTAAGATCAATGAGGTATATACACTTAAGGAAGTTAAGGCCCCAGATGGATATGTTCTTGCAGATGATATTCAGTTCAAGCTTGATGATGCTGGAAATATTGTTGCTATCGATGCTAATCATCCAATCACTGTAGTTGATGGCGCTCTCCTTATGGCTGATACTAAGACAGACGTAAAGGTATCCAAGGTAGACAAGGATACAGGTGTAGCACTTTCTGGAGCTAAGTTTGTAATTAAGGATGCAGAGACACAGGCAGTAGTAGTAGAGGAGTTTACATCTACAGCAACAGCAGCTACAACAATCCTTGGAAAGCTCTCTGTAGGAAAGACATACATCCTTGAGGAGACAGAAGCACCAGACAAGTACGATACAGTAGACCCAATCACATTCACACTTAAGGATGATGGAACTGTAGTAGTTGATGGAAGTGAAGTAGCTGATAAGACAATTGTAGTAGCTGATAAGAAGATTACAGTTAAGCCAACAATCAGCGTATCTAAGGTAGATGCAGGTGCTGGTACAGAACTCGAAGGCGCACACATTCAGATTATCGATGTAGAGACAGGTAAGGTTGTAGATGAGTGGAATTCCACAAAGGATGCACATGTATCTGACAAGGTAGAAGCTGGAAAGACATACACTCTTAAGGAGACAGTAGCCCCAGACGGATACACAATTACAACAGAGACAACATTTACACTTGATGCAGACGGAAAGATCGATAAGTCAAAGACAACAACAAAAGTAAGTGACGATGGAGTACTTCTCGTAGAAGACGACATGACAGACGTAAAGGTATCCAAGGTAGACAAGGATACAGGTGCAGCACTTTCTGGAGCTAAGTTTGTAATTAAGGATGCAGAGACACAGGCAGTAGTAGTAGAGGAGTTTACATCTACAGCAACAGCAGCTACAACAATCCTTGGAAAGCTCTCTGTAGGAAAGACATACATCCTTGAGGAGACAGAAGCACCAGACAAGTACGACACAGCAGATTCAATCACATTCACACTTGAGAAGGATGGAACTGTAAAGGTAAACGGTGCAGCAGTAGCTAACAACACAATCGTAGTAGAGGATGCAAAGCTTGCTCCAACACCAGTAACAGTACTCGTTAAGAAGGTAGATTCAGAAACAGGTGATGGACTTGCAGAGGCTAAGTTCGTAATTAAGGATGCGGAGACACAGGCAGTAGTAGTTGATGAGTGGACATCCACAACATCAGCAGACGAGATTGCAGGTAAGCTCTATGCTGGAAAGACATACATCCTTGAGGAGACAGAGGCACCTAAGGGATATGACAAGTCTGCATCAGTTACATTTAAGATTAACGATGATGGTAAGGTTGTTATCGACGATAAGGTAGTAGATGAAAATACTATCGTAGTAGCTGATACAAAGATTGCACCTACACCTGTAACAGTACTTGTTAAGAAGGTGGATTCTGAGGATACAAGCAAGGTGCTCGATGGTGCGGAGTTTGTAATCACAGATTCTGAGGGTACAGAGATTGCAACATGGACATCTACAACATCTGCAGATGAGATTGCAGATAAGCTCTACGCTGGTAAGACATATACTCTTACAGAGAAAAAGGCACCAGCTGGATACAAGGTTGCAGATCCAATTACATTCTCAATCAATGAGGAAGGTAAGGTTGTAATTGATGGTGCAGAAGTAGCAGACAATACAATCGTAGTTAAGGATGCAAAGCTTGCACCTACACCAGTAACTGTACTTGTTAAGAAGGTAGATTCTGAAGATACAACTAAGGTTCTCGATGGAGCAGAGTTTGTAATTACAGATTCCGAGGGAACAGAGGTTGCAACATGGACATCTACAACATCTGCAGATGAGATTGCAGATAAGCTCTATGCTGGCAAGACATATACTCTTACAGAGAAAAATGCTCCTAAGGGTTATGAGAAGGCTGCACCAATCACATTCTCAATCAATGAGGATGGTAAGGTTGTAATTGATGGTACAGAAGTAGCAGACAACACAATCGTAGTTGAGGATGCAAAGCTTGCTCCAACACCAGTAACAGTACTCGTTAAGAAGGTAGATGCAGAAACAGGTGATGGACTTGCAGAGGCTAAGTTCGTAATTAGAGATGCAGAGACACAGGAAATCGTAGTACCAGAGTGGACATCCACAACTGATGCAAACGAGATTGCTAATAAGCTCTATGCTGGAAAGACATACATCCTTGAGGAGACAGAGGCTCCTAAGGGATATGACAAGGCTGCATCAGTTACATTTAAGATTAACGATGATGGTAAGGTTGTTATCGATGATAAGGTAGTAGATGACAATACAATCGTAGTTGCAGATACAAAGCTTGCACCAACACCAGTAACAGTACTTGTAAAGAAGGTGGATGCAGAAGATACAACTAAGGTTCTCGATGGAGCAGAGTTTGTAATTACAGATTCCGAGG
>JAKSRI010000021.1 GCA_024403695.1 Saccharofermentans sp. | reverse complement strand
CACTGAAGTACAAAGCACTTCGGATGCTGTACCGATTAATATAGAGGGTTTTGAGAATGTTGGAGAAGAGGCTGTTGTTTATGCCAATTCTTACATAAAGAAGACCCGTAGAATAGATAATTATTATGATGATAGTGTGATTGAGGTTATGAAGGGGTGGATGAGTGAAATTGACTCATGTTACTACTTTGATCCAATTGCTGAGAAGGTAATAAATGAGGAACTTAGGTCTTATTTTGAGGGACAGAAAAGCCTTGATGAAGCTATAAAGTCCATAAATGGCAGAGTGGAAAAACAACACCAGGAACACGGCTGGTAATAATTAAAATTTCATAGAATCGCATATTTATTTGGAGGTTTACCATGAGAAAATTGGCATCCTTAGCTTTGTGTACCCTGATTATGGCTGCAACCGTAGTTGGAGCAACATCTTGTACGAAAGGCAATGACGTTGCTAAGGCTGAAATTAAATACTATAAAGAGGGAATCCCATGGTGGGATGACTATTTTGTATCTCGCTCTAATAACATTAGTAGCCTCGAGGTGAATAGCTCTATAGAAAACACTATTTTTACTAATGAGGAATATGCTGTTATTAAGGGCTTTAGTATAGGAGCTGCTACACCTAATACCTGGATATATAAGTCAAGTTATGATGGAACAATTTATCAATATATTGACCTTGAGGAATCTCTTGATTGGGAGAATCCATACTATGAATCTCTGATTTATTATGAATATCAGGATAATGATTATTGTTTAATTCCAAGGAACAACGCCGATGAAGGTAATAATGAATTGGTTGTGTGTAATGTTGATTGGCATGACCAGACTATTACAGAGGTGGGATTGCTTGATAACAGCGAGATTCTTGGGCGAGATATAAAAAAGATTTTTACATATGATGATAAGCTTTGTTATCTGGTAAGTGATAGTAATAAGTTATCTTATGTCGAGGTTGATGCTGTTGGAAAAACAACTAGCACTGATTTTAAGTTCCCTTCGTATATCACATCGGTTAATCCTCAGACAGTAAATGTAAACGGCAATGAACTTGCTATGCTGTGTTACTTTATAACTGATGATGGATATGAGCTTACATATGCTTTTATTACATACAATCTATCAACTGATGAATATAAAGAATTGCCAATTGAAGATGGATATAAATATAGACTCGTAGATAGTAATTTGTATTTGTTGTCTGAGGACTCATTGAGTTTGGTTAATTCAGATGATAATTCAATTGATGAAGTTATGAATTTCCATAACACGTATATTAATGGAAATGCAGGTTCTAATTTGAATTATGATCTTCTTCATGTAAGTGATGACAAAATTGTTCTAGGTTATCAGACCTCTTATCTTTTGGGTAATGATGGTCCGTATGGCATCATTACACTTACACCAGCGCAGAAGAATCCTAACGAGGGTAAGATGGTTGTAAGTGTAGCTATTCTTGATTCATGGTATCCATATTATAAGGAGCTTAATGAATTCAATCGTAGTAGCAAGGAATATTACTATGAAATTGATGATACATATGATGTGTTTAAGGTGCTGCCAGAAGGATACAGTTATTCCGATTATAGAAAAGAAAGAGAACAGGTAATAAGCCAGTTAATGGTTGATATCGAATCTGGCAATGGACCTGATATAGTGTTGCTTGATTCTGATGCTGCACAGATGGAAGATTCCAGATATTTGTTGGATTTGAATGAGAAAATTAATTCGGATTCCATAATTAGCAAAGGGGACTTTTTACCTTCACTCACTAATTCGGAAAGAGCAGATGGTGCGATATATAACGTAACTTATGGTATAGAAATTCCTGGCCTGATAATAAAAAGTGAATATCTGGAGAATAGCCCTAATGGTCTGACTTATGATGCATATAATTCACTCATTAATGACAAAGGATTACCTGCAGTAATTGGAGAGGATGACAAACTATATTTGTTTGATTATTTCTTTACCAATAATGCCAATAAATTTTTTGATGAGAATAATAAACTGAATCTTAATAATGAAGAATTCTCGTCTATGTTGGACTTTGTTAGTAATCTTCCAGATCATTGGGTGAGTCCTAATGTAGGAACTCTGCCAGAGATTAGTTTTGAATCTAACAACTTATATTTCAATAGTTTCCTTAGCTCATATGGAAGATTTTATGATAAGTATACGATTACAGGTATGCCTTCTTTGTCTTCATCATCATTGTCTGCATTAGGAGTTGGTGTAGGAATTACTGCATGCTGTCCTGTGGAGGATGGGGCATGGCAATATGTAAGATTTATGCTCAGCAAGGATGTTCAAAAAGCAATATGTGCGTCTATGTATCCTGTTAATAATGATGCTTTCCGTGAATATGCTACCAATGAGGTTCTTATGAATAATTCACTTATGAGTTGTCAGCCTATTGTTGGTGAAGAAGGAATTCCATTGGATGTTGTTGATAGTTACATGAATGTTATGAAAACGGCAGAAGTTCAGCGCAATGTTGACTCAGGAATATTGAGAATAATGAATGAGGAAATACAGGCATATTTTGCCGGACAAAAGTCTTTGGACCAGATAATTCCAGTTATTGAAGATCGAGTTAATAAGTTGCAGGAGGAACGTGCATGATGAAGAGAGTAGGTTCTTGGCTAATAATTATTTCCATTATTGTGTCTATGTGTTTGGCAACGAGTTGTCGTACAAGAGACGATATTCCTCTTAATGAAATCACCTATGTGGAGGAGGGTTCTCCATGGTATGACATGATTAAGGTTGAAATGAATTTTGAAGAATATGGAACAGGGTATGTTGGCATAGGAGTAATGCTTTATACTGATGACTATTTTACGAGTGTTGTATCTGCATGGCGTCAAGATTGTGGGATAACTTCTCAATTCATAGAGCAACGTAATTATGAAGGTGAGCTGATTAGTAAAATAGATGTATATAAATATCTTGATGATTCATTTGGTGAATACATAGAATTAGTGGACTGCTATTCTGATGGTGGAAAAGATTATGTTGCTTTGAACGTTCAAGATGAAAATACATGGCATAAGCGCGCATTTGTATACGAGATTGATTATTCTAATGAATGTCTGATAAATCAACAAGAAATAGATATTCAAGGATTAATAGGTGATGAATATGAGTTGTGTGAGATTAGTTTATCAGGGGATTATATTGTTTACAGAGCGCAGGATTTTGATCTGAATTGTAAGTTGCTAGTGGTGAATAAGCTAACGGGAGAATCCTACGTAACTTCTATAGATAGTGGTGACCATGGTTTTTTCTGGGTTGCACCTTCAAATACACCTAATAATAACTGGGATGGTGATATTTATTACACGGTTGATAGAGAGTCTGATTCGGTTTGTTATAAGTTTAATCCTGAGACAGGTATGGTGACAGAGACAAATACTCCTTGTGATACCTTTAAGGATTTGATTTTGCCAGATGGAACACTTGTTAGAAATGATATAGATTCGATTTATAAAACTACTATTGGATCCGATGACAAAGAAATTGTTATGGAGAATAAGAATTGTGCTATGTCACCGCTTAATTATGAATTTAGTAGCCTGGTAGTATGTTCAGAGAATCATATTGTGCTGGACTGCGATATGACAAGCAATTCCCAAGGAATTCAGACGAACTTTCTTTGTATTCTTAACAGAGTTGATAAAAATCCTCATGTTGGTAAACAAATAGTTACTGTTGGTTACTATAGTTCCATATCTGAAGAGTTGGGTAGATTAATAGAAAAGAATAATAATAGTTCCGATTCTGAATATTTTATTTCATTAACTGATAAATATGATTGGTGGAAATATGTGGATAGATCTTTGCAAGGTGAAGAGCTTGCTAAGAGTATTAATCAGGCTCGGTTAAACGTTCAGAATATGTTTGTTAGTGATGTAGTAAATGGAGAGGCTCCTGATATAGTGGTCGGATTTGGCGGTGTATGTGCCTATACATCCAATCTGGTTTATACAGATTTGACTCCGTATGTAGAAGGTGAGAATGGTCTTAAAAAAGATGAATATATAGATATAGTTTTTTGTGGTGACAGCGATGGGTTACTCTATCAAATTCCATTTGGTGCACAGATGAATGGTTTGGAAGTACCTGCAGATCTCGGAGAAAAAGACATTGATTTGGAGTGTATGACATATTCTGAATATATTGATTTTATAAATAAATATCACAATGGCGATGATGCTATTTACTCTTTTGAAGTATTTTATGGTTTTGCTGTAGATGATATGGATTATTTTATGAAGCTATGGGATTTTCAAGCTGGAGATTTTATAAGTGATGGTAAGTTTAATATTACTACGGGAGAGAATGCAGAAGCGTTCAAAATGTTAGCAGAGTTTGTTGCTAATCGTGATGTGAATTTTTATAAGGATGAAGATAGCGACAAGTTTATTTCAATTTCTGAGACTCATAGATGTGAGTTCTATCATTATATTGAAACATCCTATGGTAAAACTCATAACGTAATTGGATATCCTAGCTATAATGGTGCTACTCAATTTACGTTTACAAACTATTCTAATACGATTGCAATTACAAAGTGTTGCAATGACAAAGACGCTGCATGGAGCATAGCTAGACAGATGTTTGATTATGATATTCAGTGTACTTTTATGGATAATTTTATTCCTGTAAATATTGCGGCTCTTAATTATGTTTGTGATAGGACAATACAGTTAATTGTTGATGGGACTAACACTAATGTATTGGATTTTAACTGGGATTATACCAAGGTGGATTTGTCACTTTTTAAAAATCAGTTCATTGGAGATGTTAAATCAATGAACACACTTGCTATTGAAGATCAAAGAGTAAATCAGATTCTTCGAGAAGAACTTCCAGCCTACTTCGATGGACAGAAGTCCATCGAAGATGTAGCAGCCATAATAGAGAATCGCGTTAATACATACCTGGATGAGACTAGATAATTGATATTTGTGTTAATTGTAATCTGTCTTACACAACTCCTACACAACTCTTACACATCTGTTTTCTATAATTTTATATAAAGCATATGTGAGAGGGGTCGCGGGAATGTTTGGAACAAAATTTAGAAAAGTAATATCAGGCACATTGGTGTTTGCCTTCACCATGGGATTATTTGGGATTAGCGGATGCTCCAGGACGGAGCCAGAAGCCACTGCAACTTTGGCTCCGGGAGCGTTAGTTAGCGCTGAATCCGTCGAGAAGTATTATTCGGTAAAATCGTTTTTTGCCCAGTGTGATGGTGACGCTGGTTGTTGGCCTACAGGTATTAAACCTATTTATTGTGATAACGATGTTTTGATTATCCCTGAGATGTTCAGTATAGGTATGCAAGATGATGCATGGGGAATGGACGACGAGAACGATGATGTAAATCGTGTGTGTATGTACTCCCTTAAGGAGGAAAATTTCGGTGAAGTTCTGGCGTCTGTTGATTTTAAGAACCTTGACCTTCCTCAGAGTAATGGTAGTGATGGCGGTGACATAATTATTTCAGGTGTTACTGATGTTGCCTGGGTCAAAGATGCAGCTACTGGTTCTGATGTGCTTCAGTATATTATTAGCGTATCGCAGTATCCACCTGATTACTCATCTTATACTCAGTTTTATAGAATTTATAAGGTTGATATTTATACAGGGGATATTATTTATACCTCAGAGGATCTTACAATTGACGTTCTGAATCCTGACGTTGGTATCATTACGGATGTTAGTGTTTTTAATGATATGTATTATATTTTGTCCAGGCCTTTTACAGCTAATGGGGCTCGATTTAATTTATATACTTTTGATATGAACTTGAAGGCGATTGATACTATTCATATTGATGCTTTGACATCGGAATTTATATCTAATATTAACTCATTGTTTTTCACTAGTGATAATCTGATTTATATCGAGGGAAGCGATGCTCGAGATAATACCAAAAGATATATTTACAATGTCGAAGCTGGGGAACTAACATCAGTTGAGTTTGGATCGATGTGGGGTGACACTTTGTGGAGTCAGAATTACAGAGTTAGCGTTGATTCTTTCTCTATTAGTCAGGTGGATACATTTACAGGTGAAGAGATTACGGCTGTTGATTTTAATCACTGTAATGTGAATCGTAATGACATAAATGGTGGCCTTACGATGCTTGCTGTAATTGATGGCAAATATTTGTGTAATGTTCTTAGCCAGGAACATGGATATAAATATCTTGTTTTCGAACCAGGTGATATTGATCCTTTTTCCGGAAAAGAGGCGATTAGTCTGGCTGTACTTGATAGTGTAGTGTCACCAGAAGTTAATGATGCTATTTATGAATTCAACTGTTCCAATGATTCATATTATATCTGCGTGGATAATCGTTATGTGTTGTATGACCACGCGGAGATAGATACGGAAAACAATACAACCGCATATATTTATAGTGATGTATATAGAGATGCTATGCGCGATGCGAGTTCATCGCATAGTAATCAGATGCTTATTGATATCATGGCGGGGAATGGACCGGATATTATTCTTGGTGGTTATGGGTTTGCTCAGCTTAATAATTCAGAAGTTATGGTTGACCTTGATTCATATATAGATAAAAACCTTAACCGTAATGATTATTTCTCTGCGATATTTAATAATGCTGGCGATGGACTATATCAGCTGCCTTATTCTGTAGGGGTTATGGCCATTATAGGTGAGGCTGAGACTGCCGATTATCGTAATGGTGATTACGGAATTGCTTTTGATGACTACATTAGATATATAGACAATTATTGTAATGGTATGAATCCGTTGCTTCTTCAGGATTCCAGACTTTCATGTTTCTTGAAGTTGTTTAACGTAAGTCGTAATGAATTTATTTCCAACGGAAAAATTAGTCTTAATAATGATGAATTCCGTAGTATAGTCGAATACTGTAATACTCTTCCCGACAAGGTGCCAGGCTATGATGAATACTATGATCAGATGTTCATCAACGGCGCTCGTGCGTGGATAAATCAGGATATGGGATTATATGTCGGATATCATTATCTGGCATATCCTACACCTAATGGAGCTCCTCCACAGCTGAAATGTGGCGGGTCAGTTGGAATCACTGCTGGCTGTTCTAATCCTGATGCGGCATGGTCTTTCATTGAGTTGTTACTAAGTGATGAGATCCAGAGTGAAGTGGCATCTATTAAGAAGTCAATTCGCGAGCAGGAGCTTCATGATCAGTGGGACGAATGGGAAGAATTCTGTAATAATTACTACGACGAGATGGATCCAACGTATGTTCCTTCACGTTTGTCACAGGATTATGTGATGGAGAATATGCATGTTCTTGAAAATAGTAAGAGCATTTATACTTCTGACAGTGATATCGATAAGATTTTGAACGAAGAAATACAGGCGTATTTTGCAGGACAGAAGAATCTAGATCAGGTGATAGAGATTATGGAGAATCGTTGTCAGACTGTACTGGATGAGCGAGGATAAGCGTATTCTCTAGAAATAAATGTATAACTGTGATATCATTTTGTAGAAGAATGCAGTCCACTTGGACGGTTGCCTTGTGAAATAATTACCTCACCCTAGACTCGCAATCCATATGGGTGAGGTTTTTCATTGCCTTTTTCTTGAATATCTTTTATCAAGAAAGGTAATAAATACTATGAAAAATCTTATAGCAGCTATTGGTAAACCAATCACTGCAATAACCAAAGTTATTATTTCAAAATCTGTCATTAGTAGCCTCCTTTCTCCCTTATTCCAGAATAAGTTTGAAGGTAGGCAACCGCCCATTAGAGTGAACTGCACTCCGATGTTATTATACTACATTGAGAACGAATGTTCTATAAATGACGCGACAAATTAATAAGCTCCGCTGGACACTAACATCCGGCGGAGCTTTATTTAACAACTCAATAAACTATATATAGAAACAATTACTTGTTCTTGGAAGCTACATACTCCTCGAGGTTAGCGAAGAAGTGCTCGCGACCAACCTGCTCCTGGAAACCAATCTGTTCGAGTGTATCGTTAACAAACTTGTTCAATCCTACGAAGCAGAAGTCAGCACCAAGCTCCTTAATGTAATTGATAGCCTCGATAAACTCTGTCTCAGCAGAAACGTCTGCGAATACAACGCCTCGGAAGGAGAGGATGTATACCTCGTACTTGTGCTCTGCCTTTTCGATAGCTTTCTTAAGCTCCTTACCGTTAGCGAAGAAGTAAGCACCAACGGAGTAAACAACTGCAGCATCGTGATCCTTAATGAGTGTCTCTTCCTCGACATTAACACGAATCTTAGCGAGTGTGTTGATTGTGAGGATCATTGAGAGACCAACACCGATGAGGATAGCGTATGTGAGGTCGAGAGCTACAGTAGCAATCATTGTTACGAAGAAGAGAACGATGGCGTCTGTGAGCTTGTGCTTGAAATAAGACTTGATTGTAGCGAAATCGTTCATTCTCCATGCTGTCATGAGAAGCACGCCAGCGAGACCAGCATATGGAACCATACCGATTACTGGAGCGAGGATAAACATGCAAAGAATAAGGAATACAGACTGGAATACGGAAGTAAGTCTTGTCTGACATCCACTCTTAATAGCAACGGATGTACGAGCGATAGCTGCTGTGGAAGGAACACCACCTGCGAAAGGAACTGCCATGTTAGCGATACCCTGAGCGATAAGCTCTACGTTAGAGTCGAACTTTTCCTTCTTCATAGCTGCTGCACAAGTACCGCAGAGGAGAGACTCAATCATACCGAGAAGGGCAATTGTAATTGAGTAGCTAGCAATAGACTTGAGCATTGGAACGTCAACTGCCTTGATGTTGAGTGTCTCAGAATTAATTATTGATCTAGGGATGGAACCAATCTTAGCAACATCGAGCTTAAGGATAGCAACTGCTGCTGTGATGATAATGAGGGCAACAAGTGAACCAGGAACATACTTAGCAAGTTTCTTAGGGTAGAAAGCCATGATAAGAATTACTACTACTGTGCAGATGAGTGTAGGCAAGTGAGTTTTAGCGATGTTGCTGAAGAAATCGAGAAGTTTATCGATTGTGGATTCGCCGTTTGCCTCTACGCCAAATGCGTTCTTAAGCTGACCGATGGCGATAACAAGTGCGATACCGGAAGTAAATCCTGTTACAACTGGCTTTGGAATGAACTGAACAAGTTTACCAAAACGGAGAAGTCCTGCGAGGAGAAGGATGAGACCGGAAATGAATGTTGCCATGAACATTCCCTGGATTCCATACTTACCAGATACGATAGTTCCGAGCACAACTGCCATGGCACCTGTAGGACCGGAAATCTGGAACGAACCACCTCCGAGAAGACCACTGATGATACCTGCGAGGATAGCAGTGATAAGACCACCTGCGATACCAATTGCTGCGTGTGCTGCGTCTACGGAAGCGGCACCGAAAGCGAGTGCAAGTGGAAGTGCTACTGCACCAACTGTAATACCTGCAGCCATATCATTCATGAATGACTTGCCGTTATAACCTCTGAACTCATTTCTGAAAATTTTCGCGTAGTGTGCAAAAAATGGTCTCTTTGTCTTATGACTTGCTACCACTTTTGTTTTCTTGTTGTTGCCCATTTTTGGTTCCCCTTTATTATTTATTTAAAGCGACTATATAGTTATACGACTAAAACGGAATAATTCCACTTGACTAAAAAACGGAAAAAATCCGCATTAGTCTGCCTTTCTTTGTTATATTTCATCAAAAAGTTATAATATTACGTATAAGGGCCCGTATTCAGGAGTGTAGTTATTCATGCAGATACCAGAGACGAAGTGGAGTAAGTATTACGATCCGACCAAATATAACTCTGATTTTGATCCTAATCAGACTTTATATGGCGTGCTTAAAAGTTCTGCTTCAAAATACGGTGACAGGGTAGCTGTTGAATACGGTAAAACAAGGATTACCTATAAGCAGTTGCTTGCCAGTGTAGACAGAGTAGCAGCCTCCATGATAAATATTGGAATCAAGAAGGGTGACATTATTACCCTGAGTCACAGTGGCATGCCTACTTCTATTACTCCGATTTATGCAGCATCTAAGATTGGCGCGATTGTTTCCGTAGTAAATAACGCTCTTACAGGTAGCAGACTTAAGGAAATCGTAGAGGTGTCAGAAAGTAAATATTTCTTTGTAGCCACATGGAAAATTGCAGACTTTATGGAGTTCTTTGATGGAGTCGAGGACGATATCTATGTTCTGACCGTTAAGTATGGTGAGTATGCTAATTTTCAGTATTACGTTGCGCCAAGATTTCATAGATACAGAATGCGTGATCGTAATAAAGACTATAAAAAGCTTAATCCTGAGCATATAACAGTGTTGGACAGACCAAGTTTTCTCGTTGATAAAGTGGAGGAGATGGACGTCTTCGACGATTACAGAGCAACAGCTATTATCTTCAATTCTGGTTCTGCAACTGGTAGCCCAATCCCTGTTGAAGGTTCATCTATGGCGCTTAATTATAAGGCATTGGCGACATCTTATCTCACCAATTTGATACGTGGAGATAAGCCTGTCAGAATCATGTCTTGCGTTAAGCAGTCATTCTCTTTTGGTCTTACTCTCACAATGCATGCGTCAATAGCTATGGGTGATACCATGGTTCTATATGCTGATGCTGGATATACAATTCCTGAGAGGGAGATTCTCTTGTTTAAGCCGGATGTGCTTGTTGGGTATCCGATGGTTTGCACTACGCTTATGGATTCTAGACGATACAAAAATGCTAATCTTTCTTTCTTGAAGATATATATATCCGCAGGTGAGTCTATGTCAGGTCTTGTTACTGAGGAGTTCAGAAATTTCCTGGCAAGTCATAAGAGTAGCGCTCAGGTTTATCGTCTTTATGGTCTTACAGAATCTTTGTCAGCGATTTGCTATAACCCACCAGAATTTAATAATGACAGAATCCTAGGAATCCCACTTCCAGGCGTTAATATGAAGATTATGAATCGTTCTACAGGAACCGAAATGCCAGTTGGTGAGAAGGGTGAGATCTGCATCAATTATTCAGGTAACATGAATGGATATTTCAAGAATCCTGAGATTACCGCCGAGCTTATGATGACTCTTGCCGATGGTAAAAAATGGCTTTTTACAGGCGACTATGGAAGAGAAGATGAGAATGGCGTTTTTACCTTCGAGGGCCACAGTAAGAAGGTCGTTGATATGGGTTACGTTCATGTTTATCCAGAGATTATTGAGAACGAGATTAAAAATATCTTTGGAGTAGACGAGTGCTGCGTAGTACCTGTGGGAGATGTAGGTTCCAGAAGTCTCACAGCTATAGTAGTGCCTATTGAAGATTACATAACTGACAATGACAAACTCGAAGACCTGAAGGTGGAAATTATCGATTATTGTCAGAAAATTTTCTTCAAAGAGATGCAGCCTACCAAGGTGGAATTTAGAATATATCTTCCAAGAAAGCGCGATGGCGAGATAGATTACTATCAGTTAATTGAACAGATGGAGAGCAGAAACATAGAGGAATAATACAGCACAATAGCATTTATTCCGTTAAAGTGGTAAACTCTATCTTTGTAAATAATAAATATTTGGAGGGACCCAAAATGTCCAAAATTATTCTTACCGGAGACAGACCAACAGGAAGACTTCACCTTGGTCATTATGTAGGCTCATTGAGACGCCGTGTAGAACTTCAGAATTCCGGTGAGTTCGACAAGATTTTTATCATGATTGCAGATGCTCAGGCACTTACAGATAACTTTGATAATCCAGGCAAGATCAGAGATAACATCATCGAGGTAGCTCTTGATTATCTTTCAGCTGGTCTCGATCCAGAGAAGACAAATATCTTTATTCAGTCTGAGATTAATGAGCTTACTGAGCTCTCTTTCTATTATATGAACCTCGTAACAGTAAGCAGACTTCAGCGTAATCCTACTGTTAAGGCAGAGATTCAGCTTAGAAACTTCGAGACATCTATCCCAGTTGGATTCTTCACATATCCAATCTCACAGGCTGCTGATATTACAGCTTTTAAGGCTACAGTAGTTCCTGTTGGTGTTGACCAGCTCCCAATGATCGAGCAGACTCGTGAGATCGTTAACAAGTTTAACTCCACTTACGGTGAGGTTCTTGTTGAGCCAGAGGCACTTATTCCAGACAACGCAGTTTGCTGTCGTCTCCCAGGTACTGATGGTAAGGCTAAGATGAGTAAGTCTCTTGGAAACTGCATTTACCTTTCGGATACACCTGAAGAGGTTAAGAAGAAGGTTATGAGCATGTACACAGACCCAACTCACCTTAAGATTACAGACCCTGGTAAGCTTGAGGGTAACACAGTATTTACTTACCTCGACGCTTTCTGTAAGGATGAGCATTTCGAGAAGTATTGCCCTGATTATAAGAACCTCCAGGAGATGAAGGAACACTACCAGAGAGGTGGTCTCGGTGACGTTAAGGTTAAGAAGCTTCTTATTAATGTTCTCGAGGATGAGCTCGCACCAATCAGAGCTCGTCGTGCTGAGTACGAGAAGGATATCCCTGGTGTTTATGAGATCCTTAAGAAGGGTACAGAGGCTGCTCACGTAGAGGCTACTAAGACTCTTAACGAGGTTCGTGCCGCAATGAGAATTAACTACTTCGAGGATGCTGAGCTTATCGCTTCACAGCAGAAGAAGTTTAACGGTTAATTTGTAACTTGGTTATTTCACGTCCTGGAACTTCGGTTTCAGGACGTTTTTGTTTAAGGAGAATTTTATGCGAAAGGTATTGGCCGTTTTACTTGTTGTTAGCATGTTGTGCATGACTTCCTGCTCGAAGAAGTGGGCCGGGGTAGATGACCTCGGAGAGTTCTATAACGACTTTCCTGAGAGAACGCAGGAAATACTAGTCGTGATGGATGCCGATATAGCTGAGGCTACACTTTATGATATGATTCTCAATGCTGATGTATCAGCGGACAGATATATGGACCTGGTTTATGACGCCAACGGGGACGAGCTGACTTATGAGGATCTGACCAGTGATATTAGGGTGAATACAGCGGATATGCACCATGTTTCCATTGTTAATAGCTGTACGATTATCTATCTTCATTTCCCAAGTGTTGGGATTACTGAAGACATGTTTGATTACTATTATTGCCTCGACAGGGATTGTTATGCAGATGTTTTTGACTATTGGAATGACGGCTGTGGAATTTTATATACGCCTGATAGTGGTGTGATGATTTTTAATGGTGAGGATGTTATTTCCGTGGCAGGCGATGTAGAAGATGGTAATGTGGACGAGGTTCTTAATGAACTGGGATACCAGGATACCGTAACTCTTCAGGACTTGTTTTCCAGAATGAACAGGGGGTAATTTATGAGCGATTACGACAGACTTAATGAGATAATCAAAGATTCCCAGCACATCGTTTTCTTTGGCGGTGCGGGCGTATCGACTGAGAGTGGAATCCCTGACTTTAGATCCACGGACGGACTTTATAATCAGCACGACGTTCAGTTCGACGGATACTCCCCTGAGTATCTTCTTAGCATCAATTGCCTCGAGGATGAGCCAAAGGTTTTCTATGAGTTCTACAGACAGAAACTTAATGTGGATGGAATCGAACCTAATAAGGCTCATATTAAACTTGCCGAGATGGAACGTAGTGGCAAGCTCGATGGAATTATCACTCAGAATATCGACGGTCTTCACCAGAAGGCAGGAAGTCATAACGTGCAGGAAATCCACGGGTCAACTCTTCGAAATTACTGCAAAAGATGCCATAAGAAGTATCCTGCGGACTATATTTTTACCTGCGGCGAGCAGATTCCAAAGTGCAAAATATGTGGTGGCATGGTAAGACCAGAGGTAACACTTTACGGCGAGTCCCTGCCTGACGACGCATGGACCAACTCTGTGAAACTTATACGAAATGCGGACTGCTTGATTATCGGTGGTACCTCTCTTGTGGTTAACCCGGCAGCGTCTCTGGCATATGGCTACAAGGGCAAGTATCTCGTGGTAATTAACAAGCAGGTGACTGCCGCTGACAGTATGGCAACACTTTGTTTCCACGAAAGCATATCCAAGGTTCTGGATACTATCAATTTATAAGGCAAAATTCCTGATAAAATTTACGGGTTGTTGATATTTGGGTACTTTAAGCCACTATAGAATTTTGATAAAATATTCTCAAATAAATAATTGAGAGAATGCATATGTTATTAACTTCTAAGAGGTGGCATACGTCAGAATCCTTTGATCATAAGGATACTGACGCATTAGTTGACGTATTATTAAAAAGCCGTAATATCAATACTCCCGAGGATCGTAAGAGCTTTCTTCAGGATGATGGTGGAATTTGGCACGATCCATTCCTGTTTGTGGACATGGACAAGGCTGTAGATATTATTGTTAATACTATCGAAGCCAATCAGAAAATCCTTGTTTATGGTGATTATGATTGTGATGGTGTAACGGCCACTACTATTTTGGTGCGTTATTTCAGAAGTCATGGATGTGATGTGGATTATATCGTTCCACACAGAGCTGAGCATGGTTATGGTCTTACTGAGAATATTTTAAGCAAGGTCCTTGAAGCCAAGCCAGCTCTTCTTATTACTGTTGACTGTGGTATTACTAACTTTGATACCATCACTAAGATTAAAGAAAGCGGTATTAAGATTATTGTTTCTGACCACCATAACGTTAAGGAGACACTTCCTGATGCGGATGTTGTAATCTGTGCCAAGCGTGAAGATAACACTTATCCATTTAAGGATCTTTGTGGTGCTGGTGTAGCACTTAAGATTGTCGAGGCACTTGGTCGAGATGGCAGATTCAAGCTCACTTCTAATATCTGGCGTCAGTCTATCGAGCTTGCAGGTATTGCTACTATCGCAGATCTCGTATCCGTTGTTGATGAGAATAGAACCATTATCAAGAAGGCATTTAAGAGTATGAGTGACCCTGCTAATCTAGGTGTTCGCATCATGAATTCCATGCTCCTGGAGAATGGCAAGCGTCTTGATGAGACTTTTATTTCTTTTAATTTTGTTCCTAGAATTAATGCCGCAGGAAGACTTTATGATTCTTCTGATGCGTTGAAGCTGTTCCTTTCTGACGATGAGAGAATGGTTAAGGAAGCTGCTGATGATCTTGGCAAACAGAATGATGAGCGTAAGAAGATCGAGGCAGATGTATTTGCTGAGGCTGTAAGACAGGTTGAGGATGTAAGAAGACCTGAAGAGTGGCTCCTTACTAATACATGTGGACCAATTGTTGTATATGGTTCTAACTGGCATCAGGGTGTACTCGGAATCGTGGCAGGTAAGCTTGCACAGTATTTCCGTCGTTCAGCAATCGTTTTTACTGATGATTCAATCGAACCTAATAATGTTAAGGGTTCAGGAAGAGCTTTTGGCGAGTATGACTTGTATGGTGCACTCACAGAGATTCAGGAATCCTGTGTGAATTTTGGAGGCCATAAGAAGGCAGCGGGTCTTGTTGTAAGTAAGAAGGGCCTTCGTGATTTTATGGTGGCACTGGAAGAGAATGCCAGACAGCATATAAAGGATGAGGCCGATGAGGAGGAGAAGGAATCTGAGGATGATGAGAATCTCCTTGAGATTAATGCATGCATTCCATTCGAGCAGGTGACATTCGAGACTTATGAGCGAGTTAATGTTCTCAAGCCATTTGGTATTGGCAATAAGAAGCCAATCTTCTCTACAAAGAATCTTATTATCACTGAGATGGCATCCATGAGTAATGGTGCACATATCAGAATTGAGCTGGCGGATGGAAGAGAGAATCCACAGCCAGGAACTATTTCTGCAGTTGGTTTTGGTATGGGCCAGTATAGTGGAGTTCTTAAGGTTGGTGACAGAGTAAATATCGCTTATACCATGAACGAATATACATATCGTGGTAATACTACACTTAGCCTTTATATCGAGGATATTATTCCTGTTTATGAGAATTCATTTATGTGGAATAAGGCTGACACAGCTGAGAAACTTTATGGAAGCGGACTGGAGCTAGAGCAGATTTCCAAGCTTGCCAAGTCTGATCTTAAGACTGCTTTTATTCCTGGTCAGAACCACTATACAGCTTGCTTTAAGACGCTGGATGGTAATTGCAAGGAGGGTATTTCTACAGTTGATGTAGACCTTCTTTCAAAAATGATAACTATTAAGACAGGAGTGGAGATTACTCCATTCCAGACAAAGCGATGCCTGGAGGTATTCTCGGAGGCAGGTCTTATGAAACTCGGTAATATCGGGGCGCTCAGAGTCTGCTTTAGTTTCCTGAATAATACGGGCAAGGTGCAGTTGTCTAATTCTAAGACATATATGAGGTTGAATGCTTATGGATGAGTATTTGCTTGATATGGATAATATTCCTGATATCCCTGAGGACATACAGGAGCAGTTTAATGAAGTACTTAATGCATTTCATAATTATGTAAGCAGGGCACATCTCTCCCCAGACAAAATGAAAGAGGAAGAGGACCTGATTACCCGCGCGTTTATTTTCGCCTACAAGGCGCATATTGAGCAGAAGCGTAAGACAGGTGAGATGTATATCATTCATCCTATCGCTACCGCTATGATTTTGGCGGAGTTGGAGGTCGATGCGGAGTCACTGGCGGCTGCTTTGCTTCATGATACTGTTGAGGATACTCAGGCTAACACGGAGATGCTTGAGAAGCTTTTCGGACCAGCTATCGCGCTCCTTGTTGATGGAGTAACAAAGCTTAACAAAATCGCATATGTAACCAAGGAAGAGGTTCAGGCAGAGAACGTTCGTAAGATGCTCGTAGCCATGACAAAGGACATTCGAGTTATTCTTATTAAGCTCGCAGACAGACTTCATAACATGCGTACCATGCAGTACCAGACTCCTGCCAAGCAGGTTGAGAAGGCACGTGAGACACTTGATATTTATGTTCCTTTCGCAGAGCGTTTTGGTGTCTTCAGAATTAAGTGGGAGTTAGAGGACCTCTGTCTTAGATATCTTGATAACGATGCTTACTACGAGCTGGTTGGAATGGTTTCTTCCAAGCGTTCTGAGCGCGAGGCGTTCATGGCTCAGGTTGTTGGTGAGATTTCCGAGAAACTGGAGGCCTATGGCATCAAGCATTACGACTGTGATGGTCGCCCTAAGCACTTCTACAGTATCTATAAGAAGATGCACGATAAGGGTAAGGAGCTTAATCAGATTTATGATATGTTCGCTTGCCGTATTATTGTAGATTCGCTTACTGATTGTTATGCGGCACTTGGTATCGTTCATGATATGTACATACCGCTTCCGGGTCGATTTAAGGACTATATTGGTAACCCTAAGGAGAATGGTTATCAGTCTATTCATACGACTGTAAAGCGCCCTGGTGGTAAGTCTTTTGATGAGACTACATTCGAGGTTCAGATTAGAACATATAGCATGCACAGAGATGCTGAGTACGGTATCGCTGCGCACTGGCATTATAAAGAGGCAGGTAACTCCAAGTCATTTAAGGTTGATGCTTATGACCAGAGAATCACATGGGTAAGGCAGTTCCTGGATGCCCAGAAGGACTCTGAGGATCCAACAGACTTCCTCGATTTGCTTAAGACAAATGTTGCCCTCGGTGAGGTATTCGTATTTACGCCTAAGGGTAAGGTTATGAGACTTCCAGTTGGTTCCTGTCCTATCGACTTTGCTTATGGTATTCATAGTGGCGTTGGTAACCACATGCATGGAGCTAAGGTTAATGGCCGAATCGTGCCTTTGTCCTACGAGCTTAAGACGGGTGATGTTGTAGAGATTCTGTCTTCCGAGAAGATTAAGGGTCCATCACGTGACTGGGCGAAAATGGTTAAGACTGCGTCCGCTCGATCCAAGATTAATGCTTGGTTCAAGAAGGAAGCCCGTGCGGAGAATATTGCTGACGGTAAAGAGCGTCTGGAGCGTGAGATCGAGAAGAATGGATTTACTCTTAATCAGCTCATGATTCCAGATAATATTAAGAATATACTGTCTCGCTATAGTTTTAATACTATCGATGATATGTACGCATCTATTGGTTATGGCGGACTGACTGCAGGTAAGGTGTTCGGTAAGCTTCGTGATGAGTATATTAAGTCACTTTCCGAGGCTGACCGTCTCGCATTAGGATACAGAACTACATCCGACGGACAGGTTGTTTACTATAGCCCTGAGGATTTGCCAGATGAGATAGGTAAGGGAGACCAGCTTAGAACTCCTAAGGCCGCTCCTGCGCCTAAGACAGCTGCCCCTAAGGCATCAACTCCGCCGGCGAAATCGATTTTTACTCCGCCAACAACTTCTGTGCAGACTTCACGTAAGGCAAAGAAGGCGGAAAGCGGTGTCATTATCGAAGGTATCGACAATGTGGCGGTGCATCTTGCTAAGTGTTGTCATCCGGCTCCAGGTGATGAGATTATCGGCTATGTAACACAGACAGGTGGAATCGGTGTTCACCGCGCTAACTGCACCAACATCGTCAATATTCGTAAGTATGCGGATCGTTCATCTAAGGATCAGGAGAGATTTGCTCGTCTGGTACCAACTAAGTGGGATGAGTCTCAGAAGGTTAGTGGTAACTATGAAGTTCAGCTGGAAATCACAGCCAATGACCGCGATTATCTGCTTATCGATATTCTTACATGCCTTAAGGAAGAGCGATTGTCTATAGAGAAGGTGAATACCCGCGTAAGTGCTGATTTTATTGCAACCATTAGTATCGAAGTGACAGTTCAGAGTGTTGAACAGTACTCTAGAGCGGTTGGCAGAATTAAGAGTTTGAAGGATGTAATTCTGGTAGAGAGAAATTAATAGTATTTGAGCCCCAGGCCTGAACGGTTTGGGGCTTTTTTGTTGTGGGCTGAGTTGTTCATGCTGCATTGATTGGTGTGTTGCCAAATTTTGCTGAGAAGTTGCCATAATCTGAAGATTATGTCAACTCATTTGGAAATATTCGTGTAGTTGCCAAGCATCGCAAAAAAGTTGCCATTTCAGTTTGAAAATGACAACATTTGTGGCAACTTCCTATGCAACAAGCTTTCTGGCAAGATTGTTTATTAAGTTAACGATGTCAACTTTCATATTAAATGGATCCGGAACAAAATCAGTTCTTCCACAGAATAATAGATAATTCATGTTTGGTTGAAAATCGATATTTATATAATCAATTAATTTTCCATAATTGCGATGTAAATAATTAAGATCTTCAGTCGCGCCTAAGCACTCAATAATAAAACCACATCCTAACTCTGGTAAAAATACAACAAAATCAGGATAGTATAAGTTGTTATTAATCTTGATTCCTGGCTCATACATAAATTCAAGTCCTAGCGAATCAATTACACCTGCAGTTATTAATTCTAGACGAGATCGCATCTGAGTTCCACTGTACCAGTAGTCGCCAGTTTTTGGTTGTGGATTTGAATCCGGCACCAAATGTTTCTTCATAGAATAAGGTATTAATTTCACTGGTTTAATACTTACTCTTTTTGCACACTTTAAAAAACTATGATTGGATAGTAATAATTTTAATTCTTTTTCAAGTGTTTCCCTTGTTCTATAAATATCAAGATAAGTTTGTCCTCTCTTTGTATTTAAGCGATGTCGTTTTCTGTTTTTTCCAGTGATGTAAACATTAGCGACATCATATCCATTATTTTTACCTAAAGTTACAATTGGAAGTTTGTTTAGCTGTCCTTCGAGGTAAGTAACTTTTGCTATTAGATATTCTTTTGAGTACATTATGGTCACCTTTCGTAATTGCTAATTGTTATAAATCGAGCATAGCATGTTGGTAACCTTCTTGTGGGCGACAATTTCCGACAATTTCCGACAAAAACCGACAATTTCCGACAATTCATTGATTTATCTAGACGGGCAGGAGTATAATTAATAGCCTTTTAATACTAGTTGACATATATAGTCGAAAAGTTGCCATTTTCAACTTGATATGTCAACTGTTATGTCAATAGTTGCTGAATTGACATAACCTGCAAATTAGTTGACATTTGAGCCTGTGAATGGCAACGCAATTGGCAACGTCAAATCAATATTCATTGAGCAATAAAAAATCCAGCCCGAAGGCTGGACTCTATAAGCAAATCTCAACAAACAACTTACCAACGCTCATTAATGTGACACACATTAGTGATAATCAATGGACGTCTCTTTGTTTTCTCGAACATGTAGTCGCGAACGGCCATCTTGAACTGGCGAGTAGCGACCTCGGCCTCAATATTGTCGTGCTTGCGCTTGCCGGATGAGAGCAGTGCCATAACGCGAGCTCCGCAGTCCTTGTGAATCATTGCTTTCTCATCGTCGAATACGAAACCGATGGAATTAACAACTGGAACACAGGCCAGCTCGCCTGTGGAATCGTCAACTGTGAGTGCGATAGCCACGCATCCGTCAGCTCCGAGGAGTTTACGATCTGCCATTACGTGATCGTCAGGCTCGATGCTTGCTGAACCATCAATAAGAACTGGATTAGCAGGGATGTGGTCAACGATCATGCAGGAATTTTTACCAACTTCGAGGACGTCGCCGTTATTCATAATGAATGTATTAGCTTCTGGTGTGCCAAGTTCCTGGGCGAGTTTAACGTGCTTGAAGAGCATACGGTATTCACCGTGAACAGGAACAAAATACTTTGGCTTCAAAAGGGAATGAAGCATCTTTATCTCATTGCGATATGCGTGTCCGGATACGTGAACCTCTGCGAGAGACTCATATACGACAGAAGCACCACGCTTAAAGAGCTCATTGATTACACGATAGATTGGCTTCTCGTTACCAGGAATTGGATGAGCGGAGATGATGACAGTATCACCCTCGCGAATCTCTACAGCCTTATGTGAAGCGAATGCCATACGTGAAAGGGCACTCATTGGCTCGGCCTGGCTGCCAGTTGTGAGGATAACAATCTCGTCATCGTCATATTGGTCGATATTGCTGATATCGATAAGAGTATCAGGTCTCATATCAAGGTAACCAAGAGAATTAGCTACGTTAAATACAGTGATCATGCTTCGGCCGGAAAGTGCTACGTGGCGGTTGTACTTCTCAGCTGCCTCGAAAATCTGCTGCATTCTATGAACGTGAGAAGAGAATGTGGCTACGATAATACGACCCTTTGTGTTCTGGAAGATACGCATAAAGGAGTCACGGACCATCATTTCAGAAGGGGAGAAACCATCCTTCTCGATGTTAGTACTCTCGCACATGAACAGAAGAACTCCGTCGCGACCGAGCTCTGCAAATCTCTGAAGGTCAATAACACCGCCGTTAATTGGTGTGTAATCAACCTTAAAGTCACCAGAGTGAACTATCATTCCTACTGGTGTCTTAATAGCAACAGCATAGCTGTCAGCGATGCTGTGATTAACGTGGATGAACTCTACCTGGAAGTTGTTTCCAATCTTAACTTTCTCACCACGCTCTACTGCCTGAAGGTTAATTCCGTTAAGCTTAACGCCCTTGTCAGCCAGTTTGTGACGAACAAGCTCGACAGTCAATTTGCCACCATAAACAGGGCACTGGAACTCCTTAAGAAAATATGGAAGACCACCGATATGGTCCTCGTGTCCGTGTGTGAGAACAACAGCACGAAGCTTATTTGCATTATTACGGATGTAGCTATAATCCTGAATAATGCAGTCTACGCCAGGTGTGTTTTCCTCGGCAAAAGCCATACCAACGTCAACGACGATAATGTCGTTACCGTACTCGAAAGCGGTCATGTTTTTACCAATTTCGGACATGCCACCGAGAGGGATGATGCGAAGTTTTGGCTTGTTGCTTTCGGACTTGTTGCCCATTTTCTTTTTCTGTTTCGCGATAGCCTTGGCAATAACGTCGTCACTTGCCTTAGGAGCGTGTGACTTTGTCTTGGAAGATGTCTTGCCAGAAGTCTTGGCCTTCTTTTTGGAATCGGTCTTGGACTTGGATTTTGTAGACGTTTTTGCCAGGGAACTCATTGGTTTTGCTGACTTTTTATCAGCTGATTTTCCTTTTAAATTGTCTTTCATTTTTTCATACTTTCTGGTGCATGCACCTAATAATTATTTGACAATATACACTTCCCTTGTTGTTGTAGAAAATGCGTAAGGGTCGTCTGCATAAATGTCAATATGACTGCCTTTTACGGCACCGCCCTTGTCTTCGACGGTATAATATCCATCTCCTCCGAGAGGATCATTTGCAACGTAAATTACTGTACCAGCAGGGAATACGCCCCAGTCAGCAGCGCATGTTCTACCCTGTGAACATGTTGTTCCAGTAGCTGTGGTCTTACTGTAAGTGCCATCTTTTCTCTTCTGTGGACCATAGAATGTGATGGTGCATGAACCATAGTAGGTCATGTTGCCGCTTCCACCGCCGCTTCCGCCGCCACTATTAGTGGTTGGAGATGCTGTTGGCTTTGCAGCTGTTGTTGTAGTAGCAGAAGTAGGTCTGGAAGTCTGTGTATATCTTGCCAGAACGTAATTGCCGCTGTATGTCTTGTACCATCCCGTATCAGTCTGGGCGATTACATCGATTCCATCACCGGCTTTAAGCTCACGCACGATGCTGTACTCTACACCTGGACCGCTTCTGAGGTTGATGTTCTGTGACGCGTAAACAGTGGTATAGAATTCAACTTCCTTAGGACCCGCTGCAGTTGTTGTAGTAGCTACTGTGGTTGTAGTTGCTGCTGTTGTCGCTTCAGTCGATTCAGTTGTAGCACTTGTATCTGCAGTTTCTCCTGTCTCTGATGTGGACATAGTAGCAGATTCCTCGATGGCAGCTACAGAAGGACTGAGTTCTGAAGTTTCCACTGCGGTGCTCTCTAGGTAGGATTCCGCTGAAGTTACTTCCGTAATGTCAGCCAGAAGAGCATTAGCTTCCTGCTGACGGCGATCAATCTCTGCTACAGCCTGTGCATCAAGAACGGCGTGAATTCCGATAGACGCAAGGACGCTGACAAGTATTATGGAAAGAATACTCACGCCCATACGAATCTTATCGCGGGTTATATGATATTTGGTTGTCAGATCAATAAATCTCAATAATTAATCTCCTGAGTGTTTCTCGAGGAGGTATTTTACGTTAAAACGCAAAATTCTCCAAATACATTATAGCATATCCCAATTTTGTTAAATGATTGTCACACTCGTGAAAAGCATGAAATATTCAACCATTCTATAATCCATAGTGAACAGTTTCACTCAACACAACGGAAAATGTTACTTTATCAAGAGGGAGTAAGTAGATGTTCGGCAGAGAAGATGACAATATTCGCGCTGTCGGTGGTGCTAAACGTGCCGGCAAAACAATCGTATACGTTATCTGTGCGCTTATCATTTTGATAACTGTTCTTCTTGATGTCTATTTTATCCTCGGTATCGTGGGCTAAGTGCGGTAAAAATCAGGTAACTGCTTATCCGGCCACTCCTTTTCATTGCAAAATACTCGTATCTCCTTTATACTTATACGGCTTATGCTTATTATTAATAATTATTATTTATAGGAGATATACACATGAGAGTTTCCAATCTTTTCCTTTCTACACAGCGTGAGATTCCATCTGATGCTGAGATTCCATCCCACCAGCTTATGCTTAGAGCAGGCATGATCCGTAAGTGCGCTTCCGGTATTTATGCATTTATGCCGATCGGTCTTCGTTCTTACAAGAAGGTTGAAGCAATTATCCGTGAGGAGATGGACAAGGCAGGAGCACAGGAGCTCATCATGCCAGCACTTCTTCCAGCTGAGTCTTACCAGGCTTCAGGCAGATGGGATAAGTTCGGACCTGAGATGTTCAGATTGACAGATAGAGGAAACAGAAATTTCTGTCTTGGTCCTACACACGAGGAGCCATTCACAGAGGCTGTAAGAGATAACATCAGATCTTACAAGCAGCTTCCTGTAACTCTTTATCAGATCCAGCACAAGTACAGAGATGAGAAGAGACCTAGATTCGGTGTTATCCGTGCTCGTGAGTTCGTTATGAAGGATGCTTATTCATTCGACGTTGATGAGGCAGGTCTTGATAAGTCTTATGACGCTATGTACAAGGCATACAGAGCAATCTTCGATAAGCTCGGTCTCGATTACACAGTTGTTGATGCTGATACAGGTGCTATGGGTGGTTCTGGTTCCCAGGAGTTCATGGTTAAGAGCCCTATCGGTGAGGATGCTATCTGCTACTGCGATGCTTGTGGTTACGCAGCTAACGAGGAGAAGGCACCATGTGGTGTTCCTGAGAAGGTAGAGGCTGAGGCTCTTCCAATCGAGAAGATTCATACACCTAACGTAAAGACAATCGAAGAGCTCGTAGCATTTATGAATGCTGACGCTAAGGATTTTGTAAAGACAATCCTCTATAACATTGACGGCAAGATTGTTGCAGTTATGGTAAGAGGTGATAGAGAGATTAACGAGACAAAGCTCGGCAACATCTTTGATGCTACTGAGATGAATCTCGCTGCATTTGATGATGTAGAGAGAATTACAGGTGCTAAGGTTGGTTTCGCAGGCCCTGTTGGTCTTAAGGAGAAGATTACAGTTGTTATCGATAATGAAGTAAGCGTTATGAGCAACTTCATCGTTGGTGCATGTGAGACAGACTATCACTTCAAGAACGTTAATATCGGTCGTGACTTCGAGCCAGACATGGTTAAGGATGTACGAAATGCTATCCCAGGTGATGCGTGCCCTAAGTGTGGTAAGCCACTTGCTATGGCAAGAGGAACAGAGGTTGGACATATCTTCAAGCTCGGTACAAAGTATTCTTCTGCTCTCGGATGTAACTTCCTTGATAAGGACGGTAAGGAGAACCCAATGATCATGGGTTGCTACGGTATCGGTGTTTCTAGAACACTCGCTGCTATTATCGAGCAGAACCACGATGATGACGGAATCAAGTGGCCAGTAGTTGCTGCACCATACAGAGCAGTAGTTATTCCAGTTAAGACAAATGACGAGGAGCAGATGGCTCTTGCTGAGAAAATTTACAACGACCTTCTCGCATTCGGTTATGAGGTACTTATTGATGATCGTAACGAGCGTCCAGGCGTTAAGTTTAAGGATGCTGACCTTATTGGTATCCCACTTCGAATCACAGTTGGTAGAAGAGCTAACGAGGGTATCGTAGAGGTTAAGTACAGAGCTGACGGAAAGACAGAGGAGATCACTGCTGAGGCAGCAATCGAGGCTGTAAAGGCTTTGGTATAATCCACTGACCTCTGGAGTCGCTTAATGTTGGGAGTATTTAAGAGAATTGCCGCGGGCTTTTTGGCTGCATTTGTTGTCATGGGCTATATGACCATGATTAACAGTCGCGACGTTTCTGCCGATGATGAATATTCCCAGTATTATGCTGATTACACAGAGATTGAATACGTATCACATAAGGGCAATCCGGTTACTCTATATATCGATGGTCAGACAATAGGTATTAGATCCACCTGTGTTACTGATGCAGAGATTGCCGTTTATGCAGAGAGTTCCCTAAAGCCAGCTGATTCTGTTACGGGCAGAGATTCATTCTCTTTTAATCCAACGTCTAATATGAACAAGGATCAGCTCTATACACTTTCTGTATATTTTAAGGCGGATGGGGTAGAACAGCAGCACGACACTTTGTATGTTGTCAAAGATGATAAGGGGAATATCAGATTTCTGACATCACTTGTTTATGAATTCAATCTCGAGAGATGTTCAGAGTGGTGGACTGATGAGCAGTCATTGAAGGAGTGCCTCGAACCTCAAAATGATATCGAATGCGATGACCCATATGTAATTGCTTATGCTCGTCATATAACAGCGGGATGTGAGACAGATTGGGATAAGGCATATGCTATTTATAGTCACCTGATTAAGAATTTTGCATATGACAATATTCAGTTGGAGGATGCCTCCATTGTTTATCAGGATGATGCATTGTCTTTGTTAAGACGCCGAATTGCTATTTGTGAAGGGCTCGGAAACGTATTTACAGCATTGTGTAGAGCATCTGGTATTCCTGCATGTGTTTGCTTTGGAATTGGTAGTGATCCGTATGACTTTATCCATGATGATAGAATCCTGAATGATGAGTCACCTAATCACGCATGGGCAGCAGTTTGTCTTGGCGGTAAATGGTATTCCATTGATCCTACATGGGACATCTCTCACAGTTTTGAAGGTGATTCTTATGAGGCTGGTGAATGGGTATTCTACGAGGAATCTTTTAACTGGTATCTCGTACCAATAGAAGATTTTTCTATGTCTCATAAGATTTGTGATGCAGACACAAGACACGGTATTGAATCATCTGGTAGCTGTGGTGACGATGCAACATATGAGATTTCACGTGATGGCGTTCTCACCATTCATGGTAGCGGAGAGATAATTCTCCCTGAAGGTGTAAACGGATTCCGGAAGGTGGTATTTGCTGAAGATTCTAATATCACAAGTATTGGAAAGTCATGTTTTTATGACTGCGACATTATTACTGAGATTATTCTTCCAGATTCTGTAACAAGAATCGAGGAAGCAGCGTTTAATACATGTGAGGATCTAGAATACATCTATCTGCCGGATGGTTTGGAATATATCGGACTCGAGAGCTTCGATTACTGCGATGAACTGGCATATGTATATATTCCAGATTCAGTAACTAAGATAGAGAGATTTGCTTTTGATGATTGTCAGAGACTGGTAATTAGTGTTCCGGAGGACCTTAAGGGCTTCGACAATAACTATTATCTGAGTCCTGCAAAGATAATTTATAGATAATTGAATAGAGAAATAAAAGTCGGAGAGGGTTGGGAGAATGGCTTATATTGAATTTAGAGACGTTAAGAAGATATATAAGACAGGTTCTGTTGATTTATATGCGTTGAGCGGTGCGGAGTTCCAGATAGAGAAGGGTGAGCTTTGCATTATCGTTGGACAGTCTGGTGCAGGTAAAACCACACTTTTGAATATTATGGGTGGTATGGATCAGCTTTCCAAGGGTCAGGTGTTCCTGGACGGAAGAGAGATTTCACGACTTAACAGCAGAGATCTTTCCAAATATCGTCGTAATGATGTTGGATTCGTATTCCAGTTTTATAATCTCATTCCAAATCTCACAGCATATGAGAACATCGAGATGGCTGCTCAGCTTGTAAAGAATCCTATGGATCCTGATCAGCTTCTTAAAGATGTTGGCCTCGATAAGCGTAGAGATAATTTCCCAGCGCAGTTATCAGGTGGTGAGCAGCAACGTGTATCCATCGCCAGAGCTATCGCGAAGAATCCTAAGCTTTTGTTGTGTGATGAGCCTACAGGTGCTCTTGATTATCAGACAGGTAAGGCAATCTTAAAGCTTCTTCAGAAGCTATCCGTAGAGAAGGGTATGACAGTAGTTATTATTACTCATAACTCTGCACTTACTGCTATGGCGGACAGAGTAATTAGACTTAAGAACGGTCGAGTAGAGAGTAACGTGATTAACCCAACTCCATTGAATGTCGACCTGATCGAGTGGTAATGCTATGTCACCTTATATTAAGACATTAATTAGAACCATTAAGGGAAGTCTTGCCAGGTTCCTAGCGATTTTCGCCATAATCGCGCTGGGTGTTGGTTTTTATGGAGGACTTCTTCTTACACAGCCTTCTTTTATTAAGACTGGTGACAAGTTTATCCGTGAGCAGAAACTCTATGACTTTCGACTGATTTCCACAATCGGTTTCACAGACGAAGACATCGATAAGCTCGCTTCCCTTGACGGGGTAAAAGTTGCCCAGGGTGCAGTGTGGGCTGATGTTATGGTGGATGATTTCTATAAGGACTCCACACGCGTTGCCCGCTTTCATACTATTACTGACGGAGTAAATGTTTGCACACTGGAAAGTGGACGCATGCCACAGGCTCCAAACGAGGCTGTAGTAGATGGATACGTTTACAGCGATGATGTTATTGGCAAGACAATCACGTTGTCATCTGATAACACACAGTCTGCTCTAGATACATTTACCTATGATGAGTACACCGTTGTAGGCACTGTTCGTTCACCTTATTATCTTAATTTTCAGCGTGGTTCCTCCTCAGTTGGTAACGGACAGGTTGGATACTATGTGTATGTGCCTCTTGATGGCATGGATCACGAGTACTATTCAGAGGCGTTCCTCTTCTATGACACAGACTACTATTTGTATTCTGATGAGTACGATGAGTGGGCTGAGAAGAAGCAGGAGGAACTGGAGGATCAGGTTCAGGCCATTGAAGAGGCTCGTTTTGCTGAGCTGATGGCAGATGCTAAGGAAGAACTTGACGATGGTTATGAGACTTTCTGCACTGAGCGAGACGATGCGTGGGCAGAGATTGTAGATGCGCGCCAGAAGTTAATTGATGCTAAGGGCGAGCTTAAGGATGCGTCCGACAAGTTGGTTGATGCTGAGAAGGAAATCCAGGATGGTAAGAAGGAACTGGATGACGGCCAGAAAGAAATCGATGATAACATGGCAAAGCTTAAGCAGAGTGAGGCGGAGTTGGAGGAAGGTCAGCTAAAGCTTGACGCAGCTCGCCAAGAGGCAACCATGGCTCGAAAGACTTTGCAAGCACAGCTGGATGACCTTAAGGTGACTATGGCAGGTCTGGAGAAGAACCTTGCTGAGATTAATGCTGCCATCGAGGCTATCGAGGAGGCAGAAAGATTAGGCTACCCAACAGATACTTTCCCTGTTAGTAAGGAAACACTTCTAGCGCAGAAAGCACAGGTAGAGGCAGGCCTTGCACAGGGTCAAGCGGGTTTGGCTGCTTTGGAGGCAGGTCTTGCACAGGTTGACGCAGGTCTCGTGGAGATTGAGGCTCAGCAGAAGATAATTGATGATGGTCGTGCACAGATTAAAGATGGCTACGCTCAGCTTAAGGATGCTCAGGGCAAGGTTGATTCTGGACGCCGTGAACTTTCTGATGGTGAGACTGAATATAATGATGGACTTATCGAATATAACGATGGACTTAAGGAATATGAGGACGGTCTTATTGAATTCAGAGATGGTATGATTGAGTACCAGAATCAGATGGCTTTCGCTGGAAGAATTCTCGGTGAGGGCATGATGAGATTTGATATCGCCAAGACTACAGAAGTAAGCACTTATGTGCTCGGTCGTGATACTAATGTCGGATATGTTTGCTTTAAGAGTGACTCTGAAATCGTAGCAGGCGTGGCACGAGTATTCCCGTTGTTTTTCTTCGCATTGGCGGCCCTCGTATGTTCAACTACCATGCAGCGAATGATCGGCGATGAGAGAGGTCAGATCGGCACCATGAGAGCACTTGGTTACTCTGAGTTCGCTGTTATTATGAAGTATGTTGTCTACTCAGGTCTGGCATCAGTGATAGGTTGTATCCTCGGATTTATGGGCGGTATTAAGCTGTTCCCATATGTTATCTGGCAGGTTTATGGCATGATGTATGGATTCTCCGATGTATTCTTCGCGAATGACTGGCTTATTTTCTCCATCTCTCTCGTAGTATCACTTATCTGTTCCGTTGGCGTTACAGTCTACACATGCATGAGTGAGATGCGTGGTACACCTGCTGAGCTTATTCGTCCTAAGGCACCAGCTGCAGGTAAGAAGATTCTTCTCGAGAGAATTGGTTTCTTGTGGAAGCCACTTAAGTTCACATATAAGGTTTCTATCCGTAACATTTTCCGTTTTAAGAAGAGAATGTTCATGATGATTATCGGTATTGCCGGATGTACTGCTTTGCTTGTTACAGGCTTTGGTCTTCGCGATTCAGTTGGTGATGTTGTTAACGTTCATTATGGAACAGTTCTTACATACGATATCTCTGTTACTTTCAATGATGATGTATCTGAGAAGAATATGCTTAAGCTCTCCAAGAAATGTGATGAGAAGACTGGAGTTGCAACTACACCAGTATTGGTTAGATGTGAGAATCTTACTCACAACGGCGAGATGATTAGAGATGTAAATCTTATTGTTTCTGATGATCCTAATATTAAGATGGCATGTGGTTCCTGGGTAGATGGTGAGAATCTCCCATGGCCAGGTGACGGTGAGATAGCTATTAGTAACAAGCTTGCTAACATGAATAATCTGTCTGCTGGAGATGAGATTACTTTCTCTTATGGCGATTCTGGAGAGAACTTCACACTGAAAATCTCTTATGTGTTTGATAACTATATTTATCACTACGCATATATGAATGTAACCACATATGAGATGGTGTTCGATAAAGCATATGCGCCTAACACTATGTATGTTGTTATGGATGAGAATTCGGAGGTTTCTTCCTACGACTATGCGCAGAACTTTGCTTCTGATAGTCAGGTTAAGACATGGACGGTAGTTGATGATATGCGTGCCAACTTCCGTGAGACTATGAATCAGATGGATAAGGTTGTAATTCTTATTATCGGATGTGCTGCCGCTCTCGCATTTATAGTATTGTTTAATCTTAATAATATAAATATTACAGAGCGTGTCCGTGAGATCGCTACACTTAAGGTTCTCGGATTTAACCGACGTGAGACTGGTTCCTATGTATTCCGAGAGAACTTTATTCTGGTATTCTTCGGCTTCATCGTGGGTATTCCGCTTGGTGTAATGCTTTGTACATTTGTAGTGTCACAGATTACTATGGATATGGTGTCATTTATTATCAAGATTACACCGCTCGGCTGCCTGTATTCACTGGGTTTTGTAATTTTATTCTCAGTAATTGTTGACCTTCTTATGAGACGTAAAATCGAGAAGATTGACATGGCGGAGAGCTTAAAGTCAATCGAGTAATGACATTCAAATCAAACTAACAAAAAAGCCACGCCCTGTATAAAGAGCGTGGCTTAATTAATAGCGATAAAACTAATTAATTACTTAACAATCTTAATTGAATCACCGATAACTGGAAGGATGAAATCCTGCTTCTTATAAGCCTTGTAGATTCCAAGGATCATGATGCCGAGGAATGCGAGACCAACAACCGCACTGATGATAGCGCCAAGAACTGGGATGAAGTTAAGTACCCAGCAGATTACAGAGCAAATCACAGCGAGGATTGTAAGAATAATACCGTTGTTTACGTGCTTCTTAACGAATGGATTGTTCTTGTGTGGCTCGAGAACGAGACCAAGAATCCAGAGAATAAGAACGTATGACAAAGCTGCAAAGAGCACACCGTTCTCAACTGACTCGTTAACTGCATCAGTTACTTTGTTAAGAGTATCGTTGTTGTTTTCCATGTGTGGACCCCCTAATACAAAAATATAAAAATACTATATAATATTATCACTATTTATAAAGACAGGTAATACTATGAAGGTATCAAGATATAAAAAAGAAGATGAAGTAACTTATGCACTTGGCGCTACTGTTGTTATGGAGTATTTGAATATGGCTCCACAGTTGGTAGAGGGCGTTATCATGCATCCGGCGTTCAAGTCAGAAGATACAATTAAGAAGATAAAGGATATTACTTCTAATAATAAGATTCAGCTCAGTATCGAGGAGAAGCCTTTTAACATTCTTTCTCAGAAGGAAAACTGCTTTGTAATTGGTGTTATTAAGAAGGTTCCAGGCAAGCTTACTGACGGTAATCATGTGGTGCTTGTTAACCCTTCAAATGCAGGTAACATGGGTACAATCATCAGGAGCTGTGCTGGATTTGGCGTTAAGGACATCGCGGTTATCACACCAGCGGTAGATAACTTCGATCCTAAGACAATTCGTGCATCCATGGGTGCTGCTGCGAGAGTAAATATCGAGACTTTCAGTTCATTTGATGACTATCAGAGCAGATTCAGTGACAATAATATGTATCCGTTTATGCTCGATGGAAGCACACTTTTGCAGGAAACTACTATCAATGAGCCATTCAGTATTATTTTCGGTAATGAGGCTACTGGCCTTCCAGCGCAGTTCCAGCAGGTGGGTCAGCCAGTGAGAATCGAGCATACAAATAATATCGATAGTCTTAATCTTCCTATCGCAGCAAGTATTGCCCTTTATGAATCCACTAAGAATCATTTTGTGAAGTAAGACGGGATTGCATATTCGTACTCAGATTATTAAACAAATATTTTGAATTATAGTTATTAACTATGCACAAAAACCAGCCAAAGTCGTTTGGCAAGGTTGAGTTTATTATTTAAAAGATATAAAATTTTTATCAGTAATATCATCCTGGGGGGACGTATGAACGACGAGTTAATGGACATCGTATATAGTGACTTGTTCAGATATACTGGCAATGCGCGCCGTACTAACAAGATTTATACGACCTATATCCAGGAGATGATGTCTTCTCCTGAGTTCCATTATATTAGTACTATGCGTCGTACACGTTACTATTATGATGAAATTGCTAAGTATAAGAAGATTAATGATAAGTGGCGTGCTAGATGGGCTACTTTGAAGTTTAAGATTTATAATTTCTCATTGGACAGACAGTCTCGTAAGTATCACTTCCAGATTCCTTATGACACTAATATTGGTAAGGGTTTTTATCTCGCTCATTTTGGTCGAGTAATTATCCATCCTAAGTCAACAATTGGATATAACGTTAATGTATCTACGGGTGTAGTTATTGGTACACAGTTCCGTGGTAGACGTAAGGGTGCGCCAACTATCGGCAATTTCGTATGGATTGGTGCTAATGCAGTTATTGTTGGTAATGTAAATATTGGTAACAACGTTCTTATTGCCCCTGGTGCATATGTTAATTTTGATGTGCCAGATGGATCTATAGTTATTGGAAACCCTGGCCTTATCAGAAGAGCACCAGGTGCCACTTTGAGCTACATTAATAATACAATCCAGTTCGATGAGTATAATGTAAGATCAAGTGGAGTAAAGAATGGCTATTGATAAGAGTTTTTTCATTAACAAAAGAGATGAATTAATGAGCCGTCTCCCTAAGGGGACGGCAGTTGTATTATTCGCGGGTTCTTCTAGAGCCATGAGTCAGGATACAGATTATAGGTTCCTGCCAGATCGTAATTTCTATTATTTAACAGGATTGGAAATCGAGACTTGCAGACTTATCCTCACTAACAGAGGAGAGAAGGCTGAGGTTAAGCTTTTCGCGCCAGGTAAAGATGACATGGTGGAGAGATGGCATGGCAAGCGTCTTACCAAGGAGCAGATTAGTGCCATTTCTGGTATCGCTGTGGAAGATATTTATGCAGATGGAGACTACGACGAGGCTCTTTATGACGTGGAGAAAATGGGTCTCAAGCTTGCTTCCGACGGCACTTCGATTATGGCTGAGACCAAAGCATTTATGGCATCCGACAAAGTGGTAGAGGACATCGGTCCTGTTCTTACTTCCATGCGTATGATCAAGTCTACTGAGGAGGTGGACGCCATTCGTAAGGCGGCTGCTATCACCGAGGAGGCCCTGCTCGAAATGAAGTCACACGTCAGACCAGGTGTCACTGAGATTGAACTTTATACTGCACTTGAGTATGGCATGGCTAAGAGAGGATCACTGATTCCTGCTTTTACTACAATTACTGCCATCGGTAGTAACAGTTTCTACCTTCACCACGGTAATCCTGAGGGTGAGGATGGCGTTACTGCGAAGGAAATTGACCATATTCAGGTTGATGTTGGAGCCAGAGTTGACGGTTACTGTGCAGATATTTCAAGAGCATATTTTGTTGGCGGTGCTACTGGCGATGACGATAAGAGATTTAAGCTTTTGGCACTGATTCAGAAACTCCGCAAGGAAGCATTCGCATTTATCAAGCCTGGGGAGACTTTTACTACTCTGAATCAGGCTATGCACAAAATCGTGGGTGAATTCCTGGTTGATAACAATCTTGCTACAAATGACCCTGATACTAATGACATCAAGCGATATTATTGGCATAATACATCCCATCATCTGGGATTAGATGTTCATGATATTTCGGACAGAGAGAAGCCTTTTATGGCTGGTAACTGTCTGGCAGTTGAGCCTGGTGTTTACATTCCTGAGTGGGGTGTAGGATTCAGAATCGAAGATGATGTTTATGTGACTACTGGCGGATGCGAGCTGATCAGTAGTGGAGATGATAAAGTAGAGGGTATTGTAATCTGATGGGTGGAATTTCTTCACATCTTTCAATTCTTATAACACTTCTTATTCTGGTGGTGGCACTTCTTGGTGGCGCGCTGTATTTCGCGTACCTTACCTGGTGTAAGAAGTTGTTCCTTAAGATTTTTAAGCGTCCACAGCCAATGCCACGTATTGACCGTTCTCCAAGGGAAATTGATCAGTCTACAGTTTTTGGTAAGGGTAAGAATTGGTTCTACTCTACACGTAATGAGTACATTAACGTGCGCATTCAGTCTTTTGATAAGACAAAGCTTTCTGGTTATTTCAGACCATCTTCTGACAGAAGTAGCAGATTCGCTGTTATTCTCCTTCATGGATATAATGAGCACCCTTCTGAGATGGCGGCTTATGCCAAGCTCATGATGAAGCAGATGCAGTGTCATATACTTATTCCTCATATGCGTGCTCACTGTATGAGTGGAGGAAAGTACTGTACTTACGGCCTCTATGAGAGTGTTGATCTTCTTAAGTGGATTGATTTTGTTAAGGCTCAGGTTGGTGATGATTGTCGTATCTTCCTGGTAGGAAGATGTATGGGTGCAGATGCGGCATTGCTGGCGGCAGCTCAAGAAGGATTTAGTCCTAACGTGGCAGGTATTATTGCTGACTGCCCATTCGACTCTCTCTATAACGTTCTTATGGAGAAGGGTAAGCTTAAGTATAAGATCAATATGAAGTTCCCACTTAAGACTATTAATAAGATTGCTTCTAAGAATCTCGGATGTGAGATCGAGCCATGTGATGCTGTTCAGAATGCGAAGCTTATTAGGGTTCCTGTATTGTTCTTTGGTGCTGGTTCTGACACAGTAGTTCCAGAGCATTCTGCCAAGAGAATTTATGATGATATTAGAACTCCTAAGCATCTTGTTATGGTAGATAATTGTCAGCATCTTATGTGCTATGACAGATCACCAGCTGCTTTTGAGCGCGAGGTTCGTAAATTCGTGGAGCAGTGCGTAGTGAGAATGATTAGCATCGGTAAGATGTAATTCTCAGATATTGAGTTTTTATTCCAGTTTATTGTGTATTATGCGGTAATGGAGCATGGGTTAGTTTGCCCGATTTGGGTAGTTGCGTATGTGGCCGACTGATATAATTACCTCCGGATTAAATCCAAAGAGTATAAGAGAGAATACTTTTAAGGAGGTTACTATGAAAAAGGCAATTGCATTTTCTATGGCAGCTATCATGCTTTTATCTATGGCTGGTTGTTCTAAGGACTCCAAGAAGACTAAGTCTGATGAGAGCGCAGAGACAAAGACAAACAAGGAAAGTGTTTCCGGTGAGTCTGATGGAGATTCAAAGAATGCTACAGGTTCCCTTATGAACGTGAATTTCACAATGGATTTTGGCGTTGTTTATGACAAGGGTGGAATTACAATTAGTAGCTGTGGTGTCGAGTATCAGGATGATGAGAATTCCTTTGATAAAAAAGGACACTATATGCTCTTCGATGTAAAGAATGATAATGATTTTACTGCAGAAGTTGATTTCTACGATGTTTCTGTAAATAACATGGAGATTTCCCAGGAACCATCTGTGACAGTTCCAGCTGGTGAAACAGAGACAATAAAGGTTTATCTCGAGTGTCCATTCTTCGAGAATTTTTCCGACTATTCCTGTGAGGATATGGGTATCTTCGAGGCTGGTATCGTTCTTATGAATTACGATGAGTTTTCATTCATCGATGAAGACGGCGTTAATGAGTCTCCAGATATCGTTATTAAGACTTCTCTTTATGAGAACTATAAGGAATTCTCATATGAGGGTGTTACAGTATTTGAGAACGACGGCATTAGAATTGTTAACTTCATGCCATACTTCGTTGAAGATATGGGAAATACATATTTTGTATGTGTAATGGAGAATGATAATGATTATCCGGTTCTAATTAGCGGATGCGGTAATACAAATAATGGTGAAGAAGACGATAGTTTCTTTATGAATGGTCTGGTTTATGCCGGTCACAAGAGAGCTTGTCTTATCCAGTGTCTTGATCGTGAGTTAGAGTCTTACGGTGAGGTTGTAACCAAAATCAGAGTTGAGAGATTTGACGGGAACATGGAAATTTATGATTTCACTTTGTACACACCAGATATGTTCGAATAATTCGACAAAAATGACCGCCAAATAACAATCTGCAAATCTACACAAAAAACACCACAAATGTGGTGTTTTTTTATATAGCGAGCAACCTATGCTTTGTGCTAATATGTAGGGCAAGATTTTAATAATTAATATTGTGGAGGATTGTATATGGCAAAGATCTTCGAGCAGGAATCACGTACTTTCAGTGAGTATCTCCTTGTACCTAATCTCACAACAGAGAAAAACACACCAGATCAGGTGGATTTATCAACACCTATTTGTAAATATAAGAAGGGCCAGGAGGAATCCAAGCTCAAGATTAACATCCCAATGGTATCAGCTGTAATGCAGGCTGTATCTGACGATGGACTTGCTATTGCACTTGCTAGATGCGGTGGTCTTTCATTTATTTTCCAGTCACAGTCAGTTGAGAACCAGTGCGAGATGATTCGTAAGGTTAAGAAGTATAAGGCAGGTATCGTTGCTTCTGATTCTAACGTATCTCCTGATTCTACTCTCGAGGATGTTATTGCACTTAAGGAGCAGCAGGGTCATGGTACAGCTGCTGTTACAGAGGATGGTACAGCTGATGGAAAGCTCGTTGGTATCGTAACAACAAGAGATTACCGTGTAAGCCGTATGTCACTCGATACAAAAGTATCTGAGTTCATGACACCTATCGAGAAGCTCGTTACAGCTCCAGAGGGAACAACACTTAAGGAAGCTAACGACATTATCTGGGATAACAAGATTAATCAGCTCCCAATCGTAAAGGCAGACGGAAGACTTGTTGGCTTCGTATTCCGTAAGGACTATGAGTTCCATAAGGCTAACCCACTTGAGCTCCTTGACAAGGATAAGAAGCTCATCGTAGGTGCTGGTATTAATACACATGACTATGAGACACGTGTTCCTGCACTTCTCGAGGCTGGCGCAGATGTTCTTTGTCTCGATTCTTCTGATGGATTCTCCGTATGGCAGAAGAGAGCTCTCGAGTGGATTAAGTCCAATTATCCAGATGCTATCGTAGGTGCTGGTAACGTAGTTGACGCTGAGGGCTTTAAGTATCTCGCTGAGTGTGGCGCAGACTTCATTAAGATTGGTGTAGGTGGTGGATCCATCTGTATCACTCGTGAGCAGAAGGGTATCGGTATGGGTCAGGCTTCTGCAGTTCAGGATGTTGCCAAGGCTCGTGATGAGTGGTTCGCTAAGACAGGTGAGTATATCCCACTTTGCTCTGATGGTGGTATCGTTCACGACTATCACATGGCTCTTGCACTTGCTATGGGTGCTGACTTCATGATGCTTGGTCGTTACTTCGCAAGATTCGATGAGTCTCCAACAAAGAAGCTCTTTGTTAACGGTTCTTACGTTAAGGAGTACTGGGGTGAGGGTTCTAACAGAGCTCGTTCCTGGACACGTTACGAGGAGAACGGTAACGGTAAGGGTAAGATGGCTTTCGAAGAGGGTGTTGACTCTTACGTTCCATACGCTGGTCCAATCAGAGATGGCGTTGAGACATCCCTTGCAAAGGTTAAGGCAACAATGTGTGCCTGCGGTTCTTCTTCTATCGAAGAGTTCCAGGAGAAGGCTCGTCTCGTAGTTGTATCTGCAACATCTATCGTTGAGGGTGGTGCACACGACGTTATCACTAAGGATAGCAACAGAAATAATTAATGATTTGCGCTATGCGCACTTCTGAATTAAAATAGATAGGTTGAATATATTAAGAGAGGTTTTAACCATGGCTAAAGAGAAAGTAATATATACCCAGGAAGGTTTTAAGAGACTTCAGGACGAACTTGCTGATAGAAAAACCAGAATTAAGGCTGAAATTAATGAGCGTCTCGAAGAGGCACGTGCTCAGGGAGACTTGTCAGAGAACTCTGAGTATGATGAAGCAAAGGACGCACAGGCTAACAACGAAGCTCGTATTAGAGAGATTGAGGAGCTCTTAAAGAACGCTGAGGTTCTTTCTGATGACGAGATTTCCAACACAAGAGTATCTCTTGGTTCCAAGGTTGTAATTCGTGATGAAGAGACAAAGGAAGAGGAAGAGTACAGCGTTGTATCTGAGAACGAGGAAGATATCTTCGAGCGTCGTCTCTCTATCAAGTCTCCTCTTGGTAAGGAAATCGAGGGTAAGCGTAAGGGTCAGGTTGTAGAAGTTACAACTGGCGTTGGTACTTTCAAATATAAGATTATCAAGATCGGCAAGTAATTAATTAACATGTTACTTATCGATCTTAAAAGGCACGCTTGAATTACGTGCCTTTTTTGCGTATTAGAGACAATAAATAATCGCGACAAATTCGCGTAAATTAGGAGTATATATGGCAAGCGAGAAGGAAATCAGAGTAGAAAAGTTTGAGAATCTCAAGGCAGCTGGTAAGAACCCATTTGAGATTACAAAGTTCGATCAGACACATCACACAGATGAGTGTAAGGCAATTTATGAGGCACATGAGGAGAAGCTTATTGGCAACCGTCCAGCACCACTTCTTGATGGTTTGGATGAGGAACAGGCAAGAGCTCTTAAGAAGGCTGATTACAACGAGCGTCGTGAGATTATGGATGCACAGCCAATTCACGTATCTGTTGCAGGTCGTATGATGTTCAAGCGTGTAATGGGTAAGGCATCCTTCATGAGCCTTCGTGACCTTAAGGGTAACATCCAGGTTTATGTTGCAAGAGATGTTATCGGCGAAGAGCCATATGCTGATTTTAAGAAGTCCGATATTGGTGATATCTATGGTATCAAGGGATTCCTCTTCAGAACAATGACTGGTGAGGTTTCTATCCACGCTGATGAGATTACACTTCTTACAAAGTCCATGCAGCCACTTCCAGAGAAGTTCCATGGCCTTACAGACACAGAGATGCGTTATCGTCAGAGATATGTTGACCTTATCATGAATCCTGAGGTTAAGGATACATTTGTAAAGCGTTCACTTATCCTTAAGGAAATCAGAAACTTCCTCGCAGGTCGTGACTTTATGGAGGTTGAGACACCTACTCTCGTTTCTAACGCTGGTGGTGCTGCAGCTAGACCATTCGAGACACATTACAACTCTCTTGATGAGGATGTTAAGCTTCGTATCTCCCTCGAGCTTTACTTGAAGAGACTTATCGTTGGTGGTCTCGAGAGAGTATTCGAGATTGGTCGTGTATATCGTAACGAGGGTGTTGATACACGTCATAACCCAGAGTTCACACTCATGGAGCTCTATCAGGCATATACAGACTACGAGGGCATGATGGAGCTCACAGAGTCAATGTTCCGTTACCTCGCTGAGAAGGTTCTCGGTACAACTAAGTTTAAGTATGGTGAGATCGAGCTCGACTTCGGTAAGCCATTCGAGAGACTTACAATGAACGACTGCATTAAGAAGTACACAGGCATTGATTTTGATACTGTTGAGACAGATGAGGCTGCTAAAGCACTTGCTAAGGAGCACCACGTAGAGTTCGAGGATCGTCACACTAAGGGTGACATCATCAACCTCTTCTTCGAGGAGTTCTGTGAGAAGAACTTGATCCAGCCAACATTTATTATGGATCACCCACTTTCTATTTCTCCTCTTACAAAGAAGAAGCCATCTGACCCTGAGAAGGTAGAGAGATTCGAGCTCTTCATCAATACATGGGAGATGTGTAACGCTTACTCTGAGCTTAACGACCCAATCGATCAGCGTGAGAGATTCGCAGCTCAGGATGCTGCTTTCGAGGCTGGTGATGAGGAAGCTAACCATACAGATGAAGACTTCCTTAACGCTCTCGAGATTGGTATGCCTCCTACAGGTGGTATCGGATACGGTATTGACCGTCTCGTAATGCTTCTTACAGATAGTGCGGCTATCAGAGACGTTCTCTTGTTCCCAACACTTAAGAGCCAGAATTAAAGAAAGTCAATAAAATCAAGGGTTTTAAGGGGTTACAAAGAGTTAAATCTTACACCGATACACCAATCGTACACCACTTAAACCAATGTTATTCAAACAAAACTCGCTAGTAAGCCTCCTTCGGGAGGCTTATTTTTATATGTGGTGTATGAAATTGGTGTAAGGAATGTTTAGTAATAATTAGATGATGACTTATCGGAATAATGAATATTGAGTGATAAAATTTGTATATAGAAATATTATGGAGTGCTGGATTAACTGGGATTTATAACATGACTAGAAGAAGAACAAATGAGGAGTTTGTAAATGATCTTGCAGTGATGCACCCTTCAATTGTGGTTTTAGGTGAATATGTAAACAATTTAACTAAAATTCCATTTAAATGTGGTGTTTGTAATTATACTTGGGAAACAACTCCTAAATCCATATATAAAGGATGCGGTTGTCCTAAGTGTTCTGCTGTTAAAAATTCTCAGAAAAGAAGAAAGAATACTGAACAGTTTATTAAAGACTTATTGTTAGTAAATCCATCTATTACAGTTAATAGTCATTATGTAGATAGCAAAAGTAAGATTAACGTGACTTCAAAGTTATGTGGACATTCTTGGGATGCAACTCCAAATGCATTATTAAGAGGATCAGACTGTCCTATATGCAAAGGGAATTTATTAGTTATTCCTGGGGTTAATGATATTGCAACTTCATGTCCTGATTTAATCAAAGAATGGAATTATGATAGAAATGAAGTTTTACCAAGTGAATTACGTCCAGGAAGCACAAAGAAAGTTTGGTGGATTGGTAAATGTGGTCATGAATGGTATACCTCTCCTAATAGCAGGGTTAAAGGTCATGGCTGTCCAATCTGTTCAGGAAATGTGCTAAAAACAAGAGAAAAATTCATATCAGAAATGTCGGAATATAATCCATATATCGAAATTATAGGAGACTATGTTAACGCTATTACAAATATAACAGCCCAATGTAAGATTTGTGGTTATCAATGGGATATAAAACCTTATAGATTGTTAACTGGTGCGCAATGCACCCAATGCATAAAACCTCACACTAGTTTTATGGAACAGTTTATATACATTTCTTTTGTCACTGTATTGGGTGAGAATAAAGTTCTGTCTAGAGATTTATCAGCAATTGGAAAAGAGTTAGATATTTTTATTCCAGATTATAGTTTTGCAATCGAACCTGGAACATGGAGATATCATAAAAGTAAGGTTAACTCTTCTGATTTAGAAAAGCGAGAATTGTGCAAAAGCAAATCCATAAGACTGATAACGATATATGATACTTTTCCAAAAAATCAAAGAGCTCCATATGATAAAGATTGTTTTGTGTATGAAGGATTTCTAAATGAATTCGGATATAAAAGACTAATTGATTTAGTAGTGAAATTGTTTGAAATGATAGGTATCATCAATCTTGAACTTGACTGGGGAAAGATAGCGAATATGGCTTATCAGGCTTGCCATTTGAATGCTAACAGTTCTTTTTGCCAAGAATTGAAAAAGATTAACTCTGATATAGAAGTACTGGAGGATTACAAAGGATCAAATACACCTATACTGGTAAATAGTAAATCTTGTAGCCACACTCCATGGATGGAGCGTCCATATTTGCTTTTGCGTGGAAAAGGGTGCCCTGAATGCTCAAAGGAAAAAGCAAAATCAAGACGAAAATATACTGCATCTGACTTTTTGGAAAAAATAAGCATTATTCACCCTAATATTAGTTTAGTTAGTGAATTTGACAAGGTTACAGACAGAATAGATGTGTTTTGTAACGATTGCAGTTTGAAATGGAATGTAAAGGCTTCTTCATTGCTTTCTGGAAAAGGTTGTCCTCACTGTTCTGCAATTGCCGGTGGGAAAAATCGAGAGGGAAAAACAGCAACAAAAAGTCAGAAGCAGTTTGAATCTGAATTATTGGAAAAGAATCCTTCGATTAAAATTTTAGGCGAGTATGTAAATAGCAAAACGAAAATTGAAGCTGAGTGCTTGGCATGTTCATATAAATGGTCTGTTGTACCAGCATCTTTGTTGAATGGACATGGTTGCCCTATATGTTCTCGAAAAAACAGAAAAACACATAATGGTTAATTTTTGTGATGGATCTGTGTATTCATTTAGAATTATCCAGAATTATTTTGTATTTGTTTGGCAAAGTGTCCCATTATAGGACGTTCTAGTAAGGTATAATTACAAATGTGATTACGATATAAAGAGGAGAAAGAATCAGTGAATTGGGATTCGTTTAAGTTTATAGATTTATTTGCTGGAATAGGCGGTATACGTTTAGGGTTTGAATCGGTAGGCGGAGAGTGTGTTTTTTCATCAGAATTTGATGAAGATGCTTGTAAAACCTATGAGGCTAATTTTCATGAACATCCATCTGGAGATATTACTAAGATTGCAGCTTCCGACATTCCCGATTTTGATATTTTATTAGGTGGTTTTCCCTGTCAAGCGTTCTCAATAATTGGTAAAAAAGAGGGATTCGCAAATGAAACCTGTGGAACGCTATTCTTTGATATTGAAAGAATATTAAAAGAAAAGAGACCTCGAGCATTTATGCTTGAAAATGTTAGAAATCTAACTGCTCATGATGGTGGTCGAACATTTACCACTATTAAGAATCATCTTGAAGCTTTGGGATACCATGTTTATGCTAAAGTACTCAATGCTTTGGATTATGGTGTTCCTCAAAAGAGAGAACGAATTATTATAGTTGGCTTTTTAGATGATGTTTACTTCTCTTTTCCTGATCCCGTTCCTGAAGAAAAAAGAGTTCCCTTACAGGATATTTTAGAAACTAATGTTGATAGAAAATACTATGTTAGAGATGCAATAAGAGAATCTAGATTAGAAAGATTAAAAGATAAAAATTATCCAAAACCATATATATCTCATGAAAATATGGCTGGATCCGTTACACCACATCCATACTCCTCCTGTCTAAGAGCTGGTGCTTCTGCAAATTATATACTTATTAATGACGAAAGACGTCCAACAGAAAGAGAAATGTTAAGAATACAAGGTTTTCCAGATAGTTATAAGATTGTAGTGCCTTATGGAAAAGTAAAAAAGCAAACTGGTAATTCTGTTGCGGTTCCAGTGATCAAAGCAGTGGCGAATCAAATGATTATTGCATTAAAAGAATATGAAAGGAAAAACTAAGATGCCTGATAGAAGTGAAGCAAAAAAAGCATTAGATAGTCTCATCAAGAAATCTAGAGTTCATTTATATAAGCCTATTCAGATTGCAGAGATATTATATAGAGATAGAGTTGTAAAAGATATTAATTTAGGCCATCTTGAAGATTACAGAACACGTAGTAAAAAATGGAGAGATGCCATAAGTGAAGAATTGTTAGGTAGAGTTTGTACTAGTAGTGCAAAGTTCCAAGATGATTTATTCAATGAAACTGCCATTCCCCCTAGAATAATTGAAGTTTTAGGAGAGGAAAATAGAAGGACTAATGGTGCTGTAGAAGCATATATTTATAGACTTTTTTCTAATAAGCATTCCCAGTTACAGCAAGCGTTAGATTATTGTCTGAAATCAACCCCAAAAGATTTTTATGTAAAAACTTTTATCGATTCTTTTTGGAATGAACCAGGATTAAAGAGGAGCTTAGATAAAATATATGAGATTGTGGTCTATGCACTTTTTGCTACCCTTGTAGAAACTTTAGATTTGCAAATAAAAGTATCAGTAGATGAAAGCAAAATTGATGTACTAAATGAATTTAATGATTTTGCAAAAATGGTTATGTGTATAGATAACAATAATCTATATCATATTGAAGATGCGCATGTATATAGAGTTGGTGTTACAAATGCAGCTGATCGTGGATTAGACATGTACTCTAATTGGGGGCCTGCTATTCAAATTAAACATCTTAGTTTGGATGTTGAGTTGGCAAAGAATATTGTATCTAGTGTATCTGCAGACAAGGTAGTGATTGTTTGCAAAGATGCGGAAAAAGATATTATTCTTTCTCTTCTTAACCAAATCGGTTGGAAAAGTCATATACAGAGCATAATAACAGAGACAGATTTGATTTTATGGTATGAAAAGGCTTTGCGTGGTAAATACGCATCTCAAATGGGAGAAAATCTATTATTGACACTGTCTGCTGAGATTGCAGAAGAATTTCCTTCTGTCGATATAGCATCTCCTACTATTTCGAGTAGAGGATACGAAAGTGTCATGGATTATTATTGGACTTAATCTGTATTTAATACGATGAAAGTCGTGAGATAAGCTAAAACATATTCCCTACAGCATTTTGTACTGCTATTATGGATAACTTTGTGCAATCACATGAAAATTATAGTTCTCTCTTTGAAGATAAGAATAAATACAATGCAATTATGAGTGTATTGGCAAAAATCTTTATAAAGAGACGCGCCAAACAGAATAACATAGGTATTTATGAAACATACACAATTATCATCATATAAACTAAAAAAAGGCAAATTCATTTCTCCCTGGAATGAATTTATGGAAGAGTTAGAAGAAAACAAAACATGGATTTACGGTAGATTGCCAGAGTATTTGTGGATTGCATTAATATTTGATGCATATGGTAGAAAAGATAGTTTTAGAAGATTAAGCTCAATAATTCATGAAATCAGAAACAAAACATCAATAAAACATATCAGGTTTTCTGATTTTCTTTTAGCAAAAGAAGAAGAAAGACAAATCGTCTATGCTTCAATTAAAAATAACGTGGATTTTGAGATTGTTTCTCCGTTAACTGCGGTTATAACTTGTGATATTGATTCATTATTTGCAAGAGAGTTTTCAAGCAAACTATCGATTGAGGATAGAGTAAACCGAATAAAATCTTGCCTTGAAAAATTTAGAGACCATCAATCGTTTATGGCAACTGATGTTCGGTACATTGTGTTAGTTTATGATTTGCTAGGAGGAAAAATAGTTTTAGATAAAAGTACAAGTGAATTCCTATATAAATATCAACTATTAGATCATTCGAACGAAGAAATGAGAATGATTAGACCATTAGTTCGTTCTACAGAAATAACTGTTTTATCACTAGATGATGCTAACGAGAAATACTTAAATCTGTTTTGGGATGTAATTAGTAAATTAACGGAGTGTGATTTATATATCATGTTTAATGATGAAGAAAAAGCGAATACTGAAGAATACTATTTTGCTGTTCAGCAAATATTTATTTATCTTCAACAGCTATATATGACATGTAGTCCTCTTGATAAGAAAATGAAGGTGCTTTTAGGAATAGCTACATATTCATATAAGCGTCTCGAGGAGCTTGAAAAGCACAAGCTTTATAATTCAATATCAGGTAGAACTATAACGAGATGTTTAATTGAGAACTATATTATGATGAAGTATTTAGCTTTATGTGAAAATGAACAGCCAACTATATGGGACGATTATGAAACATATGGAATAGGACAGTATAAATTAGTTCTTGCACGATACAGAGAAGCATCTAATACAAGAGATACACATATTAATGTCAATATGATTGACGCCATTGTGAACGAATATAAAAATGAAGAGTTTCAAGATATGGATACAAATTATTTCAATAAAGATAGAATTCGTGAAAAAGCTATCAAAGTTAATGAAAGGGATTTATTTGGACTCTATTATGATTATGATTCAGCTTTTGAGCCTGGATTGTGGGGAGCAATTAGAGAGACATCATTTCTAAAATGTGATAACCCGGCGCATCAATATCATTGCGTACCTAATATAAATGAGGATATTACTTTAAAAAGCGTTTATTACGATTGCGTTTATATAATGAATAAAACAATTTCATTCTTGGATGATCTTTATGGTGTTCCTAAGGGATTACTCGGGGTGCTAAAGCAATATGAGCAATAAAATCCTTGAAAATCACATTATGGATATACAGGTACAGTATCTGGATTTATTGTATCTTCTGTTGCCGATGTTGGAAGATGATGCATATCGTTATGTAGCACAAGACTGTATATCAGCATTTTGGAGAAAAAATAAGCATATTATTGATTTGTATCTGAAGTATATTGTTAAAGAGAAAAATGCAGTGTTTTATACTGCGGCCACTTTTTTCGATGTTGACAATGGAGAGCATTATCCGTTTTTATTAATGGGCGATATTCACATTTTTGATGACCCATTAGCTAAATACAGCGAGTTGTGTTGTATGGATAATGTCCCTGAATCTTATATGAATTTAGTGCCGACTTGTGCAAAGGATAATATTAAAATTCTAGAGCAGCTTAATGATGAAATACTTATCTTGCCACTGCGCTTTTTAGGATCTAAATCAGAAGAAGAAGATTTTTGTTCAGTAACTGAAAAATTTTTCCTCAGCTTTTTTAAAGATATTCCTGACATTGATACTTATTTTAAACGCTGTAAAACAGAACAAAATATTATAGATAATTTTAATTATAAACATATAGATTCAATATGTTTATATGATGGGGATAATGGGAATCTTCCTTTTGATAAGCGATTGAAAATTGCTTTTGATGAAGCTAAAAGAATAATGGGAGACGGTCATACTGCTGGAGACTATTTTTATTGCATGTTATACGGTCCATTGCAACAAGCACTAGATATACTAATGACTGTTGGTGTAACTGGGGCAATACCTTTAATAAGGTATTCTGTTGCATTACATAATGTTCTTATGCTTTTACCAAACTTTGATTTTGGCAATAATAAAGAAGTTAGAAATCGATTGCTAATCTTTAATGCTGCATATAGATTTTTTGATACTGATAGAGTAAAACATCTATCAACTAAAGAATTTGTTATAAAAATCAAGAAATTCAATTTTGAAAATAGAGCTATCGAATGCTTTAATGACGAAAAAGATTTAGACTCAATCAAAAGTTTAACAAATCTTGTCGATGAACTATTAAAAACAATACTTGATAATAAATAATAGTGGTTGATTATATGCTTCCGAATAAAAAACAAACTGAACAAAAATGTTATGATTTAACAAAAACGTATGTGATTAATAAGCTTAACAGAAAAACACGTAAGTATATAAATGATGTATATCCAATATTACGTGATAATCTTGTAATTCCAAGTGAACGACCTGATTTTATAGTTAATTCAGATTCTGTCTCATATGCAATAGAACACTTTATGGTGGACTTTTGTAATGATGGCGTAAATAATAATCAGTCAGAAAGTATGCTGGCTAGTAAGGAAGTTAGTGGTATTTTTAATAAATATCATGATCCTGATATAGGCACAATTAAAGATGCTGATATGGAAGATGCAGTGATCGATATTGAATCAGAAGTTAATAAAATAAAGAATATTGCCTCTAAATTTGATTACGACAAATATGTTGAAGCATTTACAAGAACTTTCCAACGTCACTATAAAAATATAAGTGAATATAAGAAAAATGACTGCCTTAACAACGAAAATATAAAGATGGGTTTCTTAATAGAATTTCATTGTGATACAGATCTAATGCAATCGGTTTGGAATGGAAGTATTGTCAGTTTCCCTTCTAGCTGTAAAAGCTTTCCTCTGACTGAAGCAATCAAGAAACTGATTGAGGAATCAACGGAATTAGACTTTGTAATTATATCTCAGTTTAGCGAAGGTGTATTTATTGAGGCATCAGATGTTAAGATATATGAACCCAATAATATGGCTCAATCGATAGAGAAACAACGAGTAAGAGTATATGACAGAGTTATATATCCCGATATCAAAAAACACATTACTTTAAATCTTGAGAAAAATCCTACAGAATAAAGTTTGAACTTGAACAAAAATGGTCTGCTTTTTCTATACAAGGTGGTGCTTTAGGGCATCACCTTTTTAACTGTCCGTTTAATGAGCCTGTTTCGGTGTTACAATACCTTTACAAACATAAGTTCTGGTGGTAATATCGCTTTACAAACGAACATACGTTTGTAATATAAGAACGTTTATAGGGACAACGTTCATCAGAAAGGAGGATTAAGCCCATGATTTAGTTAAGCAGATTAGATCTGCCGTCAGCAGTAGTTATAGGCAAATAAAAAGGTTTGGAACTGAATCAGAACCAAACCTGAAAGT
>JAKSRI010000020.1 GCA_024403695.1 Saccharofermentans sp. | reverse complement strand
ATACGCAGCCAGAACGCCATCGGTATCAAATACAACGATGCAGTCTTTTAGTATGTCAGGAAACTGTGTGCTCATATCGTCACCTATTAATCTTCGTCGTCATCTGACTTCTCTGTCAGATCACTAAGCTTGGATACCAGATATTTAATATTAGGAACAATCCTAATGACACCAACAAGAATAAAAATGCCTCCAACACCCATCATGATTTTACCGAGGGTGTCATAAATATTGAACTGGTCCTTCCCTGTAAGAACAGCAACAGAAGGCTCATCCTCACTGAACTTTACCTTAACTTCATCGCCAATATCAAAATCAGATGAATCCTTTACTATGGTCTTAGATGTATAAGTCTCGCCTTCGTACTCATACTCGAGGTCGATCGTATGTCCATCAATCTCGATAACTTCTGCAACTGCACGTTCATTCAATGTAGCATACTGATCATCGAGCTGTGTCATAGCCACGAGGAGGAGCACACCGATAATAATGGCACCAAATGCACGGCCAATACGCCACATAGTAGTAGCATAATCGCCTGTTTCCTTGAGCTTTCTAATTACATCCATTCTATTCATATCAAATTACCCTTCTATCCCAGTGTAGATGCCAAGAAAAACAGGCATCAGGTTATCCGCATCCATTATAGTATATAAAAATGGTCTATCCAAGATTACCATTTTAGGTTCCTCCATCGGCATACAGCACAGTCTCATTACGCCTGCAGTTACAGCTGCAGCCTGTGTTCCCTTCTCATCCACCTTTATATGAGTCTTGTGGATAACACTGTCCAGGCAGAAATCACTGTCAGACATGCGGCTAAAATCTGCCCCAGTTCCGAAAGCCTGTTCCATGCCCATGGTGCAAAGTGCGTCCTTTAGATCCGCTGAGAAATCAGTCTCAAACTTAGGGACACCAACGTTAACCTCAGTAAAATAGCCGTTTTCAAGGATTTCCTGAAGGGTCTCCCCCGTGAGATTATTAAGAAACTGACCCATGTCGCCATCAGGAAGCAGCGCACCAAAGACGAAATTATCCCCCTTGTAAAGTCGCGTAAACCCTTTGACACCGCTACCCTCTATGTAAGTCATGGCGTCGCCGTAAAGCATGGTCGTGAGAACTTTCGTGCCATCCCCCTTGGTAAACAAGCCCTCTGAAACGTCCTCGAAAGCTTTGTCCCAGCTACCATCAAAGTTAATCGCGTTAACCAGGCAGGACGTGGACTGAGGGTCCAGCTCATCAATTACAGACTGAATCTGGCCTCTAGTAGCTTCGTTAACAAAGGAATTAATCTCATTAACAGCCGCTACAGCAAAGGAACTCTCCTTAACAGGTGCCTCATAATCAGCCTTAACAGCCTGAAGATACTGTTCCTTAAGGGTTACACCCAAGTCGGAATTAATCCAAACGCCGTTAGCAGAGCTTAACTCACTCTTACTTACGAGGGTGTCACAAACATCTAGGAAATCCTCCCTGCTGATGCCCATTACCTTAGTCATAGCTTCCAAAGTGGCATTATCCGCTCCATCGCGAACCATATTCAGCACCATCAGCACCGAAAATGGGGACACCATGGTATTAGTGCCGTTATAAGATTGCTTTAATAATTCGAGTCCAAATGTTGTTATATCAGCCATAGTAATTACTCCTTTGCTCTATTTTGTCATGATTGACATTTTTTGTCCAAAGTCAGACTTGACGCGACCTAGTGAAAATCAAACAAAAACCATATAGAGCGAAAATGAAACTTTTTTGTGAAATTATGCTTTTATAGGGCCAATACATATAATTATAAAAAATTAAAGTCTTGAATTTTAAACAAAAAACTATCATCATCTATATTGGTGTTAATAAAATTATGTGAAAGGAGTCATTGTACAAATGATTTACACAAAAGAAGTGCAGAATATGTGTCCAGTAGCTAAGGGCGCAAAGCATGAGCCAGCACCTATCCCAGAAGAGGGCAAGTGGGTTCACGCTAAGAAGATCGAAGACATTTCCGGTTTCACACATGGTATTGGTTGGTGTGCTCCACAGCAGGGTGCTTGTAAGCTCACACTCAACGTTAAGCAGGGCGTTATCGAAGAGGCTCTCGTTGAGACAATCGGTTGTTCCGGTATGACACACTCCGCAGCTATGGCTGCTGAGATTCTCCAGGGTAAGACAATCCTTGAGGCTCTTAACACAGACCTCGTTTGTGATGCTATCAACACAGCTATGAGAGAGCTCTTCCTCCAGATCGTTTACGGTCGTACACAGAGTGCTTTCTCCGATGATGGACTCGCAATCGGTGCTGGTCTTGAGGACCTTGGTAAGGGTCTCCGTTCTCAGGTAGGTACAATGTACGCTACTAAGGAGAAGGGTGTTCGTTACCTCGAGATGGCTGAGGGTTATGTTACAGGTATCGCTCTTGATGCTGACAACTGCGTAGTAGGTTATCAGTTCGTTTCTCTCGGAAAGATGACAGACTTCATCAAGAAGGGTGACGATGCAAACACAGCTTGGGAGAAGGCTTCTGGTTCTTATGGACGTGTTAAGCCTGAGCAGGGTGTTGTTAGAATCATCGACCCTCGTAAGGAATAATTAGGAAGGAGAAACGATTAAAATGGCAATTGAATTTGAATCCAAAGAGAGACGTATGCCACAGATCGAGGCTGCTTTGAAGGCAAACGGTATCGCTTCCCTCGAAGAGGCAGAGCAGATCACAAAGGACGCTGGTCTCGATGTATACACAATGATTAAGAACATTCAGCCAATCTGTTTTGAGAACGCTTGCTGGGCTTACACTGTAGGTGCTGCAATCGCTATCAAGAAGGGCTGCAAGAGAGCTGCTGATGCAGCTGCTGCAATTGGTGAGGGCCTTCAGGCTTTCTGTATCCCTGGTTCCGTAGCTGACCACCGTAAGGTAGGTCTTGGTCATGGTAACCTCGGTAAGATGCTCCTCGAGGAAGAGACAGAGTGCTTCTGCTTCCTCGCTGGTCACGAGTCATTCGCTGCTGCTGAGGGTGCTATCGGTATCGCTGAGAAGGCTAACAAGGTTCGTCAGAAGCCTCTCAGAGTTATCCTTAACGGTCTCGGTAAGGACGCTGCTCAGATCATTTCCCGTATCAATGGTTTCACATTTGTTGAGACAAAGTACGATTATAAGACAGCTACACTTAACATCGTATCTAAGACTCCATACTCTGAGGGTCTCCGTGCTACAGTAAACTGCTACGGTGCTGACGATGTTCAGGAAGGTGTTGCTATCATGCATCACGAGAATGTTGGTGTATCTATCACAGGTAACTCCACAAACCCAACAAGATTCCAGCACCCAACAGCTGGTACATATAAGAAGGAGTGCATCGAGCAGGGCAAGAAGTACTTCTCCGTTGCATCCGGTGGTGGTACAGGTAGAACACTTCACCCAGATAACATGGCTGCAGGTCCTGCTTCCTATGGTATGACAGATACAATGGGTCGTATGCACTCTGATGCTCAGTTCGCTGGTTCTTCTTCCGTTCCTGCACACGTAGAGATGATGGGTCTCATCGGTGCTGGTAACAACCCAATGGTTGGTATGACAGTTTCTGTTGCAGTTGCTGTTGAAGAGGCTGCAAAGGCTGGTAAGTTCTAATTTAGAATTAACTAACTGATTATTAATTAAGGCACATTCTCTCGGGGATGTGCCTTTTTATTATGTTCTTTTATTAATATATATAAATATAGCAGGCAATCTTCAAAGAAATCTGATATAATTTGGGCGGTTTTTGTTTTTAAGGGAGGATATTCTTATGTTCGAAGATGAAAAGAAGAAATGTACAGGTGCTGGAGCTAAGCTCGAGTCCACAGTTAACAGTCTTGAGAAACTCATTGTTCCAAGCGCAATTGTTATCGCAGTTGTTGGTGCTCTCGCCTGCCTGCTCGCTAAGAATCTCGGAGGCATTCTTAATTGCTTAGTAACTGCTTTCATTTATGCGATTGCACTTAATGTGGCAGTATTAGTTCTTCGCTACCTTGCAGATATTTCAATCAATTCAGAGGTTTCTGCTAGAGTTACAGCAAGTGAGCATGAAGCAAAAATTGCTGCCCTCACCTCCTATAACACAAAAGCAGAGGAGTCTGTGGATGAAGAACCAGTTTCCGGTAGCCCATTCGCTCCAAAGAAATCCGTTTCTAAGCCTGCATCAAAGAAGCCTGTTAATAACGCTTTCGTAAGCAACGTTAAGGAAGAAGCTAAGCCTGAGGTTAAAGAAGAAGTTGAAGAGGTTAAGCCAGAGCCAGAAGTTAAGGAAGAGCCTGTTGCAGCTTTCAAGCCAGTAGAGGAAAAGCCTGCAGTTAAGCCAATTGCAAAGCCTGTAGAAGAGAAGCCAGTTGCCAAGGTCGAGAAGAAAGAAGAGCCTAAGACAACAAGACCATCTGCTCCAAAAGCTTCTGAGAGAGCATCCTCCAAGAAGGACGAACCATCCATCCTCAAGTCTTCCCTCTCCTCTGGCGGCGGAGATAAGTTGCCAGGAAGCGGATCTGATAAGGATCGTCCAGTTCCAACAACACTTAATAAGACATTCGTTCCAATCGGCGGTCCTGCACCTGTAGCTTCTGAGTCAAATGCAGCACCAAGCCCATTCAAGCCACTTGCAGGTGCAACTCCTAAAACAAAGACAATCGAGAAGGAAGAAACATCTTCTGCACCAAGTCCATTTAAGCCAGTTGCTAAGGCACCTGCAAAGGAGACTGCTAAGGAACCTGCTAAAGAAGAGAAGTCTGAGGAAGTATCACCACTTGCTAACAAGACTTTTACACCAAGTCCTTTCGCGCCATCTCCTGCAGCTAACAACCTTGAACCAGCACCAAGCCCATTTAAGCCATTGGCTTCCAAGGCTGCTCCTACAAAGGCTGCAGCAGCTCCTGAGAAGGAATCCGCAGCAGACGCAGCAATGGCTAAGCTTAATAAGCTCCATAAGTGTCCAGCATGTGATGTAATGATTAATACAAACCCATGTCCACGTTGTGGTCACGAGATTTTGCTCGAGGATCTTCTCGCTGAGAATAAGCCAGCAGCATCTGCAGCTACAGCTTCCGCTGATTCTAAGAGCTCCATCAATAAGTTGCACAAGTGTGCTAACTGTGGAAGAATCGCTAAGCAGAGCCCATGTGAGCACTGCGGTTCTTAAGTAGTATTTTCCATAGAACTTTACAGGGTCATCTTCTATCGAAGATGGCCCTTTTTATATGCCTGTAATACGGCCTAGAAGCGCGTCGTAGATGTTAGTGTTATACAACAGTCGTTCCCTACTCTGCGCGGTTTAATATATGTTCTGCTCACATTCCGACATATGTTCCGACCGTCGGTACATTTGTCGGACAATTATATCGTTTTGATGCTAATTTATATGTTTAGATGACTTATTTGTCCGTATTTGTTCCGACTGTCGGTACAAATAGCGTACCAATTATTAACGTAACGTACATCACGTTAATTATCAATTTTAAAGCCCAAACAAAATGCCCACTCTTGCGAACAAGAATGGGCATGCTTTGTAAATTTATAAGATAGACTTAGTCTTCTTCTTTAATCTTTTCATATTCCTTTTTGCAAATAAGGCTAATTCCTGCAAGTGCAATCATGAATATACCAAGTAACATTGTACAACTTGCTGCTTCACCAGTAGATACAGACTTCTCTGTTGATGGAGTTGGAGTAGCTGTTGGTGTAGGTGTTGGAGCATCACCTGGTGTTGGTGTAGGAGTTACATCTGGAGTAGGTGTAGGTGTTCCCTCGCCACCACCTGGAGTAGGTGTAGGCTCTCCGCTTCCGCCACCTGGTGTAGGTGTTGGATCTCCGCTTCCACCTCCTGGTGTAGGTGTTGGATTCTCAGGAGTACCTGGTGTAACTGTTGGAGTTGGATCTCCAGTTCCGCCACCACCAATATTTGGTGTAGGTGTTACCGGTGTACCTGTAGGATTTACAGGAGTTGTAGGTGTTACCGGTGTAATAGGTGTAGGTGTTACCGGTGTTGTTGGTGTTACTGAACCAGTTGGTGTTGGCTGACCAGGTGTACCAGAAGGTGTTGGCTGATCAGGTGTACCAGAAGGTGTTGGCTGATCAGGTGTACCAGAAGGTGTTGGCTGGTCAGGTGTACCGGAAGGTGTTGGCTGATCAGGTGTGCCAGAAGGTGTTGGCTGATCAGGTGTGCCAGATGGTGTTGGCTGATCAGGTGTACCAGATGGAGTTGGCTGATCAGGTGTACCAGATGGTGTTGGCTGATCAGGTGTGCCAGATGGTGTTGGCTGATCAGGTGTGCCAGATGGAGTTGGCTGATCAGGTGTACCAGAAGGTGTTGGCTGATCAGGTGTGCCAGATGGTGTTGGCTGATCAGGTGTGCCGGAAGGTGTTGGCTCTACTGAAGGACTTGGTTCCTCAGATGGACTTGGTTCACCTGTAGGATCTTCATCTTCCTTCTTAGTATCCTGTACAAGGATAACTCCATCACTAGTAACAGGCGCAGAAGTCTTTTCCTTATCTACTGTTCCATCTGCATTAACTACAAATGCAATATCTGTTGTAGTCTCGTATCCATCAGGTGCTACTGTCTCTCTAAGAATATATGTAATACCAGGAACAATTACATATTTAGAAGCGTCTGGATTCTCGCCATCCTTCACGCCAATAACGTGATTAACGCCCTTAGCTGAAGTCCACTCATCAACTACGTTACCATCTGGATCGATAACCTGAATGGTAGCTCCGTCGAGTTCTTCGCCATCAGCGATATCAACCTTGCTTACCTTAGCAGTTGTCTTTGGATAAAGGTCGCCTGTATCAAGGTCTGGAACTGGAGTAACTGTAGGATCATCGTGTGGAACAAGCTTATCGAATTCTACATCTGGACCAGTCTTAGCGAATGCCTGATGGTACTCAGCATCAATCTTGATGTTATTCGCAACGACAACACCATTCCAGTTAGAACCCAAATTAACTGTTGCGCCTGGAGCAATAATTGTTCCATAGCTTCTTTCCTTAACATTGATTGTTCCTCTGAACACTCCATCTGAAGCACTAGAGTCATAAATGTTCAAGAAAATCTTATTACAGCCACTGTTTACTACTTCACTATCTGAAGTTGGTGGCGCATAAAGTACTGGTTTATTTGTGGCTGGGTCAATTTTTGTGAGATAAAGATCAATAGCTGGCAAATCAACTACATCCTTACCTGCCATATCAAAGTTAAGTGTTGTAACACCGTCATCTGTATAATTCAGATTTACTTTAACTTCCTTGACACCCTCATACCATGGCCAGTGATAGTTAGAATCCGCATTAATAAGAAGTCCTGACTTATTAACATTCAGAGTAAGTCCATTCTTATCAATATCCTTCTGCCATGGATTCTTGTAATCAGAATTACCCTGCCAAGAGAATGTAAATGTCTCATCTCCGTATGGATCATACTTTACGCCAGCAAGTGCATTACTGTAGTTAACAAACTTCTTCTGAATGTCCTGCAAATCAGCATACTTCTCATATCCCTTAATATATTCATCAGGGACAATAGTCTTTGGACATATAATCTGCTGATCCTTAACTGAACCATCTGCATTGGAAATCTTATAATACTCAATGCCGCTAGAATTATCTTTTCTCTCAGTGATTTTGCTCTCACCTACAAAAAGACGTCCATCAGGATTATCCAACAATTTTGGATTAAGATTTCCATCAAATGTTCTGAAATAAGAATCCTGAACAACATGCAAATCATTGAATACACCACAGTTGGAACCAAGGCTAAATGTATCAGCAAGATAGTTGGAGTGTGTATGTGCCTCACCATCAAGCTTGCCAAATGCAATCAAACCGTATGTGGTCATAAGGTCCTGTGCTGACATATTCTGAAGAACATATCCGGATCTAGTTGGCTGTGGGGCTGGAGTAGGTGCGTCATCAGCCGCAAAAGCAATCTTTGGCATATATGTACCAATCATGCTCAAGCATACAACTGAAGAAAGCAATTTTTTAAATCGTTTACTACGAATCATATATGGTCTCCCCCATTTTTTTATGATGCTTAAAGTATAGCACCCTACTAATATCAATATAAGGGAACCAATTATCCTTCCATCACGAAAATATGAATTTTTTAAGAATTAATAAATAAACTCTAGATATTTACACGAAATGAAAATCAAATCATCTTTATATGTGTGTAGAAATTATGTCATTTTTCACAATTTCGACGAACGTTGAACAAATCAAAAGCTTTCTTTTATCAGTTTAATCTCAGCAGCATAGCCCGCATCGTCGTTAGGAGTCTCCAAAATAAAAGGTCTTCCCTGCAATAAAGGATGATGAACAACATTCAACAAAGCGTCCTTCCCAATGCATCCGAGACCAATCTTCTCATGACGGTCTTTATGCGCACCAATAGGATTCTTACTGTCATTAAGATGAACTGCCATCAACTTATCGATACCGATATGCTCGTCAAATTCCTTAAGCACTCCATCAAGGTCATTAACAATATCATAGCCACCTTCCCAGACGTGGCATGTATCAAAACAGACTCCCACACGCTCCTTCATGTCGACCTGATCAATAATACCTGCTATCTCCTGGAAATTACGTCCAACCTCAGTGCCCTTTCCTGCCATAACCTCAAGTAACAGCGTTGTGGTCTGGCCCTCTTTAAGCACCTCATTAATAGCGTGGGCAATTTGCTTGGACGCCACATCATAACCCTGACCAAGGTGGCTGCCTGGGTGGAAGTTAAGGAACTGTCCTGGGAGCTGTTCCACACGGGCAAGATCCTCGGCAAAGAAACGAAGCGAAAACTCACGTACGTCTTCCTTAGCAGAGCACAGGTTCATGGTGTAAGGAGCGTGGACAACAAGTGGTCCAAAATTCTCACGGGCAAGATAGTCCTTAAGGGCGTCGATGTCCTCCTGAGGAACTGCTTTCGCGGTGCCACCACGTGGGTTACGTGTGAAGAAAGCGAAAGTGTTGCCGCCAAGGGCGCTTTCGCCCACACCCATGGCAAGATAGCCGTCAGAAACTGATACGTGATTACCGATATAAATCATAATGGTTTTCTTATGGTAGCCAGGGCAAACACCTGCACTCCCTCACCCTTTCCAAATCCTGTAAGGCCCTCGCCAGTTGTAGCAGTGATGCCGATGCGGCTGGCGTCGAGACCGATAATAGCGCCGAGGGACTCTTTCATAGCCTGAAGATGATTCTTAAGCTTTGGTCGCAGGCACTCGATGGTTATTGATATATGAGTAATCTTGGCGTCGCCCATGTCTTCGAGAGCACGCTTAAGATACCTACTACTATCCTTTATACCCTGGTTAAGGCACATGTCGTCAGCGATGCCTCCAAGAATAAGGACTCCTGTATAACCTGAAATAGCATTAGTTACCGCATGGAGAATAACGTCGCCGTCACTGTTAGCGGAGAACTTGCGGTCAAACGGAATTCGATGACCAGCCATCATTATGTAGTTCTCTTCAGGGTTATAAACACCCTCTTCGAAGCGGTGGCTGTCCTGTCCGATAGTTGTTAAATATTCGTACTCCATGTTATCTCCTTTGCCTTGATTTACTGGTCCAGGCGGCTGTAATCTGGTGTGAATCCATTGTCCTTAATCCACGCTGCCACGTCATTAATAGTCCACTCTTCGTGGGACGCTATATCAAAAGTAGAAATCCTTGCAGCCTGATTAATAAGCACAAAGTCAGGGCAATTATAAATATCATATGCCTTACTTATATCTTCGTGACCTACTACATCGATAGCCACAAAAAGCACCTGACCTGTAAGTGTCTGGGCGAGATCCTCCACGTCAGCTGTTACAAAAGCTGCGCTGTTATTAAGCGAAGAATAAAAATACAGACATATAGCGATATCACCCTGTGTGGATAATCCGCCGAGATCCTCCACCTTACGGTACTGAATTCCGAAGAAACCTGGATCCTCACCTTCTACCTGCTCATAAACCATGGCAGAAAGGCCGCTGGTGTAATCAAACTCACCCAGGTACTCCATATATGGACGATTAGCATCCACTAGAATAGTAGTTGTAGGCTCAGTCTTGGAACCACATCCTGCGAACATGAATGCGGAAGTCATAGTGATAACAAGACACAAAGCCAGACTTACTACTTTACGGATTCTCATGATATAAGCTTGGAAATCTCCGCTACTGTATTTGTTAAGAGTTCTTCCTTAATAGCCTCTGCACGACCTGTATCAACATAGCTTGTTGTCTCAGGGTCAAGTGGGAGCTTGTCAAGAATCTTAACTCCAGCCTCTTCTGAAGCTCTCTTAAGAGCCATGTCGTTACCGAAGAGCGCAATCTTCTCATCGCAGTGTGGGCACTTAATGTAGCTCATATTCTCTACGAGACCTAAGATATTAACCTTCATCATCTTTGCCATGTTACGCTGCTTGCTAACGATCATAGAAACGAGGTCCTGTGGAGTGGACACGAGTACCAGACCATCAAGTGGGATAGACTGGAAAACTGTAAGTGGAACGTCACTTGTGCCTGGAGGCATATCGATAAGAAGCACATCGAGCATACCCCAATCAACGTCTGTCCAGAACTGCTTAACGAGACCAGATACAACTGGACCTCTCCAGATTACTGGCGCATCTTCATCCTCCATAAGAAGGTTAAGACTAACCGCCTTGATACCTGTAGCACTCTCAGCTGGAACAATATGGTTCTCCTCAGTAGCTGTAAGTGTCTCCTTCAGGCCAAAAGCTCTAGGGATAGATGGACCAGTAATATCTGCGTCCATAATTCCTACCTTGTAGCCCTTACGAGAAAGCTCGATAGCGAGCATTGTAGTAACAAAAGACTTTCCTACTCCACCCTTACCAGATGCTACACCGATAACAGTCTTGATATTACTGTTAGCGTTCTGAGCCTCTTTCTGTGGTGCACTTGGCTTAGCTGCACCACCATTAGCTGATGGGCAGGTGCTCTGTGAAGTGCATCCTGACTTAGATGGACATGAATCACATGCTGACATTTATATATCCTCCAAATGTTTATTACTAATTAAAACTTCTTAAGTTCGGCCTTGCCGTCCTCAATAATTATGTACGATGGCGCAGTTCCATTCTTAGGAATTGATGGAGAACCTGGATTCATATATCTGTAAGAACCACAGTCCTCATCCATTGCTACGTGTGTATGGCCGTTAAGAAGGATAGCACCTTCTGGCAAGAATACTGGTGGATTCTCTCTGTTATAGTGATGGCCATGTGAAGCAAACACCACCAAATCACCACTAGTTACATAGATATAATCCGCCATAATCGGGAACTCGAGAACCATCTGATCAACCTCAGTATCACAGTTACCTCTAACTGCGAGAATGTCCTACTTCTGACTACTAAGAAGAGCGATAACCTCCTTGGGTCTGTAGTCATCTGGCAGATCGTTACGTGGTCCGTGATAAAGCAAATCACCTAACAACAACAGCTTATCTGCACCTTCCTGCTCATATACTTCAAAGATTTTTCTGGCAACACCAATGGATCCGTGAATATCAGACGCTACCATTATCTTCATAATCAATCTCCTCCTCGTCAAAAAATTCAAAATCTGAATCTGCACCGAGTGTGCTAATCATATTTTTCTTCATAAATCTGATGATATCAGCATTGGCATCCTTATGACCCGGACGAATTCTATCCAGGATACGCACCTCTGAAAGCTTGGTAACTAACATGGAGTGCATAATGGCCTCGGTTGCTGCATCCTTTGTCTTTACGATGGACTGCTTTCCCGCACTGGCATAAGACAGTAGAAGCTCTCTCTCCTCCTTGCGGTGCTTGCGGGCAAGTTTCTTCTCCTCCGCTCTGTGCTTGTTATAAAGGTCACGAAATTCGCTGTAAGACTGCTGTGTGGTCTCCACCGCAGGACCTGTCTTAGTAACGATGGTATCAACCGTGTCATAAATCTGGCTACCAAGTTTGTCAGACGCCTTACGGATACCACCGGAAATGCTCTCCATAACGCGAATCTTCTGGCTAATACCCCAGATAGTAGAAACCGTAACCACAATGTCCACGAAAGTAATAACAGACAGGCAGGCAACAACAGTGAACTTAAGCTGCTCCGGCATGAGCGAGATGACTTTCATACAGGATGGGTGCAAGATATACATACCAAGTGAGCACGCCAGACCCCAGTAAAGATAGAATCTCACACAGATAAAACCGTAAAGATTGTACTTATACTCTGAATAATCCCACCATCTAAGATGGAAAATCTGATAAAGAATCACACCGGCAATAAGTTCCACCGTGGTGGCAACCGTAGCTGAACCAAAGAACAAGAGTGGAACGCTATGAACCAGCGGTGCAAACGCCCAAATTACGCCATAAAATCCGAGTCCGTATACAGGACACAAAGGACCATTAAGAAAACCTCTATTAATAAACCTTCCCTCAGTCACTCCATAGTAAATAACCTCTACGATCCATCCGATAAAACCGTAGAAGAAAAACATTAACATGGAATCGATAAAAGGAAATGGCAGCATCGGCTTACTCCTTAACTGATTTCATAATGTGGTAACCACCTGAAATCGCGATGGTCTCACAGTTTCCAAAAAGCTCAGTTAACTTCTTCTCAGAAGAAGGAGCACCCTGCTTACGCTGAAGAACTACATAAATGCTGGCACCTTCCACCATGTGCTTAAAAGCCTGCTCGTAGAACTCGAACACAACCTTCTTACCTGCACGTACAGGTGGATTAGTCATAACGATATCGAACATCTTATCCTCAGGGACACCGGACAACACGTCACCAGCAACCTGAAGGTCAATCTTTACACCATTATTCTTAGCATTTTCTTTAGCGAGTCCCACCGCTCTGGCATTTACATCAGTCTGAGTCACGTCGAAAGCCATGAAAACCTTCTTCATGGTAATGCCAACTACACCCCAGCCACATCCGAGGTCAAGAAGGCGCTCACCCTTATGGGCACCTCTAGCCTTAATATCGTCAATAACAGTGGTGATCATAAGGTCTGTTCCCTTATCTACACCACTTCTGGAGAAAGTATTAGAGTCAGTAATAAAGGAGAAATTCATACCGTTAACACGATAGTCAACAGTCTTCTTATCTGACTCAGTTGTAGGCTGCGCATCAAAATAATGAGCCATACTGCAAATTACCCCTTATTATATATTTTCGCTATATTTTATTATTATTATAAAAAACTTTCAATGAAACATGAGGCAATATAGTTGAAGTTTTGGGCGTTTGCTTTTATTATTCTTTACAGGAAAATTTATTACCGGGGTAACTATTAATGAGCAAGATTTATGTAGTGGGACACAAGAATCCAGATACAGACTCCATCGTATCAGCTATGGCATATGCAGCGCTGCGTAACGCATCAGGAGACCGCGATTATGAGGCTGCCCGCCTTGACCATATTAACGACGAGACACGTCGAATTCTCGAGAAGTTTAATTTCGAAGCACCTGAGAGAATCGTTGATGTAAGAACTCAGGTTAAGGATATCGATTTTGATACACCTTCCACTCTCGATCCTTTTGTTACACTGGATCACGCTTGGCACATCATGAACAAGGAAGGTACAAATACAATTCCTGTAGTTAACAGTGACGGATCTATCTATGGTACACTTTCTTCCGGAGACATCGCCAGCTACACAATGAGTACCATCGACAACAACTACATCGAGGATTTGCCTTTGTTTAACCTCCTTGGTGTAATCGAAGGAAAGATTATCCACGACGGCGGTTCCATGATTGACAGCATTTCGGGCGAGCTCGTGGTAGCCCTCCCTCTTGGTGATGACATTTCCTTGTTCAGCAAGAAAGAGACTATCGTACTCTGCGGAAACCAGCCAGATATGATTCGCCGTGCACTGGAGATGAAGGTAAACACACTTATCCTCTGCGGCACATCTGCTGACCAGTCACTTCTCAAGGAATTCCCTGATAGCAATACATTGGTTATCTACACACCACTTGATGCTGTATCTATTTCCAAGCATATTTTCCAGGCAGCACCTATCGCCAGAGCATGCTCAACAGGCGATCTCGTTTGCTTCCACCTGGATGACTATATCGACGACGTTAAGGAAATCGTTCTTAAGAGCCGTTTCAGAAGCTACCCTGTTCTCGACGAGGACAACAAGGTAGTTGGTACTTTGTCACGTTATCACTTGCTCCGTCCACGTCGTAAAAAGGTCGTTCTCGTTGACCATAACGAGTCTGCGCAGGCTGTTCCAGGCCTCGACCAGGCAGAGCTCATGGAGATTATCGACCACCACCGTCTGGCTGACATTCAGACAACACAGCCTATCAGCGTGCGTAACGTACCAGTAGGTTCCACCACAACAATCGTTGCCGAAATGTACCAGGAGCACGGCGTTACACCACCACCAGCAATGGCAGGACTTATGGTGTCAGCAATTCTCTCTGACACTGTTATGTTTAAATCTCCTACCTGCACTCAGCGTGATATCGCTATCGCAGAGAGACTTTCACGTATCGCACGAGTAAGTATTGATGAAATTGGTGAGATTCTCTTTAATTCTGAGGCGCTCGAGAGCAAGCCAGTTACTGAGCTTATCAAGTCTGACTTCAAAGAATTCCATATTGCTGAACAGACTCTCGGAGTTAGCCAGATCACATGTGTTGACTCATCTAAGATGCTTAACCGTAAGGGTGAGTTCCTCAATGCAATGTCCGCCATGAAGGCTGAGCACAAATATGATCTCGTGCTTCTCATGCTCACTGATGTGCTCGTTGAAGGTACAGTTCTCCTCTATATCGGTAATGAAGATACAATTCGCTTCGCGTTCTCTGTAGAGCCATCCGAGAATGAGCTGTTCTTACCTGGTGTAATGAGCCGTAAGAAGCAGATTATTCCAATGCTTACAGCTTTGTGGGGTTAATTGGATTGTATTTCCAAACCTTCATTGGTATATAAAAATTGTATATTGTCAGAACTATACCACTCTCTGAGAGAATATGGATATATGTCGGTGCTAATAACATCGATGTAAGTTTCATTCTCATCATAGAGTACAAATGAATACCTCTGGGCCTCAATTCCCAATAAATCCTCTTCTAACTGAGAATCTTTGACGAGCAAATTGATACAATCGTAGAAAACCTGCTCCTTAGATTCAACATTCGATGATTGCACATATAAATTAATAGAGAAAACAGATTTACACGAATGGATTCGTCCATTCAACTTATAAGATACGTCTGTGACATATGGAAGCGCTTTCAGGTCTTTCTCATATTGTTTCATTGCTTTGGTCTTTCTGTAGCCAGGGTAGAACATCAAAGCTACAACAATAGCTAACAAGAGTAATATGAAAAATACTATCCATTTACGACGTGTGCCCAAATAATTTCGCATGTAAATTCTCCCCCGGTGTTACTTAATAGCACTGATAAAAAACAAGAGAATGTTCATCATAAGTAATTGCACCTCGAAATACTGATACAACATTATTTTTTATATCCATTGTAACCAGGCAATTATCAACCTCTGAAATACCCTTACCATGATTAGGAACATTAATCTCTCCTGTAAAAAACAATTCACCATCTCTCATATACAAATAATTTGCTTGGCAACTATAAACCATAGAATCATCTATATCAGTTATTTTGGTTAAAATATTATCATGAAAATTATAGTCATATATTTCATCATGGGTATATATGAACATATCAGAATAATCAGATATTCCTTCGATTGGAGAATCTATTTTACACAACTTGGTTTGATCGGTAACATGAAACATCCAGTTATCAGTAGTAACAGCATAAAATCCATGTATCAGCTGAACATCTTCACATATAGGCACTGGTTCTACTATGATGTCTGTTTCTGGTAATTTTGAATTAATGCATCCACGAAAATTTAATCCATAACCATATAGAATATTATCTTCAGATACTACTAAAAATGTTTCATTATACGCAGATAAACAAGAAAAGTCTTTTATATCAAATTCAACATTGGTTTTTGAAACAACGTGAAAGTCATTTGAATATTTATCAAAACTTAAACATACCATTTCATTGTCTTCTAACAATGCCATTATTAGAATCTCTTCTGCAGCTCTTATTTGAGTAACTTTTATTTCAAATGTATATTGGTCTAATTCGTTACCAGAACTATCATATGCAATAATCTGATTGGAGTTTAGAAGACAAATATATCCAGTACCAAATGGCAATACCTCGTTAATAATATCTTCACCGTAATCTGTGCGAAATTCTTCATGTAACTGAGGCGGTGTAGCATATAAATTCCCTAGGCTACAAGAAGTGACACTAAGCGCAAACTCGAAGATTAATATAAATAATAGTATTCGATATTTTTTCATATCTAATTTCTCCATCATTGTCATTCCAAATGATTACAAATCAGTATAACTGAGAAGAATATGCTATTCATATTTCTGCCTTATTGACCTGACACCAATAAATAACCTACAGTTTGTATTTGATACTAGCAAGAATGAAGATAATGTTCAAAGCCAATGCAACTATTGTCCAGTAGGACATTCTTCTAAACTTTTCATGATTATAATTTTGAACTGTTTGATCTAATCGTTCTTTATATATATTCTTAGCTATCTCAGCATTATCAATATCATTATAATTAAAATCTCTTGAATAATATACCTTTCCATTTTCAAGTATAGAGCATGTATTTTTTTCACTATTTACTTTCTCAATCTTAACTTCTGCACCTGACAAAACATTTAATTGTTTATTATCAAAGCTATAAAATATGGCATCATGTGTAATATGTGAATCTATATTAACTTCATATTCAACGGAAATACTATTTTGTTTTTCCCAAGAGCTAATATCTCTGTAAACAAACAACCCCAAAATACAATCTAAAATCAACAAACCCAATACAATTTTCAGTTTTAATTTCATATTAATATTTCCTGTTGTCCTTCCTCCACTATACGCCTATCAAAATTATCACAATAAAACAAAAAAGATAATATCAACTAATAACAAAAACAATATATACACTAGTTTTCGTTTTGTAGAATAAATGCCTAAAAATGTAATAACCGAAATAATTGTCACTGTAATCACTACAAAAACAAGTAAAGTGTTGTATTTGTTTTTATAACGATCTTCTGCGGCTTTACCACCATCATCATAATTTATGATTCCACCTTTTTCATCATCCGCAATTCCAATACTAATACTTATATTGCTTTTTTCTTTAACAGGAACATCATACAAATTAATCATATATTTATAATGATTTAGTGTTAACAACGAAACATAAATAATAGAAAAAAGACTTAATAATCCCAGAACAAGCACAAGAAGATTTTTGCAAACGAATAATAAATTATGTCTCATATTGCCCCCAAAAAACTCCTATCCAACCCCAAACATGGCTCTCACTGGCTCATCATCCAGCTAACAAACTTCACCCACAAAGGGCGTGGGAACTGCATATATTTTATCATCCATCGAACAAATGGAGAACGGGAGACAGGCTTATAAATAACCTGCTGATAGTATTCGTAACCATCATAGCTACCTGGCTTAATGTAATAAGGGTTGCCCCATGATGACACCTTAAGCATGCCATCATCTGTTGCTCCCGTGACAGTCATGCAGTGGCCACCAGTAGAATTGAATATCTCCTTACCCTGTCTATCATATAGCGTGGTCGGACGAACAGAGACAGCCAGCGGGCCTCGTGATGTCAGCTTATCAAAGTATTTCTTGACCTTATTATTAGAGATAGTTTTAACATTCACGCGCACTCCGTGCATCTTCATATATCGTTCGAATCGCCACTCTACCTGGAATCTATTCGCGCCAAATCCTCGCGTCTCTGAGTGGTCCTCTTTACGATTAATATAATCCTCGCGATACCACAACAAATATAATGGATTGTGATTATCCATCCTAAGATAAAAGTCTATGAGGAGCTCATGAAAATTAAGTTTGCCATAGCGGTCAAACATAGGCATCTCAAAAATTTCTTCGAACAGCTCAGGTTCATCACGGAAAAACAAGAATACAGTATTAACCATGGCAACATAAGTACAGCCCTCAGAACTGAGCTTAATCAGCATATTTTTAATCTGTTCTTCTGAGAAATCTGGATAATAATTCTGGACCAAATGACGATATTCTTCATAGTGATTCTTAGGGTAGTTCTGGTTACCACCATAAGATCCACTAGCGCCAAATACGAACCCTATATTGTCCCTGTAATCAAATTTATCCACTCTGTTTCCTAACTGGATTATTCTATTGCTCTAATAAGCTCAGTAAGCTTCATTGCCTGAGTCTTAGAAATGGAATATACAAACTGATTATTATCCTTATCAAAATATTCAATGTAATATCCAGGATTAATATACTCGATAAAGAATGTAACCTTATCTCCATCCTCATTATAGAAATCAACCATACTATAGATAATTGGATTTTCATCAGGAAGAGTTGCTTCAGTTACTGTTGCACGACTAAGTGCTTCTATGAGTTCAGGCTCATCAGCTACATCAAAGAAATCACCATATCCCTGACCTAATGTATATTCAGAAAAATCCACTGGACACTTATCTTCAGATTCTATTTCAGGAGACTCAAATCCATTTGCAGCTGTTGTTTCCTGTGGCGCAGCAATATAATCCCTATGATCCTCTAACGCTTCGTCCTTTGACAAATCTTCAGCCATGCCAGCAAATTCTTCACTCTTGTTAACACTATCGTGTCTGTCATGACGCTTGTGAGAGCTTGACTTATCTGCATCCTTGTTAAGATTAAGCACAAAGAAACCTACCACGAGGACTACAGCAGCTGCCGCTACGCTTCCCCAGATGGCTGTCACACGGGCACGGGACATCTTCTTACGTGGGAGGCGGGTTACTTTCGAGGACTCGCCAGAACGCACCTTGTCACACTCAGAGATAAGGTCGTCATCAATATAATTCAAAGCATCTAATAACTTGTCCGCCTTCATCCTTCAAAGCCCTCCTTGGCAAGGTAGTCACGTAACCCATTTCGAGTTCTGAAAAGGAGGCTTTTTACCTTGGTCTCGCTGAAACCATAGTAAGCGCAAATTTCCTTAAGGGGATCGTTATGGAAATAACGTCCGATAAAAATATTACGTGTAGTCTCTGGAAGTGTCTTCAGATATTTGCTTATGAGCTGGCCAAGGACCTCGCTCTCGTTATCGTCAATAACGTTGCTGTCCTCCCCTGCCTCAAAACCGCTTTCCTGCAGTTCCTGGAGGGAGAGCTCATACTCAGTGCCGCCTCTCTTGGACGCGGTGCGCTTACGAAAAATATCGATAGAAAGTCTGCGCGTAATCTTAGCAAGGAACGCCGAAAGCACCTCAGGTCTGTGAGGGGGCATGGAATTCCACGCGTGAAGATAAGTGTCATTAACAGAATCCTGGCTGTCTTCCAGGCTGTTCAAAATATTGTTTGCCACCTTTGTAAGGTAACGCTCATATTTTGTCTGTGTCTCGGATATGGCCATCTCATCACGCTGCCAATAGAGATCAACAATCTGACTGTCTTCCAAAGTTTCCTCCTTACCTTAATACACGCAGAGAATCAGCAAAGGTTGCGAACTTTTTTAAAAGTGCTCGAAATTAATAAAGTGAGAGCAAATCTTCCAGTGTCTGTCTTCTTCTGATGAGCTTTGTGTCACCATTTGAAGTGATGAGCACCTCAGCTGGCTTAAAGCGGCTATTGTACTCAGAACACATAGAATAACCATAAGCACCTGCATCAAGAACCGCGATAAGGTCACCTGTCTTGATTACTGGAAGTTCTCTGTCCTTACAAAGAATGTCGCCGGACTCGCAGATGTTACCTGTAACTGTAATTGACTCCACCTCAGAATTTGCTGGTGTAACCACCTCGTTGTCACGAATGATCTCGATGTCGTGGTGAGAATCATAAAGTGAAGGTCTTACAAGTGTTGTCATACCGATATCAGAACCTGCAAACTTCTTACCTGCATTGTTCTTTGTAGCGTGAATTCTTCCGAGAAGAACACAGCTCTCACATGCAACATAACGACCTGGCTCAGTCTTGAAAAGCGGTGTGTAACCAACCTCACTAATAAACTCGTCAAGGAGTGCCTCGAACTTCTTGCTAAAGCCCTCAAAGTCAAATGGCTGCTCATCAGCAAGCTTGTGGTAAGGAACACCATAACCGCCACCAAAATCGATAAACTCAAGGTTATCGAACTTCTTTGCCATATAAAGCAGATTCTTCACTGCCTGAAGGAATGGTGTTGGGTCCATAAAGAGAGAACCAACGTGCTGGCAGATACCAACAATCTTAAGGTCATACTTCTTGGCAATAGCGATAGCCTCATCAAGGTCACTATCCACGATGGCAAACTTAGTATTCTTACCAGCTGTAATAACCTTCTCGTGGTGGCCTGCACCAACACCTGGGTTAAGTCTTATAGCACAGCGACCGCCCTTATTAAGCTTACCGTAACGCTCGAGCTGATCGAGGCTGTCTAATGCAGTCATGATGCCGAGGTCAATTGCCTCCTGAAGTTCTTCCTCAGAAACGTTGTTAGGAACGAAGAAAATCTTTTCCTTGCTCTGACCAGCGTGAAGAAGAATCTTTGCCTCATTAATAGATACTGCATCACAATTAAGGCCCTCTTCAATAGCAATCTTAATGATATGAAGATTAGAGTTAGCCTTAATTGAGAAGTTGGCTGTGTATGGGTACTTAGTGATGATATTCTTCACTGTACGCATGCAATTTCTGAGGATATCCTCGTTATACACATAAAGAGGCGTACCGTACTGAGCAGCGATGTCCTCTGGCTTATTGCCCTTAAAAAAATCTACTGAATTAATGTATGAATCCATATATTCCCTCTCTTAATTGAAATCTTAAAAAATCTGCAAAATGAAAAACTTCAAGTAATCTGTCTCTGACACGTTCATAAGAATCGGATGATCCGGAGACTGCTGTCTCTTCTCTATCTGCTTAATTCTAACGCCTGCGTCTCTTGCCGCTGAATCGAGCATCTTGATGAAACTCTCCTCATCCATAAAGTGCGAACAGGAACATGTAGCGAGATAGCCTCCACGTGGGAGTGCTTTCATGGCACGGTAGTTAATCTCCTTGTAGCCACGAGTAGCATTTTCCTTAGTTTTACGGGACTTAGTAAAAGCTGGTGGGTCAAGAATAATAAAGTCATATTCGTTATTCTTAATAGTTGGCAGAAGATCAAATACGTCAGTAGCCTCGAAGGACATAATGTCATCCAGGCCATTAAGCTTAGCATTAGCCTGTGCCATATCTACAGCAGTCTGTGAAATATCCACCGCATGAACATGCTTGGCACCACCATTAGCCGCATTAAGTGCGAAACTACCTGTATGAGTAAAGCAGTCTAACACCTTCTTACCCTTAGCAATCTTAGAGATAGCTGCTCTGTTATATTTCTGGTCAAGGAAAAATCCTGTCTTCTGACCATTCTCGACGTCAACCTTATATTTGATGCCGTTCTCAGTGATAGTAGTAATAACTGCATCTGGGTCATTCGTGAAGTCCTGTGCTCCCTCGAGTGGATACCAGCCCTTATACTCCTTCATGCCCTCTAACTCTCTGATGGCAACATCATTACGCTCATAGATACCCTTAATGTTATATCCGCGCTCGTTCATCACCTTGTATAAGAGTTTATAAATTACGTCTTTTCTCTGCTCAAGGCCGAGAGAAAGTACCTGAGTTACAAGGATATCGCTGAATCTATCGACTGTAAGACCAGGGAACTCATCTGCCTCACCAAAAATCAATCGGCAGCAATTGATATCCTCCTCACCCATAACTGTAGTGCGGTAATCAATAGCATAGTTGATTCTTCTCTCCCAGAACGCCTCGTTAAAAGTATCGTTAGCATTACGGGAAATGATTCTTACTCTAATCTTGGAATTATCATTGATAAAGCCAGTGCCAATATATTTGCCACCTTGATTTACGACATCAACAAGGTCACCATTAGTGTATTCACCGTTTATTTCTACGATCTCATTATCGTAAATCCATGGGTGAAGGCCCTGCTGACGGCGCTTTGCTCTATCGCCAATTATAATTTTTGTGTATTGTCTATCTGTTTTCATGGTAGTAATTATATAACAGGTAAGAAAAATATTCAGTATTTTTGAAAATAATTCTTGCATTCTGTTTTGATAATGCTATAATAGTTTTCGCGAAAGCAACGAGGTGTAGCGCAGTTGGTAGCGTACGTGCTTTGGGAGCATGGGGTCGCAGGTTCGAACCCTGTCACCTCGACCATAAGGACTTGAAGTTTATGACTTCAAGTCCTTTTTGTTTGTAATCTTGTTTGTTTGGGATCTTGTTTGGGAGTGGAATTGGCCCTGTGAGGGTGCTGATTTGACTGTTTTTTCTGATGTCCCCCCAAAAAACCGATTTTCACAGCTGTTCCTTCGGTTATTTCACCGAATACTTATTTTTTCTTTCGGTCATTCTACAGAAAATTATTTTTTCACTTCGGTGATTTCACCGATTAAGCCAACTAATATTTCGGTTTTTCCAATCCAAAACATACCAAATAAACTGTTATTTATACACCATGACCCCCATAAAATCAATAGATTGTCGGTAATTGTCGGAAATCGTCGGAAATTGTCGGAAATTGTCAGCCAAATCCACTTTCAAATCCTGTAGGCTATAGAAAAAGGACTGGAGGCACGATATTGATTAATCTAAAATTCTACAAAGACCTATATAAAAGAAAAGCAATATTAGATAACAGGATTAAATATCTAGAAAACGCGATTTCCAAACTACCGGCAGGTTCATTAAGGAAAACAAAGGAGCATGGCATTCCTAGATACTACAACGTAACAGATAAGGAACATCCATATGGCACCTACATCAAAGACAAGTACCTTATCCTTCAGCTCTGTAACAAGGCCAATGCCACCAAGGCACTAAAACTAACAAAGAAAGAACTTAAAGAAATAAACTCACTCCTCTCAACCCAGGCGGACAATCAAATTCAGAACCTGTATCAGAACATTCAAATTGGCAAATACCTCTATAAGCCCCAAAATCAAGTGGAACAGATGAGGACTGAATATATAAACAACTGGCTGGCAATTCCATACGAGCGCAAAGGGTTCTCCAGGTTCGATCCAGAGCACTACTCAATGTCAGGAATCAGAGTGCGCTCCAAGAGCGAAGGTAAAATCCTTGACTGTCTGGAACAGCGTAAAATCCCATTTAAATATGAATGTCCCATTACTATAGACGGTGTTACCTACCACCCCGATGTTACATGTCTTAACCCAGTCACAATGGAGATTATTTACTGGGAACACTGGGGTTCCATGGATGACCCTGGTTATGTGAACAAGCAACTAAACAAACTGAAAGAATACAGAAAAGCAGGAATAATCCTTGGGGTAAATCTTTTTGTCACTATGGAAACAATGAGCAACCCACTATGTCCGGAAACCATCTATCAGTTCATCGATGATTTTCTCTCATGATTGACAAAAATTCATATATAATGTAGCAATCAAACGCACAAAGGGACACGTATGTTACTAAGCATCGCACTTATACTTTTAATAGGAATGACAATGGGACAGCTTTGCAAGATGATTAAGCTGCCGCCACTTCTCGGAATGCTCATCACGGGTATTCTCCTTGGACCATATACATTTAATATTCTTGATCAGTCCATTCTTGGCATCTCTGCTGAAATAAGAAAAATCGCACTGGTAATTATTCTTAGCCGCGCAGGTCTTGGTCTTGATTTGTCAGGTCTTAAGAAGATTGGCCGCCCTGCCCTACTTATGTGTTTTGTCCCAGCGAGTTTTGAGCTAGTGGGAACAACACTTCTCGCGCCTCAGATTCTCGGCATCTCGTATCTGGAAGCGGCTATTCTTGGCGCAGTTCTCGCTGCCGTATCCCCTGCCGTGGTTGTACCTAGAATGGTTAAACTCATGGACGAGAAATACGGAACAAAGAAAGGTATCCCTCAATTAATCCTCGCCGGTGCTTCCGTTGATGATGTATATGTTATTGTGCTTTTCACCACTTTTATAAACATGATTCAGGGCAAAGGCGTGTCCGTGATTAGCTTCGTCAACATTCCTGTATCCATTATCCTGGGAATTCTCATCGGTTACGGTGCAGGTATCCTCTTAAGCATTCTCTTCAGAAAAGTAAACATCCGCACCACAACTAAAGCTATTCTTATGCTGTGCATCTCCCTTATTCTCATAACGGTTGAAGATAAGCTCGCCACTCCTATTACCTTCTCTGCCCTCATCGCGGTAATGTTTATGGGCATGGGACTTAAAGCCAAAGGTGAGAAAGTTGCCGCCGAAGTTTCTAGCAAGTACAGCAAGCTCTGGGTTGGCGCAGAAGTTTTCCTTTTCGTACTCGTGGGCGCTACCGTTAACATCAGTTACCTCACCCACGTCGGTGGTCGCGCGCTAATACTTATTGTTGGTGCACTAATTTTCAGAATGCTTGGCGTGCTGGTTTGCATGATAAAGACGAACTTTAACCTTAAGGAACGTGCTTTCGCCATGATGGCATATTGTCCGAAAGCAACGGTGCAGGCGGCCATCGGAGGCATGCCACTGGCCCTGGGGTTAGCATGTGGTGACGTGGTATTAACAGTAGCAGTTCTAGCCATAGTACTTACGGCTCCTCTGGGTGCAGCAGCTATAGACCTGACTTATAAAAAGCTGCTGACCAAGGACTAAATTAAGCATAATAAAAGCTTCCTCAAAATATTCGAGGAAGCTTTATTTATTTTATGAGGCTTAATTATCAATTAACCCATGTTTACGATCTGACCCTGAACTGCGATTTCCTGAAGATCTTCACCAGCAGAATCATTATTTCCAACAATAATTGTGTACTTACCTGGCTCGAGGGTAACAACCTGATTAACAATAACCATTCCACTGTTTACCTTATCTGTTGTTACGATCTCACCATTCTCATCAACAATCTTCACATCAAGCTGACCCTTATCGAGAGAACCGCTAAGAACGATCTGATAATTAGCCTTCTCCTCGATCTCAAACTCATAAAGATTTACTTCGATGTTTGCTGTAGTTGATGCGCTGAACTGACAAACTGTATGTGTAGCTGTATAAGCATAATTACATCCAAATCCACCGAGCAAAAGAACTCCAGACAGGATACCGGAAATTGCCCACATCTTACCCTTGTTCTTTGTAGCACCCATAATCACAGCGCCAAGATAAAGAAGGATTGGAGCAGCACATGCCATCATCAAGTATGCGCCAATCATCTGTGATGGATTAGCTGCAACTGTCTGTGCAGCAGCCTCCTGAGCCTCTCCGGAAGTCTGTGTTGCAGTAAGAACACCAACAGCTGAGCTCAAGAAGTTATTAAGGAAATGAACAAGAGCTGGGAAAACGATGTTCTTCTTACGAATAATAAGATATGCAAGGCATGCTCCGAGGAAACCTGTGGAAAGGAACTTAATTGTAGATGTGTGGAGCAAACCAAAGCCAACACCAACAATAGCCATTACAGCCCACTCGTTCTTAAGGCCACGGAAATGTGAAAGGAAACCACCTCTCATAAGAGCTTCTTCACAAATAGCAGGTGTCAAAGAAACGATGAATACGATGAGCATTGGAGGAAGTCCGTTGCCATAGAGGAAATCTGTTGTTGCCTGAACATTCTCCATACCCTGTGGGAAAAGAACCATTCCAAGACCTGCAAGACCAATATTTGCAAGAATAGCACCAACTGCAAAAATAACTGTTCCGAAGAAATCCTTGATGCTAATCATCTTTACTGGGAAAACTTCCTTAAGTGGTGTCTTATGAAGCTTTGTAACTCCAATTGCATAACCAAGGAAAAGAATCTGTGAAAGTACAAGTCCGAACATTCCGAACCATGACTGGAGTGTAAAACTTGATGCGATAAGAAGCACGAATGCTCCTGCGAGATATACGAGTCCCTGCCAAGGCTTCCAGGACTGCTGATTTGATAACTGTTCTACCATAACTAACCCCTTTTCTTTTTTAGTCAAAAATATACTACCAATCAAATCCAGATTAGTGGTTAAAGAAAATATAAAGTTGGTTTAAGATATGGCAAATAAAAAACTGCCTCAAATAATATCGAGGCAGTTTGTGAATCTTTTTTGCTATAAATCGCGCTTACTCTTCAAGAATATCAACAAGCTCAATCTTAAAGTTAAGTTCCTTACCAGCCATCTCGTGATTAGCATCAAGCTTAATTGTTGTCTCTGTCTTCTCGAGAACCTTAACTGGAAACTGCTGACCATAAGCGTTGCTAAGGAACACCTGATCGCCAACGCCAAGCTCCTCAGAACCAGGAAGCTTTGCAATCTCCATATCGATAATCATATCTGGATTAACTGGGCCATAAGCCTCTTCTGGTGTAAGGTGAATCTCTACTGTGTCACCAATCTTCATATCAGCAACAGCCTTATCAAAACCAGGAATCATCATGCCAACACCGCAGATGAACTGGATTGGCTCACCGCGCTCGAAAGAAGAGTCAAAGCATGTACCATCATTAAATGTGCCGTGGTAATTAACAACGCAAGCCTTACCAACATTTGCACCATCAAACAATGGCTGAGGCTTTCCACCACCGCAGCCGCCACAGCCACCGCCGCAGCCTCCGCAGCCGCCTTCTCCATCAGAACCGCATCCACAGTCACCACCACAATTACAGTTAGGACCTGTGGCATCAATTGCACCACCTACAAGTGAATTTACAATAGCATCAGCATCTCCTGACACACCTGCTACTGCCTGAATACCAGCGTCATTAAGAGCTTTGAACATGCCCTCTCCAACGTTATCACAAATAACAATATTTACACCCTTGGAAGCAAGGAAACCAGCAACAGCTTCATGGCCCTCGCCCTCAAGATCTACTACCTCAGATCCTGCCACACCAGTATCATCGATATCATAAATCTTAAACTGTGTAGCCTTTCCAAAATGCTGGAAAATCTGACCCTCTGAATATGGAACTGCAAATTTCATATTATTCTCCTTCAAATCCTTTTATAAACAAATCCCGCACATTATCGCACAATATGCCTAGAATATTCAATCTCACCATCCTGAACATCTATTATCAGGAACTCATACTGTTCAGATAAGGTGGAAGGAATAAGAACCACCTTTCCCATAGCACTGCTAATATGAGCGTGACCAAATACCATCATGTCATAGTCCATCTCATCAAATACTGCCTGAATAGAGCCGTCTCTTAATCGCTTCAAGAAATAAAATGGATAATTTCTATCAAGATCTTCCAACGGAAAATGCATAAACAGAATTCTTCTGTTATCAACCTCTACCACATGTTCCCATGGAAGATTACGAATCCATTTGTCTTCTTCTGGTGTTAGCTGAGATGTGAATTCCCTGTAGAAGTCATCCTGATTAATCTCATACTTAAACTTCTCATAACCACGGTTATAGTACATCTCCCAGTTACCTTGAACTGTAGTGATACCCTCACTAATAATTCTTCGCATAGCACGCAGTGACTCAGGGCCTTTGCCCAAAATATCACCAAGGCATATAACCTCATCAGCATTCATAGCACTAATGCCATTCAAAGTCTTATCAAGTAACTCATAGTTACCATGTACATCTGAAAAAACGGCTATTCTCATTCCTTATCACTCGAGATAAAGCTTAACTGTGGCAAACAAACTTCCATCGTATCCATAAAGATCCAATCTATACAAACCAGCCTCAAAAGGACTGCCGTCTTCGTTCTCAAAAGCAATTCTTGCCAGAGGTGAATCTGTAGACACAATTGTCTTAGAATTAATAACCTTTCTATTATGAGTCAGTGTACCCTTCATTGTGTACTCTGGATGAACGGTTGTAGTAAAGCATGTGATATAGAAGCCCTGTATTCCCGCCTTAGGCTCTTCAAGAACAGTGGCAAAATCATCGTCAGTATATAACTGGATAGTTGTACAGTCATTTCCTGGAGTAAACTCAAACGCAGAAGAAACAATAGCATCCTCATTGTAATAAACAGTAGCTCCAAAAGCTGCAATACAATAATCACCATCGTAAAAACGAATAATATAAGAGCCTGCAGGAACAAAACCAAGAGTATTTAATTCAAGACCATAATGAAGAACTGCACTAATCTTACGTCTAGCATAAGTGGTACCATCTCCCTTGATTACTTTCTCATCACGCTCGATTTCATATCTGAAATTCTCTGGCACTTCAAAATCATCAGAAAAACTAATAACCAAATCAGTAACGTTAGTTACCGCGATATCAACCTGATTAACTTCTTCGCCTTCTACAATCCACGAAAAACCACTTATATCAACGCCTGTTGGTTCTGTCTCAACTACTGTTTCAACTGGTGCGACAGTTGTCTCTGTTGCCGTTGTAGTTTCTCCAGGCTGAGCTGTATCATCCGATTTACCACATGATGTAGCAACAGATGTAAATAATATTGTTGTAGCAATTGATGCGGCTAATAATCTCTTATTCATCGTATCGCCTCCCCTATACCACATATTTTAGCATTTTAGGATAAAAAAAGAACTTCCAAACCATACGATCTGGAAGTTCGTAAATTCAACTCAAAGTTATGCTTACGCCTTCTTCTCTGTTGTCTTCTTTGCAGCAGTTACCTTCTTTGCTGGAGCAACCTTCTTAGCAGGTGCTGTCTTCTTCTCAGCAGCTGGCTTCTTTGCAGCAGTTGCCTTCTTAGCTGTAGCAGCCTTCTTTGCAGCAACCTTTGCCTGCTTCTTAGGAGAAAGAGCCTTAAGGAGAAGTGCCTTACCAAGATCACCCTCAGCCTTAATCTTACCTGAAAAATATGCAGACTCCATTCCAAGTGTTCCCTCTGCCATAGCTACAAGATTCTCTGCGGAAGTGATAACGATAGCATCTCTGTCATAGTACTCATATGGCTCTACATATACCTTGCCATCCTTAATCTCGAGATAGAAGATACCTTCGCCTTCACCAACAACATTAAACTGAATTGCAACATGCTCCTTAATATTGGAAGCATCTGCGCTGCAATAAGTCTCTCTTGCCTTTGCAACTAACTCTTCGTATGTCATATTATTGCCCTCCATTTTACTTAAAAGTAAACCTAGAGAATAATATAGATATTAAGTCTTTATGTCAATTAATATACTTCATCTCATAGAAGTCATTATCATCGGCAAAAACTACTGCACTCCCACTAATGATGGTGATGACAATCATGGTGGTAAAAATCATGGTCATCACAATGGTGATGCCAATGGTCATCGCAATCATGGTGATGGCAGTGATGATTATAATCATGATCCCACAAAAATTCGTTATAGTAAAACCAATCATCATCTTCATCTCTAGCATATTCATCGTGTGGAATCACTTTTCGTAGAATACAAATAAAAGCAAAGATGAATAAATAAGCACTTATTAAAGCAAGGCAAACAATCAAAGCAACACTCATATGAATACCTCCTATTCATCCTCAAATGTCATCTGGTCTTATAGACATATACTTCGTATTCATCGTACGAGTAATCATCATCAAAATCAAACTCAAGATCATCAAGCAAATCAATCTCAGTCTTTATATGATCACGTATCTTTCTGAACTGCTTCCTCATTAAGTAATTCATGAAAATAACTGTTCCAGCCAATACCATAGTCATACCAACAACAAGAGCTCCAACTACTCCCATAATGTCTCCTTCACTTACGCACTCTGAAACAACTTAGAAAAATCGAACAAATCGCCAAGTGTAACTCCACTACTTCTGTTCTCATCATAGATGCAGCTCTTAATAAATTCCACATCACGTCTATAATCCTCAGATGTAACCATCTCCACATAAAGTCTTGCTGTATTACGGGAATCATTAAGCGCATCGTGTGCCTGACCCTCAAAAGCAATACCCAAAGATGCAAGTGCATTTGTAAGAGAAGTCTGTCTATCGGAATAAAGGGAAGTATCAAACTCCAGCTGAAGATCGCCCCAACACTCAATAACGCGCTCCAACTCTTCTGTCATAGGAATATTCTTAAGATTAATCTCACCCGTTAACTGTTTAAGATCGCTCTCACTCCAGGCAAAAACCTTAATATCACTACCGAAGGAATTACACCACTGAGCGAACTCAGCAATCTCTTTACTACTGTGATTCTTACCTCTAAGAGTCTCATCGTTAATACCTGTAAGCTCTGAAATCTTATGTGAGATATGGTCAATGTATTCTGGCTTAACGTATCTCTTAAAGCTGCTTATCTCTTCGTGGGCATCATTAAGCATAACAGCGCCTATCTCGATTATTTCCATACGGGAAAGTTTACGTTCTGCCTTGAAACATCTATCAATGGTTTCCATCTCAAAATCAACAAATATGTAATTCATAAGCGCCTCCATGCTATTTATTTGTACTCATTCTAGCATGGTGATAGTTCCATTAATGGGACACTTTACTTTGTACCAACACTTCCGTCCTTACGCTTATCCATTTCAGTAAGCTCATCAAATCCAACTAGGTTATGGTGAGTCTTAGCGAGGTCATTACGGCTGTCACTGGAAAGAGAGCCTGAATATACATATCCTTCTGAACGCATATATGCATTCCATCTTCTGTGCTCTAAAAGTTCAAGGCTATCGCGCTCATCCTGTGTTAATTCTTCAGTTTTCTTACTGCTACCAGGGATACCACACTTAATACGCGCATTCATATGAATTGCAGATGCCATAGAAGATCTGTAATTATACTCATACTTCCAGAAATCCTTCTCATCTCCCCACTTCACATGTCTCTCTAACGCAAGTCGCTCCAACTCACTGTTCATAATTACATCTTCGGAATAACATGTCTCTCTATCACCAATAGGTTCAAAGCCATATTCCTGTCCACGGTAATTAGAAGTACCAACCAGAACGCTGCACTTCTCTGGACTATATACTACAAGTCTAATAACAGGCTTACTACCATAACGCTCACAAAGCATTCTGATATTAGCTGCCTGCTTAATATTCTCACTATCACTACCAAGACAAACAAACACAAAAGTAATGCCAGGAATCTTCGCTATCTCACTAGCAAATGAACCAGATTTGACATCAATACCTGAATGGATAGTAATCTTATACTTACTCTCACCTTCGACAGAAACACCATTATAATCCGGTGACATGAGGTCTGGGCACAAACCAGTAAAATATGTTTCTGCATTAGGGTTCATATCAAAGGCGTGGATATTAATATCATAGCCATCCATCTGACCGAACCAAGAAAGAGCCTTAAGCATCTCCGTTCCATAGCGACCAACACCAAGGATAACGGCATTTATCTTCTTGTTGCCGTCCTCGCCCTTAGAGCTTTCGAAGATTTCGTGACCATCGTTATAAAGGAAACTATAAATCAAGGAGCGGATGTCGTTAATACGGCGCACCTTAAGTTTCTCTGGGCTACAATTAGCAAAGACAATCTCACCTTCCACGGTATTTGAGAACGCATACAAGGAAGTGTTCTCGCGGTCACCGAATGTGTTAATAAGCTTCAAGGAATACGTAATGTTATCGCCCTCATCCTCATCGATGGCAAAGAAAGTCATGTTTGCTTTCTTGCTATGGCGCATAAGGTTAACGGTAACAATATCTTTCTGGAACGAAATAGCATGAAGCTCCTTGGCGGAGTCCACGAACTCGCTGATAACGGATCCCTCATCCTTATCTACGTTAGTAAACACAATAAGCGCCTTAGGGTGATTTACTTTAATCGACTTGGCAAGACAAAGTGACTTCTCGCTAAGCGCGGAAAACACATACACATCACTCCAGTAATGACAGACGTATCTGACAAAGGAGAAAATATTACGGAAAAGGGATAAAACGAAGCCGAAAGTGAGAAGTGGTGCGATAAAGAAAAGAACCGCTAGGTAAGCGGAATAAACCTCAACCAGAGGGGTCGCAGCACTCACCACGTGTTCAAAAATAAAATCAGCGGAAGAATCAACTGTAAAGACCTGCAAAGTCTGAATCAACACAGTCATAATGAGTTTCAGGGCAAAGACATCATGACCCTGAAGGCTTTCAAAGAAGATAGGTGTAATTGCCACGCTAATACTTAAGAACACACCGATAAATGTGACATAAAAAGCATTAAGATTCTGACCACTCTTATAATTACGACTCAGAACAAACGCATTCTGAATCGACACGAGCAAAATCAATACGGATAAAACAAAGCAAATATACCAAACCATTGTCTTCTAATCCCTCTAATTATTACTGACACATTATAGCACATAGCGCATTTAATCGCTTTTTCCCCTATTTAGTGCCTATATCCCTCGTATGTTTCAGATTGAACGTAAAAAAATACATGTATTAACGTTATTCTTTTAACATCGAATTTACGAGGAGAGAGAATATGAAAAAGTTTACATCAATTATTTTAACTATCGCATTAGTAGCCAGCATGGGTTTAATGGCAACAGGCTGTTCTAAGTCTTCTGATAAGGACAGCAAGAAAGAAACAAGAAAAGAGCGTTCTAAGGACGACGATAAGGACGAGAAGGATAATAAGAGAACTCCTGAAGAGACAAAGGAAGATAAGCCAGTCGAGACTATCGTACTTGATGATCACCCATCCACAGGAAGCAAAGATGCTTACTCCGAGGCTCTTGTATATCTTCAGATTTCCGGTTTCTCACGTCAGGGACTCATCGATCAGCTCACATCTGAATGGGGCAACAATTTCTCAGTAGAAGATGCTACAAAGGCTGTCGATGCTCTTGAAGCAAACGGTGAAGTAGACTGGAATGAGCAGGCTGTAATCTCAGCTATGAACTACATTGAGAGCATGTCATATTCTGAGAAGACTACACTTGAAGAACTTCAGTCAGAATATACTGGTAAGTTCACAAAGGAGCAGGCTGAATACGCTATCAAGTACATTAACGATAACAAGCTTGTTGACTGGGATGATGTTGCTTTTAATTATGCAAAGATGACTCTTAACTCCATGGCATATTCCAAGGATGGCCTTATTTCCCAGACAGAGGATGAGTATGGCGGACAGTTCACTCATGACCAGGCAGTAAATGCAGTTGAGCGTCTCGAGAAGGAAGAGAAAATCGACTGGAATGAGCAGGCCGTATTAAGCGCAAAGTCCTACAAGGAAATGTTTGATATGTCTAATGATGAGATTGTTGAGCAGTTGACATCAGAGTACGGTGACAAGTACACAAAGGAGCAGGCACAGTACGCAGTAAGCAAGCTCAAGTAAATTCAATTCAAGCAAACACAAAGCCCTGATTATCAATTGATAGTCAGGGCTTTCTTTTGTGTTATAGGTTTCTTTGTTAACTCCAGGTCTTCCATACATCCGGCTGATAACCCAGTGTCGACTGCTTACCATTACAAACTACCGGAGTCTTAATCACCTGTGGATTCTCAAGGATCTTGTTAAGCATTTCATCCTTCACAGAATACTTTATAAGGGCTAGAGCATCCTGATCCTTACAGTCAGGATTGAGCATATTTTCCATGCCACCATTAGCCTGTGCAACGGATGTAAACTCACCCTTACTCATGCCCTTCTCTTTCATATCAATATATTGAAACTTGATTCCGCGCTCCTTAAAATAGCGTTCTGCCTTCTTCGTATCGTTGCACTTCTTAGTACCAAAAATCTGAATATTCATTACTCACCTCAACTTAGAATATTTCTCCTTATCCACATATCCAATTCCAATTTTACCAAGAAAGATGTACTCTATAAACAACCAATAATCTGTGAGGTAATCGTAATGGAAACAGTACTTAAGTTTTTGCAGGACGCTCAGGTATTTTATATCGCTACAGTAGATGGTGATCAGCCACGTGTGCGTCCTTTCGGAGCAATCGCAAATATTAATGGAAAGCTTTGCACATGCACTAACATCACCAAGAATGTCTACAAGCAGATGGCATCTAACCCTAAGATTGAAATCAGTGCCATGGCAGAGGGCAAGTGGATTCGCCTCACAGCTACAGCAGTAGCTGACGACAGTGTCGAGGCTAAGACAGCAATGCTCGAGGCATGCCCTTCCCTTAAGAATATGTACAGCGCAGACGATGGTATTTTTGTTGTAATCGCTATCACAGATGCTACAGCACAGATTTGCTCTTTCACAGAAGCACCTGTAGAAATCAAGTTTTAATCTTACTTAATAGTTTAACAAGCAAAAAGAATGGCTCTAAAAGGCCATTCTTTTTTGTTTTAATTAATACTCAACATCGCCTGTCCAGTCAATAATTCCACCAAGTTCAATTATGTTTGTATAACCCATGGCGGCAAGTTTCTCGGACGCCTGTTTACTGCGATTACCACTTCTGCAGTAGATGTAAATCACCTGATTCTTGTCCGGCAGTTCAGATGGCATCTCTGTGGAAATACTCTCATTAGCAATATTAATAGCACCAGGGATATGCCCCTCTGCAAACTCATCTGCACGTCTTACATCGACGATGATGTAATCTCCATCCTGCTCAAATATAGTGCGAGCCTCATCCATAGAAATTGATGTATAAGTGTTAGCTGACATGGTCGTCTCCTCCGTTTCTATTGTTTCCATAGCTTTCGAAGTCTGGGTTGTAGTTTCATCCGAACGCTCACTACACCCTGACATAACCATAGCAGATAACACTACAACCACGAGAGCCTTTTTCATGCCTTTTCCGCCCCAATAAACTTAGTTAGCGGCTTACGAACGATCTTAAGGAAGAACTTAACTGCAAGTCCTGTACAGATAGCGGCGATAATAGTACCCTCACGTGCGCCCTTAATCGCGTGGAAGAAGAAGAGTGAGATGATAATCGAAGAAGTAACGCATGTCACATCAAATACGATTTTAACATTGGAGAACTCCTTATGAATTGTATCTGCGATAGCCTTAACCAGAGCCTCTCCAGAATTAAGAATAACATCACCAACAACCTGAATAGAGATTCCAAATCCAAGTGTCGCTGTACCGATAATGGAGCATGCGAGCTGTATTGGATAAACATCCTGAGGAACACTAGCAATCATCCAAAGACCAAAATCTGTGAACCATCCAAATAGGAATGACAATGGAATCTGAAGAATATTAACAATCTTGAAGTTCTTACGAAGAATAATAATCTGCGCGATAAGCATGAGAATATTACCTATCATGAGCCATGTCCCCATACTAATACTCTCAAAACGAATACTCATGATATTTGGCACAGACGAAATTGGTGATACTCCAATCGCACCGTGTCTCGTAATAGCTACTCCAAGGCCCGAAAAGAACAAGCCAACAACAAACAGGAACCATCTCTTAGCAAGTTCAGTCTTTGACATAAATAATCCTCACCCTCAAAAATACTCGCTTAATTATACATAAAAAATCCTTATTGACAGAAAAGTTTTTAAGTCTATAATAGCAAGTCCGACCCTAAATCAGGTCGCACAGAAAACAGTCCCACATTAGAACCAATCAGACCTTTTAAGCAGCCCACAAGGAGGTGCCAAATGTCGTACGATGAAATGATGGACAAGCTGGAAAAGATTGTTCCAGTCGATTTGGAGAGATCCCCTGAGAACGTGATAAGGTACATAGAGACTCTCCAGGAAATGTCACAAGAAGAACACGCAGAAATGAATGAACTCTTCATGGAAAACGTCTGCTACATGTGGAAGATTGAAGAACTGAACCAGGAACTTAAAAGAAGAGGCGCCTAACCGGCGTCTCTTCTCTCCCACTCCTATCATTAACTATCCCTTAATAACTGAACAAATCGCGATTACAGCAACAGCGGCGCATATAGCTACCATCATAATTGCTAAAGTTTTATCAGTTGAATCATTTGTTCGTTGTATTGTTTCTTCTTCATACCGAGACAACAGCTGCTTTGTTCTCTCGCGCTCTATTAAAACCGCAGACAAATTTTCAACATCTATCATCAACTTGGAACCACAATAACTACAATATTTTTTTAAATTATCGAGATCCAATTCCATACTACGCCCGCAGTTAGGACAATTATTTGTTATTCGCATAAAGCATTACCTCTGCAATACCAGTATCAGAGAAACTGGAGCCAGCATATACTTCATCAATAGTAAGAACTAACGTATTACAAGTTACAGGTGCATCCAGTACCAACACAGACTCCATCACTGAAGAATCATCCTCAAAAGTCATTTTTGTCTCGTACACAAGTTCATCATCGTTATAAAATGCGAGATTAGCCACAGCAAGACGATTATTCTTCTCATAACTACTATTATTCTTGCGATTGCCATTTACAATAACAATCTTATATACATCATTTGAAAGGAACTTAAATGTCAGTGTCTCTCCGACAGCATCACCATCACTACCATCCTGCCATGATGTTTTATAATCACCATCGTGTGCGAGAGTTGACTTGTAGTCTGCATTCTGCGAATTGGAATGATAAAACGAATCGGAAAAACTATCCGTTATACTAATTGGCTTTTCTACAAATTCAGTTTCTTCTGAAGTCTCTGCATCCTTATCAAGATTATCAATTTCATTCTGAATAATCTCGAGATCTGAATCATTAAACATTCCCTTTTCCTGAACTTCAAACTTCAGCATCTCAGAGATAAACCCTTTTTCAAACTCTATCTCTACCTTCTCTGCATCCTTAGGTACAGAATAGAATCCAGTGATCTTACCCACTCTGCCAGAAGATACACTTACATAAGTTTCAATATTATCATCCAAAATATACTTCTCATCACATTTTGTATTATCAGCATAAATTTCAAACTGATTAGTAGATACACTCATATCACCACTAGAACCATTAGCAAAAGTAATATACATTACAAGATAACGATAACCCTGAGGAAGATCGTAAAGACCAAGAGAATCTCCTGGTATTTTGTTTATATACTCAGTCTGAATAAACATAATCATATTGTCGTACTTAAAACAGCAAGGTGTAACCAATGGATCCGTTTCCAGTTCATCTTCCGCATTACCATTAAGAAGAATCTTTAAACCATCTATTCCATTATCACTATCAGAATCGCCGGTAGGAACATCACAGCTAGCAATTGATAACATCATCACTATAGTCATAAAAACGCAAAGTACACGCGACCAAATTTTCTCTCTCATAGAATCATCCTCTCTTCATAAATACAGATTTGGATTTATGTTACTTTCGTATAAAAATAAACATCCCCACCAAAACGGTGAGAATGTTGTTATTTTTTTATGCTTATCAGTGATACTTATTTGTTAAGCAATGTATCAAAGCCAGCTGCTATCAGCATATTATTTACTTCACTAATCTGGTAGCATCTGTTGTTTATGGCAACAATAATAATCACATCTCGCTTATTCTTAGAATACAACGGTGAGTATCCATACAACTTAAGGGCACGACTGGTCTCATCAACATTAAAGTGTCCTGCCAAACAAAGACGAATAATCAAATCTCGATTCTTGGTGTGCTTCACCATAGAGACAATCTTGCTTCCGTATGATTCAGAGACATCTGCTCGTGCATACATGTCTTTCATACGTATGCGCTTTGAATCGAGCACATCCTTAATGTAATAATAAAATGCCTTGTCTCCACGTTCGGTATACTGAGTAATATCCTTGGGAAGCTCATCCAAATCATCAACTTTTACACCTTTAAGGATTTCATCTAGATCCTGAGTTTTAATTTCTTCCATAGTATTCACCTGCTTTATCCAATGCTATCAACACTTCTTCGACACTATACCTCTCCTCGGGGTTCAAGTTAACGCACTTTACAACAACATCTCCCAAAGGTCCTGAAATACATTTTTCTTTTGGAAGCTTTCCGGTAACCATAACATTAAGCAAAACGCCAAGACTATAAACATCTGCCTTAACAGATGACGCTGACCAGCCATAACCTAGCTGTTCAGGTGCCGCATAGTGAAAGGTTCCAAGCAGCCTGGTGTCCTCTATCTCACCTTCTTTAAATAATTTCGCCGCATTAAAATCAAGAAGATAAACTTTGCCATCTCCATTAACTATTACATTGGATGGTTTAACGTCTCTATGAATTACTGGCTCATCAAAAGAATGAAGTTGATTAAGAATCACGCATAGCTGCCTTGCGATATCTATAGCCTTTTTCTCACCAAGAGTACGATTACCAATAATCTCTGAAAGCAAATCCCCCTTAATATACTCCTCTATCACAACGAGATAGGCTTTCCCTTCATATACACCATAAATCCTAGGCATGCAATCAACGGGATTTTCTGCAAGAAACTTATAAACTCCAATATTATAAGTGCTTAGTATTTTCTTCACATACAAATCATCAGTATCTATTTTCTTTACAAGAATGATATCCTGTCGATCATTAATGAAACCAACTTCTTCATACTGCATAATCTCGATAAGGCTATCGTTACTTAACCCACGATATGGATCACACAAGAAACGTTCATACTCATCGTTCGTCAAAAAAACTTCACTAGAATCTAGCTTATTGATATATCCACAATTAACGCAAATATGCTCACCACTATCCTCAGAAAAACCTTCCTGAATATTTAAAGTGGCGTCACAATTATCACATATCCAAACTATATCTGTTTCTGTCTTTATTTCTGGATTAATAAGCATCTCTCCACACCCTTTGCAAATCCATCTGGCAAGAGTGTTACTATAGCCATTTTGCATTGTGAGATTAGCCCCACAACGGCGACAATACTCATAAGAATTGGTATTAAAAAACTTTCTAATGCTCACTATAATATTGCCCCCCGAGTCTCAAGTCGCACTTCTTTTCTATATTTTACTATTTTTTCCTTACTATAATCGACACCATTATGGTCATACATTATTCCTATTGAACCTCACTATATTTATATTTAAAATATTAGAGTATTCATTAAGGGGTGAAGTGCATGGCTCAGAAAAAATCAACTAACAAGATTGGCAAAAGCTTTACGAGATTTAAGCGTAAATCCAATTTCATTTTTAACTCTTTCAGGTCATTTTGTGTTGCTGTTGTTGTTGCACTTCTTATCATCATCGGCGTAGTAGTTATAATCGTAGTTAACCATAAGCCTAAGTCCGCCAAGGCGCGCGCAGAGGAAGTTCAGCAGTTCTACGACGAGGCCATTATTGGTTCTGAAGGTAAGGTTGAATCCTATGCAATTCCAGACCTTTCTGAGATTATATCCATAAGTGAACTTCAGACTTTGTCATATCACTACAATGCCATTAACAAGGTACGTATCGATCACAAGATTAGATACTATGTAGCATACGAGGGAATTATCCAGCTTGGAATTAATTTTGATGAAGTTGAAATTACTTTTGACGAAGATAATCACATCATCAATGTGCACCTTCCTCGCGTTCAGGTAACAAACGCAGAAGTAGTTGCAGCTTCTCTTGACTATATTTTTGTAGACGAATCCTACAACAATGAGAGTGTATTTAAACAGGCTTACAGCCTGTGCCACGATGATCTTATGTCACAGGCATCACGTGACCAGAAGCTCGCAACGCTTGCTAAGACAAACACAGAATCCGAGATGCGAGCTCTTATTCAACCATTTATAGAAGAATTCTATCCAGAGTATTCTTTGGTAATCGAATGGGAAGAATTAGATTTCAGTGATGTTGAGAATCCTATGGAAAGTTTTATGGGAGGTAACAACAAGTGAAGAAATTAGCTACTGTTTTATTAACTTTATGCCTCCTTCTCTCCTTCAACACTGGCTGTTCCAAGAAGGATAAGAAAGACGCTTCCACAAAAACAAAGAAAGAACAGACTTCCAAAGATGAAGAAGGCATTATCCAAGTAGACTCATCCGCCCCAGACATCATAAAAGTTCGTTCCATATGTCAGTTAGCTACAATGGACTGCTACTACCATAACGTTTGTAAGGGCGTAAAATCGGCTGGTACAGGTGTCTCTCACATCGGAGAGAAAGACAGAGAATTCTGGTTCGAATATTCAGCTGAAGCAACTATCGGAATCGATGTAAGTCAGGTAGAAATCGTCATCGATGGTGACGAGATTACTGTTTACTACCCTCATGCGCAGATTATCGGCAACATCCGCGTTGATGCCGACTCCACTACAGAACCAATCTGTCAGGAAGAAGGTTTCTTCCAGAACAGCAACTACATCACAGCAGATGACATTACTGGCGCTCTTGTAAACGCTAACGATGCTATCAGACAGGAAATTGAATCTGATCCTTCTATTTTCAGAGCATCTGAGATGCGTGCTGAAGAATTACTGGAGAATTATATAAATCAGCTTATGGCTCAGTCCGGCAAGACATACAAAATCAAGTTCGCATATGTAGAGAGTATGACAGCTTAAATTCATTACAGGGATAGTTAAGGGGATAATTATGCAATTTTGGCATTGGACAATAGTATATTATGTTGCAATAAATATAATGACATTCATACTTTATGGCGTAGACAAGAAAAAGGCCAAGAATCACAAATGGCGTGTTAGTGAATTCACGCTCATCGCATTAGCTATGACCGGCGGCTGTATCGGCGCCATCGCAGGCATGTTCGTGTGGCACCATAAAACAAAGAAGACCAAATTTCGCATCTTGGTGCCCCTCTCACTCTTGCTCCACATATTCCTGGTTTGCTTTCTCACCTATCAGAATAACCACCTGGTAGTGACAAACTATAGTTATAAGACGGACATTAACTGCCGTATCGTGCAGATTTCGGACGTGCACAACATGGTGCCTTACTGGGATGACGACGCCCTCGCACGCAAGGTGGCGGAGCAAAATCCAGATTACATCGTTATCACTGGCGACCTCGTCGACAGCACTCACCCAGACATTGATTCAGCTATCAGAACAGCGGAGTCTCTCGCCAAAATCACTGACACTTATTACGTAACAGGTAACCACGAGAAACGGTTTTCCGAAGCGAAGCAAGCAGAATTCCTTCAGAGCCTTCGTGATGTGGGTGTAATAGTGCTTCAGGATGAGTATGTGCTCCTCACAGATAACAGCGGTCGTGAATTCGTTCTGGCCGGCATGGATAACGACTCCATCGGTACCCCTGCAGGTTATGCCCTGATCGAGTCCTTCCCTGAGCAGACAGTTTCAATCCTTCTCGCGCACCAGCCACAGTACATTTACTCAGGTGCATACGAGGGCGCTGACATTGTGCTGTCTGGTCATTTACATGGCGGTCAGATTGTTTTTGGTGATCTCGGAAATGGCATGCCAAACAATCGCGGAACTGGACTCATCTCCCCTGAGTTTGTTTTCTTTCAGGAATTTTCTTACGGCTTCATGACTGAGCGTGGAACTGCAATGTACACTTCCAGAGGTATCGGTAACAGCATTATACCTTGGAGAATCAACAACTACCCTGAAATTGTTGTATTAACTTTGCACAGCTGATCTAATTAGCTATTCAATTCACAGCAATAAAATAGCACCCAGCCTTCGTAAAAGACTGGGTGCTTCATTTTACTTATAAAAGATTAAACGTGCTTGAACACAACCTCGCCCTCGAGCAAGTACTCATTAAGGCCAAGCTGGCTACCATCGAAAGTAACTGTGTTGTTACCGATAGCGCCCTTAGCAGACTTACCAGCAACGGACGCAACCACATTACCACCGCTTATTGTATAAGTACCCTCAACCTTAGCACCAGTAGTCTTAAGCTTCTCTCTAACAAGAGCAACGAAGAGATTTCTTGTCTCATCCTCTGAAACACCAAGTGACTTTGCAACCTCTGCTGTTGTCTTACCAGTCTTGAACTGAATAAGTCTGTCTGCATTATCAGTAGCGAACTTAACGATGCTCTCCTCATACTTATTAGTATCGATGAACATAGTAATCTTGCCATCAACAAGAACCAAAGTAACCTCGATATAGAGAGTACCAACTGGCTTAATATCACCAAACTTCTTGATGAATGCCTCAGTGTAGTCTACCTGAGCGATGAATGTGCCCTGAGCATAAACCTTACCGCACTTACATGTTCCTGCACCAGCTGTAGTTGCACCAGTAAAGTTAGATGCTCCTCTGTCGATGCCATAATTAGCACAGATACCAGTAAACTCATCAGAACCAACAAATCCATTGAACACAGTCTCTCTATTAGCACCCTGGTCAAGAGCATCAGCCCAAGCCTTAATCTCAGATGGAGCTGCATTTCTGTTAAGGAATGACTTATAAAGAATGTCAACATAACAGTCATTGCACAAACTGCGATTCATAAACTCAGGTGAGAAAACCATTCCGTATGCAACCTGTGCACCAGAACCAGCATGTGAGATCAAAGCCTGGCTCCATGCTGTCATACCAGCAGGATCACATGTACGGTTAAGAACATACTTATAAAGTCTATCTACGAAGAGGTTAACGCTAGATGTTGTCTGAACATTAACGCCAACATAGTAGTCACCTCTTACGATACCGCATGCAGCACATGCATTAGAGAACTCAGGAGACTCAGCAAAGCCCTTAAAGATATCCTCACGTGTAGCACCCTTCTTCATAGCATCAAGCCAATCGTTAAGGCCCTGAGCATCAGGTGTACGTCCAAGGAAGGCATTGTACATATAAGTAATGTACTGCTCATTGCTAAGATTCTTGCTCTGGAACTCATTACTATAGATAAATCCAAATGCAACGCAGATACCAGTTGCCTCATTATTCTTAAGTGGGTCTACCCAGCTCTTAAGACCAGCAGCATCAGGCTCACGATCGAGACAAATTCTGTAAAGTCTAGAAACAAACTCCTTAATAGCTTCCTCTCCATTCTCAGGAGCAAGGTCAATCAAATCTACCTTATCACCAAGCTCGGCAGCATTTACTTTCTCAGGTGTTGCCATCAATGTACCCATGGACAATAACATGCCCGCACTAAGTACAGATGCAGCAAAACGAATAATTCCCTTATTCATATATAAACCTCCGAATAAATTTACCGTCTTATTCTACCATAGAAAACCCTCCGTCGATGACGAAGGGCCTTTGGTTAAAATGACTTATTTTGTAAGCTTTCCGACAATTTCATTGATAAGTTTGCCATCTGCTTTTCCCTTAAGTTCACCCATGACAGCCTTCATAATTGAACCCTTGTTGCCATCAAGAAGGAGGTCTGCAAACTTCTCTTTGATAACCTTCTCGATTTCTTCTCCTGAAAGCATCTTAGGTGCGAATTCCTCGATAACTGACTTCTTAAAATTAAACTGCTCGAGAAGTTCTGTTCTATCCTTAGGACATGTATCTATCTGCTCCTTGATTGCCTTAAGCTCACCGAGAATAGCCTGATTTACAAGATCCTCTGGAATTTCCTCACGACATCCTTTATCAATACCAAGCTGCTTTGCTGCACCATAAAGTGTAGAAATAGCGTCTTTACGCTCCTTATCCTTAGCCTTCATAGCTGCAATCATTGCCTGCTGTAATTCTTTTAACTGCATATATAGTTCCTCCGTTTAATAATTACCACCATATTCTACTACTATTTGGTTTATAATGAAAAATATTGATATTAAGGAGACTTAATTTATGTACGAAGAATTTGCAACATGGCTCGACAGAGTAATGGAGCCTGCACTTAAGGTAGAGGCTGTAGCATTGAACTTTAACCTCTATGACGATGAAGATAATAACTGGGCTGTTCAGCTCGTGGCTACTCCAACTTTCGACCCAGATGACGAAGAATACGCCTGGTGTTGCGAAGAAGCATACACATCAGGTGAGGACCTCTTCGCATGGGAAGAGGAAGCATCCTGGGCAGATATCCAGCAGGAGGCAACTGAGTATCTTAAGCAGTACCTCGAGTGTGGTAAGTACGCCGAAGAAATGAAGAAATATCAGGCTATCGGTATTGGCTTTGTAGACGGCGACTTAACACTTTTCATTCACGAGGACTAATTAATGCGTACCGTAACTCTTGGTAAAACTGGTATTACTTCACCACAGAATGCTTTTGGCGCACTCCCTATCCAGCGCATCAGCCTGGAGGAGGCAGTTAAACTTCTGCATAAGGCCTACGAAGGTGGCATGACTTTCTTCGACACCGCCCGCGCTTACTCTGACTCGGAGATTAAGGTAGGCGTTGCTTTCGAGCACATGCGCGAAAAGGTTTGCCTCGCCTCCAAGACGACTGCCACCACTCCAGAACAGTTCTGGGCTGACCTCGACACAACTTTGAAGAATCTGCGCACCTCTTACCTGGACATTTACCAACTCCACTGTGTAAAGCAGTGCTACAGACCTGGGGATGGCACAGGCATGTACGAGGCTATGGTAGAAGCCCGTGACAAGGGCCTAATCCGCCACATCGGCATCACAGCACATAAGATTGGTATCGCTGAGGAAATCGTCGAGAGCGGCCTTTACGAGACTCTCCAGTTCCCTTTCTGCTATCTGGCGACAGAGCGAGATATTGCCCTTGTTAAGAGATGTGAAGAACTTAATATCGGCTTCATTGCCATGAAGGGATTGTCTGGTGGACTGCTTACTAATTCACGCGCCTGCATGGCCTTTATGAGCGACTACAATGTACTCCCTATCTGGGGCATTCAGAAAGAATCTGAACTTAATGAATGGCTATCATTCTTTGACAATCCGGCAACTATGACACCTGACATAGAGGAATTCATCCGCCAAGATCGCGAGGAATTGCTGGGCGACTTCTGCCGAGGCTGTGGTTACTGTATGCCTTGCGCAGTTGATATTCAGATAAACCAGTGTGCACGTATGTCACAACTCATACGCCGCGCACCGTCTGAGGGATTCCTAAGTGAGAGCTGGCAGGCCGAGATGATGAAGATAGAAAAATGCATCGACTGCGGTAAATGTAAAACCCGCTGTCCTTACGAACTGAACATTCCTGTTCTTCTCAGGAAGAACCTTGAAGACTATAAGGAAATTCTCGCAGGCAAAGTATCAGTAAAATAATCACTGCAAATTAAAAGGGGTTCACTTTAATGATGTGAACCCCTTATTTTATACATCACGCTCGGCTAAGAACTCGGCAATTGTCTCCTTGGTCGCCTGAGCCTTCGCTACTACAATCGGAAACATCCTGATTGCTGCAGGAATATCACTGTTTCCACGAAGGAATTCAGTAATAACTGTCACCAGATCAGCCAGGTCAGTAAAAGCCATATTACGAAGAACGCCCTTAAGTGTATGTGTAGAACGAAAAGCGCTTTCGTAGTCCTGCGCATAGAATGCAGTCTTCATATCATCAATACTGGTGTCATTCATGTATAACGCAAAAAACTTTACAATATTCGAATCACTTCTGAAGCGCCCCACAGCTTCATTGTAATTGCCTCCAATTTTCTCATAGCACTCTTTTACAGTCATAAAAGATCCTCCCCGATACCTTTATCCCTTATTAATAAATTACTTAATCACATCAAGCAGTTTATAAAGCTTATTCAAATCAATTGGCTTCTCCAAGAACCCATTCATACCAGCTGCAAGAGCATCCTTCTTATCCTTCTCAGATACATTCGCAGTCATAGCAAATACCGGAATTGATGCCTTGCTAGAATCTCTGAGGGCCCTGATAAGCTTAGTAGCTGTCACACCATTAACATTAGGCATCTGCAAATCCATAAGAATAAGATCGTAATAGTTAGGTAGCGCTCTCTCCACCATCGCTACAGCGAAGATTCCATCCTCAGCTGTCTCTACAACAAAACCAGCATCCTCGAGAATCATCTGAGCTGCAGTTCTATTAAGAACATTATCCTCAGCAACGAGAACTCGCATTCCCTTATACTTGTCACCATCAACCTCTCCGTCCTCGGATGCTTCAGCAACCTCAGATGGTGCGATCTTAAATGGAGCTTCAAAAGCCAACTTAATATCTGAACTAGAGTAAGAAAGGTTATCTGAACGATAATTATCAGAAGCAGTAATAAAGTGACCGCCAAGGAACTCGATTACTCGCTTAATTGCCAAGAATAAAGTATCAGTACGCTGGAACTTTGCAAAGTCCTTACCTACTGTACCACCTGCAATATCAATAGAAATTCTGAAGATACATCTATCTGGACCGTCGAGATCAACCTCTGTCAAACCAATCTTAGCGGAACCACCACGCTGTGTATTTTTAATGACAAAATTAATAATGTTCTCGATAACGTTCTTCCACAAAATATCATCTATATACACATACTCATGTGTAATTTCTTTATTACATCTAACGATAATGCTGTTGTCATGCGCCTTGGAAAGGAGCTGGGCAAAAGCAGCATCAACACTTTCTGAAATGTGGTTAACCTTATATTCAGGCTCGATCTCACCACGCTCAACCTGAATAATTGTCATGAAGTTATTCGCCATCTCCAGAAGTTCAGAACCAGATGTACTGATGTTATTGATATAAGATAATGCAGCTGCTGGGTCCTTAATTCTAGATGTTGCCAGTTCAGAGAAACCAAGAATGGAACTAACATTCTGACGCATCTCGTGAAGGAAGCTGAAGAGGAATTCCAGGTCCTTCTCGTGAAGCTCTGTAGAGAAATACTTCTCATTTACCTCAGAAGACTTCACACGTCTGTCGTCAGGTCTAGCTACAGTCTTAGGAATAAGCCATGTACGACCTCTCTTAAATGCGCCCTGAATACGACCCTCAGTACAAAGAATCTGAACACGTCTGGCAGATATACCCCAGGCCTCTGATACTTCTTTAATTGTTAAATACTCACCTGTCATTTGAATAACCCCTCTACATAGAACAATAAAATAAAGTCTTACGTGAACTCATAATAACATTATTACGAAGCTCGCGAAAGACTTTTATTCGTTTGTTTATGTTTTGTTCGTTAATTGTTAATTATTTAATTAACTTGTCTCCAAATTCTGTGCAGTCAAATGTCGCATAATAGTCATTTATTGTCTGCGCACGACGGATAAGCTTAGCCTCACCATCAGCCTGAAGGAGAATCTCTGCAGACCAGAGACGACCGTTATAGTTATAACCCATGGCGAAACCATGTGCGCCTGCGTCATGGATAAAGAGCAAGTCACCCTTCTCAATCTCAGGAAGCATTCTATCCTTAGCGAACTGGTCACAGTTCTCACAAAGTGCGCCAACAACATTGTACTTATGATCGTGAGGTGCGTCTTCCTTACCAAGTACTGTTACATGGTGGTAAGCACCGTAAATAGCTGGTCTCATAAGGTTTGCTGCTGTAGCATCAACACCAATATAATCCTTATAAGTGTGCTTCTCGTGGATTGCCTTAGTAATAAGCGCACCATATGGAGCAAGCATATATCTTCCCATCTCAGTATAGATAGCAACATCGCCCATACCTGCTGGAACGAGGATCTTCTCGAACTGTTCCTTAACTCCTGCACCGATTACAGCGATATCATTCTGAGTATCCTCTGGCTTATAACCAATACCTACACCACCAGAAAGGTTTACGAAAGCAAACTCGATATCGAGCTCGTTCTTAATGCGAACAACCAGCTCGAAGAGCTGACCTGCAAGAGCTGGATAATATTCGTTTGTTACAGTATTACTTGCAAGGAATGCGTGAATACCAAACTTCTTAACACCATGCTCCTTCATCTGTCTGTAGGCATCAAAAAGCTGTGCCTCAGTCATACCATACTTAGCATCACCTGGGTTATCCATAATGCCATTAGAGAGTGTGAAAACACCACCTGGATTAAAACGGCAGCTCATTGTCTCTGGGAACTTATCACCGATAACTTCCTTAATTGTCTCGATGTGAGTAATATCGTCGAGGTTAATAATTCCTCCAAGCTCATTACAATACTTGAACTCATGAGGAGGTGTCTCATTTGAGGAAAACATAATAAGATCGCCTGTAGCGCCTATAGCCTCAGCCATACGAAGTTCAGCCTCAGAAGAACAGTCGCATCCGAAGCCGTATTCCTTCAAGATACTAATAATATATGGATTAGGAGTAGCCTTAACTGCAAAATACTCACGGAATCCCTTGTTCCATGAGAATGCATCCTTTACCTGCTGACATCTCTCACGAATTCCAGCCTCATCATAAAGATAAAAAGGTGTTGGATACTGTGCTGCGATAGCCTGCGCTTTCTCCTTAGTTACAAATACTTTCTTTGCCATTTTTGTTTTCCTCACATATTTTCATTTTCCATTTTCCATAAAAAAAGTCGCACGCCCCCTATGGGACGCACGACCTTGTGCTTAATTATAATATTAGTGAATGACTTCAAAGTCAACAATAATTAATCTATAGATTCCAATGAGTCATTATAGCTGAGAATAATATCCTATTCATATTTCTGCCTTATTGACCTGACACCCACTATGACATAAATGTACACACATTCTTCTCTAAATGCCTCAGCAATTTCTTGTTCTTTGGCATAATTTGTATCAGCAAAAATATGTGATGAATTTGATGACTTGCTTTTTGCACATTAGCAATCCTTAAGGTCCCGCTTAATTGCTATACAATTCACCCAAAAATACTGTATCTGTATTACCAACAAATAATCTGTTACTTATTCTCATCAATCATTTTATTAACTCGACTATCAATAATATCTACTACTTCATCTATATTTTTTTGTTTTTGGTAGAAAGGTTGCAATTCTTCACTCATTATTAATATGGAATAATCATCACCTAAATAAGGAGTATTTGCAGAACATATATACTTTATATATTCATCAATTATGCTTTCATCGTAGTAATCATAAAGTCCATAGTTTTCCAAAATATACTTATTAGAATACCTAATAGCATCTTCTGCATAATACTCAAATGCTTCTTTATTTATCGGATTGTGACTCACATTATCAGCTTGAACATCCTTACTTAATAAACTATTAACAAACTCAAACGCACTATCAAACTGCGATGTACATGTAGTTATCCCTACTGATTCATATGGAAATACAATAGGTCCTTTATCACCCGAAATAGAAGGCATTCCGTATAGCTGTCTATCATCCTTAATTATCAACTTAGACAAATCAAAATGAATTCCATTAAATTCCTGAAATGACGCCGCATTGGTATTGATTGCTAAACTTGCTTGCTCATTCATAGTAGACACATATTTACATATGCTTCTAAACGAATCACTATTAGCACTAAATGTATGATTATTTCCGTATAACTCGTTATATGAACTTTTAATCATTACATAAAAGCATCTATCTCTGCCAAATTCAAATTCTAATGGATCAGCTCCGTTACATGCAGTGCCAATATAGTCAATAAATTCTTCATATGTAAACCCAGCACCATTTGTAGCTGACTCATCAGCATATACTCCTCCAATACAAACACTTACAGGCATTTGATATAATGCATCTTCCTTTATAAATGCATCAAAAATGTTCTCAAAATAATCATCACGATTAAAACGACTTGAATCATTAACAACAGACAGCAAATTATACAAATATTCACCATCATTTAAAGCAGAAAAACGACCAAAATCCAATAAAACATCTGGTCCCTCTCCGTTCCTAATATCTTGTTTCAGCACATTAAGCAACGCAATATCTCGGTTGTATTGATTAATTGTTGAATCATTAACGTTGTCATAATCATCAAATATCAATGTACTGTATTTCATTGTTACATATATATATGTATTATCACTTGTTTCATTCATTTGCTTAATCGCACTACCGGCCAAAGAATTAACCTTAAAGTAAGGAGCCACGTAAAGTATTTGTTTACCAACATTAGGATTAGAATTCATTTTGCTTAATGAATAACATACATTATTCAATGGTTCACTAGGATAAAATGTTTGCTTAACCAATACAATGTTTACATCATCACAATAAAGCAATTTGCTGCAATTATAATCAAATAAGTCAATATTTGTATTATTAAGATCAGCTACAATTGTCTCTTCACCCGTTAGCAAGTTCATTTTGGATATTGTTAATTCTTTATTAGCTGAATAGATATATCCATCTTCTGATATACACATTTGACCATAAATATATTTTTCTAATAAATCTGAATCAACCGTTAACTCATCAATTGCACCTGTTTTTATATCTAATTTTACAGGTTGAAAATGACAGTTACTCAAATCACTTTTATCATATTGGATTACAACTATTTGATTATCATCGCTCAATGCCCATCCAATCATCTCATCTGTAAAATCATATTCATCAACTACAATAAATTGAGAATCCAAAACACAAAATGCATTTTTATAATAATTACCATCTAAATAACATAAACGAACATAATAATAACCTGATTTATAGATTATTTTTTCAACATAATACATTGAATCTTTT
>JAKSRI010000002.1 GCA_024403695.1 Saccharofermentans sp. | reverse complement strand
TTTGTCCTTTAGACATATTTTCCTTGCAATTCATCCCCTGCTTACTCGCTCGATTATAGATACGTTTAGCTCGAAGACTACATACTCGCTCCTTGAAGTAGGGGAATTCTTGCGTGATTTAGTTAAACCACATTCCCTCCCCGCTTAGATTAACTAAATAGGGAGGGTTTTTTAATCAGTATTAAAATTACGCTGCCCTCACATCATCAAAATCAGGATCATCGCGAAGACACCACTCTTCATCATCATAGCAACTAAGTCTTCCATATTCTCTGGACTCCTTAAGTCTGTAAATCATTCCTTCATAAGATTCTTCAACGCCATAAACTCTTTTCATAATAAGTTTCTCCTTTGTTTTTATTATGATTGGAGTATACACCTATACGTGTCCGTTTTATTGTACACTTCAATAAATCCCAAAAGAATATTTGTTCTTTTTAAAAGCAAAAGAAAAGGCTGCATCAGCAGCCTTTACTTTAGTTAGCGAAGAAAACCATTTTTGCACTGACATCTGCAACATTCTCATATGATGCAAATGTAGCTCTGAATGACTCATATATTGATTTCCAACGGATAATCTCAATAGCATCTTTCTCCAATGTGAAAAGATTACGCATATTCTCGTTATATATCTTCTCAGCTTCTACCTTAAATGCATCAAGCTCCATTACATACTTAATTGGAGGATCGAGTTTGTCCATCTTCTTAATCGAGAACATAAGCTCAATCAACTTGTTAGATGCTCTCATGATATTCATTAACAAAGAATAAATCTCGTCGGTAATCTCAGTAACATTATATCTATAGAAATCCATAGCGAGCTGATCAATTGCATCTGAGCATCCTTCAACGCCTCTAGCAACATCTAGAAGTGTTATTGCCTCAGGATCTCTGGCAAGATTTCCGTTCTGATAAAACAATGCAATATCGTGGAATACAGAATCCGCCTCAGTCTCAAGAGCAGTTACTTTACGAGATACTTCTTCACTATCTTCAGGATAATCAAGAATTTCTACCAAAGCAGCGCCTTCACGCTTAACTGTCTCAGCAATAGAAAAAATATAGTCAAATATAACTTCGCGATCTGAACTCTTCATAACATACGCTCCAAAGATATATTTCACCTCCGTATAATTAGACAAAAAAAGACTCGAGTATAAAACCCGAGTCTTATTATCTTTATAATTTCTTATAAATTAGAGAGCAGAAACCTTTGTCTGGGACTCTTCACCTGCAGCAGAATCAACAATAAGCTCAACCTGCTTTGGTGTGCATACGAAAGTTGTCTTAACTGGTGTTGGCTCAATCTTACCATCAAGTGCGAAAACTGCACCAGAGATATAGTCAACAACACGCTGATTATTAGCATTTGGTGTAAGGTTACAAATTACGATGTGACCCTCACGAATGTGATCGCAAACAACCTGACTTGTTCTGATGTCATATGGGGTGAGCATGATAACTGTTGCTGCTGCCTTTGGAGCAACTGGTGTAGCAACTGCTACTGGCTGCTGGAAAGCTGCCTGCTCTGCCTGATAAGGAACATCCTCATACTCTGTGTACTGAGCTACTGGCTGCTCGTAATCAGTGTATGATTCCTCCTGATAGTCACTCTCATAATACTCGTTCTCGTCGTAGCTTTCTTCCTCTACATCATAAAGCTTCTTAACGAAATCAGAAAACTTACCCATACTTTTGTATCCTCCTAAATTTAATATCGAAATACCACAAAGAACCCGCGTGGTTTAAAAAGTATGGTTAGAATATACATATATGAATAATTCAAATCAATGAAATTTGGGCACATGTAATTAAAGGAAAACTTTGGACATTTTTCTGTAACATAACAATGTATCATTGTTACAAATGTAGCAATATCAAGAGTTTACAGTATTACGGTCTCCAAAGATGGCTGTTCCGATTCTGATATGAGTAGAGCCCTCCATGATGGCATATTTATAGTCCTGACTCATTCCCATAGACAGAATATTCCATATTTCAGGGTCCTTATTCTCGCCCTTAAGAGCTTCATATATTTCTCTTGTCTGTTCGAACACTTTACGAGCCTGACCGTCATACTCCTGGATTGGAGCCATTGTCATAAGACCTCTAATACGAACACCATCCATACCAGATACAGTCTCTATTACACCCTTCAACTCATCTGGAGCAAAGCCATGCTTACTCTCCTCTCCTGACACATTTGCCTGAAGGAGAATATCTGACACAATTCCGGCAGCACTAGATCTCTTAGAAATTTCCTGAGCTAGGTCAACAGTATTAACTGAATGAATAAGATGTGTTTTACCAATAATATATTTAACTTTATTTTTCTGAAGTGTGCCGATAAGATGCCAGTTAGGATTAAGTCCAAGTTCAGAAAGCCTCTCATACTTTGGCACCAACTCCTGAACACGATTCTCACCAAGGTCAATTAGTCCGCCTGCAACAGCTGCCTCCGCATACTCTACCGGAAACACTTTAGACACGCCCACAAGTGTTACCTCGTCTGGGTTACGTCCGCACTCGTTACATATTTCGACAATAGAAGCGCGTACCTTATCGGCACGCTCCTTCATTGATGACATTAACTCTGTTGAGAAATCATACTCCATTTACTTATCCACCTTTTCTCCAGGTTTTATGGACTCTGGGTTAGTAATAATAACCGACTGTGTATTAGGAGTATTGCTATCTCCTATAGGTGAAATAATAGCAAACTCTCTGTCATAGTCCTCGATAATTACGCCTACCTCATCGGCAAAGCCCTGATTATTAAGATAAATTGTAGCAATACCTCTACTGTAATCTGGATTCACTAGAGCACCTGTAGGTACTCTGAGACCAGATGTCTCTGTAATAACAATCTCGATATCAGCTGTTCTCAAATCGAGAAGATCCTCTACGTAGTGTGTAGTGCTAAAAATGATGAGCATTCCATCATCAGAAGACACACATCTCTCGACCTTGCACTTACCAATACTAATACCCTCGGATCTAACGTTAAGAGTATGAAGTGTACCAACCTGGAACGCAGATACAGATGCATCCTTTTTCTTCAGATAAACTGCGATATACTGTTCCTCGTTACTTGCTATTCTGGCAACACTCTCATTAGCCTCGATATACAAATCAGATGTAATAAGACCTGTAGAGGAATTAATATACTCTTTTATTACAGAAGGATCTGCTTCGAGAAGAAGGTTAAATGACAATTCCTGCTCGAGTCCATCCAACTTAAATGATATGATTCCTGGCTTATTAGTCATAATAGGAGCTGAACTCTTCTGAAGCTGATTCTCATAACTTGTCTCATCAGCACGAAGTTCTCTTAATCTCTCATCATCAAACTTAAGTTCAGAAAGCTCACTTTCTCTCTGGTTAATCAATACAGAAATAGATGACATATAAGAAGCCATATCTGAAACATTTCCATCCATGGAATCAAGTCTGATCATATCAACGATAGGTATAAGACCCTCATTAATATCTTTGTAAATATCATCCGCACCAGGTGCTGACCCTTCTGCGATAAGGTCCTGCTGAACCTCAGAAATCTGAGACTGTGTGTTACGAAGGTTAGATACTACACTCTGCATATCCTCAGGAACTACGAGAGCTACTCTCTGTCCGGAATAAACACGGCTTCCCTCTGTAGTCTGTGTAACAAGGTCACCTGTAGCAGTAGTGTTAATAACCGTCTCACTTCTAACGATAAGAGCCTTCGCGCCAATTGTATGCTCAATCGCGCCCTTCTCGATAAATGACATCTCTGGTTTTACAGCAAAGAACTTCAAGAGGTGATGAACTGTAAAAATCATAACACCAACAGCCATAAGCACGACTACAATGGAGACAAGCGCAAGCTTAATTCCCTTAAGTTTTGCTCTCTTGTGACGAGTCTTGTTCACTGGCTTTGCTGCAGGCTTAACAGGTGTAACATTAACCTTCTGCTTTGGCTCGTTATTAACTGGAGCAACTGTTTTCTTCTCGAACCTCTTGCTAGATTTAAATAACTTCTTTTTCTTCTTAAGCTTACCCTTAGGGGCAACCTTTGCAGTCGATTTTGGCGATACCTTTGTCGCTGCATTTGGTATTGGCTTAGTCGTTGGGAAACTAGGTGCGCTAGTTTTTTTATTAGCAGGCACCCCTGCAGATGGCTTTCCTGCAGATGGTTTTCCAGCAGATGGCTTCCCAACAGGTTTCTTGCCAGGAGTTTTCTGAGGTGCTTTTGCATTCTTGTTTACAGGTTTCTTTAAGGGCTTACCAGAATTCTTGTTATCACTCTTCTGAAACCACTGTTTATTATCATTACTCGACATTTAAAATACCAACCATTAATCTTCTAGTTAATTATTATTGCAACGAAAGCATTACAGCTAATTTTACCTGTTCTGCCACAAGTCCACCCTGCATGTAAGCAATATATGGTGGCTTAATAGGACCATCACAAGACAACTCAGTTGTGGCACCCATTACGAAAGTACCCGCTGCCATTACTACTTCATCTTCATAACCAGGCATAGCCCATGGCTCAGGTGACACAAAAGAATCAACCGGAGAACAAGCCTGAACCTTACGGCAGAAATTAACAAGCTTATCAGGGTCCTCGAAAATCACAGTCTGCACGATATCACCGCGCTCTTCGTCAGCCATAGGGCTTGTCTTAATTCCTGCAAGTTCAAAAAACTTACTTGCGAAAACCGCTCCCTTAAGGCACTCAGCGACAGTATGTGGTGCCATGAAAAGGCCCTGTGCAATAGAACGGCTAAATCCAAGTGTAGGACCAACTTCACTTCCAAGTCCTGGGGCGGTAATCCTCTGAGCAACCTTCTCTACGAGGTCAGCGCGACCGACTACATATCCACCAGAAGGAGAAATTCCACCACCTGGATTCTTAATAAGTGAACCTGCACAGATATCTGCACCAAGAGCACAAGGCTCCTGCTTCTCAGTAAACTCACCATAACAATTATCAACCGCAACGATAATATCCTTATTTACGTTATGAACACTGTCAGCAATGAGCTTAATGTCTGTTCCTGTAAGCGCACGTCTTCCTGTGTAGCCTCTAGACTTCTGGATAAATACAACCTTCGTCTTATCAGTAATCTTTGAAAGGAGCGCCTCAATATCAGGAGAACCATCTGCCTTAAGTTCTACATCATTATAAGTAATGCCAAAATTCATAAGAGAACCATCATAAGTCTCTTCTGTGAATCCGATAGTAGATGCCAGTGTGTCATATGGTCTGCCAGTAGCTGACAGGAGCTCGTCACCAGGACGAAGCAAACCGTAAAGCATAGAAGAAATAGCCTGTGTACCAGAACTAATCTGAATACGAACATAAGCAGCCTCGCCTCCAAAAAGATCTGCAAAAATCTCTTCGATCTTGGCGCGACCAGGATCGTCATAACCGTAACCTGTAGAAGTTACAAAATGCGTCTCCGAGAAATGATGTCTCTTAAAAGCATCAAGAACTCTGAGCTGATTATATTCTCTTATTTCCTCTATCTTCTGATATACAGGTGCATTAGCCTCATCAGCCATTCTTGCAAGTCTAACAGCCTCATCACTCACACCGTACATTGAATAGTTATTTACGGACATTAATTAGCATCTCCTTAAAACAATTACTCTTAATTATAACACTATCGATTGTTGTTCAATAATTAATATTAATTTATAATAAAAAAGAATTTGAATGACGGAAGGGTATTTTTGTATGAATATTCAAGAATCAGCTGAGATGTATCTGGAGACTATTTTGGTGCTCTCCGAAGGCGATGCACCTGTCCGTTCTCTTGATATTGCCAACCACATGAATTACTCAAAACCAAGTGTAAGTCGCGCAGTTAAACTCCTTAAAGAAGGTGATTACATTGTTGTCGATGATAATGGTCACATCACACTTACACCTTCTGGTCAGGAAATAGCCAAAAAAATCTTCGAGAGACATAATGTGCTTTCATCATTATTTGAAAGACTTGGGGTCAGCAAAGAAACTGCAGTTGAAGATGCTTGCCGCATAGAACATGTCATTAGTGATGAGACATTTAATGCTATCAAGGCTCACATGACAGCTAATAATTAAACAAAGACTGTTCTCTCGAACAGTCTTTTTAAATGTTTATTTTAAATAAGTTGGTCTATACACGCTTGTTCCATCCAGGCTGAATATCTTTCCGGAAAACTGTCCAGGTTCTACACTAGCTATAGCATCATTATAGATGTACAAACGGCTATCAATATAGTCAATAGCAAACAACAGGAACGCCTCTGGAGTAGATGGTTTGGCAATGGCATCCCACTCTGGCTTACCATGGTGACTGGCTACCATGTGTTGCAGGAGATGAACTCTCTCTGGTGGACAATTATGGTTCTTACTCTCACGTGAAACCGCAGCATAACCAATTGCCAAATGACCGTCAAGAACCTCGAGAGAATTAATAGCTCCGCCACCAAGCTCATCAGTGTTATACGTATAAATCTTTCCAATATCGTGAATAGCACAACCAGCTACAAGAAGTTCTTTATCAATATTAGGAAGCGCACTTGCCATCCCCTGAGCGAGCTTCACCATACCATATGTATGGAACAACAAGCCACCATATATATTGTGATGAACATTTACAGCAGCAACACTTCTCTTAAATGCATCCGCATTATTCTGAATAAGTGACAACGCAATGTTAGCAATTGGCTCATTCTTACCGCTTGATGTATATACTTTTGCTGACGCCTCAGCAGCAACTTCATTAAGTGCACCAATTATGTAATTATACATTTCATCTATGTCAACCGGTGGTGTTACGATAAAGTCCTCCATCTTAGCTTCAACTCCTGTATATGGAGCAATCGCTCTGGATGTATAGTTAGTACTACCCTGATAGCTGTCCACTTTAAGTGTAACCGTGATAACACTCTTATCACTTATACCTTCAATTGTAGAAATATCGCCCCAGAAGCGAACGTTATACTTATTTTCACCATCACTAACAACGAGAAGTGTATAGTTCCCTGCCTTTCCTTGCTTTACTTCAGACGACAAAAGCAACACTTCTACGTCCAGCTCACTGCCTACTTCAATCTCACTAAACTTTCTAATCATAAACCCTCCTGGGCACCTATATTTTGCTTTTAATTATATCAAAAAAGCCGACAGTTTCGAGTGAAACCATCGGCATTTATGGTGATCGTAGGCGGATTCGAACCGCCGGCCTACCGCTTAGGAGGCGGTCGCTCTATCCAGCTGAGCTATACAATCAAGGCACGTGCATTATATCACAATTTGATTTATTAGATACAGCTCTCAGCCACAAGCACGAATATACCAATAGTCATTAACATTACTGGAATACCATCGGCAAATTTATTACGCTGATGAAAAATACTTTTACGTCTAGTTACTGTTATATAACCCTTTATTACTATGTCTGTGGCAAGTACTGCCAGGAATGTTACAAGTGAATCTGAACGAGAAAACAACATAATGGCGATAAAGGCTTCGAAAGGCATTTTACTGCTTTTCTTTATACCAACATATATCGCAAAAACAATAGCAGTAACTAATGCCCTTACGCAGGATGGATTTAAAGTGGTGTAATCATTTACCACCAATGTCGCACCAAGTGAAAGTGCATAAGCAACAAGCGCTACCCCACCATAAATAAGTCTACCGGAAACGAAATTACTAAGTGTCTCAAACTCTGTCTTAGGAAGTGTGGCAGAACCTGAAAGGGAACGACCTGATAACATGGTCTGAGTGCCAACTAATTTATTCTCCAAATACGCAATAAGTATCATTACTAACGACGCCAGCATCACTCTAGGAGCAAGGTTGCTATTCTTGGCAAGTCTCATTACAAATTCAGGAATGCCAGCGCATAATGCAGCAACCAAAATATTAACCAGATAATAACTCAGCGGATATCGCTCAAATATCTGTCTTCCATCAGCTGGACATGAACCAAGCACCGTAACACCAAGAACCAACGGAATCATGGCATAGAAGAAATTCATTTCAATATATGATGAAAAAATCGCGCATGGTGCCGCCACCATCAGGATATTTAAAATAAGGTTTAATGGCACCAGATTACGACTCTCAAAGAATCTGCAAACGAGTAGCCAAATGAACAAATATCCAAACAAAAATCCACAATCCAGCAATACATTACTGCAGTTAGCAAATATCCAACATAATGCAACAATTAAAGTTATGGTAAACACGCCTCCACGGAAGGAAAATCCATCTCTTCCCGTCACGACAATACTGGAGGCTGTCTCCTGAACAACATCCTCGTTAGATGTGGCTATATCATCAAATGGATTAGCTTTGTTTTTCTTCGTAAATAGCGCCATCTCTTCCTCCAGTTATGCGAGCCAGTTAAGGTACTCTTTCAGGAACTTGTACGAAATATTAACAGGACTTAAAACGTAAAGTGTTCTGTCAACATCACCGCAACCATCGATAAAAGTTCTTACCTCTGACATAGGGATTCCATCAATACTGTTTGTAGACAAACTGGAACCGCCTACATTAACTCCATCCTCAAGAGAATTAATCTCATTATTCTTATCTTTATTCTCATCCTCAAGAACTGGTCTGTCTTCAAATGACTCTTCAGGGCCTACAAAGTAATCAAATGCATTAGGATAATCTGAGAAAGAATAAACTATATATCCATCTTTATTATAAATACCAAGTTCTTCTGCTGTTCCAGAAAACAACTCCATAAAGATAGCATCCATTCCCGCATAATATGCATCTTTATCAAATCCGGCTCTGGAATAATCGATACACTCATTAACAAGATCCATGAACAGTCTAATATTTACTGTTACGCCAGGAATAATATCAGTTGTTCCATCTGATTTCATGGCAAGAAGCATTGGATCCTGACAATCAATGAGCGCATGACAAAGGTTATAGGACTGCTGTGCCCAGTTCTCTCCACTAACAGAATAAGCACCGGACAAAGCGGCATCTCTTCTATTCTGAGTAGTACGGTCCACATTAAATGCATCCCACTGAACTCTAGTGATAACACCATCCTTAACATCAATCTCGATAAAATCTATATAACCCGCCTTATCAGCAACGTGAGCCTGTGCGAAATAAGTTCCGTCATTAAGACCCATAAGATGTCTTACAACAGTATCTGACTGAACCTCAATATCCTTCTCAGTATTTATACATACCGGAATCTGCTGTCCAACAATCTGAGACGCAATCAAATTTATTTCTTCATCAGAAATATCAACAGGATTCTTTTCATCTGCCTCGTGCTTAATACCTGTAAGCTGTGCACCATCATATGTGATACCAGTTAATACATGAAGTGTCTGCTCGCCTTTGACAGTAGTCTCAATGTCAATAACAAATCCTACAGGAACACCATTCTCATCATATCCCTCATAAACAGCAGATATATCCTTATATCTTTCCAAAATATCTGTATCAACCAACTCATAGGATGAAGCAGGAAGCACATCACAGAAACGTTCTGAATACTCATCCTGTACACGTTCATTCTTCTCGCCTGTAGACATAGCAATACCAGCAAGAATAATAACTAGACTGATAACTACCATAATAGCAGCCTGAATAGTCAGTGAGATAATCTTAGATTTCTTCATTCTGCTCTACCTCCAGTCTCTTCTTCTCGAGAAGTCCGACATAGAATCTGATGCTACCATCCATAAGACCAGCAAGAAGTACAGGAACAAGCACTAATGTAATACCCGTAACTCTCATACTAAGCAATGCTGTAGCCACGCCACAGACAACGCCCTCGACAGGTGCTGCATAACCGAACTGAACCGTATTTGTAGGATCAGTAAGCATATAAATAGCTACAAAAGCTACGCCTGATGTCATCATAAAGCTAGCGGAAGACATGAAGAAGTTGCCCTCAGTAGTAATAAGCATTTTTATAACAAATACGGTTGCAAGATATGCTACAGGGGCACCCATTTTTGTAGCTCTGCTATGCCACAAAAACACCATTCCAACCATAATCAAAATGAAACAACTCATACCCATATAGGTTGGGAAACGACCTGCAATAATCTCTGCCCTACTATATGTAATCGTGGAAAGCGGAGCCTTATCTTCTCCACCCAGAATGAACAATGACTTTATCGAGAACCAGTTCTGTCCAGGTTCCAGAGCAACTGCCATATCTTGAGGGAACATCAACTCCAATATCATTCGACTACATGCTGCAGGATACACAATATTACTACCTGGTCCTCCGAACATTTTCTTAAGCATAAACTCAGAAATCAGAACACCTATAGCAGCTGTATATAAAGAACCTGTAGATGGCAGCATAAGCGCCAGAACAATACCATGAACTGGTGCACTGTAATCCTTAAAACCCTGGCAAAGCGAAGCAAGGAATCCGCAGAAGCCAATAAGAATAGCCGCCTTTAAACCATAGTAGAAAACAGCATAAGTTACCGGTGGAATCAGCGCGATAAGAAGACAAAAATACATATATTTTGTAGTTCTGTCTGTATGAATATATGGAGCTGTTTTGCGAAGGTCAAAACTCATATGAATTTACCTCCTTCAAATGGGAGCACCACTTTTTCCTCTTTCTTTACGTACTCCTTTGAGGAAACATCTTCATACGCCTCCATCAAAGTAACAGAACCAATATCAATCTTCTCAGTTGTGGAATAAGCACTAACAACTGAGTTTCGTTTCTGCGCTGCAAACATTGCAATAGTTGGTGTTAATGGCAGACCAGAAGGACACACGTAAGAACACGCTCCACAAGAGATACACTTTCGTGCACCTTCCTGCTCAGCCTCGTCATAGCGGCCCTGTTTAATTAGCGTAGTTACTATACCTGGCTCGATCTCCATAGGGCAGTTCTCAATACAACTACCGCAGTGAATACATGGATACTCATGCACATCATCATCTCTAACAATAGTTATGGCCGAAGTTGTCTTAATAATCGGCGTGTTATCCGGATCATTAGTTACAAGACCTGTAAGACAACTTCCCCATACAATTGTATTATTAGTCTCGAGCTTACCATTAACTGAATCAAGAAGTTCGGAAACAGGAGTTCCAATTGGAGCTAGCACATTGTGTCCAAGACCATCCTCACCTGTAACAGTAAGTACACGTGACATTAATGGTAAACCATCTGCAACTGCATTCCAGCACGCGAAAACAGTGGAACAATTAAACATAACTGCGTGGCATGCGTTTTCCATGGTGTCATTCTCACCCAAAATTTCACCATAAAGAGCTCTTGCTACCAGACGATAATAGCCCTGGGGAAATCTGTTTTTAAAGTAAGCGAAATCAAAGGAATAACCAGAATACTCACCCGCTGTCCTCTGCATTGCGGTCTGCAATGCTACTATCTCTGAACTAGCTGACTCTGACACAAGAAATCTTATGCGAGTAACACCAACAGCACCAGCAAGTGCCACTGCACCCATAACGATATAGTCCGCACTATCAGAAATTCTAAGAAAATCTGAATAGGAATACGGTTCACTCTGAAGGCAATTTACAAGAACCTCAGTAACGCCAGTCTCTCTAGCACGGTTAATCTTAGCAATGGTTGGAATTCCTTCACCACCCATACCAACTATTCCAGCATTCTTAACAATACCCATAAATTCAGAAGCACTTATATGGATATTACTTCTCGGACTAATTGACTGGTGATATGTTCTCTTACGATCACTCTCAATACAAATGGCTCTACATTTAACACCATTTGGCAATGAAACATCACGAATATCAGTTACAGTTCCGGATATGCCGCTGTGAACAGGGACTGAAAAACTTCCTGGTTCTGGAGCACCAATACACTGGCCAATGGTAACCTTCTCCCCAACTTCAACAGTTGGAACTGCAGGGACGCCATAATGCTGCATCATTGGAACAATAATTCTTGTTGGATACACCTTCTCCAACATAACTTCTCGCACAAATGACGAACGCTTTGAAAAATCCAAAGCGTTGTCAGTAATCATCTTTTTATTAAAGGAATAGGTGCGATCCCTAAGCATTATTAATCAGCGTAACCCTCAAGGCGCTTAGCATAGCTAGAACGACCGAGCTTACGGATTGCCTTAGCCTCAATCTGTCTAATACGCTCTCTTGTAACACCAAGGCTCTTACCTACTTCCTCGAGTGTTCTCTGCTTATCATCGTCAAGACCGAATCTGAGTCTGATTACCTTAGCCTCACGCTCTGTGAGAAGATCAAGAACCTTAATGAGGTCCTCCTTAAGAAGGTCTCTACTAACTTCCTCATCCGGAGAGATATACTCATCAGAAGAAATGAAGTCAACGAGATGGCTATCTTCCTCTTCACCTACTGGCTTATCAATGGATACTGGATCCTGAGAAATTCTCTGAATATCTCTAATCTTATCTGCAGGCATACCCATCTTCTCAGCAAGCTCATTAATAGATGGTTCACGACCAAGATCCTGAACGAGCTGACGCTGTACTCTTGTAAGCTTATTTATTGTCTCTACCATATGAACTGGGATACGAATTGTTCTTGCCTGGTCTGCAATAGCTCTTGTAATAGCCTGACGAATCCACCATGTAGCATATGTGGAGAACTTAAATCCCTTAGAATAATCGAACTTATCTACAGCTTTAATAAGACCAATATTACCCTCCTGGATAAGATCAAGGAGAGAAAGACCTCTATTCATATACTTCTTAGCGATTGAAACAACAAGACGAAGGTTAGACTCTACGAGCATATCCTTAGCATCCTGGTCTCCATCCTGCATTCTCTGAGCGAGAACCTTTTCCTGCTCTGCGTTAAGGAGCTGAATCTTACCAATCTCCTTAAGGTACATCTTAACAGAATCATCAACTGCTACTTCATCAGAAGCCGCAACGATACCATCAACAGATGTATCCTCCTCGAGATCAGACTCAATCTTAATACCAAGCTTAGTTACTTCAGTTGTAAGACCTTCCATATCTTCTGGTGTAAGGTCAAACTCCTCTGCTGTAGAGTCAAAGAAACTCTCGTTAATTACATTCTTATTCTTACTAGCTTCTGCCTTAATCTTAGCAATAGCATCATTAATATCTGCCATTTTTACCATCCTTCCTGATGCCTTAGCATCACGGTAATATCTATCTAATCAATGAATTATTTCTTCTTAGCTTCTACCTTTACATCTTCCTGGAACTCAACCCCAGAAGTAGTAACTGTATAAATACCACCATCGCAATAGATTACAACCTTAACTGCATCATTGTTCTTCTTACCTGCAGCAGATCTCTGCTCACAGTAATTGTCAAAAATAGTTTTAGCCTCATCCTCAGAAAGCTTCTTATCAACTACAAGGTTGAATGTCTGACATGTCTGTCCCTGGAATGAATGCTGTGGTTTCTCATTGTCATAAGCGTAAATCTTCTTGAAATTACCCTCAATGCTATTAGTAATACTCTTTCTCATGTTGTAAGAAGGAACACCAATAGCGACTACAATAACAACAAAAGCAAGAATAGCTGTCCACATAAGAACAACAAGTTTCTTAGGAGCCTTTACATCCTTAGCTGCAACTTCAAACTCATTCTCTTTGGACTTGGACTCTTTCTCCATAGCCTTCTTTGCAGCTTCTCTCTCAATCTGCTTCTCGAGAGACTCTGTTGAATAAACTCTTGTTGTATAGTGATGACTATCATCTCTGTTAGATTCAAATTTCTCATTAGCAAAAGTACGGCCTTCTGGATTCTTAAGAATCTCAACTGCTTCCTCAGAAGGGAAAACACAATTACAAAAAACGCACTCACATGTGGAATCTCTGTCATCGAACATGATCAAAGAACCACAGTTTTTACACATACCCTGACTAGTAGCCATTAATAACCACCTTAATTCTCTTAGTTCTAATCTTTACCATGCAGTATCAATACGATAAGTGGGTCTCATTCACCCTAATCAATTACAAAAAGGCGCAGAACCGCATTAAAAGACAACATACACTATACTTAGCTAATTTATATTTGTCAAATATATCTATATATATTAACTAGCTATATATACAAGATAGCCGTCCCCAAGAAAAATGTGATATATTTTTCCTATGATAATTAAAGATAAAGAAGATTTCATGCGCGAAGCTCTTAAAGAGGCCCGCAAAGCATATGACAAAGAGGAATGCCCTATCGGTTGTGTAATCGTTAAAGACGGCAAAGTCCTTGTGCGCGCCCATAACCAAAAAGTAACCAAGAGTAACTCTCTTATGCATGCTGAAATCATCGCTATAGACAAAGCCTGTCGTAAACTTGGTGACTGGAGACTTAATGACTGTGATATGTATGTAACCCTTGAACCATGTACAATGTGTTCTGGTGCTATCATCCAGTCTCGTATACGCAAAGTATACTTTGGCGCATATGAGCCTAAGTCTGGTGCAGTATGTTCCTGTAACGATATCTTTAATGTTGAACATGGTCACAACCATTATGTTGAACACGAAGGCGGAGTTCTGGAATCAGAATGCTCCGCCATCTTGAAAGATTTCTTTAAAAAACTTCGTAAAAAATAACTCTTATAAATTATTCTATCTTCACAAACTCACCATATCTTACAAGGAATACATACTTCTGCTTTACTTTACTGCCAGCAGCAGTCATTGAAGCAGCATAGCTATTAACCTGCGCCCTATGTCGCTTTATAGTCTCATCGACTCTCTCCTCTTCACTGATAGTATCAGCAAATTTGTCCGTCTTATAATCAATGAGAATATACTCTCCGTCAGTATCCTTAAAAATAAGGTCGATAATTCCTTGAATCAATACCATATCTGAGCCGCTCTTAACTGCAAATACAATTGGCTTCTCATAGCAAGCCTGACCATTAATATCTGCATTAATTAACTTTGCTCCAATGCTACTCATAGCAAAGGCAGTGATACCAGTTTCAAATGTCATTGCTTTATCTTTATCACTACTTCTAATGATTCCATCTTCAACAAGCGAATCCACCTCATCCTCAAATGAAGATGTTCCGTTATTTATACGTTCCAGATCAATAAATCTTAGAATTGTATGAATAAATGTACCAACCTCAGAAGCTGAATCACCAATATCTCCACTTAACTTTTGTACAAAATAAGACAAGTCATTAACAGTAAGATTAATAGGCGCAGCTGAAGTAAAATCACCCTTGGCGACCTGAGACGCTGACATCTTAAATGGAGTTAGTGATGCCTCCTCATATTGATAATCTTTAAATATAGGAAGGCCAATATCATCGTAACCTTCTGCTACCAGAGGTATTAATCCTGTTGTCTCGAAAGCAAAATCGCTATCACTACCTACTACATCATCATCAGAAATCGCAGATTCTTCATCCCCTGAATCCATCTCAGAAGATACTAAACTATCAACATCATTATCATCTGCATCAACAAGTGCAATATCATTCTCATCCGGAACCTTATAGGTAAGAATAAAATCGTCATAATCCAGCTTAACTCTTGCTCCGGACAAAAGTTCCATATTTGTCATCATTATATTCTCAAGTTCAGAAGAACCTGTAAGTCTCAGAAGACCCGCTATGAATGCACTCTCAATACCTGAAGCAGTAGTGAGCCAGTACTGTCTTGGAATCTTAGTAGAATTAAGTCCACGAAGTCTGGTGTACATTTTCTTATATCTATTTGCGTTAGTATCAATAGGAAGAATTATAGATAAATCATTCATAGCTCTGGTCAAAGCAACATAAAGAAGTCTTATACCTTCACTATTCTCCTCGATAACGCCTTTCTCATCCATAATCAAACGTTCAATTGACTTATCAATTCTCACATCTTCTTCATAATAATCATTTACAGCAAAACTTGATTCAGGACTGAACTGAATTGGACCTGATGAACTATTTGACGTTCTTGAATAAAGTTCTGCAACAATAACCGCAGGAAACTCCAAGCCCTTACTTGCGTGGTACGTCATACAGGTAATAGCGTTTTTCTTTGCATTTTCTTTTGCCTTAACAGATGTATTTCCACCCAATTTTACCTTCATATTCTCAATTGCAGCACCAATACCTGCGATATCACTGCCATATCTCATGAAGTTAGCGCACAGCCACTCCTTAAACATAGCATATTTCTCAGTAAGACTCTGACTATCAGAACAGATACCAGTCTCTCTGTAGATTCTGTCCACAAGCTCCCCGATGTCTGTAATAAGCTGGTAATTACGCAGGTCTGTCATCCAGTCAAGGAAAGCTCTGACTCTAGCCTGAAGGTCCTTATCTTCATCACTAAGACAATCCTCATCAGCACTGCAGAAAAGTTCAAGCTGTGTATACAGATAATGGTCACCTGGGCGCATTCCCTTATTCTTTGCATAAAGAATAATCTCACCTACCTCACCCAAAGTAAAATTGGAATATCTATATGCACCAAGAAGCACACCAAGCAAATATTCATCACGATAAATATTTCCAATAGAAATAATAATATTCATTACACCATGAATATCGTGGTCATCAAAGATGGCAACTTCATCTGAATAAACGGCATCAATTCCCTGTTCATTCAAGAATCTTGTTATAGCTGATGCTCTTTTATGTTTACGTGTAAGAATACAGATATCAGATAGCTCATGACCTTTTGATCTCAGTCTCTCGACCTCAGCTTTTATACCAAGAAATTCTGCCTTCTCGTAACTAAGCTCACCCTTCTCAACAGTAAAAACAGATGTTTTTGAATCATTGGTTACAGGCTTAGTAGAAGGATACTTCAATGCCTGTGAATCGTTATAATCAATCTCAGCACCTTCAGAAGTCATAATCTGCTCAAAGATTTTATTAATGAACTCAAGAACCTGATTATCACTTCTATAGTTACAGTTAAGAAGGAACAGTTTACCATTTACAGTTGGATCCTCATATGCTTTCATCATATTCAAAAACATATTTGGATTTGCATATCTGAACTTATAGATACTCTGCTTTACGTCACCAACTCTGAATACATTACCAGCTGATCTAGAAATACATTCAATAATAGCATCCTGAATATCACTATTGTCCTGATACTCATCAATATATATTTCCTGAAACTTCTCGCGATAATATTCACTAGCATCATTCTGCTCGAGAATCTTCTTGGCAAGATGGCTCTGGTCAGGGAAATCCATACCACGAACAACGCTCTTCATAGCACTATAATTCTCATCTGTACGTTTAATGAGCTTCACATATGCTTTAACAACAGCTGTTCTCTGGGCCTGACGTCTTAACATTTCATCATATGGTACATTGATGCAGCTAAAGTATTCTCCATTGATAACATATGGAGCAGCTGAATCCTTGTAACCACCCGGAGAAGTAAACTTCTTATTTTCAATACTATTCTTTGCCTCATTAATTAAAGGTGACAAGAAACTAATAACAGCAGCTAGTCTACCAAACAGCTCTGAAAACTCTACAAGCTCATCGCTTTCTGTTCTGCTATTAATAGCAACAAACACCCCATCACGAACCATATTCTCGATAGCAGGTCTGTTAATGATGGCATTTACAACATCCATAACTGTACCGTTATTTTTTACAGAAATAACATTATCTGTAAAGCTTTGCATCTGATTCAACAAATTATGGATAACTTCGTGACGAATCTCATTATCGCGTGGTTTTGCCAAGAACTGAATATTATCAACCATGGAATGCAAAGCATCATAATACGCACCGTCCACTCCATCGAACAATGTCATTATGTTATCGACGACTTCACATAGTCCAATAATATCTCCTGCTGAATCCAATTCTTCACGTGTTCTAACAATAGAATCACATCTGTCGATATAATCAGGAAGACTTCTAAGTTGCTTATAGGAAGATGCTATATTATCAGCAAGTCTGTCATCAGTTCTTCCATTTCCAAACATTCCTGTGAGGAGCAAAAATCCTTCATCGGAAGCATCTTCGCTCTCATATGTGTCTATAATAGCCTGTGAAATAGCATCAAATAGAAGGATGTTAAGAGTATTCTCATCAAGTACAGAATTTCCATACTCGACAAGCTCTGCTTCCTTAGAATCAGCGATTACATATCCTTTTTCCTTAATTACACGAGAACAAAAACTATCTATTGTCTGAATATAGGCATTAGGGAGGAGATCAAGCTGTTCCTGGAGTTTCTTTATATCACCTTCTCTACCACCTTCTGCCTTAAGCTGAAGAATTGTACTCTTAATCTTTTTCTCGATTTTACTCTTCATATTGGCAGCTGCATCCTTAGTAAATGTAACTACAAGAATTCGGTCCACTGAGAACTCATCTGCCAAAATCTTATCGATGATTCGTCCAACTAATACCGTAGTTTTACCTGAACCAGCAGCAGCAGATACAAGAGTATTTCCTATTGGTGCATTAATAATTGCTAACTGTTCAACAGAATAATTATCCACTTAGTTTTCCTCCATCTGCTTTTTCATAGTTTTAATAACCTTATCAAGGGTAGTAGCTTTCTTGCCTGTTGCGTCTTTGATAGCTGCCTCTTCCTCAGGTGTTAGTGATTCCAAATGGCCTTCGACTCTTAATGTAGGATTACTCTTGTTGTTTCCACATGATCCTGAATTAGGACAATATACACATCCCCATGACATTCCATGCTTTGACTGAGAATTAACAAGTGCATCTGCCTTACCTTCCGAAATACCATTACAACTACTCTGAATTACAGTCTTAACATAATCCAGTATTGTTCCAAACTGCTCTGAATTAAGTTCAGCGAATGTTGGCTTTATATCAAGTTTCTTATTTTTTTCTGGTTTAAGTCCTATTGGGAAATATCCAACATTATCAATATCACGCTCACATGCAAGTGCATTAGCATATGCAAAAAGCTGGATTTGAACACCTGCAAGTGCCTTTTGATATTCAAATTCCTTATCTCCACTCTTATAATCAACAACACGATCTTTACCTGTCGCGTCATTGTGATCAACTCTGTCCGCGCTTCCAACAAAACTGAACTTGTTTCCAAGGGAAGATGTGAACTCCAAAGGAGATTCAACTTCCTGGATTTTACGTTCAAAATCAACAGGCAAATATCCACTGGATACCACCTCACGAAGAATAAACGGGAATGAATACTTGAATATTCTTCTAGCCTTCTGACCAGGATAAACGAAAAATTCAGGTGTTTTCTCATTTGGATTGAGACTCTTGGAGCAATAGTCGTTAAATGCATCTACTGACAACTTCTCGAGTTCATCTGGATTACCATCAAGACTGTTTGCAAGACTTTCATAGTCAGCCAAAGTCTTTCCGGTATCCCTCATATTCTTAAGGACAATCTCATACATATGGTGAATAATACTTCCCATAACGTTAACGCGTACTCTACGTCCATCATCACGCTCATCGATACCAAGCACGTCCTGAATCATATACTGCATATGACAGGTGTTATATTTCTCGATAGATGTAACACTAACACGCTTATTGTCACCAATTAATCCTCTAATAACCTCAGGGTCAATTGTAGTTGTCTTATAATCATGTCTGCCTTCAACCTTATTACCATAAAGTGGAATCTTGAAGCAGTTTATCTCTTCTTTAACTGCAAACTTTAAAAAATAATCATAAACACTACTAGAATCACCGCCATATTCATTAATGAGATAGAGTCGGTCGGAGACGCTATTAAACATAAGCGCACTAGTAACAAAATCACTTCTATTACGTGTCTTAACCTTATCAGGAATATATACACCCACACTATTAGAGAATCGCTCAAGTTCCACTCTAGTCATAAGGCCTTCTGTAACCTTCTTACATGGAAAATTCTCAGCTGTAGCACCAATTACAAACATAATCTTTGTCTTAGAAAAATAAGCCTGATCAGGAGTAATAATGTCAACAGAATCCACCATAAGAGGGATAGTACCTTGAACTTTATTACGCATGTCAATCATGATAAGAGCGCAGTAATCCTTCTGAGAAATCTCATAATCATTCATAGGAAGTGTGAACCCAACAAGTAGCTCCATTACTTCCTTATAGCCACGAACAAGTGCAGATGCTCTATCTGTGTCACCTCTATCAACAAGTTCCTTACTAAGAGCCTTTATACTATCCTTAAGTCCATCAATAACCTTTGCTGTTATCTGTGCCTTCATACTTAGCGAAGAAGCAGAATTAATCTCTTCAGCTTGGTCTCGAATAGGAATAAGAACACGTGAAATTACATGTTCCCACAAATACTCAGCTGCAGGAATCTCTCTTCCATTTCTATATGCCTTAAGATAATACTTAGGTCCATGAACAAAAAATGACTGATCAAACAATCTGTTACCATTGATAATGTTATAGCTGACACAGTAATTCTCCAGAAGATCCACATCCTCCTTAAGAACCCCTGCAAGTCCACTACGCAGGATATTAAGAACATAATCGATCGAATAATTACTGATAGGAAGCTGAGACAAAAGCATCAGATATCTAAATACTGGTGTATTACTAATAATTATCTTCTTATCAACAAATGCATCCATTCCCCACATTCCGAGAATGTTCTTAAGTCTTGGAATAATAGACTCATCAACACAGACGATACTCATATCTTTGTATCGATATCCTTGATTACGAGTAAGATCCATAATCTCATTAGCTATAAAACCAATTCTGTCATCAAGTCCAGCAATAGATACACATCGAATTGCGGAAGTCTTATTAACAGAAGACTCATCGATATCAATTCTATGTGCATAAGACTCTGAAGCCATATTCAAGGTCGCATCTCCTGCATTAACTAATGAAGGATTGTGAACAAAAGAACTCATGATAATTCCACTGTCGATACTAGCTAGATTATCTACAAACTTATTACCATTTACATATACAGCATCGTCAATACCAGTTGGAGCTCCAGAATTAGTAAGTGGATAGAATTCAATTCTAGCTCCCAAATCACTCATATCTTTAATAAATGTAAGTTCCTGTGGAGTAAGAAGACGTACAGCGCCAAATCCCACAACTACAAATCGACTCTTAACAAGTGCTGCAAATTCTCTGTATCTTCTTCTGCTAAGCAGAGTCGGATCTTCAATCAATTTACTCATAAGTGCATGTGCCTTTGCCATAGGATTAACCATAAGACTCAGCCCATACTTAGAATTAAGTTCATCAATGTACATTGATAACAACTTAAAATCGTAAATCTTATCTAGATACACCTGATCCATATCAGCTGACTCACCACTAATCTCAGCTACTTCATATGCATGAGATATAAGCTCTTCTCCTATCTCATATCTGGAGAAGTCACCAAGAAAATCAATAAGCTGATCAATATACTCGAATCTACCAACAAACTTTCCTATTGTTCTGAATTCACCCTTATGTTCTGACAAAATACGATATATAGCAGTTCTAAGTGTAGTCTTATCCATTCCCTTATCATCGACAATTCCACACATATTAAGGAAACGCTGAGCAAGCCTAATAAAACTAACAACATCACCGTCTACATATGAAGAGCTAACAGTAAAATCAAGCCCATCATTAACCCTAGTTGAAGAACCAGCTGCCAGTTCTATTACCAATCTCTCAACTGCAGCCTTAGAAGATTCTGGGGCAATATAAATAGTCTGCTCATCTGGGTTTCCAGAATTATACGCTGCCGTAACAATATCTTCTGTTACACACCTTAATGTACTTAACTCTTTAACTTCAATCATAAATAACCTCGAAATATTTCTTACATTATCATTATAGCCGATGAGAGAAAAAAAGTTGTTCCATTAAAAGGACACATAAAAACAAAGAACCCGATGTTATCAGATAACACCGGGAATCTTCATTTGCCCATATAATCAAAAAGATTATTTACTAATAAGTCTGTCAAGATTTGTACCGTTCATATCTCTCATATTTGTTCCTGCATTCTTAAGCATCTCCTCAATTGCAGCCTGCTCCTTAGGACGACGAATCTTAAGGGTAGTTGTCTTAATCATATCCTTCTCAGAGAATACAAAGTTACGAACAATCTTATATGATGGCATCTTATGATTAACTTCATGCATTGCATCATTAAGATAAGCTGAAATCTCCTCATCTGTAGGAACTGTTTTCTGACCAAGTGCAGAAGCAATCTCCTCACGGTTAATAAGAAGCTTAGCGCAGATATCGATGGCCTCACGATCATTTCGACCACCCCATACGAACGCCTCATTAACACCCTTAATCTCAGTAATAAGAGACTCAATCTCCTCAGGGAAAGCCTTCTTACCAGAAGTGAGAACGATCATTGACTTAACACGACCTGTGATATGGATACTGCCAGTCTTATCGATATAACCCATATCACCTGTATGGAACCAGCCATCCTCATCAATAACCTCTGCTGTAGCCTCAGGGTTACGGTAATATCCCTGCATTACACAGTCAGACTTAGTGATAATCTCACCAACATTCTTTGGACCATTCTTAGCCTTAGATGGCTTACCGTCCTCATCAGCAATCGCCACAGAAATGTCTCTCATAGGACGACCAACAGAACCATGAACATTACAAGCTGTACTTGTTGTAGAAATAACCGGTGCTGTCTCAGTAAGACCGTAACCCTGGAAGAAATCAATACCAAAGTTAGTAAAGAAATCGATATAACGCTTATCGATAGCAGCACCACCGATAACTACAAGACGAATGTTACCACCGAGCTTGTCGAGAATATCCTTAAAAATACCTCTTCTGATATCGATACCAATCTTACAAAGGAATTTAGTGATTGGGACCATTACCTTAATAAGTTTTTCCTTACCAGACTCCTTAATACCATCCTGAATCTTACCGTAAATATTCTCATAGAGAAGTGGAACGGAAATACATACATCTGGATGCCACTCCTGAAGGTTCTTAACTACATATCTGAGTCCATCAGAAAGGCAGCATGTACAACCCATAGAGAGAAGGAAGAAATCAATAGTATTCTCAAATGTGTGGTGCAAAGGCAAGATAGAGAAGAATCTATCTCCTGGCTTAACATAAAGTGTTGAAGTGATGTAATAAACATTACTTACAATATTCTTCTGAGAAAGCAGTACACCCTTACTCATGGATGTTGTACCAGAAGTAAAGAGGATAATTCTTGTCTGTTCTGGATCAATAACAACTTTCTCAAATTTGTCATCGCCTGCTTCTCTAAGCTTACGGCCCTCTTCAATAAGAGTATAAATACTTACAAATGTATCATCCTCTTCCCAAGTTTCATTCTTGGAAATTCCTTCCGGATACATGCATACATACTTCTTAACACAAACCTTATTCTCACCAGCAACCTGCTTAGCATGAATAGATTTCATCATTGGATAGTGTTTCTGATGGAATACGATGAACTTACTCTCTGCTCTCTCGAGAAGTGCTACAAGTTCATCTTCTGGAAGCATTCTATCGAGTGGAACACTCACACTATCAGAGAAAAGAATTGAATTGTTAGCAACATGCCACTCATAAGAGTTCTCTCCTACTACGGAAAGATTCTGACCTGAAAATTCACTATTAAGAATATATGTAGCAAAGGACTTAATATCCTCACCATACTGAGCAAATGTCTTATGCACTTCAGAATCCTTAGGTGATCTTCTGAATATAAATGCATCAAGAGCAGCATTCTTCTCACAAGAAGTCATAATAAGATCTTTTAAGTTGTCGTATCTCTTGGCTTCAAAGACCGGCGTACCTGTAACAGTCGGCATAGAGTGCCCTCCGTAAATTATTTTGTATATCAAAATATATCATTACTCTTTATTCAAGTAAACAATAATTCTATGGCAAATTTAAAAAAATATTTGTGTTTTTTCCTTTTATTATTATTATATATACAGTAGTCCATTAAATCGGGCTCAACATGGAGAGAATTAATACTTATGAGTGACAACACTAAGAAGGAAGAAAAGGCTAAGCTAGAACACCAATATCCTACACCACGTGGAATTAGCGGCAACCTTGCTAAGATTGTTTTTCTTCTCATGACAGATGTGACAACAAAGTTCAGCTGCCAAGGACGTGAAAATTTCCCTAAGAATAATCCATACGTCGTAGCTTCTAACCATCAGTGTTTTGCTGACGGTGTGCTTATTGCCAAGTACCTTCCTAAGGGACACTTCAAATGGATGTGTGCTCTTGTTGCCTCTGACCTCGAGACAGATTACGGCTGGCTTGGCCGTCTCATTGTTAGAGTAGGTCGTGGTATCGCAGTAGATCGTTTTGGTAATCCAGTTCGTGGACTTATCAAAGCTAAGAAAGAGGTTGAGAACGGAAACATCTGCTTTGTATTCCCTGAGGGAACAAGATGCGACCACGGTAAACTAGGCGAAATGAAGGACGGTGCCGCTTACATTGCTATCAAGGCAAACGTTCCTATGGTACCAATCTATATTTCTGGTGCATACCAAATTTGGCCTAAGGGACAGAAGTGGCCAAAGCCATGGAAGGCACCTTTTAAGAGAAGAAAGCTTGTAATCCATGTCGGAGAACCATTAAAGGGTGAAGATTACGATAACGACCCACATAAACTTACAGCAGCATATGCTGAATGGGAACACAAAATGGAAGATATGTATTTCGATCCAGAAAAGTAAAACTATAAAGACCTCGCCAAGCGAGGTCTTTATTTATGCCAAACTATTAATTACTGCTGAAGGAAAGCAATGTACTGCTCTTCAGGAAGAGGCTTACTGAAGTAATACCCCTGAATATAAGAAGCACCAGCCGCAATTGACATATCCAGCTGTTCTTTGTCCTCTACTCCCTCTTGAATAACATCCATACCCAACTTACGCATAAGACCTGATGAATCACGGAAGATGATAGCTGAAGAATCACTCTTCACAGCATTCCACAAAAGGAACTTATCTATCTTAATATTTGCAAAATCCATTTTTACAAGATACTGGAGATTAGAATAACCAGTTCCATAATCATCAAGTGAGAAAGATATTCCGAGATTTCGAATCTTATCAATACTCTCAGCCACCGTATTACTAAGATCAGGAGAAACCGTCTCAGTAAGTTCCAAATTAATCTGTGAAGGTTTTACCCCATACTTCTTCATAATCGCTGAAAACTCTTCACTAATATTTGAATTTAAAAGCTGATAAAGACTAAGATTAATCTCAATATACTCGATGCCTAGCTTCTGAGCATTATCGCGAATAAATCTGCATACATCTTCAAATACAATAAGTCCAATCTGAGATATAAGACCCGTCTCCTCAGCTATACCAATAAACTCATCTGGAGGAATAAATCCAAGATTCTTATCCTCAAGTCTTACGAGAGCTTCAGCTGTATGGAACTTCTCATCCTCTACACACCATATTGGCTGATAATAGACCTTAAATGCTTTATTATCGATTGCTCGGCGAAGTGCAATCTCTACCCTTCCCTTTCGATCAAATGCAACTAGATCCTCACCACGGAAAACACCGTCTCCTCTGTCCTTAAGATTTTCCTGTGCAAACATAAGAAGCTTATCAGGATTATCAATTTCAGCAGGAACAAATGCCACACCAATAAGCACATTAAAGTCAATGTCCACACCACCATGAGTCCAACCCTCATCAAATCTAGCTTTAATAGCATCAACAATTACATCCACCTCAGCCTTATCTTCATAAAGGCAAATGAGTGCAAACTTAGTAGTTGATATACGATAGATTGTAATCTCAGAATTTAGACCATTAAGCCAATTAATAAGAGTATCAAGGACCGCTGCTGTCTTACCATAGGAAAGCATCTTGGCATAAAGACGGAAGTCAGTAATGTTAAGTGTAATAACTGCGTATTCATCACGTGTTGTAATAAACTTACGACTATCAATATAAAATGCCTGACGATTATAAACCTTAGATGCAGGATCCAGAAGTTCAACTTCATTTTCAATCGTAAAGATAAGTCCCAAAAGGGCCAAAGATTCTGCGAAGAGCTCAACCTTCATTTCTTTACGAAGCATCTGAATTACCACACCAATAAATGCTGAACCAAAGAACATCCAAAGTACGATATTATTCTTAGTTGTAAGTGCATTACGATAACGAATCATATAGTAAATCGCAATACCAACATAAATACCTGCAGCTGCGTAAATAACAATTTCATATGGACCACGAGCAAAATGACCATTCTCATCGTAGTAGAAAACAAGATTCATAAATGGAGTAAGAAGCGAGAGAATCTCTGCAATTACGATTGGTGCAAGAAAGAATAGAAATGAAATCTTCTTCATTCTAAGGCCACGACCATCTACGATCATGACATATACACAATACATGAATGGCAAAATATTATGGAAAACAAAATAGAAAAAATCCGCAGTATAAGGAATTATCACCAGTTTCTCAGGTACTACAGGATAGTGATCAAAGCATGATGATGTAAGACTACAAGCAGTACTTATTACAATACTCGCAAATAGTACAAGAAACACCTTAACATGACCCTTATAAGATTTATGTGTAAAAATAAAGTACACCAAAATTATCAGATCAAAGATAAGTGTACATGTAAGAATGCTAACATCAGCCATTATTTGCCACACTTCCTGGGAAAAAACCGAGGGTCAGTGCACCAGGATTGACCTCAAATCTGATTCTGTTTCCAAAGAAATCTTCACCATCATAATTTCCCATAAGCTGGGTTGAAGGATCTGTAGAAGTAACTGTTCCTGAAGTAACTTTAAATGTATGAACACACTTATGACCGGCATGCTTACCGAACTTATAAAGTGTTACAAGGAACAAAGCACGTAAAATGCCAACATTATCAATTACGCATACATCTGCCAATCCATCATCCAACTTGGCAAAAGGCGCTGGAATAAATCCGTTTCCGTAATATGAAGCATTACAAATACTCATTAATGTATGAGAATCTGTACTACTCTCATAAATAGAACCATCTTCCAGTTCCAGAGTGTACTTAAAGTTAGAAGAACGCTTGCCAAAAATGCATTTAAGAGCAGAACGCGCATATGCTGTGCTTCGGTTAAACTTTGTATTCTTTGCAAGAACTATTGCCTTAGCCATAGCCTGAACCTTTGTATCAAGCCCAATAGAGGCAACATTATTAGAAAAAGCTGACCAGTTACGATTATGGCCACCCATAACATTAAAGCTGTCCAATTTAACCATATCGATTTTACGATATGTTACCTTATCTAACATTTTTAAAAGATCTTCAGTGTTCCAATATTTCTTAGGAGGTAATACAGACTTTGCAAAATCATTACCTGTACCAAAAGGGATGCAGATTAGTGGTGTTTTTGTAAAGGTCAGAACGTTAGCAACTTCGTGAATAGAACCATCACCACCACAAACTACAACTGCTGCATTCTCACCATACTGTTCAGCAATCTCTGAAGCAATATCGCATGCATGACCAGCATACTCAGTGTATCGAAGTTCAATTCTAGCTCTCAAGTCTGAATTATATTGGGAAACCTTATTGATTGCATCATCAATACCCGCGAGTCTTCGCGGATTAGAACGGCTGTTTATAATAAGGAAATATCTCATACAGTCTTCCCCCCAAAGCTGCAATCACAAATTAACAACTAGTCGATAGTGTATATATCAGATCAACGACGTCCTGAACATGAACAATATTATCGAGGTCCTCATCTGGTAATCGTATATCATAAGCTTCTTCAATATCTATAACTAACTCATAAAGATCAAGTGAGTCAAACATCAGTTCTTCTCTTACATCTGTATCGATATGAATATCTGTTGGAGAGATATTAAGCTTATCAACCAACATATTTAGGACATCCTCAAAAATCTTATCTTTCTTTTCTAAAATGTCCTCTGTGTCCATAGAGTTACTAGGCCCCGCGCCATCATCCATTGTTCTGTCTCCTTCTCTTTTCTCCAGCAACTTCCTTTGCTGTTTTTCTTAAACTCTCTCGTTCATTGTATTTCTTTGCCTGTGCAGCAAGGAAATCATCCACATCATGTACCATTCTGAGTAAAAGCTTTGCCTCTTCCTCATTACAAGGATCCAAAGCTCTTCTGGCAAGAACTCTATGGTACTTTCCATGCATTCTGCAAGCTACTTTACCCTGTCTCGTAAGGGAGATTCTGACAATTCTTCTGTCCTTCTCATCACGCTTACGCTCGACAAATCCCTTACGTACAAGTCTTTCTACAGCTACAGTCAGTGTTCCAGTTGTAATACCAAGAATAGCAGCTGTCTCAGACATAGTTCTTGTCTCATAAGGACCTATAGCATCAAGTGCATGCATCTCTGCTAGTGATAAATCTGGGAAATAACCCTTCTGAAGAGACATTTCTTCAGTTATAAGAACGTTCTCAAAGATACGGACCAAGCAATCGGCCATCTCCATTTCCTGTTCTGTCATCGGATTACCTCCCTTCCACAAAAATTAATCGTAATATTATACCCTAGTCAAACAAAATCTTCAATTAACTTAGTATTAGGGTACTCTCCGCCATACAGGCAAAGTCTAGTTACACCGGCATTATCGGCATGTACCTGTTCTAGTCCTGCATATCGTACGCAAGCCTGAAGAATACTCTCAGGTCTCAAATTAGAAGAAGAACCTGCCATTACCATAAGGCAAGCACGGTCGGCAGTGGACTGTTCCTCAATGAATTTGAGAATCTGAGGCCTTATGTCATTAGTAACAATTTTACCCTTAGCCTTCTTCTCAACTTCAATTACATCCATAGTCATGATTTTCTTAATACAGTCAGTAATACCAGGAGCTTCTAATGCATACTCAGCGTGAGTTACTACGCTCATAAGGCTATTCTTTGGCTCATCTTTGTATACAACAGATACTATTTCCAATCCATCAGGAAGAAGTGGTGTCATCTTCTCGATAAATTCTTCAGGCTCCACCTTTACTGACATAGAGATATCAACATAATCTCCTTCACTATTTATGCCCACACCCAGTGGAAGCGCGAAAACCATTTCGGGACGTGGGTTAAATCCCTGAGAATAAAGGATAGGAAGTCCTGTTTTACGCACTGTTCTGCCAAATAAGTTCATAAGATCAAGATGACCAATATAAGACACTGCACCATAACGTCTGAATCTCGTTCTCAGAACATAGTGAGTAAGATGTTGCTGTCTTGTCATAGCAAGAACTCTCTCGTCATACTGCTTTTTCTTACTCATAGCACACCCCCGTCTTAAAGCATGCAGCCCCACATCCAGCGCACTTCTCACGGCAGTTCGGAGTTACCTTTTCCTCGTAGGCACGCTTTCGCTCCAACGCCAAAAACTTACGGGTTACACCAATATTAATGTGGTCCCATGCAAGTGGAGCATCAACATCAATTGCACCGATAAATTGATCAACAGTAAGCCCGCAGGCATCCAGTTCCTGAAGCCAGGTCTCATACTTAAACATGTCATCCCACGCATCAAAAATGCACCCTTTCTTATATCCTTCAAGGATTACAGGTGCCAGACGGCGATCGGCTCTGGCAAGCACAGCCTCCCAAACAGAAGTCTCGAAACCATGCCAGTTGTAATTAATGCTTCTGTGTTTCTGAATAAGAGATTTGAGGTAACGCTGCTTCTCACCAAGACTCTCAATGGAGTCCTGTGCCTCCCACTGAAATGCGGTAAATGGCTTAGGGATAAAGAGAGAGGTCGAGATAGTAATCTCAGGACGACGAACCTTAATATCCTTCTCACGAGCAATTTCGTAATAAAGGTCCTCAATCTTAATTGCAAGATCAGCAATACCCTTGACGTCATCCATAGTCTCAGTAGGCAAACCAAGCATAAAATAAAGCTTAATAGTGCTCCAACCGCCCTCGAAAACAAGACGTATTGACTTAAGGATATCCTCCTCTGTTATGCCTTTATTAATGACATCACGAAGTCTCTGAGTGCCTGCCTCAGGTGCGAAAGTAATACCAGACTTACGTGTGGACGAAATCTTCTTCATAAGCTCCATGGCAAAGTTATCAATTCTAAGGGAAGGCAGCGAAAGGCTTGTGTGGTGGCCTTCATACGCATTAAGAAGACCATCCGTCAACTCCGCCAGACCTGTGTAATCACTTGTAGAAAGCGACAACATACCAAGCTCGTCATAACCTGTACTCTTCTCAATAGCAATGCCGTTATCACAAAGAACCTGAGCCGACTTTTCTCTTACCGGTCTGTAAATATAGCCGGCCTGGCAGAATCTGCATCCTCGGATACAACCTCTGAAAAGCTCAATATATGCTCTATTATGTACAGTGGTCATATTAGGAACTACAGGCTCTGTGGGATAAGGAACATTATCAAGATCAGTAATAATTCTCTTAGTTATAACCTCTGGTATTCCTTCTTCAATTGGTTTAAGGCTGAGAAAACGCCCATTCTCATCGTATTCGTCCTTATAAAGAGCAGGTACATAAACGCCTGGAATCTGAGCAAGTCTTCTCAGCAATGCCTGACGGTCTTTCTTATTGTTTTCTTTGTATTTCTTAATCTCATATGCCAGCTCGAGATCAACTTCTTCACCCTCACCCATAAAAACAGCATCAAAGAAATCTGCCATAGGCTCGATATTATATGCAACTGGTCCGCCACAAACAATAACAGGGTCATCATCACTTCTCTCTGCTGCACGTAATGGAATTCCACCGAGATCAAGCATCTGAAGGACATTGGTATAAGCCATCTCGTAACCAATACTGAAACAAACAACATCGAATTCATTCAGTGGAGATTTTGTCTCCAGCGTGTACAAAGGGATGTTATTGTCACGCATAGCCTTATCCATATCAGGCCACGGAGAAAAAGATCTCTCACAGCTACACCATTCTGGCTCGTTAAACACCTTATATAATATCTGCATAGCGAGATTGCTCATTCCAATCTCATAGACATCAGGAAAACAGAATGCAATTCTTACAGCACTAGTAAATCCAGTATCCTCTAATGCCTTGACAATATTCTCTTTGATAATTCTGTTGACTTCCCCTCCAACGTATCGTCCAGGACTTTGAACAGACATCAGAACAGAATGTGGGATAACAACCTCTTTATGAGTACGCATTTAATAATTACCTTTACAATGGATAGTACTCTGTATTTTACATCTTTTTACAACAAAAGATAATACGAACCGCATGTATATATATAAAAATAAAAAGTAACAATATTGATATCGTATAACTTTTGTCTAAATATGTTAAAGAAATTTTTTGCTATTTTGTTCATTTTAAAAAATTTTTAATAAATGATGCTGTTTAGGTTGCTACACCCAATAAAGTCTGATAGTTTATATAAGTTTTAAACAATCTATAGTTCATAGAGGGGAGAAATCATGAAAACAAAATCATTTAAATTGAGCACATTGTTACTCGTTGTTACAATGATTTTTTCAGCATTCAGCGGTCTTGCTTTTGCTGGGGAAACTGCAACAACAACAGTTGACATTGAGACTCTTGATGCAGATGTAAAGTTTACATATATGGCATCAAAAGAGGAGCTCGTTCCAGTAATGAAGGGTGCATTCCCTGGTATGTCAGATGAAGAGATCAACGAGACTCTTGATTTGATTGCTAAGGATGGTACTTTGCCAGTTGAGACAACAGGTACAGTAGTATACGATGCATCAGCAAAGACAATGACATTTGAAGGTGATGGAAAGGCAACTGTATTGGGCACAGAGCTTGGTCCTGTTCACAGAACAAAGACTCTCCCAGTAGAGGATGTTAAGGCTGTTCTCGACATTGATGGTGAAGAGCACACAGCTACTTACGACAAGGCTACAGGAAAGGTATCATGCACTTATGACCTTCCTTCTAACCGTCAGAGCGTAAAGATCACTATCAAGGAGTTCGTTGCAGATACAACATACAACGAGCAGCCAGGTCAGGTTGTTTACAAGAAGGATGGCGATACATCTACATGCCTCTTCACTGTAAATGACGTAACAAAGTACACACTTGTTAACCCTACAATCGTTGGCGCTGCATGCAATGCAACAGTAAACGGTACTCCACAGGAGATTAAGGCTGAGGCTACTTTCGAGGGTGACGGAATCATCGTAACATACGGTTCTGACGCTAACATCGCAAAGAAGGTAGATATCACAGTTACAATGCCAGTTGCTGGTGTTAAGTTCTCCACAGAGGGTACAGCTAAGGGCGAAGGCGTTAATGCAAAGGTTGATGTAGTATGGAACGCTGAGGGTGTTGCATCTTACGACACAGAGTACACAGCTTCTATCTATATTGATGCTGCAGAGGGTTACCTCTTCGATGACACAACAGTATTTACAGTAAACGGTGAGCCTGCTGAGTCCATCCACGTTAAGGGTCAGTATGGTCAGCACATTATCACAATCACAGCTAAGACAGCTAAGGCTGAGGGTGGTGTATCTGGTTTCGTTGAGAGACTTTACACTGTAGCTCTTAGTCGTCCATCTGATCCAGAAGGAAAGCAGATGTGGATTGACGCTGTTTACTACCAGGATAAGACTGGTGCTGATATCGCTAAGGGTTTCCTTAACTCTGATGAGTTCAAGGCAAAGAAGCTCAGCAACAGCGATTTCCTTGATATTCTCTATAGAACATTCTTCGACAGAGAGGCTGATGCCGCTGGTAAGGCAGCTTGGTTAGAGGCTATGGATAAGGGTACTTCTAGAGATAAGGTAATGGAAGGTTTCATTAACTCTGTAGAGTTTGCTAACGTTTGTCTTAAGTACGGTATCGTTTCTGGTGGTTCTGCAACTCCAACAATCACAGTTGAGCCAAACGAGCAGATTCTTGACTTCGTAGAGAGACTTTACAAAAATGTTCTCGGCCGTTCTTCTGATGCTGATGGTAAGAAGGCTTGGGGTGATCTCCTCGCTAACCAGAAGATTACTGGTACAAAGTGTGCTGAGGGCTTCTTCAAGTCTCCTGAGTTCACAAGCAAGGACATGAGCAATGAGGAGTTCGTTGATATCTGCTACCTCACATTCCTTGACAGACCAGCTGATGCAAAGGGTAAGAAGGATTGGGTTGACGCTATCATCAATGGCGCTACATACGATGAGGTAGTTGCAGGTTTCGCTGCTTCTAAGGAGTTCGGTAAGGTTTGCGCTAGCTACGGTATCGTTAGATAATCACTAATTCAAACCATTCAAAAAGGTCCACAGAAATGTGGACCTTTTTTATTGCTGTATTTAATAACTAATAATCTAATACACAGAATCAAGAATTAAATAATATCTACCATTCTGCAAATAAGCACATTATCCTTAACTGCTTCAACTACAGCAGACACAATATCTCCTGTACCATAGTCCTCTGAGATTGGTGCTCCCTCTACTTCTGCTTTAACATACTCTAATGTATATCCACGGAAATATGGAACATATGCACCCTCTTCACCCTCTATCTCAGTCTCCAGAAGCACCTGCACTTCTTTACCTATAAAGGATGATGCATAATCACTTTCGCGCACGTCAGACCACGCCTTAAGCTTAGCCGCACGTTCATGAGAAACGTTAGATGGAAGCTGCTCCATCTTAGCCGCTTTCGTACCCTCACGCACAGAATATGGGAACACGTGAATCTTATTAAGACCAACCTTCTCCACAAACTCGCAAGTCTCTTCGAACTCATCATCAGTCTCCCCTGGGAAACCACAGATAACATCTGTACTCAGCTGCATAGTTGGAAATTTCTCACGAAGAAGAGCCACGCGTGATGCATACTGGGCAGAATCATATGTACGATTCATTCTCTTAAGAACTGTATCAGAACCACTCTGCAAAGAAAGATGGAAATGAGGACAAAGCTTCTTAACACTAGCAAGGCCTTCGATAAACTCATCTGTAAGAGATAAAGGCTCCAGTGATCCGAGACGAATTCTCTTAATACCAGGGATGGCATCTATCTTACGTATAACCTGCAAAAGTGCATTTATATCCTCTCCCCTGTCCTTACCATAAGAACAAAGGTGAATACCAGACAAAACCACCTCGCTATAACCCTGCTCCGAAAGGCTCCAAACCTCGGCAATAATGTTTGCCTCACTTCTGGATGCCACACGACCACGTGCAAATGGAATAATGCAATAAGAACAGAACTGGTTACAACCATCCTCAATCTTTACGAAAGCACGTGTGCCCTCAGGTGAAAGAACTGTACCAAAGTCATGGTAATCATCCTTCTTACTTACGTCAGGACGCACGTGATTAGTCTTATGAGTAAGTGGAATGTCACTACCATCACGGGATGCTAAGAACGCCTCTACACGTGATACAAGCTCATTCTTATCGTGAGTACCGCAGACAATATCTGCATCCACCTCGCCGTCAGCCATCTCAGAAGCACAACCCATTGCCACGATAATCGCATCTGGATTAACGCGCGCAAATTTACGCAGATGCTGACGTGACTTACGGTCCGCTTCACCTGTTACTGTACATGTATTAACAATGCAAATATCTGCTTCTTCTGGATTACCTACAAGCTCGTAACCTGAGGATAAAAAAAGCTCTCGAGCCGCGTCAGTCTCGTATTGATTGACGCGGCAGCCGAGAGTAAAAAAGTATACTTTCATTACTGTCTTACCTTGATATGAACTTCACGGAGCTGCTGCTCTGTAACATCACCAGGAGCACCACAAAGGATATCCTGTGCATTACCGTTCATTGGGAATGCGATAACTTCACGGATGGACTCCTCATTCTTAAGGAGCATGATCATACGGTCAACACCAGGAGCCATACCAGCATGTGGAGGTGCACCGAACTGGAATGCGTTATAAAGAGCACCAAACTTATTTTTAAGGTCTTCCTCTGTATAACCAGCAATCTCGAATGCCTTCTTCATGATTCTCATGTCGTGGTTACGAACAGCACCAGAAGAGAGCTCTACACCGTTACATACGATATCGTACTGATAAGCGAGAATGTCCTCAGGCTTCTTTGTCTCGAGAGCCTCGAGGCCACCCTGTGGCATAGAGAATGGGTTATGTGTGAAGATGTACTGCTTGAGTTCCTTATCGTACTCGTACATTGGGAAATCATTTACATAGCAGAAACGGAATGCATTCTTCTCATTAAGCTCAAGTCTGTTACCGAGCTCTGTTCTGATCTGACCTGCAAAGTTTGCTGCTCTGTCCTCTGTATCAGCGATAAAGAAGATTGTATCTCCAACCTTAAGGCCTGCGAGATCCTTAATCTCTGTCTTCATATCATCTGGAATGAACTTATCGATAGGTCCCTTATAAGACATATCCTCGAGAACCTCGAGATAACCGAGACCACCCATACCGATTTCCTGAGCAAACTTAAGAAGCTTCTCGTGCTGACCCTTAGAGAGCTTACGTGGAACGTTAATAGCACGAACTGTCTTGCCGTGGAATGGCTTAAATGAACATCTCTGGAAGAAATCACTTACATCAATAATGCGAAGTGGGTTTCTAAGGTCTGGCTTATCTGTACCAAACTGGAGCATAGCATCCTTATATGAGATGATTGGATATGGAGCAGCTGTAACTGCCGCACCCTCTGGTGCAAACTTCTCGAAGATTGCTGTGAGAATCTCCTCACCTGCTGCGAATACGTCTTCCTGAGTAGCAAAGCTCATCTCAAAGTCGAGCTGATAGAACTCTCCTGGGGAACGGTCTGCTCTAGCATCCTCATCACGAAAGCAAGGAGCAATCTGGAAGTACTTATCAAATCCAGATACCATAAGGAGCTGCTTGAACTGCTGTGGAGCCTGTGGGAGTGCGTAGAACTTACCCTTATACTTACGGGAAGGTACGATATAGTCACGTGCACCCTCTGGAGAAGATGATGTAAGGATAGGTGTCTGAATCTCAAGGAATCCCATCTCTGTCATCTTCTGACGCATGTAAGAAATAACCTTAGAACGGAATACGATGTTATCCTTAACCTTCTTGTTACGGAGGTCAAGATATCTGTACTTAAGACGAACATCCTCACGGATTTCCTTGGATGTCATAATCTCGAAAGGGAGCTGGCTATAAACCTTACCAAGAACATCTACCTTATGAGCCTCGAGCTCGATAGTACCTGTCTCGATCTTAGGGTTATATGTCTCCTCATCACGGTGCTCGATAACACCCTCTACACTGATACAGTCTTCCTTAACAAGACCATCAAGAAGAGATGTATCACGCATAACAACCTGAAGCACACCGTACATATCTCTCAAGTCTACGAAAGAAACTCCACCGTGGTCACGAATATTCTCAACCCAACCTGAAGCTCTTACTGTCTTTCCAACATCTGCCTCGGAAATCTCATTGATTACCTTATCACGATAAATGTTAGCCATCGTTATATCCTCCATTTGTAATTAATATCTATTGCAAATAAAAAATCGCCCATGAACGATTCTTAACGTTCAGGACGAATATAATCCGCGGTACCACCTGATTTACTGTTATTACAGTCAACTCTTCGCCGTTATCGCCGACATACGGATCACCTACTAGGGAAACCTTTCAGATCACTGCTGGTAAAGTGTTATTCGCTCTGATTCATTCTGCTTCCCTCTCAGCTATAAGGAAACTCTCTGTACCGCGATAATCAAAGTTACTTCTCTTCGTCATTGCATACGAAGAGGATATTATAACAATCTTGCAGGGTTGTCAAACTTCTTATTTTATTTATAATTATTTATATGAAAAAATTAGGATTTATAGCACCTTGGTACGGGGATTCTATCCCTGGTGGCGCAGAGACAGAATTGCGCGGAATCGTTAAGCACCTTGCAGCTGCTGGTGTGGAACTTGAGGTACTCTCTACATCTGTAGAGAAATTTATGTCTGATTGGAGTGTAGACTTTCATAAACCAGGCCTCACCACTGAAGGCGGCATCAATGTTCGCAGATTCAAAGTTCGTAAACGTAACACAGCTAAATTTGACGCTGTTAATGCAAAGTTAATTGCAAATAGTCCGGTAACGCCTGAAGAAGAAGAGACTTTCATGCGTGAGATGGTTAACAGTCCGGACCTTTACACATATATTCAGGAGCACGAAGACGAGTACTCACTCTTCATCCACATTCCTTATATGTTCGGAACAGCATATTATGGAGCACTGGCCGTTCCTGAAAAGACTGCCATGATTCCTTGTTTCCACGAGGAGTCTTACGCACACATGGATATTTATAAAAAGGCTTTCGAAGAGATTGCTGGTCTTATTTACCTTTCCTCGGCAGAAAAGGAAGTTGCTAACTCCATCTTTGATTTCTCTCTTGTAGAGGAAGCAGTTCTTGGCGCTGGTGTTGACACTGATTTCGACGCCGACGCACAGAGATTCCGTGATGAGTATAAGATTAATGACCCATTTATCCTTTACGCAGGACGTAAGGATGCTGGTAAGAACATCTACCTTCTCATCAACTACTTCAGAGAGTATCGCATGCGTAACCCTGAGTCCACCATGAAGCTTGTTCTCATCGGTGGAGGTGACGTAACTATCCCTGAGGATATTAAGAGCGAGATTATTGACCTTGGTTTCGTAGACCGTCAGGTAAAATACGATGCATGTGCTGCATCACTTTGCCTTTGTCAGCCATCTATCCATGAGAGTTTCTCTATCGTTATTATGGAAAGCTGGCTCTGTGGTCGCCCTGCACTCGTACATTCAGACTGTGCAGTTACTAAGAGTTTTGCTGTTGATTCCAACTCCGGTCTCTATTTTGGTAACTACTTTGAGTTCGAGGGATGCATCAACTATCTTATGGAGCATCCTGACGTTGCAGAGCAGATGGGTAAAACAGGACGTGAGTTCGTACTTCAGAACTTCTCTTGGGATGTAATTGTTAAGAGATATACAGATTTCTTCAAGAAATTATCTGGTGAAAAAGAGGGATAAATTATGGTAAACATTAAAGTAAAGTTATTAACTATCAACGACGTTAAGGAGTTCGTTACTGAAGCAAACTACTGCGACTTCGATGTAGATCTCATTTCCGGACGTTACACAATCGACGCTAAGAGCCTTATGGGTATTTTCAGCATTGTACCTTCCGATAACCTCGAGTGTCACATCTACGCTGAAAGCTCTGAGTGCATGCGTTTCCTTAACAAGATTGAGAAATATATTGTTCAGGATTGACATTTACCTTCAGCTTGAAGATAATGTAAAAAAACTTAGGAGGTAGACCGATGAGAAAATGATTCTGCTAATAACTTTATATTTTAAGCGGCGGAATTATTCTCTAAGTGTACCAATTTACTAATATTAATGATTTTGGCTGTGACTATTGTCGCAGCTTTTTTATTCCAGGGTTACTATGCTGGATATTCCCCGCTATGAGGAGGAATGCATATGACTATAGACATTAAGAATTTAACCTTTGGATACGACGGCACAGATGAGCTGCTGTTTGATGATGTTTCACTAAGAATTGATACCGACTGGAAGCTCGGACTAGTGGGTCGTAACGGCCGTGGTAAGACAACATTTTTCAAGCTTCTTAAGGGCGAACTTCATGGCAGTGGCACCATTACTGGCAGTCCTGAGTTTGTCAGCTTCCCTTTTGAGATCAGTGACCCATACCTGCTTGGCGGCGATGTTATTCGCGAGATTGCGCCTAACGCTGAGGACTGGCAGATTCGCCGTGAGATGAACTATCTTGAGCTTGATAGCGATATCCTTTATCAGCCTTACTGCCTTATGTCAGGTGGCGAGAAAACTAAGCTTCAGCTAATCAGTCTCTTCCTAGATGAGTACCGCTTCCCTCTTATTGACGAGCCAACTAACCATCTCGATGAACACGGAAGAAAAATAACCGCTGCCTATCTTAAACGTAAAACGGGATTTATTCTGGTTAGCCACGACAGAACCTTTCTGGATGAGGCTACAGATCACACTATGGCTATTAACAAAACCAACATCGAAGTTTCTGCCGCAAACTTCAGCACGTGGTGGGATGAGATGAAACGACGCGAGAAATTTGAAGAGTCACAGAATGATCGTCTTAAGAAAGAAATCTCACGTCTTCGTAAGTCTGAGGAAGCAGCCGAGAGGTGGTCCGAGGCATCCGAACGTAAGAAAATTGGCTTCGACCCAACGAAAGTGGAAAAAAGCATCAGCAGACGTTCCTACGAGGGCGCGAAAGCGGCAAAGATGATGCGTCACGCCAAGAACATGGAGAACCGCTTCGAGAAAAAGATTGATGAGAAGTCATCCCTTCTTAAGAACCAAGAACGAAAGGAAACGCTCCTTATCGAGGGTAAGAAACACCACTCTGACCTGTTAATAAAGGCTACTAATGTGGTCCTCTACTATGATGGTGAAGCAATATGTAATCCCGTTAATCTTGAAATTCACCAAGGTGAGAAAATAGCCATCAGCGGTGTTAACGGCTGTGGTAAATCCACCTTCTTAAAGATGTTAGGTGAACTTAACAGCGATAATTTCTCATATACAGGAGAACTTATTAAAGCTCCTAATCTGGAGTACTCCTATGTTCATCAGGACACATCTTCCCTTACTGGGTCGTTAAAGGATTATGCCTTTGAAGTGAGCGCTGATTATACTCGATTCATTACTATTCTACGTAAGATGGGATTCGGTAAAAACAAACTCGAACAAGATATTAGTACATATTCCGAGGGTCAGAAAAAGATTGTACTAATCGCTGGCAGTCTTTGCTGTCAGGCACACATATTCATATGGGATGAACCTATGAATTACATTGATATTTATATCAGAGAGTCACTTGAGGAACTATTAGCTAATAGTGATATAACACTTATCTGTGTAGAGCACGACCGCTCATTCAAAGATAAAGTAACAACATCAGAATGTGAGATATTCAGAATTTAATTACTGCTTCGATTTCCAGTATTCTCCAAATATATGCTGAGTATACTCATAGATATTATGACCAAGCTCTTCACCGAAATCAGCAATCAGCTGCTTTCTGAAGGGCTTTGTCTTTTCTACTGAAACAACAGCCTTATATACCTTACTGTACTGCAAAGAAGACAACCCCTGCTTAGCAAGAATAGGTCTCATCTTCTTACGGAATCTTTCTGGAAGTGATGTATCTTTCTTAACTTCAGGTGTTTCTTCTACTACAACCTCTGGTTCAACCTCACTCTTCTTAGATGCTGCCTTCTTACGGCCTGTTTTTTTCTTGGCTGTCTTTGCAGGCTTCTCCTCAGCCGCTGAAGCAACCTCCGCCTTATCTGTTACAACAACATAGTCTGGCTCTACTTCAGGAATCTCGTGAACAGCTAGAACCTCTGGGGTAGCTTCAATAGTCTTCTTACGTGAGATATTCACACCATCTTTAGCCCAGAAATAAACAACACTATCAAACCCACTATCCTTAGAGATAATATAAATAGTCTCATTTCTATGCTCATTTATTCCATATCCAAGATATGTTGCCAACTGAAAATCGAGATAATTACGGCCGGAAATCATGGTCTTACGGTACTCTATCTTGGCCTTACAGGATGAGATAGCGAGCATACCGTCAATACTGATTTTCTGTTCCTTGTTATAGAAAAGAACAATCTTATCCTTAGAAGTTAAGGATCCGAGCCCCTCAAGACCTGAATCATGAACATTCTCAAAATCAATATAATAAACAGCCATAAAGCCTCCTAATTATCAGTAGTGAGCATATTCTACTACCATTTTATAGCTAATACAAAACGCTCCTTGAATGAGGTGACAAGGAGCGTTTCAAGATTAACGAATAAATGGTATACGGAGTGTGCATTAAGACAACCACTCATTCGATCAATCCAATCTGGGGGACGATACAAAATGTATCTTGTAGCATTATGTTATCAATTCTATGATTTTTTGTTTTATCCTATTTTTGTATTTTTAACATTTATTTGCACTAACTTGAGAATTAGAATCATCAAGTTCTCTTATATTTTTCTTCGGGCACAAATAAAGAAATGATATAATCATTCTGTTGGCACTGATAATGTACGTGTGTCAATAAAATTGGAGGTTAGGGACATGATTAGAACCTGTAAAAACTGTGGCGGCAGAATTACTTTTGACGTGCAGCTTAAGGCATTGGCCTGTGCTAGCTGCGGTTCCACTTTTGATGTTAGTGAATTCGATGCAGAAGCAGATGGCTACGATGAATTAGAACCTACAAAACTTGTTGTAGATGACACTATCGATTGTAGCGTTTATCAGTGCAGCTCATGTGGAGCTGAAATTTCAATTACAAATACAGAAGTATCTACATTCTGTATCTATTGTGGTAATCCTTCTATCGTTTTCTCACGTGTTTCTAAGCTTAAGAAACCTGATATGATTATTCCATTTACTGTAACCAAGGAACAGGCTATGGCTAAGGTAAGAGAGAGAATCCAGAAGGGATTCTTTATTCCAGATGAAATCAAAAATTATCAGATTGAGCAGATGCGTGGTATTTATATTCCATACCACATTACTAATGTTGAATATGATGCTTCCATGATTCTTTCATCTGTTCACAAGAATAATAAGAGCTCCACTACTTACTACTATAAGAGAAGCGCTTATGCTCATATGCCATGGGTAACAACCGACGCTTCAACAACACTAAGTGACAGTAGTAGCCAGCGTCTCGAGCCATATCACATGAAGGAAGCAAAAGTATTCGACGAAGATTATCTCGTTGGATTCTATTCTGATGCATCTGACGTAATGGAAGAGGATGCTATTGCTCTTGCTAAGCGCAGAGTAAAGGAACTTTATGATGCAGAAATGCTTAAGAGTATCACTGGTTCTAGTAAGAAGATTCTTCAGCACAGAGAGCGTGCAGAGGTTTACACAAAGCCATTAACAGCTTTCCTCCCTGCATGGTTCCTCACATTCAGATATAAAGATGAACCATATACAATTATCATCAATGGTCAGACAGGAAAAATCGTTGGAGGTGTACCTTGGAATAAAGCAAAGTTCACATCCATGTTGATTTCACTCTCAATTGTAATTTCTTTAGCGTGTATCATGGCATTGTACTTCCTGCTTCCTATTGTATTTGATGGATCTTCATCTAGAAGTTCTTCAGATAATAACGGTAATCTTATTGTCGCACCTATTGCAGCAGCCATAGCGAGTATCTCAGCAGGTGCCACCAAGATTAAGAGGGTTTTGAAATCTATTTCCAGAACCACAGCAAGTACACTTACATCCTACGTTAGTAAGAGACAGAAAGGAGTCTGATTATGGACGGTTTTGCTTTATTCTTCGCAGTAATCCTTGGTCTCCCATGTGGTATCGGTGTTGCACTCTACTTAACAGCTAACAAACTCGACAAGTCTAATAACTTTGGTGATTCTAAGGGTGATGTAACAAGTTTCTCCCCTACTGGAATCGAAGGAAAGTTCTATCAGAACAAAGTTAAGAAGAACACTGCTCTCGACCCAGTTCGTAACCCTGCAATTCTTGCAGAGGATGCTAAACATTCTCAGGCTACTAATAGCCCTCAGGCCGCCCTTGACAATGAAATTAACAATGCCAATGTCTCCAGCATTCAGTGGCATAAATAATCGTTATAACTACTAACTAACAAAAGCCGCCTCACTAAGTGAAGCGGCTTTATTAATTCAGATTAAAGAATCAAATTACTCAGCGATAACCTTAATCCATCCCTCTGGTGCCTCAATGCGGCCCATCTGGATACCTGTAAGTGTATCATAGAGCTTCTTTGTCCAAGGACCCATCTCCTCCATACCTGATGGGAAGCAAATTTCCTTGCCGTGATCAACGATCTTACCAACTGGAGAGATAACTGCAGCTGTACCGCAGAGACCACACTCAGCAAAGTTCTCAACCTCAGAAAGAAGAACCTCTCTGTGCTCTACCTTCATGCCGAGGTACTTCTCAGCTACTACGCAGAGAGAACGACGTGTGATAGATGGGAGAATAGAATCAGACTTAGGTGTTACGAGTGTGCCATCCTTTGTGATGAAGATGAAGTTAGCTCCACCTGTCTCCTCAACCTTTGTACGTGTCTGTGGGTCGAGGTACATATTCTCGGAATAACCTTCGTCATGTGCATCTACTATGTTGTAGAGAGACATAGCATAGTTAAGACCAGCCTTAATGTGACCTGTACCGTGAGGTGCAGCACGATCGAGATCAGAAACTCTGATTGTGATTGGCTTAGCTCCACCCTTGAAATATGGACCTACTGGTGTACAGAAAATTCTGAACTGATAGTCATCAGCTGGCTTAACACCGATAACTGGGTTAATACCGAACTCATAAGGTCTGAGGTAAAGTGTAGCGCCAGAACCGTAAGGTGGAACCCAATCAAGGTTAGCCTTAACAACCTCTACTACTGCGTCTACGAACTTGTCCTCTGGGAATACAGGCATCTTAAGCTTCTCGCAGGAATCCTTCATACGGGATGCGTTAAGGTCAGGACGGAAGCAAACTACCTTGCCATCCTCTGTTCTATAAGCCTTAAGGCCCTCAAAACAAGTCTGAGCATACTGGAGAACACCAGCGCACTCACTCATTGTTACTGTTGCATCCTCAGTGAGAGTACCTTCATCCCACTTGCCATCCTTAAAGTTAGCTACGAATCTCTTGTCTGTAGCTACGTATCCGAAGCCCAATGAGCCCCAATCGATATCCTTTGGCATAATTGTCACCTTCTTTATTAAAATTTATGATTAAGCATTATAGCACTTTTCGAGTTAATCTACCAAGTCATTTTGGAAACGACTTAAGTGCTCGAAAGGCAAGATCAAGCGGCCACGATAAAGACCACATCCATCGTTAATAAGAGAATTGCTCATGGCGCCAAACATATTAACGTTAAGTTCTGCAAGATCAAGTGCCTGGAGCATCTTACCACGCTCATAAGCCTCGTCGAAATAAATGCTTTCGCCCACGGGTATCAGGTCGCGGCGGCTTCTCTCATTTTCCTGGCGTTTCTCGTAACCAAGGTGATTAGCAGGACCAATCTCTGCATAATCATCCATCTTCTTTGTTCTAAGCTGCACTTCAATATGTGACTGGCTTACCTCGTCGAAGAAAGTAGCATGGAGTGACTGGTAGCCATATGGACTTGGGTGCTCCACGTAGTCACGATAAAATGGGCGCATTTCTTCTTTGAGTCTAGAGGAAAGCTTCTCCTTCTTAAACTCGGATACCTCCACTTTGAAGCCCTCTCGTCCAAGAAATTCTGGGAGTTTATTTGCAATCTCATAAAGGTATTTCTGCTCTACCTCGTCACGCTCATCCTCTGAATTAAGATGGCAGCTAGGCATGGAAATAACGATACGATATGCGATAAGGTCACGGAAAAATCCCAGGCTGTCAGTAAGCATATCTACTGGTGGGACTGTGCCGTGCTCTTTATAGTATTCATAAATGCGGCTTACTACGTAGCCATTAAACTTCTCTTCAGCGCGAATAATGGACTTAATACGTCCTTTAAAAGTAAACGCCAGGAATGGGTACTCATATGCCATATACTTATAGAACTCACGAATACGCTGAGACTGTGAAGTAAGAAAGTCATTATGCTCTAGAAGATCAATAATGCTGAGCAGGAACTCACTATGAACCTGATCAATTGGATTGTTATTTTCTTTGGCAGCCTTGGCAAGATCTGCAGAATAAAGCTGCAAAATCTTAAGAACTGTATTACCGTCGTAGAGATAATCGTTAAGAGAAATCATTCTTTGCCACCATCCATTCCGAGCTTACGTCGAAACTCTTTTTCCATATCTGGTGGGAATGCGCCAAGATTAATAAGGTCTTTTGCCTCATTAATTACGTCCTGGTCCAACTCCTTAATCTCTTCATCGGTAAACATCATGAGAGCCTGTGCGATTACTTCCATTCTGTCTTCATCGCTAAGTTCATACTGATCTGCGAACTCCTCCCAATCATCGGAATCGTCATCGTATTTTTCCAAATCCTGCATAAAAGGCATGGACTCAGCAAATTCCTGTGCGTCAATCAGATTGATTCCAACTTTGGCGCAAAAATCAGCAAGAAGCTGTCTGGCATCTTCATTTGTATAAATAATAATTTCCGGATGAGAACCAGCATCAATACAGCCTCTGGCAATATCTAATAATAACTGCTGAGAATTATGTGCAAAGTCAGGAACTGCGAACATTGGAGGATCAAATGTCATATTATCGTCCTCTAGGAGCAGCGCTCCCATTAGTTCCTTACTATCGCCTTCAAATGGCTCTACCAGCTGAAATTCAGCCAGGTACAATCCCTTAGATGGGAGAGATGAGAGAGAATGAATCATTATCTCATTCTCAAATAACACTTCCTCAATCACTTAAAAACTCCTTAGTGCTTACTTTAACCAACTAAAGTTTACCACAAAGGAGTCATTTCTTAGCATAAAAGTTCAAGTGAAGAATCTACAAGTGCTGTTCCTATTGGAAGTAAAACAAAAGTACAACAAAGCAGCACACCTGCCATAAATACCACAACGGCTACTGGCAATTTAAAAATTAACCAACTAACAACTGACATATCTATCACCCTATTCCATATCGAGAACATCTCTGAAAAAGTTGGTGACCGAGCATTCCACCTCCCGGTCACCGGTAAGTTTTCCATATCTATCCTTAACTTACAAAATCATTATAGAAATCAAAGATTAAGAAACATTAAAGACGAGGTTATGATTTGGTAGAAATCATCATCAAACAGCATTCTCAGCTGCATTTACAATCTTGAAGTAATTCTGACTAGTAATCCAGAATACCAAAGCATAGAAAAGTGTAAACACTGCCATGCTGATAAGGAGAATTACGAAGTAACCATCGATATTTGAAATACCAAAGAGAACGATCAAGCTCTTAACTATTCTGTACGCAAAAGCCGTATGAATACCAGCACAAATAATTGGTGTCAGGAAGACCATAACAATCTGAGAATAAATAGACTTTTTAATCTCATCCTTTGTAAGTCCCACCTTCTTCATTATCGTGAATCTCTTGGCATCCTCATAACCTTCAAGAAGCTGCTTAAAATACATAATCAGTACAGCAATTACGATACAGCAGATGGAAAGAAGAATACCAAGGAAGAAAAGACCACCATACATGTTATAGAACACCTGCTGGAAGAGCATACTGCAGAAAATTGTTCTGTATCTTCCAACCCCATCACTCTCATCACCATAACCCATATTAGAGTTATATTCAGAGAGCATATCCTCATCAATTGGCCATGTGTATTTCTCGTTATACTTGTTCCAGAATGCCATCTTGGCGTCGTCATCGCCATCGATGTTAAAGGCATAATAAGTAGATTTCATTTCTGAAGGTCCAAAAACATCTCCACCATAATCCATATCCCAATCTGCGTAAAGTTTTGAAACAAATTTATCAAGGCCAAGGCTATCTGGAATTACCATGAATACTATATCTTTACTTGTGGAAGTATATTCACCTGGCATTATGTTTGGCTTGGCTGGAAGTTTACTTGCTTCATATACACCTACACCTTCAATCTCATATTCACCAGAAAAATCATCGCTACCGCCAAGGAACCAGTATCCAAACTGATTATCTTTCAATACTAGAGATTCATTGTTAATGCGGTTATATGTTTCCAGATCAATTACCCAGTATTCATAATATTCACTAGTATAATCAGGATTATTAGTAATAACTCGGTCACTAACAAAACCATAGTAATCAAATGTCTTGTAATATACGAGATCAGTTACTGTAACATCAGCTTCGCTTGCTGCAGTGTAAATCTCATTGATAATATCTTCATTATTTGCAGGGACTCTGTCATCACCTTCGTCTATGGAATAGTCATGCATATAATCATCTGCGCTAATTCCAAAATCGAAATTAAATCTATCAGAAAAGGCCTTGTCATTATAGAAGAACACCGTACTTACAGATGAAATCATTACAAGTACCATAGTGCTAAGAATACAGATAGAAGCAAGACCTGCACCATTACGTTTCATTCTGTATGTCATACCGGATACAGAAATAAAATGATTAGTCTTATAGTAATAATTCTTGTTCTTCTTCATAAGTTCAAGAACTGCAATACTACCCACAATAAAAAGAATATAAGTTGCAATGATTACAAGAAAAACTGCCAAAGCAAATCTGGTAATAGCGTCTGCACCACTTTTTACTGTGCATGCCATATAATAGGCACAACAAAGTACAACAAGGCCAATAAATCCAAGGAACCATCTGGCCTTAGGCTTCTTCTCACCTGCCTGCTCTTCCTTAATATACGCAAGAGTTGGTTTAAAAATAATCTCTCTAACAGAGTTTAAAAAGATAAATACAAACAGAACTACAAATAATCCAATTGTATAAAGAAGCACATTAGTTGCAATAGAGTAATCAACATCAGCAGCTTGATGAAGAAGCTTAAGGAGTGACAACTGAGCTAACTTTTCTACAATAACACCGATGATTGTTCCTGAGATAATAGATACAACAGAAACAAAAAGATTCTCGAAGAAAATAACTTTTATGATATGTCTCTTCTCCATACCAAGCACGCTATAAAGACCAAGCTCCTTTTTACGTCTTTTCATAATAAACGAACTCATATAAACGATAAAAAGGATGGCAAGAGTTGCAATAATTGGTATACCTACCGTAAGAACCATGCCAAGAGTTTTACCACCGTGCATTCCTTTAACAACAGGATCAACTGCCAGAGAAAACAATGTAAAAAACAAAGCAATCATTACGCTTGAAGATGCTATATAAGGGAAATAAAAATTCCTGTTCTGACGAATAGAATTAGACGCCAGATTCACATAAATATTGTTCATTAGTTCTCTCCTCCAATAAGTGCAGTAAGAGAATCTGTTATCTTACGATAGAACTCATCGTTAGTTGAATTAGCCTTATAAAGCTGATGAAAAATAACTCCATCCTTAATAAAAAGCACACGTGAAGCAGTACTTGCAGCCTTAACAGAGTGAGTAACCATAAGGATTGTCTGACCATCCTTATTAATCTTCTCGAAGAGACCGAGAAGCTCATCTGTGGACTTGGAATCAAGGGCTCCTGTTGGCTCATCGGCAAGAACAAGCTGTGGATTTGTGATAATCGCTCTGGCTACTGCAGCACGCTGCTTCTGACCACCAGAAATCTCATATGGATACTTCTCGAGAAGTTCTTCGATACCAAGCTTTTCTGCAATAGGCTTAAGTTTCTCTTCCATCTCCTGGTGTTTCTTACCTGCCAGTACAAGAGGAAGAAGAATATTATCTTTAACGGAAAAAGTATCAAGAAGATTAAAGTCCTGGAACACAAATCCGAGCTGTTCACGTCTGAATGAAGCAAGCTTCTTATCCTTAAAGGAATTGAGATTCTGTCCATCAATAATCACTTCACCCTCTGTTGGCTTATCAAGTGCAGCAAGGATATTAAGAAGAGTTGTCTTACCAGAACCAGACTCTCCCATGATTGCTACATACTCGCCCTTCTCGGCTGTGAAATTAACATTTGTAAGTGCTGTTACCTTATTCCCACCGAACCTTGTTGTATATACTTTCTTAAGGTTCTTAACTTCCAGCATTGACATTTGTTTATGCCTCCTTATTTATTCTCGTTTTTCTTACGACATCATAATACCCCTAAGAAGACAATCAAAATATTGATTTACCTTACATTATGAAAGGCGTTTCTTACATTTTTGTAAGATTAAGAATAAAGGTTTATATCAATATTTTTCAAATTATGATAATATACCTAAAAGAAAAGCACAGTCCACTTGGACGGTTGCCTATAAAAGTATGAATAACCTACTCAAGGATCTGCCAATCCATATGGGTAGGTTTTTTATTGTCTTTTTCTCGAATATCTCTTATCAAGAAAAGTAATAATTACTATGAAAAATCTTATACCAGCTATTGGTAATCCAATCACTGCAATAACCAATGTTATCGTCTCAAAATCATTCATAGACAGCCTCCTTTCTCCCTTATTCCAAAAACAAGGTTAAAAGCAGGCAACCGCCCATTGGAGTGAACTGTGCTCCAAAATTATTATATCAAAACACCCATTTAGATATGTCCTATTATTAGTACAGTTCCTCTTCGCAGAACTTCTTATAAACATCGGCTCTCATCTTATCTTTCATAGCATTTCGAGCCTTCTCGTATTCATTAGCAGTCTCATTGAATGTAGCCGTTTTTACGGGCACAAACCCTAAATCAAGGTAAATTCCAATCGCTTTATAGCTCCAGGTCTGTGTATCAAGCCAGACCTCACTTTCGGGCATTACCTTATGGAAGCACTCCATCATATACGTGGCAGCGATTCTGCCAAGGCCAAGCGCCTGATAAGAAGGCAGGCAGCTTAAAGCATGCACCACACCTATTTCTTTACCATCCAGTTCTGAATACCATGCGGTAGCAGTCGCAACTGGTGTGTTAGTAGTGTCATCCACAATATATACTTGTCTTTTCCTTAATTCATCCTCGTAGTCCAGATAATGAGAAAAGCATTTAAGAGCATCCTCAATGGAATAAAACTCCCCTACCTCATACTGGATTCTTGCCCAGTGAATCTCATCCCCTGGCTCATAAAATCTGACAGAAAAACCTTCTGGCAAAGCATCGGGCTTCACCTTCAAAAGGTTATTAGATCTCATTATTATCGTGTGAAAAGGAATAGATTTATCCAGCATATTTATTTCTTATATACAAGCTTTACGCATGTGCCTTCGCCAATCTTAGAAGTGATAACAATATCACCGCCTATGGATGTCATTGCCTTCTTAACAAGATATAAACCGATACCTGTGGACTTCTTATCAGAACGTCCGTTATAGCCTGTGTAACCCTTCTCGAAGATACGTGGAAGATCCTCCTCAGAGATACCGATACCCTGGTCTTTTACCTCAATATATTCTGGGAGCACGGAAATACTTACCACGCCAGAATTAGAATACTTAACCGCATTAGCCAACACCTGCCCAAGAGCAAACTCCAACCAACGTCTGTCTGTAACCGCTTTAACACCCTCAGAAACCTCAGGATCAAAACTAAGACCTATCTTCTTACTCATAAAGAGCGTACGCATTCTACGCACTTCCTGGCGTACCACATCGTTTATCTCCACAGGAACAAATACATAGTCACTATCATTACTCTGAAGACGAAGATAATTCATAACCATATCAACATACTCTTCAGTACGAACAAGTTCTGACTGCAATGTCTGACGCAAGGAATCATCATCAATATTCTGAACAGTAAGGCTAAGTCCAGCCAAAGGCGTCTTCACCTGATGAGCCCACACTGTGTAATATTCCAGCATATCGTTATAATCGCTGCTTGCCTTATCCTTCGCAATTCTGGCATTATCACGCTCTGCCTCGATAATATCCATAAAGGTTTCTTCGATGTAGTTGGAAGGTTCTACCATATCAAGGTGATTATCTACCAGAAGTTTGTGCTTACGTGAGATTTTGGAGTAATCCACAAATCCACAGATAAGCAACACAACCAGTAAAATATTGCTCATGTGTACCCATGGAAGTAGCGTCAAATCATAAAGAAAGAACACCAGAAGAGAAACCACCTCAATGATCAGCCATCCCATAACATATGGCAGACGCATCTTAAGATACTTACTCAATTATGTAGCCCTGGCCTTTCTTGGTAGTGATAAAGTCAGTAAGACCTGCCTCGTCCAGTTTCTTTCGGAGACGGTTCACGTTAACACTTAGAGTGTTCTCGTCCACAAAAAGGTCGTCGTTCCATAGTTCCTCCATAAGGCGGGATCTGGACACGATGGTACCCTTGTGAGTAAGCAGGTTATTTAGGATACGGCTCTCGTTCTTAGTAAGGTCAATCTTGTTGCCCTCATAAGTAAGGGAAGAATCTGCCGCGTTATAAGTCGCACCACGATGCTCGGGGAGTGCACTCTCGGCAGCACCACTACCGGACGAAAACTCGTAAGTTCTTCTAAGGAGTGCCTTAACCTTAATAAGCAACACGTTAAGGTCAAAAGGCTTGGTCACGAAATCATCACCACCCATGTTAAGGGCAGTAATCATGTTAAGGTTATCTGCCGCGGAGGACACGAAAATGACAGGCACGTTAGACACCTCACGGATTTTCGAACATCTGAAAAAACCGTTACTAAAAGGCAAAGTGATGTCCATAAGCACGAGCTGTGGGTCCACCCTGTTAAAATCTGCCAAAGGGTCCGAGAAGTCCTCTGTGAGGAACACCTCATACCCCCAACTCTGAAGCGACAACTTCAGCTGCTCAGCAATAGTGAAGTCGTCCTCGACAATTAAAATACGCATAATCTATCTCCTATATTCCCTTTTCCTTATCCCTTAGAGGTATTCTTGTTTACTACAAGATTTACACATCGATACATTAATTCTACAACTATTACGGTTAATGACAATGAAATCCAAAATCTTGGCACAAAACTGAAGGAATCCATGAAGTTCCAAACCGCAATGTGAACAATGTAATAGTAAAGTGATCTCTTACCAACTTCATTAATTATAAACGAATTTAACTTGATAACTTTCAGTAAGCCTATAATACCAAGACAGATTGCCACACCAGCTGCCGGCTTAAAAATATTAGCCCACATAGCACCCTTAAACAGAGCAAAAATCAGACCAAGTCCAACGAAAGCCACAAAACAAATAGCTATCTTAACAAACAGCTTAGTTTGAAAAAACTTGTTAATAGCTTCCCGTGCTTCAGCCATAAACATACCTGCAGTAAATAGCCATAGAGCATTAAAGAAACCAATAGGTCTTTCCAATAAGATATAAATAACTGTCAACGCTGCATTTGATATTAGTGTAGCGATGAAGAACTTTCTCGTATCAAGTTTCCAGAACACAAAGAACAAAATATACAGGATCAGGATAACGTGAATAAACCAGTCCTCTACAGTAATTATGTAGAAAATAGCTTTGGGAATACTTTCAACTCTGTTAAGAATCAGATTTACGACAAGAAACACTAGCTTAATAATGACATATGGAATATAAACTGTCTTGACTCTTCTCAATAAAAAATCCAAAGTAGGTTTACGATTCTTATAGGAGAAATACACGCCATAACCAGATACAAAGAAAAACAGTAAAACGCCTATTCCACCTATCTGATCCACCGCGAACTGAATGATACTATTAAACTTCACTCCCTCTTTCTCAGAGAAAATAAAATAGTGAGCAAATACAACAAATAGCGCAGAGATACCTCTTAAATAAGCTGAATCAGACTTTGTTATCAGAGTGTCTGTAGTACCTGCATCGGCTTTTCTCGTTCCAATTAATGCTATTAACGGGAACAATACAAGTACACATAAGTACACACTAATCATTCATTAATCTCCAAATCTGCAGTTGGCTTACCAGAATCTGCATCCTGCTTACGAACTCTGTACTGAATATCCTCCAGAAGTTTACGGTTAGCAGCAATAAGATCTGCCTGAAGGCCCATAATAAACGTCATGGCACCAAAAAGAAGGAAAGTAACTGCAAGAAGCAAAGACTGAACATGACCAGAAGCGCCCAAAACAAGGAATCGTACGCCAAGAACAACTCCGATAAGGAAGAAAAACGCTGCGAACATGCTGAAGAATTTCAATGGACGATACATCATAAAGCTACGAATAATAACACCAGCTGAACGCTTCATATATGAAGACATGCTCTTAAAAAGACGGCTCTTACGTAGTTCAGGATTAGTTCCAATAGGTACAGATGTAATAGCAATTCTATTACGTCCCGCCTGAATAATTGTTTCCAAAGTATATGTATACATATTTGTTACATTAAGGCGAAGTGCTGCTTCTCGGCTATATGCGCGAAATCCAGATGGAGCATCAGGAATATCCGTATTAGAGGCCTGACGAACTACCCAGGAACCAAGGTGCTGGAACATCTTCTTTCTCTTAGAAAAATGCTCTGTATCATCGATAGGACGAGCACCAATGACCTCATCTGCAATTCCATCCAGAATTGGCTTAACCAACTTAGGAATATCCTCACCCTTATACTGATTATCAGCATCTGTATTTACAATAATGTCTGCTCCGAGGTGAAGGCATGCATCGATACCAGCCATAAATCCATAGGCAAGACCCTTATTGCGTTTAAAATTAACTATGTAATTAACGCCAAGTTTCTTGGCAACCTCTACAGTTTTATCGCTACTTCCATCATTGATGATAAGAGTCTCAATCTCATCAATGCCGTCAATATGCTTTGGCAAATCTGCAAGTGCCACATGAAGTGTAGCTTCTTCGTTATAACATGGAATCTGGATTATTAATTTCATTCTCTTCTCCCTAGTCATTCTCTGATGTTATATAGTACATTCTAAAAACATCTCCATCAACATAATTTGTACCATAATTAACCAAATAGTCATTTATCGGAGAAAATTTATAAAGCACAATATAATCATTATGTGTCATTCTTATGTAGCATGTATCGCATAGAGCCTTATATTCAGCTTCCGTTGGATTTACTTTATCAACTAATAACGGTTCATCTTTCAAAAGAACCTGGAAACGCGCAAAGAAATTCGAATAATTATAAGAATTATCATCGACAAAAAGAACATGTTCCTTATCCTTATCTTCCAGGATATTTAATGCAATTTCTGCATCAGCCTTACCTAACTCATTAATTCTGTTAATCTCTGCAATACAAACTGATGATGCGACAACAAACACAAATAAAATAACAACTACAGCAGCCATTTTTACTTTGTTGCTTGTAAGATAGAACAGTATCAAAACACCTATACATATACACATCATGATGTTAAGCATAGTTCCATAATTATCAGTAAACTTGGTTGCCACAGCGAAGAATGGAGCTCTGTTGGTATCAAGATGTACCACTTCTGACTTCAGCTTATACTTAAGAATTCCAGCAATAAATCTTAAAATAATCACACCCGTTATGGAGGTGACGATCTGGGCAAGAGAGACTTTTTCCTTAAGCGCGAAAGCAATAGTAAATGCTACGAAAATAATCAAAAGGCTCTCGTAATATCTTGCATAGAAAAAGGTTGTAAATTTATCTACAGAACCCGGGCCGATAAGAGTGAATATTAATATTAGGGAAAACCACCCTATCAGGATAAAAAGCTTAGTACCATACTGCGCATGATTATTATGCTGCGCATCTTTGCGCATTGACTTAATTAGGAAATGAGTTCCGATAAAGCACAATCCAAAAGATTCCACTACAGCATAGAAAAACTTTGCAAAAAAGCTCAACAAATATAGGCCCGTGTTTTTAGAGTTAAATAGCCAACTAAATCTCTGTGAAATAGTATCTGAATCGACGATATTTCCCTGATTAGACTTCGCCAATGCTATTGATTCTCTATAAGATAGGATCTGTCTCTTAACAAGATAAATTACTAGGAAAGCAACTACGAATCCTACCGCAGCAGCAATATATGTTCTGATATACTTTTTGAATTTCTTTCCATTTATAAGGCCAAATCGTAATGAAGTAGCCATCCACACAAAGAGGAATATGAATATAACAAACAACAATCTAGTATGTATTGCATAGCCATATGCCAGACAAATTCCAAACAGTACTGCATACAGAGGTTTATTCTTAGACAGCATTTTATAAAAAAGCACGAGACATAGGCATGTATGGAATACAATGGTACATTCACATATAGTCTTAAACGTGCTACTCACAATATAAGGAGAAAAACACATTACGAAAGATATAAGTGGTGCAAAAATTGACTTATTCTTAAATACTATTCTGTTAAGAAGATATGTGATCATAAAATAACTTAACGTAATAAGACCAATATTAACGCATACTGCCCCTCTTATAAGTTCAACACCATTTTTGGTATTTGCCCATAACGGCAATAGCAGTAGTGAGTATCCATAACCGTAATAAGGGTTATATGCTCCCACAGAATCCCAATTAGTCTTTGTGAAGAAGGCTGCATTATAGAAATAACCTGCTTCATCGCCAAGCTCAGATACCGTAAAGATATTACGGACATTAAGAGACAATATGAACACAAGCACTATCGCTGCACCAAATAAAATGTAGTAATAAGCTTTCTTCATTTATCTACTCTTCCTAATATTATTTATCATAGCTGGAAGCTGTGGATTCGCTATCAAATTAACCACAATGCCCAGCACTCCAAATATCGCAGTCAATACCAGGCCCCATACGCAGAACCCCAAGTAGGACTTAATATCTATATTCAGCATATTATTTGCAATAATGGCAATTCCAAAAAGTAAAAAGTTAAGTCCCAAAATTCTAATAGAATTCACACATGATCGCTTCATAACCTTATAGTCAGAAACATAGTTACAGTAAATAGCCTTAAGTGGCAGTGCGGCAACAGTCGCGATAAGAACACCCGTAATTCCTATAATATTTACCAAAATTACAGAAAGCAAAATGTTAATAGATGCCTCGATAATAGAAATACGACTAGTAGGCTTAGCATAACCGGCTATACCAGTAAGATTACCTGATACATATCTGCTCCAGGACAGAAGCTGAACGAGGCAGAACAGAAGTGGTAAACTCTCATAAACATATTCAACATCAGTTATTCCAGCTGTATAAAGCTTAATAAATGGAACTGTAAGTATAAGTGCCACACACATAAGAACTGTCATACCACCAAAGAATACAGAATTGAACGCATCATGATATTTCTCATATGCCTTAATATCTTTGTGATATGTCTTTCCGAGCATGTAGACAAGACTGGTATATACTGCATTAGTTACAGTGTTGATGCCAGTGAAAACCATGCCATAAACGAGGTATACAGAAGACACCTGTGTACCTAAGAAAATTGACAAAATGATGGAATCAGTCGAAGAAAAAATCGTCCAGGCAATTTCAGTAATAATAAAAGAATTACGGTCCTGAAGCTTATCCTCATCTGCTACTGGCACCTTCTTAATCCAGTCATATTTACGTGAGAAATACCATCTATAAAGTGCAACTCTAAATACTGACAGAACAAAATAAACCAGCTGCAGGAACACCAGATTAAACCCTAACACAGCAAGAACTATTCTCACCATATAGCTAAGACTAGTATGAATCACATTAATTCCGTTGTTAATGTACGCCTTGCCATCGGCACCCAGAATAATCATCTGAGTCTGAATGAAATAGAACGATGCTACACCACCTGCACCCTGAAGGAAGACAACGCCAAAGATTGTCCAGTAATCAATATTACTTTTAAGCACCAGTGGCAACACAAAAGATAACAACACCACACCAAGCGCATAGAACACGGTAACGCGTCTAAAGTAATTCTGCGACAAGGCCGCAAGATAGTTTACCTTGTCGCGGTCCCCTTTCGTGAGCGGGTTATAAATCGCATTACGTGCAGCCTGACCAATGCCTGCCTCAAGCAAAGCCATGTAAGTAAAAATATTAGTCACAGTGCCAAGTAACCCATTGGAATCAGATCCATAATGGGTAAGAATGATTCTAGGAAATACTATTCCCAAAATCAGTATTATTAGCTGGCCACCTATACCGCTAATGATGTTTTTAAATACGTTCTTCTGCATTCTTCAAATATGCGAAAGCTCTCTGTCGCTCACTTTCTAGATTAGTATCAACCTTATTGTAATCAACGTCGAATACGTCAACTATATCAGAACTGCCATCATAGTCGTGTCCTACTAACTTAAGCAGACTCTCGATTCTAACGTTACGCTTATTGTTCTTATCAAGTAGCTCCACACTTACTTTCTTATGGAATAGCATAGAGAACACCGTTGCATGGAAAGATGTAGTAGCTACCATCTCGGCATTATATATCAAATTAAGAAAATCCTTAGGGCCGCAGAAATGCTTTGCCTTAATCAACTTGCTCGCAGTCTTGAACTTTGGAGTAATCTCTATGATGTCCAGATCCTGCTCCCTAGCAATTTCCTCAATATGACTTATCAGTCCTACTGGAACAGCTACTGTATATACGAGTATGTACTTTCTTTTGTTGCTATTTTTCAATTCAAAATGCTTCGCCCATTCGTCACCAGTAAGGAGCAAAGTCGGATCCACATGTTGAAGAGACGCCTTACCTGTGAGTTCCTTATATAAATCACAACCTGAATCCTCTCTAATAGACGGATTATCAAATCTACTAAGAAGACTAGCATACTCGTCTCTATTAAGGTTATCTGGCAACTTAGAAAAACCAAAACTTGCTGCATAAGACATCATCTTATCTTCAGGAACATAATCGAGGAAATAGCTCTTATCCCCTCCGGTAAGATTCATATTCCATACCTGATCACTACCAGTAATTATCTTAGAATAATTATTGACACTTGCCTTAATGTTAGCTTCAGTATACTTCTCACTAGATAGCGTAGTATAAGACTTTAGGAAAGAAATAAACTTACGCTTACGCATCTGAAACATGATGTTCTTCACCACAAGAAGCCCAAGTCTGACCACCTTATTGGTCACATCGAACTTATTCTGAATGCCATATACCTGTCGAAATTCCTCGTCCTCATAGTTAATAAGTTCATTATCAATTCCAAGGTCGGTAAGCTTGCGATTAAGCGCAGCAGCCTGAAGAACTGCTCCATAATTAACAGCGCTATGGAATGTCAAAATCCCTACTTTCTTAGCCATTCTTAACACCTACCGATACAAATACTTTCTGAATCATATGCTTAACTTTAATTCTGAACTTAGATGCCTTAAGGTCCTTACGATACTTCTTGGCCATATTAAGACTCCAGTCACCTTCACCAACATTAATGTCAGCATAATTCTTGTAAAAAGAAGACGTTACATCTATCTTCTTTGCCAGTTCTACTATGGAAATATTGGAGTCCGCATACTTTGTATTGGCAAGGTTATAACTTCGCATCGCAAACTTACTGATAATATCCTTATCACCAGGACAACACTTATCAACAAGCGCCAACTTACTATGGAAATCCTTCTCTAGGAATTCTGATAAATCATCATAGTATCTTCCACAAGCACCGGCATCTCCCACGTAATAAACATATACGAGACTAGAAATAAGCTTAATTTTTCCACTATATAGAAGATATCTAGTTACAAACTCACAATCTTCAGAGTACTTCATATCTGTCCTGAAGCTAAGCCCATTATTCCTAATAATATCAGTCGTAAATATCTTTCCCCAAGGACCAGAAAAATGATCAAAGTTATTATAGAAAGCAGAAGGGATATCAGATACATCAACTTCTCTATCGTCTAGAATCAAGTTCTGACTATATCCAACTATTGATTTCTTGGAAAAAGAACCCACAACCATATCATATCCACTGACATTACTGTAAAGATTCTGAAGTGCATCTTCATACAACTCATCATCACTATCAACGAAAATAATATACTCTCTAGTAGCCTTGCTCATTCCGAGATTACGAGCTGAACTAACACCGCCATTTTCTTTGTTAACTACTACAATTCTGTCGTCCACTTTGCCGAGTTCCTGAATAATCTTCAGGCTATCATCAGTGGAACCATCATTAACAAGAATGAGCTCAAAATCAGCATAAGACTGCGCCAACACGCTATCTACGCATCGCTTGATAGTACTACTTGAATTGTATACAGGCACTACTATGCTAATCATCTTATACCCCAAGCTCCTTCATCATATTTGCAAATCTATTCTTAATAGTTCCTCGCTCATATTTATCGAGGAAAACTTTTCTGACTTCGTCATTTACAGAAGGAATCTCCGAAGAATACAGGGCCTTAATGGTCTCTACATATTCATCAGCGGTATTACATCTGTAGATGCCATTAACGCCATCAACCTCATATCCCTCGAGCGCCTCATCGCTACCAAGAATTGTTCGACCATACATCATGGCTTCTGCAGTCTTAACCTTCATACCTGCACCATACAAAATCGGCATAACAAACCCTGGATATGAATAAGATATATCACTGAGATCATACACACCGCCAATCACTTCCACACCACTATACTTAGCTTCAAAAGTCGCCTTCTCATTCTCAAAACCAAGGCCAACTATCTTAAGCTTAAATCTGTCTAGCTTAGGAAGCACATTCTCCATAAACCAGATTACAGAATCCCTATTAGGACCAAAATAACTACCAAGGAACATGAGGGTCCTGTCGTTATTAACCACAATTTTACCCGCGTCGAAATTGTCCTCGAAAGTGATAGGCAGTAGCACGTCAGGCTGTCTACCATAAAGCTCACTAATACGACCCGCATCACGTGAGTTAAGGGCACCAATTTTATCTGCCTTTCGCACGGCAGTTCTCTCGTTATTAAGCGCACACCAGTATGCTGGGAGGAACTTCTTGCCCTCCCTTTCGACTTTGTGGTGGGAGTAATCGCTTTCGACGTTCTGGAAAAAGACGAAAGTCTTACCCTTCTTCACCAGCTTTACCAGATTACCGAGTACAGACTCGCCGATAAACACCACGTCATAATTGTTGTTTCTTATCATGGTCTTAAGCTTACCAAGCTGCCATGGATAGTATTTACGTCCACCAAACAAATTAGCCAAAAGAAGTCCGAGATTGCTCTTAGGCTGCATCAAATAGTTATCGTTTGGCGGGAGATTTTTCTCATTTTTGTGAAGGAAAACAAACACATCAACATCAGCCCCAACATAATCGCGAAGCATATTAAGCTTGGCCTGGGAGTCTTTACAACCACCATTGCCCTTTGGATCATATATATTACTGCATGTTATATATAACGCCTTCATTTCCCTTTTATCACTCTTTGTTAACTAATTTATTATACAAGCGACCCTCTAGAATGGTAACTGTAGCACCTAGATATGTGCTTATAGCCATTATTCTCAGGGACTTTTTTACTTTTTTATCCGCTATAACACCCTTACGGACAGACTTAATGTTATCGTAAAGTTCTATCTTCTTTGTCTTATATTCCTTGCTTAACGGAAGCTCCATAAGCACCTGCAAATTAGAAAGAAGCCATCTTGCATTTGCAGCTGGGATAATATCCGGATGATGCTCTTCCACGAACTCTTTAAGGGCCTTTGTTACATCTATTCTGTCAAACTTACGGGTTGAGAAAGATGATCTCATAGTGGAGTGTTTTCTCTGTCTGTAAAAATATGTGACACCATCTACGAACACAATTTTATTACTGCTGTGGAACCATCTGTATACAGTAGCCAAATCCTCATAAATTATTCCTTCTGGGAAAGGATTATTAGTAACGATATGGCTTTTAATTAACTTACACACAGGACCATGCGTAAATACTCTCTGATAGAAAAGCGTTTCCATAGCGGATTCAGCTGTGTATTCCTTATGCTTAAAAGAACCCTCACCAATAGTAGGAACTGCCTCTCCGTCGAAGAATTTCTTATAACTACAAGTGACAATATCCGCTTCCGTCGACAAAGCGCAGTCTGTCAAAATTTTTATATGATCCGACGTAAGAATGTCATCGCTGTCCACAAAGAGAATATATTCTCCACGGGCGCTCTTAACTGCCAGATTACGTGCGACAGCCTGACCGCCATTCTCCTTATGAATAACCTCGATTCTAGAGTCCTCCGATGCATACTTATCGCACATAGATGAAGACGCATCCAGTGAGCCATCATCAACAAGTATAATCTGCAAATTAGTATATGACTGATTTCTGACACTATTAACTGCAGCGTCGAGATATTTCTCAACGTTATATACAGGCATAATAACTGTCACTAACTTGCTTTCCATATTACTTCACTTTCTGCGCCAGTCTGGCTACAACTTCATTCATTCGATCCCAAGAAAATCTATAGGCCTCAGCCTTAACATTAGCCGAGAACTCTGCCTCATTATTCTCAGCAAAATACTTATTTACCACACGTGCCAATTCGTCCGGCTTATATGGCTCCACCACGTATCCTGTCTTGCCATCGAGAACTACCTCAGGAAGGCCACCAACATTAGTAACTACGCATGGTTTATCAAACCCATATGCCACTTGAACGATACCACTTTGTGTAGCAGACTCATATGGAAGCACAACAAGGTCACAAGCCGCAAAATACTTCTCAACTTCTTTATCAGGAACATATCCATCAATAATCTTCACCTGGCCTGCAACACCAAGGCTATCAATCATGTCGACATATATATCCTTATCACCATCAAAATCACCAACCACGTAAAGATCCAGATCAGGATTCTCCTTCAAAATAGCAGGCATAGCGTTAAGAATATGCTTGAGACCTTTATACTCACGAACAAAGCCAAAGAACAGCAGCATCTTACGGTCATTATCCATACCTATAAGACTTCTGCCATCTTCCTTACTCATCCCCTGAAGCTTGAAGGCATTATATGTAGGGTGAGGGGTCACCTCATACTTAGAATTCTTATTTATGCCAAGCAAATCTTCAGCTTCCTTAGAAGAATGAATAATAAATCCATCACCCTTCTTAAGAACCATTCGTGTGAGGAACTTATCCATAGGAAATCTCTCATGAGGGAACACATTATGGCACACATAAATTGTCTTAATCTTACCGAGACAAGTCTTCAGAATCTTATAACACGGAGCAAAATAAGGATGCCACCACTGAATAATAACCAAATCAGGATTCATCTTCTTAATCTTGTTAGCTGTGCCAATTATATTAAATGGATTCGCTGTATTAAGAAGAAATTGTGCGTCATCAATTTTAAATGAATCGTTAGTAAAATCACGCTGCTCCTTCTTAAACAGAATCTTAGGATACTGCATCTTATATGACACAGTAATAACCTCGTGCTCTTTCTTTAAATTACGAACCATCATGCCAGTATAATGAGAAATACCGCCTTTAAATGGATATACAGGACCAACAACACAAATTCTCATATTATCAGACCTCCTCTTCAGTAATTAAAGTTTCATTTCCAGCACCCATTCCGCCTTCGTCATAAGTAACTCCTGCACCCATATTAGGGTGGAATGCGGACCATGCAAGGTCGATGGCGAAAGCGATAAGAAGCACCGCGCAAACAGGTTTACGCCACTCTTTTTTAAGTTTGCTGTAGAGGTTATCCAGAAGTGGTGCGAAAAGATAAGTAAACGCCACTCCTGCAAGGCCGAAGACAAATAATCCCTCAAGACAAACACGACCATTAATATTAAGGAAGTAACCCGTGTAGTCCCACCATTTCGCGTCAAATAGTTGCTCCAAAATCCATGAAGCGAAATACTCTAGCACGCCACATGCCACGAAAGAACCACCAAACATAACAAGCGGATTTTTACGAAGTGGCTTAAGGAATACAATAATAATCATGCCGCCCACACCATAAATAGGAAGCCATGGTCCAGTCATAGTTCCACGATTAGCGAGCACACCTTCATTAAGAAGCGTGTAAAACACTTCCCATGCCCATCCTACAAATGAAAAAGTAAAAAAGAACAACACTATAGTTGAGAAAGTATATTTACGATCATAATCAATTTTAATCCAGCTTCTGGTATCAAGTGGCTTAAGTGCATAGGCTGACTCAGGGTATACACCCTCGGACATATTAGATATGCCAAGAAGTCTGTCGTTCAAATATATACTATATCTACTCGAACTACCCATACCCGCCAGTTTATATCCTCTAAGTGTCATATAAATCTCAGCAGTAGTGCACTGACGCATTGGATTCAGGAAGAATACTGCTAGGAAGTTATATGTAAAACTGGAAATGATATATGCCACACCATACACAAGGTCCAGACCAAACATTCTTTTCTTATTATTCATAGAGAGCTCTTTGCTCAATTTAAAACACTCACGAGCACTGATGGTAGGATTCTCCGCCAGAATATAAGGAATCATTCCATATTCATATGCCTTAATAACACCACCCACAATAGTAAAATTCCAAAGTAGCTGGTAAACATATCTTAATAACATAATACGGGCAACATTAAATGTGCATCCATATCTGTACACAAAGAGAAGTCGGTCAGCACGGGTATCATTAAATCTTCTGTGCTCCAGAAAATATCTGGCACGGCCGACGATAAAAATATTACGCACAAAAATGTTAAACAACAGCAGAACAATAGCCAGCGAGAAAACAACAATAGATCTACCCACGCTACCCTTAAAAAGCAGAATATTAATCCCATTAAGGATTCCAAATCCAAAAGATCCAGATGAAGATGCCTGGTTTGCAAATACTGAAATTACACCATGTGTATATTTCTGAGCTGTTGACTGTGGATCTGCCGTTATATGAATAAGGTCAAAGCCCTGCGCCATCTCTTCGATAATCTGCGCATTGGATTTACCTGTAATTCGGCCTACCATAACGTTTGCAGAGATAGTACCTGCTGATGGCTCCTGGGTATTTCCAATTACTGCATTATTAGTGGAGAAGGTATAACCACCGACAATTACACCTACGATGAATACAATAAGAACGTTGATAAAATACTTTCTTCTAACCGCTTTCCAGCTATCACGAAGCAAGCTTTTTATTTGCAACTTATTCTCCATAACTCCCCTTCACCATTATTCAAAATACTTTTTCATACTCTCTCTGACTTTATCGCCAAAAATAGCATTTGCTTTATCCACGTCAATCTTGCCGTAATTGAGGTAATAGTTGTTAACCATTGAAGACACCATATTACGTACTATAGTCTCAACTTCATCATCAGAATATGAATGATACTTACTAATGATGGAATTACATATACCGGATAAAACAAGAGTAACCATATGCATTAGTTCAGCCGCATCTTCCACCTTAAGATCAAATGCTCTGCATATATTCTCTACAAGCGGAACAAGCGTTTCTGCAAATCTCTGACTATTCTCATTTACAAGGTTTTTTGTCATTCCTTTCTGAAGGAAAAGAAATTCATATAGTTTTGTATTATCTCTGGCATATCTAACCCATCTAATACTGAATTCTTTAATGGACAAAGAATACTCCAAGCACTCCATAAGATACTGATAACATTCTGAAGATATTTTCTCGAATACTGCCTTGATTACTTCTTCCATAGAACCAAAATAGGTAAAAATTGGAGCAGTGGTAGATCCCAAAACAGCCGAAATCTCTCTTGCAGTAAGAGCCTCGGCACCCTTGTTGATAATGATGCTTCTACAAGCTTCAACAACCGATTCTGCAGAATATTTTTGTTTTGGTGGCATTGTATAACTCCTTCAATTACGAGACTAGCCCATGTTAAATAAATTATACACGCTCCTTATTAATATAAATATTATAATTATGTGGCAAATTTCACGCACAAAAAAGCTGCTAGATAAGAGCCAATAATACCGCTAGGCATTTCTGCCTATGAGAGGGTAAGTGAATTGGAAGGGGTGCGATAATATCGAACACTCGTTATCTAACAGCCGTTTGAATTATAGAATAGTACCTTAAAATATTCAATGAAGATTTATTTTTTATTTTCCTGTTTACGGGCCATAGATAGTATCTGACTAAGTACTGAATTCTTAGGAACCCCAGCCAAACGAAGCTTATGCGCAAAATCCAAATACTCCTTAAATTCTTTGCCAGGTTTAAGTCCTGCCTCCATCAGATCACGCCCCATTACATAAGGTCTAGACATATATTCACGATAAATATCCAGTCTCGCATATAGCCAGTCCCCATTAGAACCGGGTTCCTTTAGTCCTGAATTCTCACCCAGAATCTGACCATATGTATCCGACAAAGCCATACATATAAGTCCCTCTGGATCAATAGCATCATCAAACATCTGATTGGTTTTCTTTATATGAGAATTCATATTCGCCATACTATTAGGCTTCATATGAAGACGCGTGATATTTACAACGTAATCCAGAATGTCCTTCTCACTCGTAAGTCTTCTAATGAAAGTCTTAACAAGCGGAATCCCCTTCACTTCATGACCATATGCGTGAATACCACCGTTAACAAACTCAGTGGCGACCACCTTGCCAAAATCATGACAAAGAGCGGATAACATAAAACCGAGCTCATTTCGACACTTCCCCCCGCGGGCGAAAACAACCGCCGCGTCAAGAACCATCATGGTGTGAGTCCATACGTCACCTTCTGCATGATATCTTGGATTCTGCTCCACCCCAATAAGGTCCTCCACCTCTGGAAACCACGTGGTAAGCTGGTCCATTTCGCGCAAAACCTGGAAGAAAATCGATGGCTTATTCGCTTTAAGAAGTGCCTTCCCCAGCTCCGCCATAATGCGTTCCTGAGCAAGTGACTCCAAGTTCATTGACTTGCATAGTTCTATAGTCTCATTCGCAACTTTATATTCAAATCTTGCTGCAAACTGAGCCGCTCTTAAGACTCTCAGAGGGTCCTCAACAAATGTAACATTGTTAATATGTCTTATAACATGGGCTTTAAGGTCCTCAAGTCCATTCCAGTGATCAACTATGTTCTCTGTGAGCACATCCTGCATAAGAGCATTAATTGTAAAGTCTCTTCGCTCACTAGCCTTCTTTGTTCCGATATCAGGATCAACAAAAACATCAAAATCCTTATGTCCCTTACCGCGATTTTTCTCCTGACGAGGCATAGCAACATCGATGTCATAGCCCTTCAGGCCATAAATGCCAAAACTCTCACCAATAGTGATTCGCTCACCAAGACTGTCGAGTATTTCCTCCAGCACAGCAGGCTTAACACCATGGACTTCGATATCAATATCTTTGTTCTCAATTCCAAGAATCTTATCTCTTACATATCCGCCCACATAATAAGTAGAGCCACCTTTCTCGGCGACTCTACGGGCTATTTCTATAGAAATCTCTGTGTTTTTATCCATATAACTCATTATGAAGTTATTTTAACACAGCAGTCAAATTAATTTACTGAGCTTTTAAGATAATCTATCATTTCATTCCAGTTGTCTGGATAGCAAAGCGCTCCATCCCATCTCTGGTGATTAACAGAATATTCAAAGAGGACAAACATATCAGGATACTCTTCCGAATGAGGCCAGTAATCATATTCCTTAGCCTCTACAGCTAGTGAGAACTCAGTCATGTATATGAGAATATCATCACTCTGCTCATCTGTAAGCGTGTATTTCTCACCATTGATGGTCAGAGTCTTCTTGTTAAAATCAATACTAATTTCATCGTCTGTATCATTATCACGTAATGAGATGCTGTAAATTCCCTCTTCTACAAAAGACTTCTCAGTATATTTATAAGTAGTAGGTGTTGTTGTCACAACAATTTCTGTAACCTCTGACTTATCTCTGTCTTTATGATGCTTCTTATGGGACTTCCCAGAAGTGGTCTCCCTACTACAACCCACCATTGCCAAACACATCACAGCAACCATAATCGCTACTATCTTCTTCATATTAACTCCACTCTTCTACAATCTTAGCTATATCATCGTCGTCAAGGTAAACAGTTCCACAAGACTCACTGTCTTCACCATCAACTACAGCCCAGTCACCATATATCGCTGTCTCAGCAATCATTACAATATTCTTATCTACAAGAATCATATCGATAATGGATGCATCACATACTCCATACTCATAACCAATAGAATACTTATCATCAGAATAAGATTTACTTAACAGATAATCCTCTATAGCATCCTCATAGAACTCCTGCGCCTCAACCTCTGAATCAAAGATGATAAATCTTGCGTTATTATACTTGTTATTGCTATTTACTCTGTAGCAATCTTCATTGTAGTATACGCTCTCCACCATTTCCTTAGCGTTGGTCTTCTCCTCGATATCATCAAGAGTATATGTATCCAAGATTCGCGCACGATGTTCTTCCTTCTTGTTCTTTTTATTACGCTTGCCGTCGGCCTTATCGCCACAAGCAGACAAGAGAATTGATCCTACGAGTAATACTGCAACTAAAGCTTTTTTATTTATTTTCATGGTTGTTACCTCCATTGTCTTTTGTTCTTTCACCTATATACTCGTGGAAATATCATGGTGGTTGCAAAACTTTCTCCTTAAAACCACAAAAACTTGCCGTACTTATTACCATACTATGGCAAGTTTTACGGTAATTCCGCATTCGTAACACCCAAAAATCCACTCATATGAGCAAAACTTGCCGTACTTATTACCATGCTATGGCAAGTTTTACGGTAAATTTTCAACAAAAAACCGAGTCGCCATATGTGACGACTCGGAATATCATACTGTTTATATAGTATTTATTAATTGCGCGGAGGACTGTAGCAAATTACGATATCCTTACTCCACCAGAAGCTGTAGTATCATAATTTGCGGACTTACGCACAAGCATTGCGCCAGCAATGCGCGGAGGACTGTAGCAAATTATGATACTACAGCTTCCTTCATAGACTTAACATACTCACCAACAGGGCCAGCGGAATCCTTACCATACTTATCAATAATCTTGATAATAGCAGAACCTACAATAGCACCATCAGAGAATCCAGCCATCTTCTTAGCCTGTTCTGGATTAGAAATACCAAATCCGATAGCACATGGAACATCAGTTACTTCACGAATCTTAGCAACGATAGAACCGAGATTTGTTGTAATCTCAGAACGTGTACCTGTTACACCAAGTGAAGATACAACATAGATAAATCCGTCTGCTTCCTTAGCAATCATAGCGATACGAGACTCAGATGTAGGAGCAATCAAGCTAATGAGTGCCACGTCATACTTATCACAAACATCAGAGAACTCAGCCTTCTCCTCAAATGGGAGATCTGGAAGGATAATTCCGTCGATACCAATCTCAGAACACTTTGTCATGAACTTCTCTGCACCATAGCTATATACAACATTAGCATATGTCATAAATACGAGTGGAATCTTGATGCCCTTCTCCTCACGAAGAATCTTAACTGTATCAAACACCTTATCTGTTGTGATGCCGCCCTGAAGAGCTACTAGGTTAGCGCCCTGGATAACCGGACCCTCAGCTGTTGGATCAGAGAATGGGATACCAATCTCGATGAGGTCGGCACCGTTAGCTACAGCAGCTTCTACAACAGCGATTGTTGTCTCCACATCAGGAAAACCACATGTGATAAATGGGATAAATGCTTTTGAATTAGCAAAAGCCTCTTTTATTCTTGCCTTACTCATTCTGTGATGTCCTCCCCTCTGTAACGTGCAATGGCAGCGCAGTCCTTATCACCACGACCAGAAATTGTAATTACGATAATCTTATCCTCAGAAAGTGTTGGAGCATACTTACGAGCATATGCTACAGCGTGTGCGGACTCGATAGCAGGGATAATACCCTCAGTGCGTGAGAGGTACTCGAAAGCATCAACCGCCTCGTCATCAGTGATGGCAACATACTGCGCACGACCAGAATCGTGAAGGTTAGCATGCTCAGGTCCAATACCTGGATAATCAAGACCAGCAGAGATGGAATATACAGGAGCAATCTGTCCGTACTCATCCTGACAGAAGTAGGACTTCATTCCGTGGAAGATTCCGAGACGACCTGTGTTAATTGTTGCAGCTGTCTCGAAAGTATCAATACCACGACCAGCAGCCTCACAACCAATGAGTGCTACTTCCTTGTCTTCGATAAAGTTATAGAATGTTCCGATGGCATTGGATCCACCACCTACACAGGCAATAACTGCATCTGGCAAACGGCCTTCCTTCTCGAGCATCTGCTCCTTAATCTCCTTAGAGATAACTGACTGGAAGTCACGAACGATTGTTGGGAATGGATGTGGACCCATTACAGAACCCAAGCAGTAATGTGTATCATCGATACGGTTTGTCCACTCTCTCATAGCCTCAGATACGGCATCCTTAAGTGTTGCTGTACCAGACTTAACAGGGATAACCTCAGAACCAAGAAGGCGCATACGATATACGTTAAGAGCCTGACGCTTTGTATCCTCCTCACCCATGAATACTACGCACTCCATACCAAGAAGTGCAGCAGCTGTCGCGGTAGCTACACCGTGCTGTCCAGCACCTGTCTCAGCGATAAGACGAGTCTTACCCATCTTCTTAGCGAGAAGTGCCTGACCAAGTACGTTATTAATCTTGTGGGAACCAGTATGGTTAAGGTCCTCTCTCTTAAGATAAATCTTTGCACCACCAAGATCCTTTGTCATCTTCTCTGCATAATAGAGACGGCTTGGTCTGCCTGCATATTCATTAAAGAGTTCCTGAAGTTCACGATTAAACTCAGGGTCGTTCTTGTAGTGGTTATAAGCCTCTTCAAGCTCGATAACCGCATTCATCAGAGTCTCAGGGATATACTGTCCACCATGAACTCCGAATCTACCTTTAGACTGTGTCATATTTTCCTCCTCTTACGGCCTGTGCGAAAGCTGTCATTTTCGCGTAGTCTTTAAGTTTATCTGTTTCCACTCCAGAGCTGACATCAACTGCCATTGGGTGAAATCTGTTAACTGCATCAGCGACATTATCAGGATTAAGTCCACCAGCAAGGAAATACTCGCGGCCAATATCACGAATTAAAGTCCAGTCAAATGTCTGTCCCGTTCCGCCAACTCCTGAATCAAGAAGTACATAATTCGCAGTAGATTTACGTGCTAACTCCACGTCGTCCTCTGACTTGATAAGAAACACTTTCGTGATAACTGCCTTATCGGAAGTTGCCTCGCGAAGTTCCTTAATATAATCCTCGGATTCACTGCCATGAAGCTGTGCGATATCAATCACACCGTCGTTAATGCACTTCGCCACATAGGATACATCTTCGTTGACAAATACGCCAACTACTTTCGTAGTCTCAGGAAGTCCCTTACGAAGATTTGCGACATCTTCTGGGGCCACATAACGCCAGAACTTTGGAGACATAATGAAGCCAGCAAAGTCTGCACCAAGCTCAGCTACATATGCTATATCTTCCTTACGGCGAAGACCACAAAACTTTATTCCTGTACTCATATAAGCTTCTTAAGCTCCTTGAGGAATGCCACTTTATCTGGAGATCTCATGAAGGACTCACCGATAAGCACAGCATCAACCTTATTGTCGTAAAGTGTCTTAATATCCTCTGCTGTCTTCACGCCACTTTCGCCCACGAACAGGATGTTCTCAGGAACGATAGCGCGAAGTCTTAAGCAGTTTGTTGGGTCTACTGTAAATGTTTTGAGGTCACGGTTATTTACGCCGATAACACGCGCGCCAGAACGGATTGCCATGTTTGCCTCATCCTCGTCATGCGCCTCTACGAGAGCAGACAAACCGAGGTCATCACAGATAGAGATGTATTCCTTCAAAGTAGCCTCATCGAGAATAGAACAGATAAGAAGCACTGCAGAAGCACCTGCGAGCTTAGCCTCATAAATCATGTACTCATCTACAGTGAAATCCTTACGAAGGCAAGGTGTCTTAACTGTGGCTGCAATCTCACGAAGGTACTCGAGGGAACCCTTGAACCACTGTGGCTCAGTAAGAACAGAGATAGCAGATGCGCCTGCCGCCTCATACTCACGTGCGATTTCCACATAAGGGAAATCTTCTGCGATGATGCCCTTACTTGGGGATGCTTTCTTGCACTCACAGATAAAGGACATGCCATCAGCTGCAAGGGCTTTCTCAAAAGCGAAATCACCCTTAGGAGCCGCATAAGCCGAAGCCTTTATCTCCTCTAATGGAAGTGCCTTCTTAGCTTCTGCCACACGAACACGTGTAGCTTCAGCGATTGTCTCTAAGATATTACTCATACGTTCTTAGACTCCGCTACAAACTGCTTCATCTTCTCGAGAGCAGCACCGCTGTCGATGATATCAGCTGCCTTCTTAACACCTGCTGCGATAGAATCAACCTTACCTGCTGCATAGAGAGCTGCACCTGCGTTCATGAGAACTACATTTCTCTTAGGGCCCTGCTCCTTACCAGCGAGGATGTCGATAGTAATCTGAGCATTCTCCTCTGGTGTACCACCAACGAGATCTTCCTTAGAGCAACGCTCGAAGCCGAAGTCCTCTGGCTTAATTACATATGTCTTGCTCATGTCGCCAACAAACTCACAAACAGTTGTTGGAGCGCTCATGGAAATCTCATCAAGCTTGTCCTGACCATATACAACGAGACCACGCTTAGCGCCAAGAGATGGGAGAACCTGAGCTACTACGTTTACGAGATACTCATCGTATACACCGAGGAGGTAGTAAGCTGGCTTAGCTGGGTTTGTGAGAGGTCCAAGGATGTTAAATACTGTACGGAAACCGAGCTCCTTACGGATAGCTCCTACATACTTCATGGAAGAATGATACTTCTGTGCGAAGAAGAAGCAGAAACCAACCTTCTTAAGGAGGTCAACACACTTCTCTGGCTCGATACCAATGTTAGCGCCAAGTGCCTCGAGACAGTCAGCTGTACCAGACTTAGAAGATGCTGCACGGTTACCATGCTTAGCTACCTTTACGTCAGCAGCGGCGATAACGAAAGCAGATGTTGTAGAAATATTGAAGCTGTGAGCTCCGTCTCCACCTGTACCTACAATCTCGAGTACATCCATGTCATGGTCTACGGTGAGCGCATGCTCTCTCATAGCTGTAGCACAACCGGAAATCTCATCGATTGTCTCAGCCTTAGCTGACTTTGTAGAAAGTGCAGCAAGGAATGCAGCGTTCTGAGTAGGTGTTGTCTCACCGTTCATGATCTCATTCATTACTGTGTATGCCTCATCATATGTGAGGTCCTGCTTGGATACGATCTTTGCGATTGCTTCTTTAATCATTTGTTTTGCCCTCCAATATTATTTCAAAAAATTATTTAACATTACTTTGCCATCTGGTGTAAGAATTGATTCCGGATGGAACTGTACACCATAGATAGGATATTCCTTGTGCTGAACCGCCATTATCTGACCGTCTTCAGTTGCAGCTGTAACCTTAAGGCAATCAGGAAGTGTATCAGCCTCTGCTGCCAGTGAGTGATATCGTGCAACAGGTACCTTCTTATCAAGTCCCTGGAACAGCTTGCACTCTGTATCCACATTTACAATGGACTGTTTACCATGCATAAGTTCACCAGCATAAGTAACAACGCCTCCGAAAGCGGAACAAATAGCCTGATGGCCAAGACAAACACCAAGAGTAGGAATATCTTTGCCAAGTGTTCTAGCAACTTCACAAATAACACCTGCATCTTCTGGTCTTCCTGGACCTGGACTAAGAATAATTCGCTCTGGATTAAGTGCCTTTATCTCCTCCACTGTCATCTCATCGTTACGGATAACCTTAATATCAGGGTTAATCTCACCAATATACTGATAAAGGTTATAGGAGAAGCTATCATAGTTATCTATAAGTAAAATCATAAGTCATCCTCCCCTGCAATCTCGAGTGCTCTTACTACTGCCTTAGCCTTATTAATACACTCCTGAAATTCCTTTTCTGGAACGGAATCAGCTACAATTCCAGCGCCACTTCTTACGAATACCTTGCCATTCTTCTTGTAGGCTATTCTAATTGCGATACAAGTATCCATATTTCCTGTAAAATCAACATAACCGATAGCGCCACCATAAATACCACGTTTATTATTCTCGAGTTCACCGATAAGCTGACATGCTCTAATCTTAGGTGCACCTGATAGTGTTCCTGCTGGAAGTACAGCCTCGATAGCATCAAGTGCGTCCTTATCTTCACGGATCTCACCTCTTACTGTGGAACCAATATGCATTACATGTGAATAACGCTCAATGCATCTAAGTTTCTCAACTTCAACTGTACCAAACTTAGAAATTTTACCGAGATCATTACGTCCAAGGTCAACAAGCATATTGTGCTCAGCGAGTTCCTTCTCATCAGCAAGAAGTTCCTTTTCAAGCGCCTTATCTTCTTCTTCTGTCTTTCCTCTTGGTCTTGTACCAGCAAGAGGGAAAGTATGCAGAACACCATTCTCGAGCTTTACCAAAGTCTCAGGAGAAGCGCCTGCAACCTCCACATCTGTACCAGCGAAATAAAACATATAAGGAGATGGATTGATTGTTCTAAGAACTCTGTAAGCATTAAGAAGGCTTCCTTCATAAGGTGCAGAAAGTCTATTAGAAAGAACAATCTGGAAAATGTCACCCTCTTTAATATGATGCTTTGCCTTCTCTACAATGCCACAATACTGCTCTTTATCCATAAGAGGTGTAACTTCACCGAGAAGTTTACCTCCTCGTTCTACAACCTTCTCACCATATTTAAGAAGGCTTGCCAAACTTGCGAGTTCTGCTCTAGCTCTTGTATACTCAGCCTCAACATCAGCTTCAAGCTTAATATTAACCATGAGAACTATCTTCTGCTTAAGGTTATCGAAAGCAATAACAGTATCGAAGAGCATAAGATCAACATCCTTAAAAATCTCTGGATCTTCTACATCACGCTTAACTGTTGGTTCAGAATAAGCAAGATAATCATAAGAAAAATATCCTACAAAACCACCAGTAAATGAAGGGAGATAATCAAACTTTGGGCTCTTATACTCCTTAAGAATATCTCTAATTACCTGAGATGGATTATCTGTTCGGAAAGATTCCTTCTTATCATTACCATAATCGATAATCATATTACCGTTATGACATGTTAAATCCATCTTTGGATTATATCCGAGAAATGTATAACGTCCCCACTTCTCATTAGCCTGTGCAGACTCCAGCATATAACAATGCTTAGAAGCTTTTTTAAGCTTTTTAACCACTTCGATTGGTGTAATGAAATCAGATAAAATTTCAGCACTTACTGGGAGAACCTTGTACTCACCAGATGCCTTAATCTCCTTTACCTGTTCAATTGAAGGTAAGATATTCATATTTGCCTCCTGTTGTCGAGGCTTATTGCAATAAAAAAGTCCTCGACAGAATATATTATCTGTCAAGGACGAATAAACTATTCGCGGTGCCACCTTGATTCATGAACTATTGTTCATGCGCTCGTCGGATACTAACATATCCCGGCCTCCTAACGTGTGCCATACGTCGCAGAATACTCTGTATCTCATACATTTGACTGCGCCCTCAGCGGTCCATTTGATAATCCGTGTCTTACCTGATTCTCATCATCGCAGGCTCTCTGTGAAGTCGTAACTACCTTTATCTCCGCTTCAACGGTTTAACTAGGTAATATAAAACCACTTTTGTGCGCTAAAGTCAATGTATAATTGTATGCTATTATATAAATAAACAACTAAAAAGGAGTTCTTATATGGCCAAGAACGATTCTTTCAAGAAATATTTGACACCTAAAAACATAGTAATTGCTATTTTTGTAATTATTGCGTTAATTGGATTCCTTATGAATCTTGGCAATGATACAGGAGTTGATGAGACACATGATGTCGATATTGAAACTACAACAGAAGAAGTAGTAACTACAACAAGCACCAAAGCTACAGAAACAACGCCTGAGGCCACTACTGAGACAACTAAAGCATCCGAGACAACCAAGGAAACTGAGGCAGACTTAATTGACAAGGATGGCGTTTACACCAAGAAGGATGATGTTGCCCTCTATATCTACACCTATGGCGAGCTCCCATCTAACTTTATGACCAAGAAAGAGGCACAAAAGCTCGGCTGGGAAGGCGGTTCTCTGGAGCCTTACGCACCAGGCATGTGCATTGGCGGAGATTATTTCGGAAACTATGAGGGTCTGCTCCCTGAGAAGAAGGGTCGTGAGTACCATGAGTGCGACATAGATACTTTGGGTGCTAAGTCCAGAGGCGCCAAGAGAATCATCTTCTCTAACGACGGTCTTATCTATTACACTTCAGATCACTACGAATCTTTCACATTACTTTACGGTGAGGAATAATTATGGAAAGAATTACAATTAATTTATCTGGCGTCACATCCAAGGATGCCATCCAGGATATCCTTGTTAGTTCCCTTCCTCTTCCTGACTACTACGGACGTAATCTTGATGCTTTATATGACTGCGTTTCTACTATGTTTATCAGGGAACGTGTCGAAATAACCCTCCTCGGCACGGAAAGTGTTCCTGAGGAACTTATGAGCTACGTTAGAGGAATAAAGAAGATATTTAGCCGAGTAGCTTCCGAATCAACTCAAACATCTGATGCGACATTCATACAAGTAAAGTTTTGTTAATTTAAAAAGCTCTGACGATATCGTCAGAGCTTTGTTTTTGTATAGTACTTATGCCTTAAGCCAAGTATGTTTCTCCACTGAATACAGAGGAACTAATGGGAGCATAATAGGCGTTGTGTCATGGTACTTCTGATACTCAGGATCATCCTTATAAACTTTGTTCTGTCTAACTTCGAGTCTTCTAGCACCTGAGAACATTGTATAGATAATAAGAATATATCCCAAAATAGCTACAATCCACTCACCTACATTTGAGCAAACTGTAAATCCACTAACAAGAATTCCTGTCCAGAAAAGCATCTCACCAAAATAGTTAGGGCAACGAACAATCTTAAAAAGTCCAGAATCTACAAACCTCTTAGGATTCTTTTTCTTTGCCATCTGCTTCTGCACATCAGCTACACTCTCGATAGCAAGACCAATTACGCAAATAATAAAACCAACTACTGCGCATACATCACTCTGCGTAAGATCTTCTACAACTCTAAATGTAACCGGTGAAACCATGCACATATACTGCAAAGATACAGTAACCCAGATAGCTATTTTAACGCCCATTGGAACTGTCTTACCGTCCTTAATCTCACCCTTCATCTTCTTATTATATGTTGTAGCAATCTCGCGATATACAAGATATCCAGAAAGTCTTAATCCATAGATGATAAGGATGATACCGAGAAGCCATGCTTCATAGATACAAGCGTACACACCACATCCAGCCACAGCAAATCCATAGCCAATGGAAATGAACCATACATAGTTTTTAAAACCGATTGAGCTTAATGCAAGAGCAATAATTAATGTGATTAATAATGGAATCATTTATTCAACCTCCCAAGTTTGATTTATGTCATAGCCTTCTTTTTTAATATCAGAATCAGTTACCTTGTATCTATTCGCTTTAATTTTAAGAAGATACAACGGTTCTCCGCTGGCTGCACGTTTCTCCAGATAAGCCTTATTAAGCTTATATACGGAATTATCGACAACCTTCATGTATTCATCGCTAAGCACTTCAACCAATGAGACAGTTCCATAAACCTGTACAGAATGAATATTTCCAAAATCACCATCGTGATTAAAAACTGAAACACATACATTCTTGTTGTTTTCCAGGTGTAAAAACTTCTCTCCACCTTCGGAGAAAATATAGATAAAACCATCGTGATAGATATAGTGAACTGGAGTAGCATCAACGCCCTTATCCGAAGAAGTAGCCATTGTACAATGACGATATGAAGAAAGAATATTATCTATTACTTTCTGAATCAATTCAGCAGGCGCAATATTGGTTATCTTCTTACTCCAATAGTTTGCAGCATCAATATAATTCATAAACCACCTAGTTTAATAATATTACCTACCCTATTTATTAGTTTATAAATTAACTGGATACATAACAACTGTTTCAAATAAACGAATATAACAGTTCTACAATAGTTAAACTGACAAAAAAACTCAGCACCATTAAGATGCTGAGTTTATAGTCTAATTAGCTTCGTTCATTTATAAGCGTTGATACTCGATTGTTAATTATCGGGATTACCTCATCAAGACTCTTCTGTCCTTCAAAGTATGCAGTTAGCTCTTCATCAACAATTAGGAGAATACCTGCATCACTGGAGTGTATAACATCTACCGATGCGTAATTTGATTTAAAAGACTGTATATCTTCCTCATCTATCTCAGCCAATGTGCAATCATCTATCATTTCAGGGTAGCTATTTCCACACATAGTGTAATTTACAACCTGTATCTCATAATCTGCTTCTTCAATCATTCTAGAAATATGTGCATCTAATCCTGATTTACTAACAGGTGTAGATCTTAAATCAACAAGTGATTGTATCTCGTCAGATAAAAGCATTTTTACAAACTGCCAAGAACCATCTGCATTTTCACTATCTGCTGAAATAGCAACTGAAGAAATAATCTGAACGCACGCATTTCTATTAGCTGAAGATTCAGCATATGGCGTACCGTTAATTCGAATATCCTCTCCTAAATGCTCTATAGTTCTATAGAAATCGAATGGATGAATCTCGCCATAATATACTTCATTACGGCTCAGGAACGGCTCAGCATAATAGAAAGCCTCAGGAGAATAATCCTCTGGCATATCGTACATAGCGTTTACATACTTAATAGCATTTATAAAACTGTCCTTATTAAAATCGACCTGATTTGACTCATAATTAATGTAATCACAAAGATGAGATGCCAATAACTCATTAACATATTTATTTTTATCAAAACCAACACTTTCATATATCGGATCAAACCCATTAAGAACCACATCTTTGTACTCTGCAAACTCACCATAAGAAAATGAATAATCATCATTCTCCTCTACCAATGATCTCACTCCATACAAATTAGTAGTCACAGGAATCTGATATAACTTGCCGTCAGTTGATGCTGCACTAATTATATTTTCATAGTAATCACTAAGATCAAAATCACTGTCACTATTAATGTATGTTGATAAATCCACCAAATACTCAGAAGAATTAAGTTCAGTATAAGAAGCGCCATTAAGAATAATATCTGGAGCATCTCCATTTTTAATGTCAATCATTACTCTATTTGATACATCAGTCAAAGCATAAAGACCTGACAAAGAACCATCATCGTAATACATGCGCAATTCAATATAGTATTCTTTGTTCTCTTTATTAAATCTGCTTATAGCCTCAGCAGTTGCATAATCAAGGTCATCTCCCATATTTGCTACTACAAGTTTCTGTCGACCCTCATAAGGATTCTCATCTGAAGCTGTAATAATATGTATCTTTGTCTTGGTTATTCCATCAAAAAGTCCAAGAGACTGTCTCTCATTTTCCAGGAGCACGATACGGTTATCAGTACATGACAAAATAGAACTATGCCCAGCACTATACAAATTAATATCGGAGAAATTAAAATCAACCAACTTCTCCATTTCATCACTGTCCGTATTGTACTTGTAGATACCTTCTGAACGAATACTGTAAGATTCATTACCATTTACAATATATGTGTTATCCACAGAAGACAGATTCTTCATATCAGCACTGAAAGAAACCTTTCCTGAACTAATATCAACCTCAATGAGCGCCTTGTAAAAGCCACCAATATCAGAGATGTCCACTATACAAATCAATTTATTTCCATCAACAATGAAATCTTCCATTGAGAAAATATTTTCATTTATGGTTTCACCTAACATAATTGTCTTTACATTTGTGCCATCAATGACATTAATATTGTAGCTATTATTACCATTCGCTACACAGTAAACGACCACTACATCCTTCCCATCAACATTAACAATTTTTTCAAGACTTTCTCCAGAGAAGGAATCAAATGTAACAATACCTTTCTCGCAATCAGAGAATTCCCCCGTCTTTGTATTATATGTAATTCGATCAACGTTATCCTCAGAGGACATAAATCCACCTATTCGCTGGAGATATATAGAAAGATTATCCTCGTGAGGAACGATACCACAAATAGTTATAAGCTCCAGATCAGACACCTCAGGATAAAATTCTTCAATAATCTCCTGATACTTAATCGTATTCGTCAATTCACCAGTATTTACGTCATACTCCATAAGCTCATTAACCTGAATATTATCATCAAAAGTTAATGTACCAGTACCATTATCAAATGCTTCAATTTTCTGTGGTTCAAAGTAATTAATCGTCATGGAAAGATATAACTTATCTCCACATACACATGCTACATCAGGGTACTGGAATGTCACAAAATCTTCCTGATGACTCGTAAGTTCGTAAGTCTGTGAAGAATACCAACTACAATCACTAAATGCCAGCTGTTTCTTGCTACATGAAGTAACGAAAAATAAACCTGTCACTATTACTAGTGACAGAATCACTGATAAAAATTTTCTCATAATGTATACCTCTATTCCTTAATCCACTTGCAGTATACATTAAAAATTTTTAACAATCAAAAAGCGTTCCGAGTTACCGGAACGCTTTAATTAAGTTATGCAGTTTTAATCCACATCATAGGGCGAACACCAACGTTTGTCGCCTCGCCCTTATTTCCTGAATAATCAATATCTCCTTTCAGCGAAGCCACTGTAGAAGCATTATGTACATTACTCTGAGTAGGGGTTCTTAACCAATAGTTACTAATTATTTCTCCACCACTTCTAGAAGATGCATATGCAGTTGGATTGCACACCTTAAGTGATGAATATTCTTTGAAATATTTCTCAGCATCAGCAGCACTTAAGATATAGATCTTATCCTTAGTTGTAGAACCTACACTGTAGTTATACTTTGTATTACGTTCAGGCTCCAAGGTAGTTGTCTGAATCAATGACTTCTCACCATCATTAAATGCATTCTCATAGAACTCATCATTAAGCCATGTTCTCAAAGAACTTCTGTCCCATGTTGTATCCTTTTCTGCGTCATCATAAGGAACTACATCAATAACATTATTAGCAACGAGCAAGAGATTATCATCCTTCTTATCAACAATTGTCCAGCTGATTACTTCGCCGCCATACTGACCGAAGTAGATATTTGATCCGCGGAAATCAAATTCAGGAATCTTCTCATCACGAATATATGTAAGGCCCTTAATCTCGAACCATCCCTGCCAATCAATAGCACGCATTGTGCTCATACGCATTCCAATTGATGAATTCGCAGAATCTACAAACAAACCATTTCCGATATAAACTGCAACGTGGCCAGGTCTCCAGAGACCAAGACCAGGTGTGTCTGGCATAGTAGACATATTACCCTTTACTTTCGCCTCAGCCCACATAACCTCTGAGCTAGCCTGAGTAAATCCATTGGAATTAGGCTTCATTGCACCTGTTTCGAAGTTATACCAGAAATATGACTTAATAAGACCACTACAGTCAGCATAACGTCTGCCATTATCTACGTTACCGTAGGATGCATATCTATAGCCCCATCTCTGGTTATATGCATTAATAACCCAGATAACGAGGTCGATATTATTACGAGTAGAAGTATCAGTAAATATTCCTTTATCAATATCAGTAGCCTTTATCTTATTCTCGATATTTCCTCTGACAATGCCATACTTCTCACAGATATTAGTAAACTCAGTAGACTCTGCAAATCCCTCAAATATCTTTGCTCTGGAATTCTTCGCCAAAGCATCTGTCCAAGTTGTTCTCTCATCATCACTAGGATTTCTACCAAGGAAAGAATGATAAAGAGAATCAACATAGCAGTTATTACAAAGGTTACGCTCCTTAAATTCACTTGAGTTATAGAAGCCCTCTGCAGTCTTAATTCCTGTCGCCTCTTTCTTGATAAGAACAAGGCTCCACGCCTCAAGACCACTATAATCACATTCTCTTCCGAGAACATCCTCATAAAGACGTCTAACGAACAAGTTAACCTGTGAAGCCTGTACAGCGTCTACCCCGATATAGTAGTCGCCTCTGAATACACCATAATCATCACAAATCATGCTGAACTCAGGAGACATAGCAAAGCCCTTAAAAATCTGCTGTCTGCTAGCACCATCATCCATTGCCTTTGTCCAAGCAGCGAGGCCATCTGCATCAGCATCACGACCAAGGAAGGCACGATACATGCACTTTACATATTCCTCATTAGACATTTCCTTACTTTGGAACTCGTTACTGAATACAAATCCATAAGCAACACAGATACCTGTTGCTTCATCATTAATCAATGTATCAGCCCATGACTTTAGTCCAGCTGCATCAGGGGTACGACCAAGACATACTTCATATAATCTTGTTACGAACCCGTTGATTTTCTCTTCATTAACTCCGTGTGTAACGCTTGCAACGCTATTACAACCATCGCAATATTCATCAGCGATTACGGTATCATTCTTCTCGATCTTCGCTGTGAAAAAACCAGATGACATAATCATGCATGCGGACATAACAGCAGAAGCTATTTTCAATTTTATTTTCTTCATAAAATACTCCTTCGATTCACTACGAGTTGATATTTTATCATCTTTGTCCGGGTTACGCCATTTCCAGAAAAAACTGCCCCGGAATTCATACATTTTCCAGGGCAGTCGTATCATTAGCTAACTTGTTTTATCAGAGCTTAATATTCTTAAATCTGTCAACAGCCTCAACTGTATTCTCATAAGAACCAAAAGCTGTCAAACGGAAATAACCCTCACCAGATGGACCAAATCCAGAACCTGGTGTACCAACGATATTAACCTCGTTAAGAAGATAATCGAAGAAGTCCCAGGATGTCATCTTATCTGGAGTCTTAAGCCAGATATATGGAGCATTAACACCACCAGAAACGGAGAAACCTGCATCCTTCAATCCGTTAAGGATATAGGAAGCATTTCTCATATAGTAGTCAACAAGACCCTTAATCTCAGCCTGACCTTCTGGTGTGTAAACAGCAGCACCAGCCTTCTGAATGATGTATGGTGCACCATTATACTTTGTACCATGACGACGAGCCCAGAGACCGTGAAGTGCAACACCATCACGAACGAGATCCTTAGGGATTACTGTATAACCAAGACGAACACCTGTAAATCCAGCATTCTTAGAGAAAGAATGTAGTTCGATAGCACATGTACGAGCGCCCTCACACTCATAGATAGAATGTGGTACATCAGCCTCAGAGATATAAGCCTCATAAGCTGCATCGTAAATAATTACAGACTCATGCTCATTTGCATAATCAACCCACTTCTGAAGCTCTGCCTTAGTGATTGTGGCACCAGTTGGGTTATTAGGGAAACAAAGATAGATAATATCTGGAACCTCTGTAGGAAGTTCTGGAGCAAAACCATTCTCCTCGAGACACTTCATGTAAATAATGTCAGAGAACATACCTGTCTCTGGATTATATGTGCCACCACGGCCAGCCATGATGTTAGAGTCAACATATACTGGGTAAACAGGATCACAAACAGCAATTCTGTTATCGAGACCAAAGATTTCCTGGATGTTACCAGAGTCGCACTTTGCACCATCGGATACAAAAATCTCATCGTCGCTAATATCACATCCACGTGACTTGTAATCACCCTCACAGATTGCGTGACGGAGGAAATCATAACCGAGATCAGGAGCATAACCCTTAAATGTAGCTGCATCTGCCATCTCATCTACCGCACCGTGAAGTGAACCGATAATTGTAGGTGTAAGAGGACGAGTTACGTCACCGATACCAAGTCGAATAACCTTTTTATCTGGATTAGCTGCCTGATACGCATTTACCTTCTTACCGATTGTGGAGAAAAGGTAACTTCCTGGAAGCTTACCGTAATTGCTGTTTACCTTTACCATTTTATATTTCCGCCTTTCAATTCAAATTAATATTCAATATTACCTTCAAAAACTGTAGTCGCAGGACCAGTCATAATAACGTGGTTAGTATCCTCGTCCCATCGAACATTAACGATACCTCCGAGAAGGTGCACATCAATTGCACGAGAAGTCTTACCATTAAGCACACATGCTACCACTGTAGCACAACATCCTGTGCCGCACGCCAGTGTCTCACCAGCACCTCTCTCCCACACACGCATACGCACATTGCATTCGTCGATTACTCGCACAAACTCTGTGTTAGTACGCTTAGGAAAGCACTCGTGGTTCTCGAATTTCGGGCCTACCTCATGTAGACCAACTGTGTCAGGATCCTCGAAAACAACCGCGTGAGGATTACCCATGGATACGCAGGTCATGCGGTATTCCTTACCATCAACCACAATAGGTGCGTTAATAACAGGCTCAGAAGAACTGCTATTAACAGGAACCAGAGATGGCTCCAGGATTGGTTCTCCCATATCAACTTCAGCAAGCTTTACCATGCCGTCATCACCAAGGGTAACCTTAATATGCTTAATCTTGCCCATGCTCTCGATGTCAACCTCGTGTGAAGCTGCACACTCATCTGACACCATCTTATGATCAAAAACAAATTTTGCTACGCATCGTATACCATTGCCACACATCTCGGCGCGGGTACCATCGCTATTCCACATCTCCATCTCGAAGTCAGCTATCTCGGATGAATTAATAAAAATAACGCCGTCAGATCCGATGCCAAAATGTCTGTCGCTCACTTTACGAACGAAGTCAGGCTTGGCATCACTGGATAACATACACTGACTGCCATCTATATAAATATAGTCGTTGCCACAACCTTCCATTTTGTCGAATCTAATATTCATATCTTCTCCTTATGTGCCTTAGACAGGCATCAACCATCTGTAGCAAGTATCATCTGAGCCGATTCTAACATGGTTCTTCTAGTATCCATGCTGGCCTTCTGAATAAACCTAAAAGCTTCGGGTTCTGTCATGCCGTTACGCTCCATAAGAAGCATCTTGGCATCATCTATAATTTTCTGGTCTTCCGCCGACCTCTTGGCCGGTTTACGCTTCCTTACTCCAGATGAGGACGGAAGCATCATTCTAAGGGTACTTATAAGATCACTGCTACTGAACGGCATCATGACCTTAACTACCAAATCAGTAAATGGAACCAGAGATGCATCCTTGGTAAGAAGCAGCATTTTCACGCCTGCTGGCAGATAACCTACCATTTCCTCATATCCCATGTCTTTGTACTTCTTGGTGCCGATTACAACACTTATGTCCTGTTCGACTGCTAATCGAAGTACATCCGCGCCTGTGGAACAGACTACTACCTCTTCCCAAATATCACTTCGTTTGATGATATCTCCTACGCGATTGGCGTCTTCCTGTCTGGGCATTACAACTACGATATTGCCCATAACGCCTCCCTCGTTAGATCTTTGTCAAATATCTCTTAAGCTCCCACTCGGAAACTTCCATCATGTAATCTTTCCACTCTGCTGTCTTAATTTCAGTGAAAATCTTATTGAACGCCTCGCCGAGTGTCCCCTTTACAAAGGAATCACTGTTAAGGCATGAGATAGCTTCCTTAAGATCCTCTGGAAGCTTGTCGTACTTGCCCAAATCATCTCCGCTCTGGAACTTATCACCTGGCTCAAGTCCCTTCTCGATACCATCAATACCAGCTTCAATACATGTAGCGAGCATAAGATATGGGTTACATGAACCATCAGGGAAACGAAGCTCAATCTTAGTATCGTGAAGCTTCTTATTGACCTTTACAAGAGTCTGCTCACCCTTGTCGCCCCATGCGATAATGCTTGGTGCGTCAAACCCGGAAATAAGTCTCTTATAAGAGTTAACTGTTGGATTAGCAAGTGCTACAAGAGCCTTGGAGTGAGCAAGTATTCCTCCAATGAAGTTAAGACCTTCCTTAGTGAGAAGATCATCATCACTTCTGAAAATATTCTTACCATTCTTCTTGATTCTGATATTTGTGTGCATACCAGAACCAGCCACACCATTAACAGGCTTTGGCATAAATGTCGCATAAAGTCCAAATCTCTTTGCGATAGATCTAACTGCGAAACGGAATGTCTGGATATTATCTGCTGCCTTGAGGGCCTCTTCTTCCTTGAAATTAATCTCATGCTGAGCAGGCGCATGCTCATGGTGGGAGGACTCGATATCAAATCCCATCTCCTCTAACATAAGCACGATATCTCTTCTAGCATTCTCACCGAAGTCAACAGGACCTACGTCCATGTAACCAGCCAGCTCGTGAGTTGTTGTTGTTGGAAGTCCATTTTCATCTGTATGGAAAAGGAAGAACTCACACTCAGGGTCAACGCGAACTTCGTAGCCCTTGTCAGCAGCCTTCTTGAGAGCCTGCTTAAGGATATAACGGGAATCGCATTCAAATGGTGCGCCATCTTCGTAGCAAACATCGCAAACAATCTTTGCAACCTTACCCTGCTGAGGTCTCCAAGGGAGAATCATGAAAGTATCCATGTCTGGATAGAGATAAAGCTTCTCGTCGTAGCAATATCTCCCACCGAACACGGCAGATCCCTCGAAGGAATATCTGTTAAGAAATACCTTTTCCATCTGAGAAGGAGTTACAGCGATGTTTTTAAGCCTTCCAAAAACATCTGTGAACTGAAGTCTAATAAACTCCACTCCTTCTTCATCAATCAAATCAATAATCTCGTCTGCTGTCATCGTTTTTCCTCCACATCCATATATTCACATATTCATACTAATTAAAGGTTGGAGTAACCCATGAGTGACTCGTCAACTGCCTTAGCAACCTGACGACCTTCAGCGATAGCCCATACTACGAGAGACTGTCCACGATGCATGTCACCTGCTGTGAATACTCTGTCCTTTGTTGTTGCATAAGAACCATCTGCTGTAGCAACATTAGTTCTTGCATTACATTCTACACCGAAAGTATCACGAATATAGCTTTCAGAACCCAAAAATCCTGCTGCGATGAGAACCATATCAGCCTTGAGCTCCTTTTCTGTGCCTTCAACAGGTACCATATTCATGCGGCCTGTCTTAGGATCCTTCTTAGGCTCGAGAGAAACAATCTTAACAGCCTTAAGGTGTCCCTTCTTATCCTTGATGAACTCTGTAATAGTTGTCTGATAGATACGTGGGTCAGAACCAGAAAGAAGGATAGCCTCTTCCTGACCGTAGTCAGTCTTGAGGATACGTGGCCATTCTGGCCATGGGTTAGAAGGAAGTCTTGTCTCAGATGGCTTTGGCATCATCTCAAGTTGTGTTACAGCAGATGCACCAAGTCTGATAGATGTTCCAACACAGTCGTTACCTGTGTCACCACCACCAACTACAATAACCTTCTTACCCTTAAGTGACTTGAAGCTAAAGTCTGTAGACTCCATGAGTTCCTCTGCGTCATAACCGAGGTCCATAAGCTTCTTGGATACTTCCTTAAGGTAATCAACTGCGAAATAAATACCCTTAGCATCACGACCAGGTGCGTTAAGATCACGTGGGTTAGATGCACCGCAGCAAAGGATTACACGGTCATACTTAGCAAGAAGCTCCTCACCAGTAATATCAACACCAACGTTACAGTTAACTACGAACTCGATGCCAGCCTTCTTCATAAGGTTAACACGACGATCGATTACTCTCTTGTCGAGCTTCATGTTAGGGATACCGTAACGGAGAAGTCCACCAACACGATCATTACGCTCATATACTGTTACACTGTGGCCACGTCTGTTAAGAAGCTGTGCAGCAGACAAACCAGAAGGACCGGAACCGATGATAGCAATCTTCTTTCCTGTTCTTACAGCTGGCTCCTCTTCCTTAACGAGTCCATGATCATAAGCGTACTCGATAATAGCGCGCTCATTTTCCTTTGTAGAAACTGGGTCTGTGTTAAGACCACAAGTACAAGCATTCTCACAAAGAGCTGGACAAACTCTAGATGTAAACTCAGGAAGTCCGTGAGTAATAGAGAGTCTGTAGTAAGCCTGCTCCCAGTTGCCTCTGTATACGAGTTCATTTGTCTCAGGTACGAGGTTATGGAGAGGACAGCCTGATGCCATACCACCAATCATTGTACCTGCCTGACAGAATGGAACACCACATGCCATACATCTAGCGCCCTGCTTCTGCTGCTCCTCAAGAGTAAGACTCTTATGGAACTCATCAAAATTCTTAATACGCTCACAAGGAGGTACTACTGCGCCATCACGACGCTCATATTCAATAAAACCTGTTGCTTTTCCCATGATTAGTTACCTCCTTAGTTCTTGCTTCCTGTACATGCATAGAATGCTTCAATCTGAGCATCCTCGCGGCTCATTCCCTGCTCTTCGAACTGACCTGTATAAGAGATCAGCTTCTTATAGTCCTCAGGGATAATCTTCTTGAACTTAGAAAGGTTCTCTGTATAGTTCTCGAGAATTGCAGCTGCCTTCTGGGAACCTGTGTACTTAACATGCTTCTCGAGCATTGTCTTAAGTTCCTCGATGTCTGTCTTATTCTCAACCTTCTCCATAAGAACCATTTCCTTATTGAGGTTTCTGTAAAGGAGGTTGTGTTCATCGTAAACGTAAACGATACCACCAGACATACCAGCAGCGAAGTTCTTACCTGTAGGACCGAGGACTACTGCGCGACCACCAGTCATGTACTCACAACCATGCTCACCAACACCCTCAACTACAGCATAAGCACCAGAGTTTCTTACACAGAATCTCTCACCGGCCTTACCTGCGATATATGCCTCACCGGAAGTAGCACCATAAAGTGCAACGTTACCTGCGATGATGTTATCCTCTGCCTCGTAGCCAGCGTTCTCTGGAGCCTTAACTACGATCTTACCACCGGACAAGCCCTTACCAAGGTAGTCGTTAGCATCACCAACGATTGTCATTGTAAGACCACTTGGGATGAATGCACCAAAGCTCTGTCCACCGGCACCCTTACAGTTAATGGAGATTGTATCCTCAGGAAGACCCTCGTGATGATTACGTGTAATCTCAGCACCAAGAAGTGTACCGAATGTTCTGTCGATATTAACAATCTCAACATCTGCTGTAGTAGGTGTACCATCCTTAATTGCCTTAAGAATCTTCTTATCCTTAAGGAGAACTGCCTCGTCCTTAGTTGTCTCGAGCTGGAAGTCATAAATATGCTCAGCAGAGAATGTGCAGTCTGTATCAGGTGTCTTAGCAAGGATGTTGCTAAGATCAATCTTTGCTGCATTACCCTCGAGACCATCCTTCTTCTTAAGGAGGTCTGTTCTACCAACGAGCTCATCAATTGTTCTTACACCGAGCTTAGCCATGTACTCACGGAGCTCACGTGCTACGAAAATCATGAAGTTCTCAACATACTCAGGCTTACCGATGAACTTCTTTCTGAGCTCAGGGTTCTGAGTAGCAACACCCATTGGACATGTATCAAGGTTACATACTCTCATCATTACGCATCCGAGAGTTACGAGTGGTGCTGTAGCAAAGCCGAACTCCTCTGCACCGAGGATAGCTGCGATAGCTACGTCACGTCCGCTCATAAGCTTACCATCTGTCTCGATAACTACTCTCTGACGGAGACCGTTCGAAATAAGTGTCTGATGTGTCTCAGCAAGACCAAGCTCCCATGGGAGACCTGCGCTGTGGATAGAACTAAGTGGAGCAGCACCTGTACCTCCGTCATAACCGGAAATAAGTACTACCTGTGCACCAGCCTTTGCAACACCTGCAGCGACTGTACCTACACCTGCCTCAGAAACGAGCTTAACAGAGATACGTGCGTTCTTGTTAGCGTTCTTAAGGTCGTAAATGAGCTGCGCAAGATCCTCGATAGAATAAATATCATGATGAGGTGGAGGAGAGATAAGAGATACACCTGGTGTAGAGTGTCTTGTCTTAGCAATCCATGGGTAAACCTTCTTAGCTGGGAGGTGTCCACCCTCACCTGGCTTAGCACCCTGTGCCATCTTAATCTGAATCTCTCTTGCGGATCCGAGGTAACGGCTTGTTACACCGAATCTACCAGAAGCAACCTGCTTGATTGCAGAACTTCTGTCGTGGTCTGTACCTGCAGACTCGAGACGCTCATCACTTTCGCCACCCTCACCGGAGTTTGACTTACCCTGGAGGTGGTTCATTGCGATTGCAAGTGCCTCGTGTGCCTCACCGGAAATAGAACCGTAAGACATAGCACCTGTCTTAAATCTCTTAACGATATCCATCTCACTCTCAACTTCCTCGAGTGGGATACCAGCTTCTGGATAGTTAAAGTCCATAAGACTTCTGAGATAACCTGTTGACTCAGCATCAACCATGGATGTGTACTGCTTAAACTCATCATAGTTGCCATCACGTGTGGACTTCTGGAGCATGTGGATTGTCTTAGGGTTGTATCTGTGGAGCTCACCCTGAGATCTCATCTTATGACGACCTGCAGATGGAATAGCCATATCTGTAGCAAGTCCAAGTGGATCAAATGCCTTAGAATGCTGCTTATCTGAAGCCTCTGCGATATCCTCAAGTGTGATACCGTCAACTGGGCTTACAACGCCTGTGAAATACTTATCAATTACGCTAGAAGCAATACCGATTGCCTCGAACATCTTACTACCCTGGTAAGACTGAATTGTGGAGATACCCATCTTAGAAGCAATCTTAACGATACCGCTGATGATTGCCTTATCGTAATCGTTAACTGCAGCGTAGTAATCCTTATCAAGAATGTCGTTCTTAATAAGCTTTGCAATGGATGCGTGAGCAAGGTATGGGTTAACTGCAGATGCACCAAAACCAAGGAGTGTAGCAAAATGGTGAACGAGACGTGGCTCACCAGACTCAAGGATGAGTGACATCGCTGTACATCTCTTTGTCTGTACCAAATGCTTATGTACTGCAGCAACTGCGAGGAGGGATGGAATTGCTACGTGGTTCTCATCTACTCCACGGTCGGAGAGGATAAGGATTGTAGCGCCCTCTGAATATGCCTTATCAACCTCTACGAAGAGGTGCTCAAGAACTGTATCGATTGGAGTGCTCTTGTAGTAAAGGATGGAAACCTTAGCAACCTTAAAGCCAGGCTTATTCATGGAAGCAATCTTCATGAGGTCGAGGTCTGTAAGGATTGGGTTCTCAATCTTAATTACGTGGCAGTTCTCAGGCTTCTCATCAAGGAGATTACCGTTCTTACCAACATAAACTGTTGTAGATGTAACGATCTTCTCTCTTACAGCATCGATAGGTGGGTTTGTAACCTGAGCGAAGAGCTGCTTGAAGTAATTGAAGAGTGGCTGATGTTCCTTAGAAAGAACTGCAAGTGGAGTATCAACACCCATAGCGCCGATCATCTCACTACCGTTAAGAGCCATATGCTCAATCTCTTCCATGTACTCCTCATAAGAGTAACCAAAGCTCTTAAGAAGTCTCATGAGTTCTGGTGTCTCGAAGGAAGGTGCCTTGTGGTTAGGAATCTTAACATCCTTAAGTGTAAGGAGGTTGGAATCAAGCCACTCACCGTACGGCTCCTTATGAGCATATCTAGCCTTGAGCTCATCATCAGAAATGATGCGTCCCTCCTTAGTATCAACGAGGAGCATCTTACCTGGGTGGAGTCTCTCCTTTGTGAGGATGTGTGCCTCATCAATATCAAGTACACCAACCTCAGAAGAGAGGATGAGTCTGTTGTCATCTGTTACATAGTATCTGGATGGACGGAGACCGTTTCTATCAAGAATAGCACCCATTACATCACCATCAGAATAGAGAATGGAAGCAGGACCGTCCCATGGCTCCATCATTGTAGCGTAGTACTGATAGAAGTCTCTTCCCTCCTGGGAAATTGTATCGTTATGTGCCCATGGCTCAGGAATGAGGATGGAAGCAGCAAGTGGAAGTTCCATACCAGACATGAGGAGGAACTCGAGTGTGTTATCAAGCATAGCGGAGTCAGATCCGGAAGAAGAGATAACTGGGAGAATCTTTGTCATATCCTCAGCTGTGAATGCATCTGTATGCATTGTCTCTTCACGAGCAAGCATCTTATCTGCGTTACCCTTGATAGTATTAATCTCACCGTTATGAACGAGCATTCTGTTAGGATGTGCACGCTCCCAGGATGGATTTGTGTTGGTGGAGAATCTGGAGTGAACCATAGCGATGGCTGACTCATAATTCTTATCCTGAAGATCAGCAAAGAAAGTACGAAGCTGATCTACAAGGAACATACCCTTATATACGATTGTTCTGCAGCTAAGGGATGGAACATAAGTCTTATTAGAACTCTGCTCAAATACACGTCTGATGATATAGAGCTTACGGTCGAACTCGATATCCTGATTTGCCCAGGATGGTCTCTCTACAAAACCCTGCCAGATAGATGGCATATTATCGATAGCCTTCTGACCAAGGACATTAGGATATGTAGTAACCTGTCTCCAACCAAGGAACTTAAGTCCTTCCTTAGCTACGATTACCTCGAACATCTTCTTAGCCTGTGCTCTCTTAAGCTCATTCTGTGGGAAGAAGAACATACCTACAGCGTACTGTCTCTCACCGCCGATAGCAATTCCTTCCTTCTTACATACTGACTTAAAGAACTTGTGAGGAATCTGTGTAAGAATACCAACACCGTCACCGGTCTTTCCCTCAGCATCCTTACCTGCTCTGTGCTCCAAGTTCTCTACAATTTTGAGCGCATCGTCAACGATCTGGTGGCTCTTCTTGCCCTTGATGTTAACCACTGCACCGATACCGCAGTTATCGTGCTCAAATTGTGGACTGTAAAGTCCCTGGTTCTTGCTCATTTCAAACTGATTTTCCATATTTTCCTCCTTCATACTACGTAGAAGTTTTTAACGTATTATTTGCTGTACATCTGTACGTGATGCTTAAGTGCTGAACTTACGAGACCCTTAAACAATGGGTGTGGAACATCCGGTCTTGACTTAAACTCTGGATGTGCCTGGGTGGCAATGAAAAAAGGATGATCCTTAAGCTCTACCATCTCAACGATTCTTCCATCTGGTGACAGGCCTGACTGAATAAGACCATTCTCGGTAAGTGCCTGACGGTAATCGTTATTTACCTCATATCTATGTCTATGTCTCTCTGAAATATTCTTAGTACCATAGAGACTGTACGCGAGTGAGTTGTCTAACAATTCACATGGATATGCGCCAAGTCTCAATGTACCTCCGATATCTGTGATGCCTTCCTGATCTGGCATAAGATGAATCACAGGATTCTTTGTATCCGGATCAAACTCGATACTGGAAGCATCTTCTAATTTAAGAACATTACGTGCGAACTCTACGATACTAAGCTGCATTCCAAGGCAGAGACCAAGGAAAGGAATCTTATGTGTTCTCGCATATTCGATAGCAAGAATCTTTCCTTCTGTTCCCCTATGTCCAAATCCACCTGGAACAAGAATTCCGTTAGCGCTTGATAGAATATCGTCAACATTTTCTGCAGTAATCTCTTCTGAATCAATCCAGTTGATATTAACGTTTGCCTTGTTAGCGATACCTGCGTGCTTCAGAGCCTCTGCTACTGAAAGATATGCATCATGGAGCGCAATATACTTTCCTACCAGTGCGATTGTTACATTATGTTCTGGGTTATAAAGACCATTAAGCATCTCTTTCCACTCAGTTAGATCTGGTTCTGGGCAAGGAAGATTAAGACACTCACATACCGCACCAGCCAAATTCTCTTCTTCCATCATGAGTGGAACTTCGTAAAGAGACTTAGCATCAAGATTCTGAAGAACATGCTCTTTCTTAACATTACAGAACTGTGCGATCTTCGCCCTCATATGATCATCTACTGGATAATCAGAACGACATACGAGAATGTCTGGCCAGATCCCCATGGACTGAAGTGCCTTAACAGACATCTGTGTTGGCTTTGTCTTCATCTCTCCTGATGCCTTAAGATAAGGAATCAATGTTACCTGAATAATAATCGCATTCTCACGTCCAACTTCAGACTGGAACTGTCTTATAGCCTCAAGGAATGGCTGGGACTCGATGTCACCTACTGTACCACCAATCTCGATAATAGAGATTGTATCTGGATCGCCTTCCTTTGCTTTATGGAATCTATCCTTAATCTCATTAGTAATATGAGGAATTACCTGAACTGTTCCTCCACCATAATCACCGTGACGCTCTTTGTTAAGAACTGACCAGTAAATCTTACCTGTAGTAACGTTAGAGTTATAGTTCATACTCTCGTTAATGAATCTCTCATAGTGACCAAGATCGAGGTCTGTCTCAGTACCATCATCAGTAACAAATACTTCACCATGCTGAATAGGATTCATTGTTCCTGGATCCATATTGATATATGGGTCAAACTTCTGCATAGTAACGTGATATCCTCTTGCCTTTAATAGTCTTCCCAGTGACGCGGCAGTGATACCTTTACCTAGGCCTGATACGACTCCTCCTGTTACAAAAACGTACTTTACCATAATATTCACACTTTCCCGTTCCAGATTTTGGAATAAAAAAAGGTGTCGGGGGGCTCAAAAAAAGCCCACCGACACCTTTGTCGTTATGCTGCATATATACTATACAAGCTATTTTTGTTTGTCAATAAAATTAATTTTATTTATATATTATAAATAACGCTTCTTAAGACTTATTCAACTGTGAAATATGCTGTACCAAAAATATAGCCATCAAATCCAGTAATAATAATCTCATAGTCACCTGCAGGAATTGGTCCAGTAAGAGAAATATCACCCCAATCTGTACCAATCGGATCCCTAACTGTTCCCTCGAGATCATCAACAATAAGATTTCCGTTAATCTTTACGTCAACATAGAAGCAAGCATCCTTATCGTAAAACTTACATGTCTGGAACTTAATATAAATTCCATCTGCATTTGGACGATAGCCAGCTGCTACTTCAGTAAAAGTGCTGTCAGTATAAAACTCAAGACCTTTATAATCACTTCCGGCATTTACCTGAAAGTTATTACTTGCAGGATATGTCTTTGCAGCTTCTGTCTCAAAAACTATTTCCGCTTCAGTTCCAGCAGTAGTTTCTGCTGCCTTAGTCTCTTCTGTCTTCTCTATCTTAGATTCTTTTTTCTTCTTTTTATTTCTTCTTCTGCTACTGCTTTCTTCCTGTGCGCATGAAACCGCACCAATAAGAGTTGCAATAGTCAAAATAACCGCAATAATCTTTCTTTTCTTCATAAGAGCTTCCTTCTAATCTTTATGATACCGATGTATTGTAGCACAGAATCACTCTGTTTTTGCCTTAGTAATGTTATAACCGCGAGCCCTTTTAAGCTCTGCTCTCTTCTTACGTGTTGAAGCAGAAAGTCCACCTCCGATAGCAAGACCTGCTCCAATAAATATCGCCATATACTGCATACCATAATGGATTCCAAAAATTACACCAAGAGAACATCCAAGTGACATCCAAACTGCACCAAAATCAATAAGATTCTGCTCATACTCCATGATGTCTGGATCCTTATTATCCTGCACAAAACCTGCCTTACGAAGTGCTGTAGCCAGTTCCTCGTCGTTACCCATTTCCTGGTTAGAAACTCTGAAGAAAACTATCTCTTCATCAAGGATCACGTTATCAATCTGTGTCATAAACTCTTTGACCATTAACTCGTCCACGTCACCATTTCGAACCACGGTCATGTGTGCGCACTTAAAGCCATCAGGAACACCAACCTTAAAGGTAAGCACAATCTTTTCCTCGTCGACTGTGACACCCGCTTTTTTCTCCTTGCGTGTCAGGCGACGACGGCCCTCGAAAGTGTAGACACCAGTCTCACTTTGCGAACAAGTAAGTGTGCCGTTAGTGGTTTTCATCTTAAAAGGTTTCTTTATTGCCATTTTTCTATTCTCCTAATTTGATGGTTACATCTTAAAAGCAAAGAGTTAATTAAATATAAAGATAACGTTTGGATATTCTATATATTTACTCAAATAATGAACCTGGCTTTTTTATACCTAATTCTTCACAGATTTCATCTGCATTATCGACATACTTTTCATAGTCATCTCCAACACATGAGACTGTATAAAAGACAATAATATTGTTATCACATAACAAACCATACACTTCAGTGTGAAGATCGTTAGATGCTGTAAACTGGGCAACAGCAACATACTCATTATCGGCGTCATAATCTTTGTTGATACCGTCTGCTGTTAGTTCTATTTGATCATATCTCTTCACAACATCTGACCAGTAGCGCTTTACATAGTCATATTCTGAGGTGGCAATGTCATCATCATTAAACTCAATAACATACAGGTTATAGCTGTTTCTATCTTGCTTTTCACCATCACTAATATTAGCTACGAGAATCGATGACATATCATCAACATTAAGTTTATTGCCTAGAAAATAATTAAATTTCAAGAACCAATTAAGGTCTTCAGTTTTATCAGTTAAGGCATATGTCTTAACTCCATCCTCTCGACCAATCTGATTAACGCCAGTATTTCCCTTAATATAACCCTGGTCTTCCAAAATAGTGATTACATTCTCTATGGTTACTTCTGGTTTCTCCTTAGCTGTTTCCGCTTTCTTACTACAACTACATAAAAAAACCGTAGCTAAAATAACTACGCCTGCAATTAAATTTCTTAGTTTCATTATGTCTCTCCCCAAATACAAACTAAACATATAATAACAAAAAACGACCCCGAATAAACGGGGCCGTCTTTACCAAATGTGAATCAATATTGATTTTTAATTAGTTAGCATCCTGCAAAGCTGCAAAACCTGTCTCACCAGTTCTTACCTTTACAACGTCAAGACAGTTGTAAACGAAAATCTTACCATCACCGATGTGACCTGTGTAGAGAGCTTTCTTAGCTGCTGCAATAACATCATTTACAGGAACTGCAGATACAACGATATCAACCTGAATCTTAGGAAGGAGAGAAGCCTCAACAGCAACGCCTCGGTAATATTCCTGTCTACCCTTCTGAACACCACATCCAAGAACGTGGGATACTGTCATACCAGTAATACCAATGTTCATAAGAGAATTCTTAAGAGCATCGAGTCTAGCCTCTTTACAGATGATCTCAATCTTTGTAAATGTATGACCTTCAGCATCTGTAGTAACTGCATCAAATGTAGGAACTGCCTTAACTTCAACTGCCTCAGCAACTGGTGTATCACCTGTTACCATAACTGGAGCGTTCTCACCCTCGATAATAGCCTGTGGCTTAAGAGCAAAACCAGCATATGCTGTTGGGAGACCATGCTCTGTAATATCAAGACCTTCGATCTCATCTTCTCTGCTAGCTCTAAGACCAATTGTCTTCTTAATGAGCATAAATACGATAAGCATTGTTACTGCTGTCCAAGCAATGATACATGCGATACCAAGGCACTGAACACCGAATACCTTCCAACCAGCAGCGATATCACCACCGTGAATTGCTGCATAGATAGGACCATCAATACCAGCAGAAGCCTTACTTGTAGAGAAAAGACCAGCAGCGAGTGTACCCCAGATACCGTTAGCAAGGTGAACACCACAAGCACCAACTGGATCATCGATATGGAGCTTAAGATCGAGGAACTCAACTACCCATACAACAAGGAGACCAGCAACTGCACCGATTACGATTGAACCAACGACGTCAACTGTGTGACAACCAGCTGTGATACCTACAAGACCAGCAAGAGAAGCGTTCAAACACATAGATACATCAGGCTTACCATTCTTGAGCCATGTGTAAATAAGTGTAACAACTGTAGCAACAGCAGGAGCAACTGTAGTTGTCATGAAGATTGCTGCGAGCTGAGGACCATCTGTAGCAGCTGCACCGTTAAATCCATACCATCCAAACCAGAGGATGAAGCATCCGAGAGCACCAATTACGATATTGTGACCAAGGATAGCGTTTACCTTAACAACCTTACCATTCTCATCTCTAACATACTTACCAACACGAGGTCCAAGGATACAAGCACCGATGAGAGCGGCTACACCACCAACTGTGTGGATTGCTGCAGAACCAGCGAAATCAATGAATCCCATCTTTGCAAGCCATCCCTGTGAATTCCAAACCCAACCAGCTTCGATTGGATATACGAAAAGGGAAATACAAGCTGAATAGATACAGTAAGAAATGAACTTTGTTCTCTCTGCCATAGCACCAGAAACGATTGTAGCTGCTGTAGCACAGAATACAAGGTTGAACACGAATGCAGAAGCATTACCACTGTTCATGAATCCTGAAAAATCAGTAAGGATCTGAAGATTAGGCTTACCAAAGAGACCCATTACATAATCCTCAGATAACATAAGGCCGAAGCCCAAAAGGATGAAACAAACTGTACCAATACAGAAGTCCATCAAGTTCTTCATAATAATGTTTCCGGCATTCTTTGCTCTTGTGAAACCAGCCTCAACCATAGCGAAACCAGCCTGCATAAAGAATACCAACGCAGCTCCGATAAGGAACCATACTCCGAATACTTCGGAATTAATTGCGTCTAATAATTCCTGTGTCATTTTTTCTTTTCCTCCTTTTTATTTTTCTTTTTCCATTTACAAAGGCGCGTCACTCCGGGAAAAGTAACGCGCCTTTGCGTATGAATATATGGAAAATGAAAAACGGTTAAATAAGTTGTCGCTTCTTAGCGAACCGTTTACTTATCAAACATAGAACAACATCTTGCTGTATGTTGGATAAGGGATGCAATCTTCTGGGAGATACTCTTCGATTGTATCTGCGATCTTACGAGCATCGTTCATATCACCCATAACTGTCTCGTGATAGAAGTTTGCAGTAGCAAGGAGATCATCCATAGCCTCTGCTGTAGCGATATCTGCCTCAAGCTTCTCTGTAACAACTGAGAGTTCCTCATAAAGATCAACAATCTTAGCGAGCATCTTCTCATCTGCTGTTGTCTTAATTGCCTCAGAAACGCTCTTCTTAGAGATGATGGAATTTGTAAGAGAATCTGCATAGAGGGAAACTGCTGGCATGAAGTCATGATAGAGCATATCCTTCATTGTCTTAGCCTCGATGTGGAGAATCTTGCAGTAGTTCTCAAGCATAATCTCATATCTAGAATGAATCTCAGACTCTGTGTAGATACCGTGGCTTGTGAAGAGGTCAACATTCTTCTTAGCAAGGAATGTAGGAAGTACTTCTGGTGTAGAACGGAGGTTATAAAGACCTCTCTTAGCAGCTTCCTCAACCCACTCAGCTGAGTAACCGTTACCGTTAAAGATAACTCTCTTGTGCTCAATGATTGTCTTCTTAATAAGTGCATGAACTGCAGCATCCATCTCATCAGCGGATACATCCTTAAGCTCTGCAGAGAACTGAGAAAGAACCTCAGCAACTGCTGTATTAAGAATTACGTTAGGGTCTGCAACGGAAGCAGAAGAACCAAGGGATCTGAACTCGAACTTGTTACCTGTGAAAGCGAATGGTGAAGTTCTGTTACGATCTGTTGTATCTCTTGTGAAGTGTGGGATTACCTTAGCACCCATCTCCATTGTTACATTATCAGCCTTGCTAAAGAAAGTATCATTCTCGATAGAATCGATAACTGCTGTAAGCTCATCACCAAGGAAGATAGAGATAATTGCTGGAGGAGCCTCGTTAGCACCAAGTCTATGGTCGTTACCAGCAGAAGCTACAGAAAGTCTCATCATATCTGCATAATCATCTACAGCCTTAATAACTGCTGCGAGGAATACGAGGAACTTTACGTTATCTGCAGGTGTCTTACCTGGATCAAGGAGGTTAACACCTGTATTTGTGCTCATGGACCAGTTGTTGTGCTTACCAGAACCATTAATGCCTGCAAATGGCTTCTCGTGAAGGAGACAAACATAACCGTGCTTGTCAGCTACCTTCTTCATAACTTCCATTGTGAGCTGGTTGTGATCAACAGCAACGTTAGTTGTATCAAATACTGGAGCAAGCTCGTGCTGGCAAGGAGCAACCTCGTTGTGCTTTGTCTTAGCTGGAATACCAAGCTTCCAGAGCTCTAAGTCGAGGTCGTGCATGAAAGCACTTACACGTGGCTTAATTGTACCGAAGTAGTGGTCCTCCATCTCCTGACCCTTAGGAGGCATAGAACCAAGAAGTGTTCTACCTGTGAAGAGAAGGTCACGACGTGCTGCGAAATCTTCCTTATTAATGAGGAAGTACTCCTGCTCAGGACCTACAGTTGTTGTAACAGACTCTACATCTGTTGCACCGATGAGGTTAAGAACCTTTGTTGCTTCCTTAGAAAGAGCATCCATAGATCTGAGAAGTGGAGTCTTCTTATCAAGAGCCTCACCTGTGTAAGAACAGAATGCTGTTGGAATACAAAGTGTGCCATCCTTAATAAATGCATAGCTTGATGGATCCCAAGCTGTATAACCTCTAGCCTCAGATGTATCACGAAGACCACCAGATGGGAAGGAAGAAGCATCAGGCTCACCCTTAACGAGTTCCTTACCAGAGAACTCCATGATGATCTCACCGTTTCCTACTGGATTAATAAAGGAATCGTGCTTCTCAGCTGTAGTACCAGTAAGTGGCTGGAACCAGTGAGTAAAGTGTGTAGCACCATTCTCTACTGCCCACTCCTTCATAGCGATTGCTACTGCGTTAGCAACATCAAGCTCGAGGTGTGTGTTCTTCTCGATTGTCTTCTTGAGAGCCTTGTAAATATCCTTTGGGAGCTTATCTCTCATTACCTTGTCATTAAATACAAGACTTCCATAAAGTTCTGGGATTTTTTCCATTTTTCCATTCTCCTTTCGTTTTACGCTTTGAAAAGTAAAAGGCACTTCGAGTTACTGAAAACTCGAAGCGCCATTGCTTCTCAAATAGTCATGTAGAAAAATAAAAAGGCACTTTGGAAATACATCCAAAGCGCCATTGCTTCTTACGCAGATAATATAATCCTACTAGCTATAAGTGTCAAGAATAAATTTTCTTGATATTTTACTTTACATATTAAGTACTTCTGCATACGCATCAGCTACTCTCTGACTAAAGCAGCAGAACGTAATATCCATATCATAATCAGGATTCTCATTAAGCCATTTTCTTACCGCATTAACAGCAATCTCCGTCGCTGCCTTAAGCGGATATCCGTATACTCCAGTGGAAATTGCAGAGAATGCAATGCTATGTAACCCATTCTCTCTAGCAACATCGAGAGATCTCTTATAGCATGATGCTAGTTTAATTGGATCTGAATTATCACCACTATAAATTGGTCCAACCGTATGGATAACATGCTTAGCAGGAAGATTATAACCAAGTGTAATCTTAGCATCACCAGTCTCACATCCATGAATCGTAATACACTCTTCTACCAGCTTAGGTCCAGCGACACGATGAATCGCACCATCAACTCCTCCTCCACCAAGAAGTGAAGAATTAGCTGCATTAACAATCGCATCGCAATTAAGTGTTGTTATATCACCCACAAAAATTCTCATATTAAAAAACTTCCCTAATCGTCAATTACACCTTAACTTTACACACCACAGCTGAATCGTCAAGAACGTATTTAACCTTAGCCTCAGCTTCATCTCCAATCTTGTCATATAGCCTGCCAGCACTATAACACGTACCGATAACAGTCTTCGTACTATTAGCAACATAACCGATAGTTCCAAAGGGTTCTACAACCACCTTAATAGCCTCATTATCATACTTATTGTCCGGTTCCTTAACAAGTCTTACAATGTCTCCTCTGCGAAGCCAGTCACAACCATGTCTAAACTGTGTCCCTGTAATAGTAATATAAATCTTTTCCATATAAACTCCTCCAATCAATATTTACGATTATTAACTTCTGCAAGAAAAGCAATTGGAAAACAAATAATTAAAGCAATGATAAACATATGGTTCCCTCCTGACATTTATAAAGGTCTCTTTGTTATATGCCTTAATTGTAATACAGAGGCTGTCCCATTTTTGGGACACTTTAAAAGCGCCCCGGAATTATCCGAAGCGCCCTATAATCAACTTAAATAATATTACTTTTTCTTCTTAGACTTCTTCTTTGCCTTTTCCTTATCATATGTAGAAGGCTTAGTCTTCATCTTACCGTTTACTGGAGATACCTTAGTTACAACTCCGTTCTCCATTGTGAAGTAATACTCTCTTCCGAACTCGAGAATCTTAGGATCGATAGCCAGTGGAAGTGGATAAACCATGTCAGCTGACTTCTCAATTCTTCTTCCACGCTGGAAGTTCTTATTTGTAAGTCTAACCTTAGCAAAGTTAAGTCTGATGATAGTAGCAGCAATTCTTGTTCTGAGCTTCTCAGCCTTAAAAGCATCCTTACCATACATCTTCTTCATTGTAGATTTTTCTTTTTTAAGATAAACACCAATAACTACGTTCTTCTCTGGTGGTGTCTTCTCTTTTTTCTTAAAACGATCAAAAATACCCATCTATAATCCTCTCTTTGTCTTTTCAGACAAACGTTAATTACCGCATCCATTATACTATAAAATTTCGTTTTGGCACTAAAAAGGTGAGTTTTGAAACTCACCTTTTTTCATTCTATGTAAACCAAATCAAATATTACTATTTGGAGTACGGATTTCAATATCATCTAGCCCCATCTCTTTCATACGCTGTGCGCCCTCATAAAGCATCTTCGCATACATATAGCGTTTTGCTTTTTCCTCCTCTGTCGCATCCTTTGGATAGATAACCATCTTCTCGATAGGGTCGATATTAGGATCCTCAACTTCTACCGCTACCTTCTTTGCTACCTTCTTCTTACCAAAACCAAACATATTTGTTCCTCCTGATATTTACGCCCTTTCTTTGAGCTTTATACCTATAAGGCAGAACAGAAAATCAAAAAGTTCATTATTTCTCAAAATTTTCTCGAAAATAAAATAACCGAAGCCCCAGACAGGACTTCGGTCTAGTAAATACTATAAGTAATTAACTCAATTAAGCATCAATTGTAGATACTGTAATTGTAAGCTCCTCAAGCACATCAAGAAGCATTCTTGTTGTATCAAGAGATGTAAAGATAGTAACGTTATTCTCTGTAGCGCACTGACGGATAGCCACACCATCCTCGTAGTGAACACCAGACTTAATAGCACGTGTATTGATAACGTAACTTACATAACCTGCACGAATAGATCTGAGAATCTCATCAGAACCCTCAGAGAGCTTACGACGGATACGTGTTCTGATACCATGCTGCTTAAGGAACTCCGCTGTACCGATTGTAGCCTCGATATTGAATCCGAGCTCATAGAATCGGCGAACAAGTGGAAGAGCCTCTTCCTTATCCTCATCAGCGAGTGTAACCATAACTGTACCGTAGTTCTGAAGCTTAATGCCAGAAGCAATAAGCGCCTTATATACAGCACGGTGGAGCTTCTCATCGTAACCAATAGCCTCACCAGTAGACTTCATCTCAGGTGAGAGATAAGAGTCCATACCCTTAAGCTTTGAGAAAGAGAACGCAGGTGCCTTAACATAATAGCGCTCCTTCTCCTCTGGATAGAGACCAAAGATACCCTGCTCCTTCAAGGACTCGCCGAGAATTACTTTCGTAGCGATGTCAGCAAGCTGATAGCCTGTTGCCTTACTAAGGAAAGGAACTGTTCTTGAAGAACGTGGGTTAACCTCAATGATATAAACATTGTCATTATCATCAACGATAAACTGAATGTTAAACAAACCAACAATTCCAATTCCGAGACCAAGTTTCTTAGCATAAGTAAGGATTGTACCCTTTACCTTATCGCTAATGGAGAATGGTGGGTAAACGGAGATGGAGTCACCAGAGTGGACACCGGTACGTTCAACGAGCTCCATGATACCTGGGATAAATACATCAACGCCATCACAAACACCATCAACCTCGACCTCACGACCGCGGATATACTTATCTACGAGAACTGGCTTATCAACGTCAATCTCAACGGCTGTCTTAAGATAGTTACGAAGGTCTGCTTCCTTAGAAACGATCTGCATAGCACGACCACCAAGAACGAAGGAAGGACGAACAAGAACAGGATAACCAATCTCCTCTGCTGCCTTAACACCATCCTCGATGTTAGTAACTGCCTGACCCTTTGGCTGAGGGATGTTAAGATCCTTAAGAACCTTCTCGAATGCATCTCTATTCTCAGCACGCTCGATAGCATCGCAGTCAGTACCAACGATTGTTACACCATACTCACGAAGTGGCTCAGCGAGGTTAACTGCAGTCTGTCCACCAAGAGTAGCGATAACACCCTTAGGCTTCTCGAGCTCGATAATATTCATAACATCCTCTACACAAAGTGGCTCGAAGTAAAGCTTATCAGATGTTGTATAGTCAGTAGAAACTGTCTCAGGGTTATTGTTAATGATAATAGCCTGATAACCAGAAGCCTGAATTGTCTTTACAGCATGAACTGTAGAGTAATCGAACTCGACACCCTGACCGATACGAATTGGTCCGGAACCAAGAACAATAATTTTCTCCTTGGCATCAATCTGAGACTCATTCTCACCCTCATATGTGGAGTAGAAATAAGGAATATAACTCTCGAACTCTGATGCACAGGAATCTATCATCTTATAGGATGGGAAGATACCGTGCTCCTTACGAACATCAAACACCTGATGAGCTGTCATATCCCAGAGCTTACCAATCTCGAGATCAGAGAAGCCCATCTTCTTAGCAGCAAACAATGTCTCGATATTGCCCTTGTTATTCTTAACCTCTTCCTCCATCTTTACGATGTTATCGAAGACGCGAATAAAGAGCATATCAATCTTAGTCTTAAGGTGAATCTCCTTACGGCTTACACCACGACGGAGAAGCTCAGCGATGGCATAAATACGATCATCTGTACCATCCTTAATGTACTCGAGCATGTCCTCTGTGGACTTATCATCAAAAATCTTGTTGTGCAAGTGGAACACGCCAATCTCCAAGGAACGAATACCCTTAAGAAGTGACTCTTCCATTGTACGGCCAACACTCATGACCTCACCTGTGGCCTTCATCTGTGTGCCAAGCTTATTGTTAGCATCAGTAAATTTGTCGAAAGGAAATCTAGGCAACTTACTTACCACGTAGTCGAGGGATGGCTCAAAACTAGCAAGTGTGTTAGCAAGATGAATCTCGTCGAGTCTGTAACCAACAGCAATCTTCGCAGAAACTCTAGCAATAGGATAACCAGATGCCTTGGAAGCAAGTGCAGAAGAACGTGAAACTCGTGGGTTAACCTCGATAAGGTAGTAGTCGAAAGACACAGGGTCAAGGGCAAACTGTACATTACAACCACCCTCGATCTTAAGTGCACGGATAATCTTAAGCGCACTATCACGGAGCATGTGGTACTCCTTGTTTGTAAGTGTCTGTGAAGGACAAACTACAACAGAATCACCTGTATGAACACCAACTGGGTCAATGTTCTCCATGTTACAGATTGTGATAGCAGTATCGTTAGCGTCACGAATTACCTCATACTCAATCTCTTTATAGCCCTTTACAGACTTCTCGATAAGTCCCTGGTGCACTGGTGAGAGCACGAGAGCGTTTTTAAGGATTTCGCGCAACTCCTCCTCGTTGTCCGCAAATCCACCACCTGTACCACCAAGTGTGAACGCAGGTCTGATAACTACTGGATAACCAATTTTAGTTGCCGCATCAACACCCTCTTCCATGGACTCAGCGATAAGTGATGGAAGTATTGGCTCACCAAGATCAATACATAGCTGCTTGAAGAGTTCACGATCCTCAGCCTGATCAATAGAATCAAAGCTTGTTCCGAGGAGTTCTACACCACACTCATCAAGGACACCCTTAGTGGAGAGCTGCATTGCGAGGTTAAGGCCTGTCTGTCCACCAATACCTGGAAGAATAGCATCAGGTCTCTCCTTACGGATGATTTTCGCGATGTACTCGAGAGTCAGAGGCTCCATATAAACCTTATCTGCGATAGCAGGGTCTGTCATGATTGTAGCTGGGTTGGAGTTACAAAGGATAACCTCGTATCCCTCCTCCTTAAGTGCGAGACAAGCCTGTGTTCCCGCGTAGTCAAACTCGGCAGCCTGTCCGATAACAATTGGACCTGAACCGATAACAAGAATTCTCTTAAGGTCTGTTCTCTTAGGCATAGAGGTTACCTCCCTTCATTACTTCAATAAACTGCGCGAAAAGATACTTACTATCCTGAGGTCCTGGCGCAGACTCTGGGTGATACTGAATACTAAATGCTCTGTCACCTCTGTGGCACACACCCTCGATAGTGTTATCAAGCATGTTGATGTGAGTTGTCTCGAGTCCAGTTCCCTCCATTGAAGAATCCTTAACTGCGAAGGAATGGTTCTGTGAAGTAACTTCAATCTTATCTGTGATTACATTTTTTACTGGGTGGTTACCACCTCTGTGACCAAACTTAAGCTTATAAGTCTGAGCACCATAAGAAAGGGACAAAATCTGATGTCCAAGGCAGATTCCAAACACTGGATACTTGCCGTGAAGAGCTTTAACGAGTTCGATAGTAGGAACTACATCTGTAGGATCTCCAGGTCCGTTACTTAAGAAAACACCATCTGGATTAAGCTCTTCAACCTTCTTAATATCTGTATTCCAAGGCACAACAGTAACCTTGATACCAAGCTCGTTCATACATCTTACAATGTTAAGCTTCATGCCGCAGTCAACTGCTACTACATGGAATGTCTTACCATCTTCTGGAATCTTTGTTGGATCGTAAGTAACAACTTCCTTTGTACTTACTCTAGAAACCTGGTCATGAGCAAAATCCCAGTTCTTCAGTATCTCCACACCCTGTTCAGGAGTTACATCAGGGCTTGTGATAAGAACCTTACAGCTACCATAGTTTCTAATTTTACGTGTGATTTCTCTTGTATCTACACCCTGAACGCCTACGATATCGTACTTCTCCATATACTCTGACAAAGTCTGTGTACATCTGAAGTTTGATGGCTCCGGTGCGTAGTCTCTAACAATAAGTGCTCCAATTGATGGAACCTTTGTCTCATTGTCTTCATCATTTATTCCATAATTTCCGATAATTGGATAAGTCATTACGACTGCCTGATCTGTATAAGATGGATCGGAGAGGATTTCCTGGTAACCTACCATGGAAGTGTTAAATACTAACTCTAACTTCTTCTCTGACATGCTGCCGAAGCCGCTGCCAACATAAGAAGTTCCATCTTCGAGAATTATCCTTCTGAGATTACTGTTTTCCATACATTCCTCCTGAACTTTTCCCGTTTTCGCTCAAAAAAGGGGCACTTCGACTGGTGTCAAAGCGCCCTTGCTTTCATAAAAATATATTACTTTAGCATACTAATGTCAATGTAGATATTTATATACATAATCAATAAATACATATATAGGTTTGTTTTCAAATTATTATTCTTTGTCCCTGTGAATCCAATTCTAAAAAGAATATGATAGTAATGCATTAAGCAATATAAAGAGAAAAGGAGAATTTATATGAAGATTAAGAAGTATATTGCAGTTATTTTATCAGCTACAATGTTACTTTCTCTCGCTGGTTGCTCCAATAAGGCAAAGAAATATGAGAAGGTATTTGAAGATCTCGGTTACGAAGAGATGGAAGAGTTCGATGAGGACGATTTTGAGGACGATATCGAAGATGGTATTTTCTATACTACAAAGGACGAGAAGGAGCTTAAGAAGCTTTGCAAGTTTTGTCCAATTGAGAATGCAAAGGCTAAGAACGTTTCTTCCATTTCCATCGGTGGCAGAGAAGATGATGACGGTTATTATTCAGTATTCACTGTAACATTCAAGAGCAAGGCAGATGCAGAAAAGGCATTTGAGAAGAGCGTAGATGCTCTTGATGAGTCTTATGAGGATTACAAGGAATGGGCTGATAAAAAAGAACTCGGTCAGGATGACGGTGATGATTTCTATTCTATGGCATATGTAGGCTCCTATAGCGGAAGCTTCAGCGATATTTTCATGGTTGATTCTAAGACAATCACATACATCGATGGATACTTTAGCTATTCTGAGGATGTTTATGATGACTATGTAGCTTTCTACGAGGCTATCGAGAGAGATTGTCCTACTGATCTTGTAAAGAATGAAGTTCGTTCAAAGAAATCTCACGATAAAGAAATCGAAGGCGTAGCTGCAGAAATCGAGAAATACTCATAATCATCTAATTTTTAACGTATAAAAGACGGTTCTTCGGAACCGTCTTTTTTATTGTATAATTTATAGTGACTATATTTTTAAAGGAGAAACATATGAAAGCTAAGAAAATTATTGCTTCAGTATTAACAGGTGTTATGCTTCTCTCACTGACAGCTTGTTCTGGCAGTTCCAAGAAGTATGAGAAAGCATTCAAAGATCTCGGTTACGAAGAGATGGAAGAGTGGGACATGGATGATATCGAGGACGATATGGATGATGGTCTCTACTATTCCTCAAAAGATGAGAAAGAGATTAAGAAAATGTGCAAATACACTCAGATGAGTGGCTTAAAGGCAAAGAATGTTGCCTCTGTGTCCTGGGGTGTAAGAGATGATGATGATGGTTATTTTGTTGTTTACTCCATCACATTCAAAAACAAGTCAGAAGCAGAGAAAGTATTCGATAAGACTGTAAAGAGCATGGAGAAATCCTATAAAGCTTCTAAAGAATATTATGACAAAGACCAGATTGGCCAGGATGACGGAGATGACTTCTATGCTTATGGTTACGTTCGTAACTCCGGCGGAGGTTTCCATGAAATATTCATGTCTGATTCCAAAACTGTTACATATATCGACGCAAGCTTCTATGAAGCTGACGATGTTTATGATGATTATGAGGCTTTCTATGAGGCCATCGGCAGAGATTGTCCTACAAATCTCGTAAAGGATGAAATCAAGTAAAAAAATTAACAAACGACATAATTACAGTTAATCAAGGAGGAAATTATGAAGGCTAGAAAATTATTGGCAGCTGCTTTGACAGGAGCAATGATATTCTCTCTTGCTGGTTGTTCCATGGGTTCAAACAAGTACGAGAAGGCATTGAAGAATCTCGATTACGAAGAGATGGAAGAGTACGATGAGGATGATGTTCTCGAATACCTCGAAGATGGTACTTACTACACAACAAAGGACGAGAAGGAAATCAAGAAGATGTGTAAGGATGACTATCTCAGTGGCGTAAAGGCTAAGAACTTGTCTTCCCTCTTTGTCGGTGGAAAAGTCGATGAGGATAATAATGAGATGTTCATCGTTTATTCCTTGAAGTTTAAGGACAAGGACTCTGCTGAGAAGACATTCGAGAACTTCGTTGAAGGACTCGAAGAACAGGAAGATCAGTTTAAGAAGTATTACGACAAGGATTCCTTCAAGACTGACAGCGATGATGATTTCTTTGCAATGGCTTTCGATGATGGATGGGGTGAATTCGAGTACTACGAGATTATCATGGATGATGCTAAGACAATTTCAATCATTGTAGCTGTTGTTACATCCGATGATGATGTATACGATGAGTATCAGGAATTCTACGAGGCTCTCGAGAGAGACTGTCCATCAGATATGCTTAAGAATGAGCCAAGCTCTAAGAAGTAAGACAACAGATAAAGTCGATTCTTAACCGATAACAAAAGAGGTTCACATTGATATCAGTGTGAACCTCTTAATATTTGTCTAGTTTATACTACCTGCAATATATTGATTAACAACAGCCAAGATAATCCATAGTATGTAATAACTGCCACCAGATCATTTACAGTTGTGATAAGTGGTCCGGATGCCACAGCAGGGTCGACCTTAATCTTATGGAAGAACATTGGAATAATAGTTCCTACAAAACTACTAATAATCATAGTCACCATAAGTGCCACACCAACACATGCAGCTATTAACAATGTATTCTGTACACTTTCGTTCTTAAAAAGATAGATATAAAGACCTACAAATATAAAAGCCATACTTCCAAGGAACAAGCCGTTAGAAAGTCCAACTCTCATCTCTTTGAACACCAGCTTAACCTTCTGTCCAGCAGTAAGATTCTCATCCATAAGGACACGAATTGTAACGGCCAGTGACTGAGTGCCTACATTACCTGCCATATCCAGAATTAATGACTGGAAGCAAATAACGATAGGAAGAACTGCAACAACAGTTTCAAACACTCCCACCACAGATGATACAAACATACCGAGGAAGAGCAAAATTATAAGCCATGGCAAACGCTTTCGCATACTTTCTTTAGTAGTCTCGTTAAGGTCCTCCTCTGCAGTAAGACCAGCGAGCTTAGCGTAGTCCTCACCCATCTCATCATCTACAACCTCAACGATATCCTGAGATGTAAATACTCCGACAATATGTCTCTCTTCATCTAATACTGGGATAGAATCCTCGGCATAATCCTTAATTCTTTCCAGGCAATCATCAATTCGATCGTGATCATTAATATAAGGGTAAGTTGTACTAATTATCTCTTCCAGGTCATCGCCCTTACGTGCTCTAATAAGATCCTTGAGATCAATGGCTCCATAGAATTTTTCTTTATCATCCACAACATACAAAGTAAGGATATTATCATTCTCACCTGCCTGAGATACCAACTCCTGCATTGCTGATCTGACTGTGATTCCCTGCTTGATAACTACAAAATCAGTGGACATCTCTGATCCAATCTCATCATCCTCATAGGACATGATTTTCTCGATGTCTCGGCTGACTTCTTCATCAAGAAGTTCTACCAGCTGCTTAGCAGACTCATCATCCATTTCCTCCAGGACATCAGCCGCATCTTCTGAGTCCATGTTCTCGATAATCTCGGCAGCATGCTTAGGAGAAAACTCCTGCAAATACTCATCCGCATCCTCGATAAATGAGAAAATCTCAGCAAGTCTCTCTGGTCCAATAACAGGATAAACTTTCTGACGCTCTTCTTCTGATAACTGCTCGATAGCATCAGCGATATCACTATCATGATACTCATCGAGAAGTTCAAGCAAATTCTTTGGAAGCTCCTCTCTTTTGAAAAGCTCCAGCAACTCCAATACATAATTCTTCTGAATGTTCTCGTTCATTTTGTCACCTCATCTAAGTGTTTTTCCCCTTAGCCTTAAGCGCACACAGCTAGAATGTATGCGTGTTAACACACACCACATACACTCCGTACGGAATAAGTACAGACTACGGGTTTAATTTGTCATGAGTTGTGTAGTAATCGGAAATAAACGATGGGAACTAATGAACCTTATTTCACAGCGAAAGGAAGCAAAATCCATTGGTCGCCATCGATGCTACTTCGACCTTTACTATCGCAACTGTCCATAGATTTCACCTCCTGAATTTTTTCAACCTATTTATGATACAATAATGCCCTATGGATAACAACCCAAAAACAAGAACTACCGCTTCAGGCGTTATAATGCTTCTTCTTACCGCCATAATATGGGGTTCTTCTTTTGTTGCCCAGAGTGTTGGAATGGAGAGCATTCAGGCTTTTACATTTAATGGAATCAGAACGCTTATCGGTGCAGTTATTCTCATGGCTTTCCTATTAATCAAAAGTCCAAAGTTCTCGCGTGAATTAATTAAGAAAGGACTTATTCTTGGCTCTGTTTTCTTCATCGCTAGTAACCTTCAGCAGTTCGCATTTTACTATTCAACAGCTGGTAAAATCGCTTTCATTACAGCCTTTTATATGTTCTTCGTGCCAATTATCGGAAGATTACTAGGAAGAAAAATCACAGCAGTTACATGGTTTTGTGTTTTTCTCGGCCTAGTCGGTCTTTTCCTGCTATGCATCAATCCAGAGGATCTCACAGAACTAAACAAAGGTGATTTGTTTGCATTAGGCTGCTCTGTATTCTATGCAATTCACATTATGCTGGTTGATAAATTCACTCAGGGCGAGACAGATGACAAATTAGAGGGTGTAAAACTTTCTGCTCTTCAGTTTCTTCTGTCAGGAACCATATCATTTATTCTCATGTTCATATTCGAGAATCCACAAATTACATCTATTAAAATTGCCACACCTGCTCTTCTATATTCCGGAATTATGAGCTGCTGTCTGGCGTATACATTTCAGATTCTCGGTCAAAAACACTGCGAACCAGTTACCGCATCTCTCCTCATGTGTCTCGAATCTGTATTTGCAGTAATTTCCGCGGCAATTGTCCTGAAGGAAGTTCCAACATTAACAGAAGGAATTGGCTGCACCGTAATGTTCACTGCAATTGTAATCTCACAGCTATCCGAAGCAAAACAGCAAAAAGATTAAGCTTCCTTCTTACGATAGTAAAAATAGAATCCCAGACAAATTAGGAAAGATACAAATGAACCAATCGGAGCAGCAAGACCCATTGGATAAAGTGTATTAGGGAACATCTTTACTGCAAGATAAGTACCAGGAATTCTAAAGAATATTACAGAAATCAAATTGTGAAGGAACGATATTCCAGACTTCTGATCACCACAAAAATATCCACTAAAGCAAAAATGCAAAGCTGCAAATACGCAGTCAATAGAATAAGCACGCAGATACTGGGATCCCGCAGTTATGATTTCGCTCTCACTTCTGAAGAGCCCCACTAGAACCCCTGGCATAATCTGACAAATAACGAAGCACAAAAGTCCCCATGACACTGTCACCAGAAGGCCAAACCGCAGGCTTTCGCGCGCCCTGTCCCTCTTTCCCGCACCCATGTTCTGAGCAGTAATCGCAGAAATCGCAGAAAGGAATGCAGATGGCACGAGGAAGAGGAAGCAAATAATCTTCTCCACCACGCCAACAGATGTCGAAACGATAAGACCACGGCTATTAGCGATAACAGTAATAACAATAAACGCTACCTGGATAAAACCATCCTGCAAAGCGACAGGTAAACCTACTCCGATAACGCTTCTAAATGACTCACGATAAAAGTGTGTGCGTTCTTTACTTGTCTCAAATCCCAAACCCTTTTTCTTAAGCATAATGAGTGAGAATGCTACACTAACAGCCTGTGCCAAGATAGTAGCAAGTGCGGCACCATTAGCACCAAGTCCGCAATAACCAACAAACAGGAAATCAAGAATAATATTTACCACGCATGCAATAGCAATAAATATCAACGGACTACGGGAGTCACCAATACCACGATAAATACTACTAATAAGGTTATAAGCTACTATAAATGGCAAGCCAGCGCCGCAAATAATCAGGTAAACAGATGTGTTAGTTCTAGCCTCAAGAGGGGTCATCATAACCAAAGTAAGAGGTTTCGCAAGGAGAATCACCGCAACCATAAGGACAAATGACAGTCCAACAAAGAAGAACACAGACGTCTCTACTGCACGTGCTGCTTTCTTAAAGTCATGGGCACCAATAGCACGACCAAGTTCTACAGTAACACCCATTGCCAGGCCCACAATCATAACTGTAAGAAGGTGCATTACCTGACTTCCAATCGCCACCGCAGTCGTAACCGATGCACTGTCATAAAGACCAACAACATACATGTCAACAAGGCCATAGAAAGTCTGAAGAAAGCATGACAACAAATATGGGAGCGCGAACACCAACATAGTCTTCTTAACATTACCAACTGTAAGATCTTTAGCAGCCAAACCCGTAAACCCCTATAAACTCTATATTTGTAACAGTGTTACACAATAATCACCTACCATCCAGGAGACGAATAGTTCATAAATATTTTACCTTTCGCAATTGAATGGCACTTCGTTATTTTATATTATTTAGTAGTATCTGTTAACAATAAGTTCTAGAGGGTAGGTCATGACAAAAAGAAAAAAGATTGCTGTCTTTATGGGCGAGATTGTCCTAGATTTCCAGAGAGACGTATGCAAAGAATTAATGAAACAGTCCAAAATCAAGAATTTGGATATTATTCAATTTGCATCATTTGGATCTTATGTTGGACCAAATGGTCGTAATATGTTCTTTGAAATGGGTGAGAAAAACATCATCCACCTCCCTGTACTTTCAGAATATGATGCCATTATCCTCTGTCCAGATACATTTGATATTTACGGAATGGATACGGAGCTGTTTGCATTACTTAAAGAACAGACTTCATGTCCAGTTGTAAGTATTAGAGCAGATGTACCAGACTTTCCAACAGTAACTGTTGATAACAAATCGGCAACCAAGAGAATTACCAACCATTTTATTAAAGATCATGGTTTCACCAATATCTGCTATATGTCAGGTCCATTGAACATCAAAGATGGAGCTGCTAGATATTCAGGTTTCTGCGAAGCAATGAACGAGGCTGGACTAGCATTTAAGTCTAACACCCTTTTTGAGGGCGACTACTGGCGTGAGAAAGGTGTTATAGCTGTTGACCACTTCTATAACTGTCCTGATGAAGATAAACCACAGGCAATTATTTGTGCCAACGATTATATGGCCCTTTCTGTTATAAAAGAGTTACTCAATCGTGGTATACGAATCCCCGAGGATGTATGTGTATGTGGTTTTGACGATACTCCTGACAGCCGTACATCCAACCCACCTATTACAACAATCAAGACAAATCCTAGTGATTTTCTCATCAAGGCTTTGGAACTCATTGAAGATATGTGGGCCGGCAAAGAAGTTCAGAAAGTTAATTATGTAAATGATGAAATTCTCTTAAGAGAGAGTTGTGGATGTGGCGAACTGTTGGAGAAAGTAACTGCTATCGAGGTTCTTAAGCAGATGCATCTTTACGATAATCTTCTCCGTGCTACCAGCCGTATCTCCTCTGACTATCAGAGCAGTTTTACACTAGAAAATGCACTTACAGTTGCCAATTATCATTTCCAGACTCTGGACTGTTCAACAGGTTATTTGTGTCTTTGTGATACAAATGATGAAGATTACAATTCTATTGAGAATCATAAAATCTTTACCGATAAGATTTTCCTTAAACTTATAATGCACAAGGATATCAACGAGAACTCTGTAACCCCTAATATAGAGTTTAATCGTAAAGACATATTGCCACTTCAGTTCTTTGAAGATGAACCAAAATACTTTATCGTATTCCAGATTCACTTCAGAACAACTGCCTATGGTTATTTGGTTCTTGAGCCGGAAGAAGGCGAATGGCCTAATATATTTGCTATCAACTTTCTTAACACTCTGGCCTTTGCAATCGAGTCAAGCATCATGGAAAATGAGTTTAACGAATTGTCAAAAATTAAGAGTCAGTATCTTATCGATCCGTTAACAAACGTCTTCAACCGTCGTGGATTCGAGAAGAATATACAGACATTGCTCACAAGAATTGACGCTAACGATAATACTCGTCTTACATTAGTAAGTATCGATATGGATAACCTTAAGCAGATTAATGACAAGTACGGTCACGCTGAAGGAGACCTCGCTATCGTCTCCGTAATCAACGCTATACAGAGCTGTCTCGAGGGAGAAGATTTCTGCGCCAGAATTGGCGGAGATGAATTTATCGCAGTCCTTGTAAGTAACGATATGAATGATAACTACAATTTTAAAGAGAGAGTACTCAGAGCAATTGCTACTAAGTCTATCGAGCTGTCCAAGCCATATACTTTACATGCCAGCCTAGGATTCTGCGGACCACTTAAGCTTAAAGAAATTAATCTTTATAACTGCATGCAGATTGCCGACGAGGACATGTACAAGAATAAGCGCGAATATAAAAACTCCCTCAAGTAATAATTACGAGGTGCAACATGGCTAAGAGAAAAGCAAAAAGACACTCCATCCTTTTTATTCCTGCCTTCATATTACTTTTGCTCGGAATCCTAGTGTTCGGCAAAGTTGGACGTTGTCAGGAAAAGACTACAGGTGTAATTACTGGTAATGACGACAAGGTTACCATTTCTTACATCGCAGGTAAGAAAAAAATCGATAGCACTCCTACCCTTTATATGGGAATGGTTTCCAAGAACACAGAATATATAGTCGGAGAGCCAGTCGAGATTCTCTATAACAAACGTGACCACAAGAATTTTGTAATTAAGGATGAGAACTTCACTACCCTTAGCTACATTCTTCTCGGACTTGGATTTGCATTGTTTGTTACTGACTCTGTAGCAGGAAATGCACTCCCTGAAAGCGTGGTATTTAGAACCCTTAACAAAGAAATCACAAAAAACAACAAATAATTATTTATTTAGCATATCGACAAGTCATTCAATCTTTTGTAATATAATCTCGTTGTTATAAACAATTTTTTATTTATTTCGGAGGTATAAAGGGTATGAAGACTAAGAAGATCACTGCTGTAGTTCTTGCATCTGTTATGATGCTTTCACTTGCAGGCTGCTCTACTACAACAAACAATAAGTATGCTAAGGCATTGGATGCTATTGGATACGAGCACGTAAAGAGCGATAAGGATATCGAGGACAGAATGGATGAGGCTACAGAGGATGGCTTCTATCTTTCTACAAGCAAGAAGGCTGATATCGAATCTTTCTGCGATGGTTTCACATATATTGATGCTGATGATTGTAAGTCTCTCACAGCTGGTATGAAGATGACAGAGGATGGCTCTGAGCTCATCGTATTGTCTGTAACATTCAAGGATGCTGACGCAGCTGAGGACTTCATGGATGAGATGAAGGACGAGTTCGGTGGCATGGGTGAAGTTTACGGTGGCTTCAGCGGTGTTGATTACGCAGATGATGAGGATGATGATTACTTCAAGCTCGCTCTTAAGTCTGATGATTATGACATGGAGATGTACATTGACATCACAATCGATGGCAAGGTAGTAAACATGGTTATGGTTATGGCTAGCGGCGAGGACGATCGTGAAGAGATCGTTGGTGATATGGAAGACTTCTACAAGGAGATCGATGAGGATTCTCCAGCAGATCTTCTCTAATCATTAACTTAGTTGATTAGTACATATAAGGCTGTCTCGTATGAGGCAGCCTTTTTCAATGCAAAATACATATAAATAGAGGGTGTAACACTCCCCCTGTTACACCCTCTTCTCGCGTACTATGACACGACTATATACTCACTTACCCTACATATCAATTTAATATGGGCTATTCGTAGAAATAGCCTTATTATAAGCATCCTCCAAACTCATTCCAGCGAAGTCCTGTGCTCCAAATCTTCTTCCAGACTTACCATCATCAAGGAATGCACCAAGTGGAATTCCAGGAATTGTTGTCTCTGGAGCGTTTGGAGCATTAGGTCCACCAAGATCTGTTCTACACCAACCTGGATCAGCAAGGGAAATAATTACATTTGAACCCTGAAGTTTGTAACCGAGATCGATTGTTACCTTATCAAGAGCAGCCTTAGATGCAGAATAACCAGCCTGCTCAGCCTCGAGTGCAATGCCAGAAGTTACATTAACAATTCTTCCGAATCCCTGCTCCATCATACGTGGAAGGAAATGATATACAATTCGCATTGGTGCAATAGTATTTACAGCAAAACTAATAGGATAATCCTCGATAGGAGTTGCAAGATAATCAACTCTGTAACCAATCTGAAGACCAGCGTTATTGATAATTACATCAACAGGTGTTCCCTTAGCATCAATCTCTGCAAGCATCTTATCCACTGACTCAATATCAGCCAACTCAGCACTTACAGAATAAGCATCAACACCGAGGCTCTTTGCATGCTCTACAACTGGAGCTGTCCCCTCTACTGAACGACTGTGAAGAATAAGGTTGCATCCCTTTGATGCCATAAACTCAGCTGTAAGCTTACCGATTCCTCTGCTGGCACCTGTAATAAGCACCCACTTACCTTTTAAATCCTGCATGACTATTCACCTCTGATATTTTTAAACTGTAATTATTAAAATTATACCATCGCGGGAACTTTCTTTTTATAAAACCATTGCATTTTTTGTTAATTTATGGTGTAACTATATTGATGAGGTGAAGTGATATGAACACTAGTAAAGAACTTAATTACAAGTTATATACACATAAGGAAGAGGGATTTATTCGTACGGATATAAAGAGCGAATTTTCCCGTTACGATGATATAAAATTTGGTAATGTCGAGAAGGTAAAAAGCAACTTTAAGGAAATCCGTAAGGACTACTATAAGGGCAAGGGCGTCCTCTCTACAAACCCTGTACGAAATAACATCTACCACCTGGTAGTGTCTGCGGGAATTATTGCTAGAGTGTGCGTTGACGAAGGTATGCCACACGACGAAGCATATACCCTTAGTGATATTTACATCAGACGTGCAGACATCAGTAAGACACCAGAAGAAGTAATTGATCTCATCGAAGAAATGCAGATTGACTTCGCATCAAGAATGAGAGAGCAGCGTAAAATCAACACTTTCTCCATTCACGTTAGACATGCAATTGACTACATTTACGACCACCTTAATGAGCCTCTCACAATGAAGCAGTTAGCCGACATCGAGAAGCTCAACCCAAGCTATTTCTCCAAACTCTTTTCAAAAGAAACTGGTGATAACGTGAAGTCATACATTCTTAAAGCCAAGCTCACCACTGCCCGCCACATGCTGGCTGACACTGACTATAACTTGGCAGACATTGCCATCTCACTTGGTTTCTCATCACAGAGCGCCTTTACCGCAGCATTTCGTAAAGAGTACAACTGCACCCCTGGTAAGTTCCGTAACAACAGTGGGTTCGGTATTATCTCTCACGAAGAGTAAATAGCGTCCCCTTTTTCACTACATCACAGCAATATTGACCAGCTATCAAATCTATAATTACACTATCTCACTTTGTTCGGGAGGATAGATAGATGAAAATTAGAAAATTGATAGCTGTAGCACTTACGTCTGCAACAATTATTTCCATGACAGGTTGCAGTTTTATAAATAACACTATTGATAAAACATATAAGGCAGTTGAAGAATTAGGTTATCAGGAAGAAAAAGCTGAAAAGTATCTTGATGAACTTGAAGACATGGAAGAAGATACATGGGAAGATGGCTTATTCACTGAGACAGATGATGAAGATATCATCAAAGAACTAATCGGTTATCTTCCAAAGTCATTCAACCTTAAGAAATCCAATGTAAATAAGGTCCTGTTTGCAAAGAAGTACGGATTCGATGATCACATTTCCTCTAACTCATTTAGCGTATACTGCTTTGAGATGAAGGATACAAAAACAGCTGACAAACTCTTCGATAATATCGTAGACACATACGAGGACTTCGATGAATTTTATTCTGGATATTCCGATGACAGTTTCTCCTATGATACTGAAGTTGACGACGATTACTTTGCAATGGCACTAGAACTTGAATCTGGATCAATCTTCAACCACACATATATGTGCGCTATCAAGGAAGGCAAAGTAGTTACATTTATAAGCGTGGCTAATTACGACAAAGAATCCGATCAATTTATTGACATGCTTGATGACCTCTGTAAGGATATAGATATAAAGAATCCAAAGGATTTATTGTAAGGAGACAGATAATGAGATTCAGAAAAACTATCGCAACCATTCTCACCTTTACACTAGCTTTGGGACTTACATCTTGTTCATCATCTGATAAGAAATATGTAAACGCTCTCGAAGATGCCGGTTTTGAAGAAATAGAATACAAGGACTTTAAGAAATGTAATCCTACTGACGGAGATTTTGAGGATGGCGTCTATGTTAAAAGTGATGACACCAAGACACTCAAGAAACTTACCAAGCAGATTGAGACAGATGTAGACACCGATGACTTTAAATCATTAATTTTCTCTCAGAAGTCCACAGATGATATGGAAAGTACATTCGCCTTCTATGTTATTTCGTTTAGCAGCAAAGATTCTGCAGAAGATTTCTTTGATGATTATTCTAAAGAAATAAAAAACAGAATGAAATCATTCGATAACTATAAGGATTATGGTGATATAGCTACCGATAGCGACGATAACTACTATATCGGAGCCGCAGATATCGAGATGTATGGTTCATCATTCTCAACAAGAATTGGATGCTATCTTGATGGCAAAGACGTTATTTGCATTATCATGGTATGCTCCTCAGAGAATATTGATGACTATATTGACTTAACAGATGATTTCTGTGATTCATTAGAGGTTACAAGCCCAAGTGAGGCACTTTAAAATTTATAATTTATACGGAAGGGATATATTATGAAAAAGAAGATTATTTCACTAGTACTTGTCGCATCATTCACTCTCGGATTAACAGGATGTAGCATTCTCGAGAATGGTGCCAAGAGAAACAAGAAGCAGGCCGAGTATGTAGAAGCAATTGAAGATCTCGGCTTCAAGAAGCACGAAAGCAATAACAAGAAGGACATCAAAAAAGGAGCCTATCAAGTTATTAATTCTAAGTCCGGTATTGAAGATTTCTTCGATGACTTCCAGTTTGACGAGCCAGATGCCAAGGACATCGCCAAGGTAACTATGGCGCTTAAGAAAGAAGATAATAATCAGTTTGTTTCTTTCCTCGCAGAGTTCCGTGATGAGGACGATGCTGAAGATTATTTCGGAGACATTTGCGAATTCTACGAGGACCTTTATGAGAAGTATGAAGATCAGTACGGAATCGAAGCAGGCTTCGACAGTGACGATGAGTATCTCTACCTCGCTGCTACTGACAACTCCGATGGCGAACTCAACGTTGCAATTGTTCTTGATGGTTACAATGTTTATTATATTATTGCAACAATCTCAGATAGCGATGATTATGATTACATCGAGTTAGTTGCCGACTTGTGTGACAGCCTTGGATTTGACAATCCAGAAGATTATCTCGAGTAATATTTATATAATATATAGATTCAAAGACCGGCTCAAAGGAATTTTGAGTCGGTCTTATTTTTTGTTATCATACATATGTTGAATATTTTGAATGGAAAATGATATATGGAAAAACTTACTACTATTTGTGAGTCCCTGAACAGCTTTATCTGGGGCTTGCCTGCTATGATCTGCATTGTATGTGTAGGCATCTTATTAACTATTAGAACTAGAGTAATCCAGGTTCGTAAATTCCCTGACTCTATGAAGAACACCATCGGCAAGATTTTCTCCAAGGAGAAAAGTGCAGATGGAAGTATGAGCCCATTCCAGGCAGTGTGCACTGCACTTGCTGGTACAGTAGGCACAGGAAACATCGCAGGTGTTGCAGGTGCCATCGCCATTGGAGGTCCTGGTGCTATTTTCTGGATGTGGTGTTCTGCATTTCTTGGAATGTGCACCAAGTTCTCAGAGGTTACACTTGCAATCCACTATAGAGAAAAGAATAAAGATGGCGAATATGTAGGTGGCCCTATGTATTACATCAAAAATGGTCTTGGCAAAAACTGGCGATGGCTGGCTTATCTTTATGCGATTTTCGGTATACTCACTGTATTTGGCACAGGTAACGCCACTCAGGTTAATACTATTGTGACTTCAGTAAACTCTGCCATTTCCAGCCTCTCCCCTAACTACAAATATGACGTTTCCAAATTTAGCCTTGTGCTTGGTATTTTTGTCGCAGCAGCAGTTGCCATGGTTCTTCTTGGTGGAATTAAGAGAATCGGCCAGGTAACAGAGCGTCTTGTTCCTTTCATGGCTGTCCTTTACGTATTATTTGCGCTTGGCGTTGTGGTAGTTAATATCAATACTGTCCCATATGTTTTCAAATCAATCTTCGTTGGAGCGTTCTCCCCTAGAGCATTTACAGGAGGTGCCGTTGGAGCATTATTTGTAAGTCTTAAGAAAGGTGTATCTCGTGGAATATTCTCCAACGAAGCAGGTCTCGGTACAGGATCCATAGCACATGCATGTGCAGACACAGACAAACCTATAGAACAGGGCCTATTTGGCATCTTCGAGGTTTTTATGGATACTATCGTCATCTGCACGCTGACAGCCCTTGTAATACTTTGTAGTGGCGTTATAGTGCCATATGGCAGCAATGATGCAGGAGCCAATTTAACTATCTCTGGATTTGTTGCAACATATGGTGGTTGGGTATCAGTTTTTACAGCAGTAGCGATGTGTTGTTTTGCATTCTCTACAATCATTGGTTGGGGACTTTACGGATCCAGATGCGTAGAGTTTGTTTTTGGAAATAAGGCCGTAAGACCATTCCTAGTTATATATTCTTTTATCGCTATTGTAGGCGCCACAATGAACCTTGGTCTTCTCTGGCTCATCGCTGAGATATTTAACGGTCTCATGGTAATCCCTAACCTTATAGCACTCTTTGCATTAAGCGGAGTTGTTGTGAAACTAGTAAAGGAACACTTCGCAGAATAATCACAAATAATAATTTCTCCAAACAAAAAGCCGATTATCAAAATCGGCTTTTTTATTTTATTATTTAACGTGCATGTATTTGTGCATATAGTGTTCGTAAGCTCTCTCTCGAGCCTTGTCTCTATGCTGCTTAAAGTCGTGCATATAAGAACCAGATACTGCATTAGCAGCATTAAATCTATAAACGATAGCTGCGATATTTGTACTGTGATCTGCGATACGTCCACAGCTATAAAGGAGATCATTAAATACAAATCCCTGTTCTGCTGTACAAATACCTTCTGACAAACGCTCTACGTGAGTTGCCTTAAACGCATCACACATCTCACTAACTACGATTCTTAATGGAACAATATCTGCTGTTTCTTCACTATAACCTTCGCGATAGCACTTAATTGCCATAGAATATACTTCTCTTACAGCAGCAATAAGACTCTCGAGTTCTTCCTGAGCCTTAGGTGAGAACTGAATACTCTTAGACTTAAGCTCTTCAGCAGACTTAGACATATAAGAAGCATGGTCAGCAATACGCTCAAATTCTCCAATAGCCTGAAGCATCTTGGAAGACTTATTCTTATCCATCTCGGACAAATGCTGAGTAGCAGAAAGTTTCATAAGGAAGGCACCAATGTGATCCTCATAAGAATCAATCTTGTCCTCGTTGGCTGCAATAAAATCATATGTCTCACGATCAAACTCACCAAGGAGCATTTCAGTAGATTTATTAAGTCCCTCTTCAACTCTGTTTACCATCTTAGTCATGATGATAGAACACTCATTAATGGCGATGGAAGGCGTGAGCATGATACGCTCATCGAGCTGGAACTCATTGTCCTCTTCACTATCCTTAACAATAAATCTGGCAAGTTTTTCAAGCTGCTTCTGGAATGGGAACATTACAATAGTATTTACTGCATTGAAGATGGTATGGAAAAGAGCAATACCAACAAAGTTAATTGTCTTACCCATGAATCCAAATGGATGAACAGCATTGACACCATAGAATATTACGAGCCAGAGAATTGTACCGATTACCTTAATAGCTACGTGGATAACTGTTACTCGCTTAGCGTTACGGTTTACACCGAAAGATGAGAGAATCGCTGTAGCGCAAGTACCGATATTAGCACCCATGATAATTGGTATAGCTACACCCCATGTGATAGCACCTGTTGTAGACATAGACTGCAAGATACCGATGGATGCAGCAGAACTCTGAATTACACCTGTTACAAGAGTACCAGCAAGTACACCAAGGATAGGGTTATCAAACTTTAAAAGAAGATTTGTGAATCCTTCATCTTCCTTAAGACCACTCATGGATCCACTCATCATTGTCATACCAGTCATAAGAACCGCAAAACCGAGAAGCATAAGACCGATATCCTTCTTACGCTGTGACTTACATGCCGAAAGAAGAATCATTCCTATAAGTGCAAATATAAGGCTGAAGTTCTTAGGCTGCAAAAGCTGCAATGCGATATTGTTCTGACTATCAATACCTGACAAGGAAAGAATCCAGGCTGTAAGAGTTGTGCCTACGTCAGAACCAAAAATTACTCCGATTGTCTGACCCAGTTCCATAATTCCTGAGTTTACGAATCCAACAAGCATAACTGTCATTGCTGAAGATGACTGAATAGCAATTGTGATTACAGCACCGATTGCCAGGCCCTTGAATGGATTGTCAGTTGCTTTACGGAGAAGTTTCTCGAGCTTACCGCCCGCTGTTTTCTTAAGAGACTCGGAGAGGACATGCATTCCATACATAAAGAACGCGAGGCCACCGAGCAGATTAATAATTACAAAGATATCCACTAATCGTGTACCTACCCTTAAAAATCAACTATATTTGATAATATAGTTCGTCATTCGTAATACTTACTTCTCAATTTTATAACGGGGCGTTTACCTTTGTAAATGATTGTTTTTTGACAATTTTACTTATGGATAATAAATCTCTTAGGCGCAAACTTATACACAAGTGCAAGAGCCACCAATACATAGATGACGGTGAATATAATTGAAATGCCTGTAAATACCATAGGAGCGAGCTTTATGTCGCTATTCTGCATACAAATCATATAGCAAACAATATACGTGATGTAGTTTACGATACCATAACTACTACGCTTCTTCTCGAGTCCCTCTGTATATGGCTGAAGAAGATAATATACAACCAGTCTGTGAACAGAAAAGAACACGCTAAGTGCAGGACACAATACAAATATAGAGACATATGTCATCACATGTGTTGCCTCGGTTGAAAATGCACATAGCACAGCAAGACAGCAAGACACCAAGAGTGCTGGAATGATGTTGTACTTAATAACCGTCTTAAGTCTACTTCTGAACACACCCAGAAGAACGTCTGCTCTTCTGTAGAAATTATAAGTCAACATCGCACTATCACAATTCATAAACATTACAGTAGCGAGTGTCTCACCATTATTAAGATAATAGATTACAAGAGGCATGGAATACAGGAACACTGGAATATTAGTAATCTTCTCCATACCAAAGAATCTAGTAGCAACAAAAAGGAATGCCAAACCCACCACGAGAGCAACCGCGAGGACAATACTAATAATTCTGGTTCTCTTTTTAAGAAGCTTGCTATGTCTCTTCACAAAGAGATCATTAAAATATGCATAACCTTCCTTATTACTTGTGGCATCCTCTCCTGACACCTCCACCTTAATGGACTCTTTCGCCGCCTTTTGCTCATTGTTTTCCTTATTAGTAGCACCTACCACGGTCTCCACGTTAAGAAAATACTTACATGTCTGAGGATAATCCTCATAAGTATGAAGCTTGTAAAAGCAATAAGCACCCGCGAGACTAATTGCACCACCCACGCCATAGATAACCGCCACTGGCACAACCATTTTGAGCAGGAAAGTTACCACCACGCCAAGTGCGAAAATCAGAGCCACAGCACAAACCAGGAATCCAGCACTGCTACCAAGTTTGTTTTTCTTAACAAACTGCAACTTTATATAGGCACCCACACCCTTACCAAGGATTGTCATGGCAACAAACATGATGCACACACCCAGAGGCACTTTCGTAACTCTATAAATAATAGTAAACATGACAGCGTAACCCACGAACTTACGCAGCACGCGATAATACATATCACTTAACACAAACTCACGTGGATCCATCTTAAGCATATAGATGGAATAGTATTTATCCTCAGTTACGTCAAAAACATAAGTATTGAGAAGTACCCCAATAAGAGCAAGAAAGAAAAATATATTCATGAAGGCCTGACTTCCAGTCATAGTTCCAACACCTTCGGCATAGGCTGCGCTGCCGCCAAGAATAACGAGAAGATAAATTATCTCCCCAAAGCAAAAACCAAAGATAGACTTAAGTGCATAAAGCACATTAGCGACAGTGCTAATCGCTCCACTACTATAGTTATTAGATGATATGTGCTTACCAATAAGTGGAATGCTCTTCAGATAATAAATAATACTGTTTTTAGAATAAGCGCGACGAACGCGATAAGAGTGACGGAATGTATCAAACATACTTAGGCACCCTCTTTAAGAGCAGAAATGATGGTCTCACGAAGTGTATCATCATCGAGCTTTACACCATTGTCATCGTAGATATTAAGTCTCTCAACTGTACCATTCTTAAGAAGAACAATCTCATCACAAAGTGTGAGTGCGAGCTCCATAATATGTGTAGAGAAGATCATAATCTTATCCTGCTTCTGTCTCTTAAGAATCTTCTTCATCTCATCAGCAGCCACCACGTCAAGAGCTGTCAGTGGCTCATCAAGAAGAAGCACCTTACAGTTGGAAATAACATTAATTATAACCTGCATCTTAGTCTTCATACCGTGGGAATAATCCTTAAGAAGCTTATCTCTGTCATCGTATCCGATGCCCACCATATCGAAGTAATAATCCGGACGTTGAACTTCCTTCATCTTATCTTTGTTGATGTCGATGAAGAACTTTAAGAACTCTCGTGCTGTGAGAAAGCTAGGAACAACTGGAGTTGAAACTACATAACCGATATCATCCACACCGAGAGGCGCATCATCCAATGTGATAGTGCCATCATCAGCGGGAATATCCTTGTTAACGATATTGAAGAACGTTGTCTTACCTGCGCCATTACGACCGAGAAGGCCATAAATCTTACCAGATTCAAAAGTATAATTTACGCCCTTAAGGACTTCCTTCTCTTCGTAGTTTTTCTTAACATCAGTAATCGTGAGTTTCATATACTATCCTCCATATTCATTATAGAGGATAACATTCAATTATTAAGAAAATTCCAAGAAACTAGTTAAAAAACAAAAAGATAATAACCAAACCAGTGAGTTAAAGCACCTGCAAGCACGAATATGTGCCACACAAAGTGCGCACCCTTAGTGTCCTTGATAAATGGAACCATTCCTATAGTGTAAAGCAAACCACCGCCAAGGATACAAAGGAAGAGCGGCAAATCATTTTTAATCATACCAGGCATAAATAGAAGTCCGCTCCAGCCAATAATAAAGTAGAGTGCGAAATGGATAGGTCTCAATCTACCAGGACCAAAGACGCCAATAAAAGTAACACCAGCGATAATAAGAGCCCACTGAATGCAGAACATTACAATACCCTTTATGTCGCCCCAGTAAACAAGACAAAGCGGTGCGAAAGAACCTCCGATAAGAAGATAAATGGAACTATAATCAAATCTGCGCCAAAGCTTCTTTACAAATATACCTGTCTTCCACGCATGGTAAAGACAACTCATAAGAAAAAGAACAATAAGACTTATACCGTAAAAACATGACGCCATTATCTTAAGTCCAGTGTCTGACTTCAAAAGCATAAGTATAAAGCCAGCGATAGAAAGACCTGCGCCCACACCATGCGTCACAGCATTTCCAATCTCTTCGAGAAGACCTCTTACCGGTGGATCATTTTTCTTCTTAACGTCACTTTTTGTCATGCGTCCGTTCCCTTTACAATATTCTGAACCCATATTCCACTCTTAACCATGAAATATCCTACGATGACTTTTATTATCTCAGAAAAAGTTACTACCACAAAGAGCATATGAATCTCAAGGCTTGTAAAATTAGCCAGAACAAACGCCAGTGGAATCATAACAACCCATGTATAAATAAAATCAAAAAGGAATGTAATTCCTGTTCTTCCACCACTTCTTAATATGAAATAGCAGGCGTTAGTGTAAGACCACATAGGAAGTGCGATTGCCTGAACCAAAATGAAATATGTAGCAAGTGCTCTGATATCTGCCTCTGTGTTATACATCTTAGGGAATACATATGCCACTGGAATCATTATGAGAGTAAGTCCTGCGGTGACAGCAACTGAGAAGAAATTCAGTTTATCAGCATCTCTTCTTGCCTCTTCAAGTTCGTTAGCACCAAGCTTGGCACCAACAATAATTCCTATTGCTGCACCCATCTGAATAAAGAATACGTTAAAAAGATTAATCATAGTTCCAGCAATATTACGGGCAGCAACCACGTCCAGACCGCGCACAGAATAACACTGGGCAATAATGGACATACCAAGGGACCATAGGAACTCATTACAAAGGAGAGGTACACCCTTAACAACAATCTTGCGTGCAAGGGCACCAGGAATACGAAGACTCTTATAAAGGTCCTGCGCACAGGCAATTCTCTTATAATTTGTGTGAGTCCAGATAATAACCACCAGGGCCTCTACTGTTTTCGCCACAACGGTAGCAATTGCCGCACCCTTTACGCCCAGACATGGCATGCCAAGCTTTCCGAAAATAAGTCCATAATCCAGAACAAGGTTAACTCCGATAGCCGCCATGGAACCGATCATAGGCACCTTGGTCTCACCGCACTCCCTGACAACACTGGCATAAGCCTGGCCAAATGCGAACGGAATGAGACCAATTATCATTATCCTTAAATATTCCAGACCATAGGCCAGAGTCTCTGCCCTTAACTCAGGTGCATCATTCTTACTAATAAACAAAGACAAAAGCGGCTTCCCTGCGAAATAAAACACAGAAGCAAAAACCGCTATGAGGGCAAACGCCATCAGAATACGGAAGCGAAATGTATATTTCTGACCTTCCTTATCCTTCTTACCAAAGAACTGCGTACCAAAAATACTGGCGCCTGACACACCACCAAATACAGTGATGTTAAACACAAAAATCAGCTGGTTAGCAATGGATACTCCACTCATAGGTGCAGTTCCAATTTGTCCCACCATAATGTTGTCCAGCATGCTTACAAAGTTTGTAATCAAATTCTGGAGAATCATCGGTATCGCTATGGCCATAGCGTGTGCGTAGAACTTTCTTGTTCCTATATATTTTCTAATTCCCTTTTCCATACGTTCCTTTATAATAAAAATAGCAATTCAAATTAGAAGGACATTATACACGTGAAAGACTATAAATTCTATGGGTGGCAGGATGCTATCGTACCTTGCCTGGACCCTTCCCTTAAGGGAATAAACAACGCACAGGATTTTTACGATGCTTTGAGCACAATTTGGTGTGCTGACACCTGCGCGCCTCGCATGAGACAGGACTGGACACCTGAGAACATGACCCTTGGCCAGTGCTCCATAACCGCTTTTCTAGTTCAGGATGTATTCGGAGGAGTTGTTCGCGGCATATTAAGACCTGGCGGAAACTACCACTGCTACAACGTGGTTGATGGTCACACTTTCGACCTCACCTCAGAACAGTTTGGTGACGAGGTTCTGGATTATAGCAGTAACCCTGAGCAGTCACGCGCAGTGCATTTCGCCAAAGAGGAAAAACGCCTGAGATACGAATATCTGAAAGCCGAATTATACAAGAAGTTTTCTTAATAAGTGTTTAAATAAAAATGCCGTCTCCACAAAGGAAACGGCATTATATTTATGTTAAGTTCCAGCTATTAGTTAGCTCTCTCGTTTACTACTGTCTGAGCTCTGTTATTAAGTACAGAAATTACATCATCGATGGACTTCTGTCCCTCAAAATAAGCATCAACCTCTTCAAGAACAATAGCTGCTACTGATGTATCGATTGAATCTACTGTCTCGACTGACTCTGCTACCTTTACATAATCATCAACTACTGCTTCATCAATCGTATAAAGGCCATACATCTTAATCATTGCTGCGCTCATGCCCATATTAACAAGCATATCATATGCCTCGTTATAGAGATCTATCTCATCCTTAGCCTTCTTTGTGAAAGCTGCCTTGTTAATTGGATTACCCATTGTCTCGCTTGACTGAACATCTTCACTAAGCATCGCCTTAACAAATTCCCATGACGCATTCTGTGCATCTTCATCAGACTGGGAAGAAATAGCTACAGAAGAAACAAGATCTGCACTTGGACCATGTTCTGTCGCAGATGGCAAACCATAAACCTTTACAGTCTCGCTACCTTCACTGATATAACTCAGATATGAACCACATGACATAATTGAATCATACATTCCGCCCTCAAAAGAAGAACCACCAAACACGCCGCCCATTCCTTCATCCTCAAAGTCAGGATTCTCAACGATATCATCCTTAATAAATGCAGCCAAATCCTTAAACTCAGCAGTATTAAAGTCAACCTTTCCATCCTTCATATACTCAGCAGATCCAGCTGAAAGACATGTAACCAGGAACTCAAGCTTATCCATGTTTACAGGGCTCTTACCGTTACAAGTCTTGTCAACAAACTCATTATACTGATCGTACGTAAAGCCCTTACGTCCAGCTCCCACATCACTTTCTTTTGCAACAATACCCTCAATACTGAAAGAAATAGGCATCTGATAAAGTGCACCATCTGTCCATGTTGCAGCATCAATTACTGATGCAAAATACTTACTCTTATCAATACCATTCTCACCATCCATGTACTTCTTCAAGTCAATAAAGTACTCTGAATTATTGAACTGCTGATATGAAGCACCATTAAGTACAATATCAGGTCCATCACCATTAATAAGATCAATCATCAACTGATCAGAAACATCATTTGAACCGCTGATTGCATCTTCATAATCAACATCAGCGAATGAACATACAGCAAAATAATCCTTGTTCTCATTATTAAACTTTACAATTGCCTCTGACTGGGAATAAGACAATGAAGTACTCAAAGAATAAACATTAAGAATCATCTTTCCTGCATTTGGATTTTTATCTGCCTTATCAAGGATAAAAATAAATGAATCCGGCATAACTGAACTACTAAAACTGCTACCAAAAAGAATGATTTTATTATCATCAAGATATGTTACCTGAGACATAGCTGCGTCGCTGGAATTGATGTTAGCATTATAGAAAGTCATAACAGACTCTACTTCCAACTTGTCATTAATTCTGAAAATTCCTCTATCATCAACTGCATATGAAACACCATTCTGTGATGACTGGAAATAATAATCATCAAGATTTGAGTTTGAGTTATCAGCAGCAAGCTTACCTTCAGGAAGAGAAAGAGTTACACGCTGAGATCCCTCTTCACCATAAAGATTTACACTCAGTGTCTTCTCATCAACAGGAATAAACTCACCTGCATTCCAATATTGCTTGCCAAGTTCCTTGCTTGCATCAACAGTCTTTATGATTTTTCCATCCTGCTCAATGCAAAGTTTAGTTGTCTGTTCGTCACCTTCTGAAAAACCTAATATACTGTAAACAACATAATCGCCAACATTAATTGACTCTTCAACCATAGCAATTTCATCAGAGCCAAAGGATACTTCATATGTATCAACAATCTTTCCGGATTCTGGATCAAAATATCCATAATAGTTAGCAGTTGACTGAGAATCTACACTGGCACCAAGAAGCTCCACTTTGATTCTTCCATCATCTTCCATAAGTTTATTTACCTGGATAGCATCAATATCAAAACAGTTCTCGATTGGGTACTCTTTAACAAGATTTCCATCAAGATCATACTGACAAATAGAATTTAAAATGTACTGATTGTAATCAAAATCCTTGTCCTTCTGAGCTTCCATAATGTTAAAATTCTTCTCACCAACTAGAACAACATAAATACTGCCATCAATATAAACTGGTGAATTGAACATTGCCTGGGAAATCTCATCCTTACTATATGGTATTTCAAGGTCAATCTTCTTAGCGTTATACCATAAGGAATCCTCAGTAATTTTCTCTCTGTTAGCTCCCTTTTTCTTACAACCAGCAAACATTGTTGCAGTTGACATCACCATGGCTGAAGCGAGAACCAGTGATGCGATTTTTCTCAATTTCTTCTCCATAAAAAAATCCCTTTCCTTGATTTTACAAGGAAAGGTTAACAAACGGGGGTTAAGAAATAGTTAAGAAAGAATCGAGTTAGTATTTATTTTTGAATTACTTCTTCCCCAACTTATGGATAGAACCATCTGGATTCTGAATTGAAGTATGGTCGAGCTGGCTTCTAAGACTGCCAACAAAGCGCTGACGATACTCATTACGAAGCACCTCACGCTCAGCCTCTTCTTCCTTTGTAAGGCCTTCTGTCTTATTTTTCTTTGCCAGTTCGTTAATTCTCTTAATAAGTAATTCGTATTCCATAATACTTCTCCTGAATTTACTGTTAGAAAGAATACTACAATTTATTCAACAATTACAACATCATACTCATCAAAAACGCCTTCAGAGTAATCATCGTTGTTATACTTCATGGTAATCGCTCTCGAAGCCAAGGACACCTTCTCATAATTAGAAGAGAACGTTCTCACCTCACACTTCTCGCCGTTACCGAAAGTAAATGTCACGTAATATGTGGTTCCGTTTCTAGTGGAATGAGTTCGCTTGTCAGTGATATTTATTTCTGTAACAAGATACTTGCACTCATCTGCCAGAGTTTTAAGTTTTGCTCTTCCCTTGTAAAAGAATGCACATGCGGCAACATTCATCGCTGTACATACGAGACCAAAGCAAATTCCAGACCATGTGGAAGGCTCACCTTCTACATATGTAAGTCCTACACCAATAGAAAATATCACAACACAAAACTCTACTATGAGTCCGATGAGAATCATTCTGTTTCTGTATGCTATAAGTGCCTGGGTCATAAACTGATCAACAGCAACACGTTCATCGCCAGCTACAGGTCTCCATTCGACTGGAAGCACAACATTATCATTATTATCGAGTTCCATATAAAATCCCTCCATTCCTGGAGGGAATTATATCACTTTCTGGATCTTTTTGCGTGGTCAGCCCTAATGGAAGCAAAATTATCGCAGGACTCAAACATGTCATTCATAGCTGCTGATGATGGGCACTTACGAACCTTAGAGATTGTCTCACTAAGAACACTATAATTAAGCAATGTGCCCTTAGAATCGCAGTTGTAATTCACAGCTCTGCTCTCCTCAATTCCAAAATCTCTTGCCACACCAATGGCATCAATATTGGCACCGAGGAACAAAAACTCCCAGTTATACTTCGCCTTCTGTCTCTCAATCATTTTCTTAATCTTATCAATTCTGTAGCTACGGCTGGCATTTTCCATACCATCAGTTGTGATAATAAAAAGAGTCTTCTCAGGAACATCCTCTGAACGTGCATACTTGTGGATATTGCCGATATGATGAATAGCACCTCCGATAGCATCCAAAAGTGCTGTGCATCCGCCGACATAATACTGCTTGTCGTTCATCTTCTCGACCATACCAATCTCGATTCTGTCATGAAGCACTTCTGAGTTGTCGCTGAAGAGAATTGTGGAAACAAGTGCCTCGCCCTCTTCTTTCTTCTGCTTCTCGATCATGGCGTTAAAGCCACCGATTGTGTCGTTTTCGAGCCCGCCCATGGAACCGCTCTTGTCCAAAATAAATACGATTTCTGTTAAACCCTTTCTCATTGTAATGACCTCCTGTTTTTTGTTGATTACAAGAGGATATTACCCCACGGGTTCAATAAAAAAGTCGCCACGCAGGCGACCTTATTTTTACACTATCAGACAAGGCAGACCATGTTCTTCAAGGGCGATGTCTATCTCGATTATGTCGAAAATCTCATGCTCTATAAAATAAGAAAAGATTATGTCTGTCTTATCACATGGTGACAAAGCATACCCTGCGCGTGCCAGCAAATCTTTCGTATCATCCAGGCAAAGCTTGGCACCCACACAAAGGCACATGGCAGTTATCTTGTTAGGATGGTAGGATGTGTTGTTCTTAATCTTAGAAAACACTTTCTTATCCACCACCGCACGCTTATACACATCGCTGTTAGTCATACCTTGACGCTCGATAAGATAGAGCAGATATTCAGAAAAAGTGTCACTAAGATGAGCAATTCTGTCGTCCAATGAATCCGACGTCGCTTCGGCCGCATACATACACTCTTCGTAATCAGCCTCAACCGCAGCCTTATCTGCTGTCTTCTTACGGAATATGTTAGGAAGCTTTCTCGCCTCTCTTCTTGGCTTTGCTGAAGCAAACGATGAACCAGCAGAAGGTGCCATGTTATACATAGGCATCATGTCTACATAATTGTCGTCTATATACTCATCTAGCTTGCCAGCAATGCGACTACCAAGAGCCGTGGATGCTGAATCAAATACTACAATATAAACGAGCATACCATGAGACATCAGGAACGCATTTATCTCATCAACTGCGATGCGCATTCCTTCCTCACGTGGATAACCGAAAGAGCCAGTAGATATAAGTGGGAATGCCACTGATGCAACTTCATTTTCCAAGGCAATTCTCAATGCATTGCGATAGCAGTTACGAAGCTTATCCTCTTCGCCTGATTCGCCGTCAATATAAAGAGGGCTAACAGCGTGAATAATATATCTGGCCGGAAGATTAAATCCGTCAGTTATAAATGCTTCACCTTCAGGAACCTCACCTATTTTCTTACGACATTCTATAAGCTGAAGATAACCAGCTGCATGGTAAATGGCACTATCGCATCCAGGACCGACATTAACAAAAGCAGATGCAGTATTTACAACTGCATCCACCTCCATTCGTGTTATATCATTACGTACAATTTTAAGTGGCATATAACGTACTTTTTACTCCTGAACTGCACTAAATCCTACTGGGAGCCATACCTTACCAGACTCGATATCTGATACCTTCTGATAATATGGCATTGGAAGTGTACCCTGATAATCACACTCACCGAAGAGTGCATTAGCGATAGCATCGCCACCCTGTGAACCAGGAAGATAGCACATAATTACTGAATCCCACTGATCAATATAGTCGGAGATAATTACATTACGACCTGCAACAAGAAGTGTAATTGTAGGAATTCCAGACTTTGCTGCCTCAGCGATTGCTGCCGCATTACCAGGCATAGCCAACTCACCAGTAATTGAGAGATCCTCTGTATCGCCATTCCACTCAGCATATGTTGTCTCGCCAAGAGCAAGAACAATTACATCACATGTATCCATTTCCGCAGGGTCAGTAACAATTGTGATATCGTGATCTGCTGCACCTGCAACAAGTGCATCAAGAATAGAGTCAGCACCGGCAATATACTTAGCACCAGCCTCCTCATCAGTAAGGCCTTCCCATGTTACTGTCCATCCACCACAAAGTGCTCCGACATCATCTGCAGCAGGGCCCATAACAAATACTCGTGAACCAGGCTCGAGGGTAAGTCCTGCGTCTGTCTTCAAAGGAACAAGTGACTCCTCAGCAAGCTTAGTTGCGACCTCAATACCGTAGTCAGAGTTGTACTCATAAGATGGTGATACGTGCTCGAAATAAGGGTCCTCGAAGAGACCAGCCTCCATCTTAACGCGGATAATACGAGTTACTGCGTCATCAACTCTCTCCATGGAGATGTCACCGTTATTTACAGCCTCCACGATAATGTCACGACACTCCTCGAAATTAGATGCCTCCATGAGCATGTCAACGCCTGCGTTAACACAGATAACCACGTTGTCATACAAAGTCTCACCAGAACAATTCTCAAGGGAATCCCAGTCAGAAACAATGAAACCTTCAAATCCCATCTCATTCTTCAGGAGCCAGATATAATCACCATTCTCATGCATCTTAATGCCATTAAGGGCAGAGTGTGAAATCATGATTGTCTGTGCTCCCTCATCGATAAGAGCCTGATATACAGCAAGGTTATCTTCAATTACAGAATTCGAAACAATAGCATCACCTCTGTCGATAATACGCTGTATCCACTCATTACTCTCACCTGTACCATACTTAACATATCCATCACAGATGAAGTGCTTTGGACATACAACGATACCCTCTGACTGAAGTCCCTGCACATATGCTACAGAGAGAGAAGTGATAATATCAAGATCTGAAGAATAGCTCTCATATGTACGACCCCATCTAGGATCCTGTGAAGCTGCCACACATGGTGCGAAATTCCAGATCATTCCTGTGTACTGCAAATCACTACCAACGCACACACCATACTCACGTGTAAGGTCAGGATCGTTAGCTGCACCAATATTAATGTTATGTGGGAAGATTACTGTTCCAGATGCTGTATTTACACCGTGAACAGAATCCTGTCCATAGATATAAGGAATACCATTAGAAGAATTAAGAGCTGATACCTGATATCTATTTACGATATCAATCCACTCTTCCGGAGTATTTGCAGGCCAGTTGCTGTTAGTAGAAAGAACTGAACCATAGTCATTACGTGTCATCTGCTTATAGTTAAGGTTATAAAGTGCTCCCTGAACCATCTGAGATGCCTTATCTTTCAGTGACATGCCAGCCACAATCTCCTCTGGTGTGGCTCCAATGTAGTCAGGATTAATTGTTGGTGTAGGTTCTGGGGTATCTACTGGTGCTTCAGTCTCCTGCGCCTCTGTCTCAGGAACAGTTGTCGCCTCTGTCTCTGTCACCTGCTGAGCTGTAGTCTCAGCTTCACTTTCGTCCGGAGTTGCCTCCTTGGCAGCACAGGAAGCCATGGAGAACACCATAGTCATAGCAAGTGTTGTTGCCAATAATTTTCTAATCTCTTTTTTCATAAATTGACTCCTATCAGTTTTCAATTAACATTTCATATGTAACGCCATATTTCTTGGCGATATCCTGCGCGAAAGACATACCCTCCGGCGGCATCTTCACCACCTTAAAGGAACGCTTACCCTCCTCACTGGACTTTACTACAAGTGACACTGCGCGTCCCTCATAATCAGGACTATTAAGTTCATCCACATTATATCCCAGCTTATGCATATGGGTATTATAAATTGTTCTAATTTTCTTATTAAGAATCGCCTTAATAGCATCAACTGCGATGTAATATCCCTCTTCAAAAGAAGTTGTGGAGAATGTCTCATTCAGAAGCATAAGGCTGTTCTTAGTCGCGTCGCTATACATTTCCTTGAAACGTGTGCACTCCTCACCGAGACGTCCAAGATCCATAGTCTTATCCTCGTCCGCAGGGAAGTGTGTAAAGATACCATCTACTGGTCTGTATATAAAGCTAGTACCTGTGACATAAAGACCGCTCTGAGCCATTACAAAGAGCTGTCCAATCGCCTGAGTAATTGTTGTCTTACCACCACGGTTTGCACCTGTGAGAATATAAACCAGATTATCGCTATTGAAGTCAAGATCATTAGTTACGACATCATCGTAAGATGCCACTCCTCCTTCCAAAGCGAGCTTCATATTATAAACGCCTTGCGCCTCCATATAGCATTCAGGACCGTCAGCAACCTCTGCCTTACAGAACACAAATCCTTTCTTCTGAAGCTTCTCAATGAGCTCTGCACCGCGAATATAGTAAGCAAATTCAGGTATAAGATTAGTGATATTTCCGATACTTAATCCAACATATTTTACGAGCACATCCTTAAGCTTCTTAACAAGAAGATTCAACATCTTACTTGCCACCTGATCGAGGTACTTAGGAACGTCAGAATTGGAGTCATCATCTGGAACATTTACGATGCTCTTACGAACATCCGCACTAACAAAAGCTGTTGAATTCATGGCCATGAATCCGCCGAGCTTCTCGATCTTCGCGGAAGGAAGAATGGAGCCCTTCTCAATTGGCTTATAGTGCATATCGCCATTCCACTCTGTGCCATCCTTAACTCCCTTGGCAGAACTAAAATTCTGAAGGATTGTTGATGTCTTAAACTGCTTGTTATTTACAGATACGAGACCAATAGATTCCGCCTCGAATCTAGTATTAAGATTAATACCGATAGTTACAGACTGAACCTCAGATGTATCCATCTTGATGCCTTCGATATCTTTCTTAAGCTCCTCAAAATAACTGTCCTTATAAATCTCACTAACATATTCCTTAAGAGCGATAAGACCAGCAGACGTTATAGTTGCCTTATCAAGGCAGTTGTAAATTGACTCCACGCTGTGGATATAATCGTTAATCTCATCTAGCTTATGAAGAAGTTCCCATAGTCCAGCCTTGGCACCTACATCACGCTTCAGAATACCAAAGTCTTTGATAACCTGAACGTGCTCCAGGAGCTGGCTCATCTCTTCTCTCATCTGTGGATTATTAATCACATCCTCAAATACATCGCTTCTATATGATGCCACACGAGGATCATCACTGATCATCTTAAAAACTGACTCAAAAAGTTTCTCTTCTTTCTCAGTCTTACTCATAGACTTACAAAGCATATCTATACCCAGATCATGCATTGTCACCGTGGATAACGCCTTATATTCAATCTGCTTTCCGTCGGGCTCAAATGATGGAAAAAGAATACTAACCTGCGCTGCCATAACCTTCGCTCCTAATAATATAAAACTTAATCTTCAGTATATATAATCTCGCCCTGAATTACGATGCCAATATCGACATTTGTTCTGCTGCGCATTACTTCCTTAGAGCGACCTGTGAAGTGTCCATATTTATATGTTCCGATAGACACAGTGAGGTCAGAAATAACCGCAGGGTCACCAAGTCCAGTGTCACCATTAAGACCACTATTTATATCCGCACTTATAACTTTCGCACCAGATGCCCCAGCGGAATTAATCGCATTAATAGCACAGGCAGGAAGGCCTCTAGCATCTCCTTTGATTCCTGTTCCAAATATGCAGTCAACTACCATAGCGTAACCATCCAGAGAAGTTTCCTCAGTAAAAGCTTCCCACTCTATGCCCTGGCTCAGACAGATATCAAAGAAGTGTCTGCCATCTTCAGAAAAAGAATCCGGATATAAAAGGAATATCTTACAGTCGATTCCGTGGATTTGAAGAAGAGATGCCACTACAAAGCCGTCTCCAGCGTTGTTCCCCTTGCCACAAACTATCGCCACAGGCGCTTTCCACCCCTGTAACAATGTTACAACCTCTGTATATATGCCGTTTCCCGCCCTTTGCATCAATTCCTTTGAAGGAATGAGATGCTCTATAGTCCAGGCGTCACTTTCGCGCATTACCTTAGTGCTAACTGTCTCGTAAACCATTTAAACCTCTTCCCTGGTGAGATTTCTAAGCCATATATATTTTCTATATCTTGGAATAATGAACGGAAACTTAACTATCTCATCCGCACACATCACCGCATAAACCAGCATAACCGGCCAGTTGAGAATAAAGCATCCAACAAATGAGATTGGGAGCGCGATGCACCATGTAGCAATAAGCACGCTAATAGCATCATATTTGGCATCACCACCTGCTGGGAACACACCCACAGTAAACATGGTATTAAATGAATACGCGAACATGTAGAGCAGATTATAAAGAATCATATAGACGAGGAAGTGCTTGGCGCCTGGCTCCAGCACATAGAACTTATAAACAAGTGGTCCTACAATGCCGAGAAGGCCCGCGTTAATAACACCGATGGCGATGGCCACGTCCCAACACTTTCGACCATATGCCTTGGCCTTATCCAGCAAGTTTTTACCAAGAAGTCCGCCAAGGAGCACTCCAGCACCCTGAGAGAAACCCTGACTTACGCACTGAATAAGAGAGGTGGCCACGTTAGTCACGGAGAAAGCCGCCGTCGCATTAACACCCATGTGGCCAATAATGGCAGAGTGCGCGGTCATGCTTAATCCCCACGAAAGGCAGGACGCCAGCATAGGAAGTGCGATCTTAATAAAGTCCTTCTCCAACATGTGGTTAGAGGACATGAGCCCCTTAGCATCTGGATGAACCTTCCCAGGAGCATAAGACGCCACAAGACACCATACGAAAGCGATTACTTCCACCACTATTGTAGAGTAAGCAGAACCATCAGCACCAAGAGCAGGAATTCCACCAACACCATAAATAAGGAAAAAATCTGCCACCATATCGACCACTACAGTAACAGCAGAGATGCATACGCTCATCTTGACTCTTCCATCGATTCTCATAAGCATTACGTAGCACTGGGAAAGTCCTAGGAAGATATATGAGAAACTGACGATTCTAAGATAGCTGCTTCCTATATCTATGAGTGACTTCTCGTTTGTAAGAAGCATCATTAGCCTGTCTGGAATGAAGAATGCCAACGAGAAAAATATAAGAGAAACAACCAGTACATATCTGATGCACATACACAGCAGTTTCTTAACGGTTTCCTTGTCGCCCTTTCCATAATACTGAGCAATAAGAATGCTAATTGATCCGGTTATTGCCATAGTAAAAAGAGTCATTACAAATGACACCTGATTGGCGAGAGATACTGCGGAAATTGATTCCTGTGTAAGACGTCCCAGCATAAGCGCATCAGATGCACCTACCAGCGACATCAGCAGTTCCTGAAGAGCCAGTGGCACTGAGAGTGCAAACAATTCTTTATAGAAATTCTTAGTTAAATTATTCTTCTCCATATTACTCCTTCAAATAGTCGTTACAGGCTTTTATAAAATTAGAATACTTATCTGCGTTCGGATATACAGAATTAATCCTGTTAGCAGGAGTGTATCGCTCATTAACAGTTACAAATACAGGCACGTCACCATTATCAATGATATCTTTAATGAGAACTTCCCTCAGCTGTGGATATTTGCCCAACTCATCAAAAGTCATATGCACACCAAGGCGGTATTCAGGTGCACCATCCATTACTCTGATAACTTCAGATACTTCCATATCATCACAGTTAAATCCAAGTGCTATCTCATACTCGCCATCCTCGACAATCCACTTCATCAGGTCATCGTCATAAGAAGCAAGATCACTATAATTTATAGTGATTGAAGATGTTACTGTCTCTCCTGCTGGGATATACATTTTCTCGAATCCCTTAAGTTCGCGAACCGGCTTATTCACCTTGCTGACTTTATCAGAGATATACAGCTGAACTACAGCATAACCGTCCATCTTACCTGTATTAGTAACCTTATATGCGACGTTGATTTTATCGCCCTCCACACATTGATGGCTATCTATATTTATATCTGAGAGCTTAAATGTTGTATAACTTAATCCCCAGCCAAACGGGAACATAGGAGCGAGCTTTCTCTTCTGGTATCCTCTGTATCCTACAAATATACCCTCGCCGTAGTTGCAGTGATATCCATCAGGATAGCAAAGGAACGCTGGCGTATCCTCATAACGAACTGGCCATGTACATGTGAGATGACCCGATGGATTCACCTTCCCATACATAATATCAGTGACAACCTGCACTCCCATTCCACCTGGATAATAGATAGACAGCGCCGCATCAATATCATCAATAAACTCTCCCAGCTCTACCGGACCTGGCACGTTAAGCAGGAGGAAGATTTTTCCCTTAGCACCACTTTCGCGCAAATCTCGCAAATGACGCAGACGCATAATAGTCTCCGCATCGAGCTTAAGGTCTACTCTATCCTTTCCTTCACCAGAACCCATACTGCAAACCACAAGGGCAACTGCATTCTCACACATGAAAGCGGCGTCATCCTCCACGAGAAGGCCCGGTATAGTCTTAGTAAAATCACCATATCTGCTGGTATAAACCTGAGCAGAACCGTCACCATAAATCCTCAAAGTGGAATTACCATACAGAACTGGCACCGCATCCTGAGACAAAGGAAGACTGCCGTTATTCTTAAGAAGAACTGCACCCTGTGCTACAGCCTCATAATTTGCCTTGTCTCCAATCTCCAGGAATGACTTATTATCAACATCACTAACCGCATTTATCTCGTATGAATATTTGTTAATGAACTCCAACATTCTGGTTACTGCTTCATCGAGATTCTTCATGGAAAGTCGACCCTCATTAACAGCCTCCACAATATCTTCATGTGGCCATGGACCAGGCATCATGAGATCTATACCAGCCTCCACCGAGTCACCCGTCTTACCTGTACATGCGCCCCAGTCAGTCATATTAAGGCCTTCATAACCCCATCGTTCGCGGAGTACATCTCTAAGCAGCCATGGATGCTCTGTACAGTGCTGTCCATTAATAGATGGATACGAGGTCATTACAGTAGCCGCACCCGCTTTAAGGCACTTCTGAAAGCCAGGGAGATACATCTCCTCCAGCGTTCTCTGAGATATGTGCTGATCAATTCCGATTCTATTTATTTCCAGATTATTTGCCGCGAAATGCTTAACATCAGATGCCACTCCACGACCTTCAACGCCAGCTACCATCTGAGAACCAAGTTCACCTGCCAGATATGGGTCCTCCGAATAACCTTCAAAGAATCTTCCGTTACGTGGCTCCCTTAACAGATTCACGTTAGGCGTTCCGAGCAAGCAGTCTATTCCATACTTTCTTGCTTCCATTCCGAGCGCATCACCAACATTACGGATGACGTCCTTATTCCATGTGGATCCAAGAAGAATGCCTGGAGGATAACAACCAAGAGGCATAATGTCCTCTGTGCCAAGTTTCTTCTTCATGCCATCGAGCACGAAATCATAAACAGGCATGTCCTCTGGTAGGAGTTTCTCTTTCTCAAAGAAGTTAAGAATTACTCTCTCGAACTGCTCATATTTAAACTCTGGGTTAGCTAGAATATCATCACGGAACCAGTCGCCAAACAACTGCTCAAAGTTAAGACCGGTACCACCATCAAGCAACTGCATGTGAGGAATTCCATACTTATCTAATTTACGTGTTCTGAAGAAAGTCTCGCCGCTTAATAACAGCGCCTTCTCCTCGAGAGTCATCTCAGAAATAACCTTGTTAATATCAATAGAGTCCATAAATAATTCCTCCTCAGTTACCATCTAATTTTACAATACACGGGAGCAAACAAAAAGAGAGCCCAGACAATAGTCTGAACTCTCTCATAGTGCTAATTTGATGTTAATTACTTAACTGGATATCCGATAGCCTTAAGGAACTTAACAAGATCCTTTACATCATCTTCCTCATAAGCTGCAACTTCTAATACCATGTCTTCTGCATAGTAATAAGCATGGAAAGCATCATCCTGCTTAACATACTCGATAAAATATCCATAATTGTTCTTGGAATACTTGCTAGGAACTTCCTTGTTATCCTTTGCCCATACATCATAGTAAAGAAGGAAATACTCTTCAGCCTCTTCCTCATCATCAAAGATTGAATATGAGATAAAGAGGGAATCATCCATACCCTGAATATGAGAATCAAGATCATAGATATATGGATCATCTACATCGTCAAAGTTTGTTCCCCAGATCTCATAATCCTTATGCTCTCTATACTCATCATCCTCATCCCAACCGAGCTCATCTTCCATAGCGTCTGTAAGATCACCATCGTCAATCTTCTCGATTTTCTTGCCACATGCTGTAAATGAGAAAAGCATGCTAAGCATAAGAGCGCCTGCCATAATCTTCTTAAAGTTCTTCATAATTAGTCCTCCAAACAAATAATGTCCCTCAAAGGCAACACAAATATACAAATAAATTACTCCAATTTATATATCCATTTTGGCAAATTAAGTATCAGCAACCCAACGAATCGACAAACTGTCTTGCAAGTCTGTTAGATCTTCCACCTGCTCTTAAGGCAGCTTGCTCAGCTTTAAGTTCGAGTTCCTTCTCATCATATGCGATACCACGTGCATTGCACATGTTCTTAATAATGTCGATAAAGGTGAACTTATTAGGCTTCTCAAAGAGAATTCTAAGCCCAAATCTCTCACTAAGAGATGTCTGCTCTGCGATTGTATCAGACGCATGAATCTCATCACTTCTAGAAGAGAACGTCTCCTTAATCATGTGACGACGATTAGATGTAGCATAGATAACAATATTCTTTCTGTCACCAGAAGCAGCACCCTCAAGAATACTCTTGAGTATACCAATTCTATCGTCATCGGCATCAAATGTAATGTCATCAATAAAGAGAATAAACTTCATTGGAATCTGTGATAACTTCTCGATTACATCAGAAAGGTGATCAAGTTCAGGCTTAGGAATCTCCACCAAACGAAGTCCCTGTTCCTGAAATTCTCTTGCCACAGCCTTAACCGTAGAAGATTTTCCTGTACCAGCATCACCATAAAGGAATACATCCGCTGCAGGCTTACCTGCAAGAAATGCCTTAGTGTTATTTAGAACCTTCTCCCTCTGCATCTCATAGCAGAAAAGATCGTCTGTACAAATAGGGTCCGGATGCTTTACCGGTGTAACCTCACCATCATCAATCTTGAACATAAGATACTTAGAATACATTCCGTAACCCTTAGTAGCTATGTTCTCGATAAGGTCCATATATCTTTCCTTGAAGTCGATATGAGAACTTCTAAAATCAGGAAGATATCCATCGTAATACATCTCATTTTTGAACTTAGTTGATGTATAAGAACCAATCTCTGTTAACAAATCGAGCTCACGCTCAGCAGTCAAAGTGATAAGTGTACTAAGCTTAGTAGCCTCATCAGGATTAACAATTTCATTAATTCTATGACGCAAGAATGGATTCATATCCACAACGAGTGCATCCCAGATGGCAGCTGACAAATCAGCATCGCTTCTCTGCCAGTATAAAGAAGATACAAAACTGGAATACGCAGCAATCATCTCATCGATTGTATATCCAGCTTCCATCTTCTGCAAAAACTCGCATAAGCTGTTAAGGGGCTCGCGGTAGCGAACCCCTCTGAATAATGCGATTGAATCAATTTGACGAAGTAATTCAGACATTAATAATAGCTCCCTTATCAGCAGAAGAAACCATCTTGGAATATCTCTTAAGATAACCTGTAAGCTCCTTATTGCTCTCGATATTCATTGTCTTCTTTCTCTCAGCAAGTTCCTCATCAGAAACCTTAAGGCTAATCTTATACTCAGGAATATTAATGGAAATAATATCGCCATCCTTAACATATGCAATAGTACCGCCACTTACTGCCTCTGGACTTACGTGACCGATAGAAGCACCTCTTGTAGCGCCTGAGAAACGACCGTCTGTAATAAGAGCAACGTCCTTATCAAGACCCGCACCAGCGATAGCGGATGTTGGTGAGAGCATTTCGCGCATTCCAGGACCACCTGCAGGACCCTCGTAACGGATTACGATAACGTCACCTGGCTGAACCTTACCAGAGTAGATAAATGCGATAGCCTCTTCCTCAGAATTGAAGCAGCGTGCTGGACCCTCATGAACAAGCATTTCAGGAGCAACAGCGGATCTCTTAACAACGCATCCGTCTGGTGCAAGGTTACCCTTAAGAATTGCGAGACCACCTGTCTTAGTAAATGGATTATCAAGAGGACGAATAACCTCTGGATCCTTAACGTCACAGTCAGCAACATTCTCGCTCATTGTCTTGCCTGTTACTGTCATAACATCGCCATTAAACAAGCCTGCATCGATAAGTTCCTTAATAACAGCATAGATACCACCAGCCTCGTTAAGGTCCTCCATATATGTAGGGCCTGCAGGAGCAAGATGACAGATGTTTGGTGTTCTCTCAGAAATATCGTTTACGTGCTCGAGGTCAATCTCGATTCCGCACTCGTTAGCGATAGCTGGGATATGAAGCATACTATTTGTAGAACATCCAATTGCCATATCAGCTGCAATAGCGTTCTCAAATGCTTCCTTAGTAAGAATATCTCTTGGACGGATGTTCTTACGAACACACTCCATAACCTGCATACCAGCGTGCTTAGCGAGCTGAATTCTGGAAGAGTAAACTGCAGGAATTGTACCGTTACCCTTAAGACCCATTCCCATAACCTCTGTAAGGCAGTTCATGGAGTTTGCTGTATACATACCAGAGCAGGAACCACAAGTTGGGCAAACCTTCTCCTCAAACTCACGAAGCTTAGCGTCGTCGATCTTACCAGCTGCATAAGCACCAGTAGCCTCGAACATAGCAGAAAGTGAACGCTTCTTACCATCTACACGACCAGCAAGCATTGGACCACCACTTACAAACACAGTAGGAATGTTAAGTCTTGCAGCAGCCATAAGAAGACCAGGAACGTTCTTATCACAGTTAGGAACCATAACAAGTCCGTCAAAACCGTGAGCATTTACCATAGACTCTGTGGAATCAGCGATAAGGTCACGTGTAACGAGTGAGTACTTCATACCCTTATGACCCATTGCAATACCGTCACAAACAGCGATTGCTGGGAAAACGATTGGAGTACCACCTGCCATAGCAACACCGAGCTTAACTGCTTCAACAATCTTGTCGATGTTCATGTGACCAGGAACAATCTCATTATAAGAACTAACGATACCGATGATTGGTCTCTCGAGTTCTTCCTTTGTGAGACCAAGTGCATTGTAAAGTGATCTGTGAGGCGCGTTAATAAAACCGTCTACAATTGTATCTTTAATCATGGGGTTACCCTTCCTTCTATTTTTATAAACAACCACACTATTATACTCCACATGGCGGAAGTTGAGTATTAGTTTCAGCCTTATTTAGATTTTTTCAGACTTATTTTAAAAATTTTGTATAAGTCTGAAATTCACACTTAATCAGCATCAAACAACCTCAAACCCAAATAAAAAGCCGCCACGTAAAACTACGCAGCGGCCTGTAATCCATAAGCTAAACTAAAATTAGTTGTTGATGAACTTCTCTTCGTCGTTCCAGCTGTAGAGCTTTCTGATGTCTGCACCAACTGTCTCGAGCTGGCACTCAGCACCCTTCTTACGCATAGCGTTGAAGTGAACCTGTCCACCAGCCTCGCTCATGTCGAGGAGGAAGTCCTTAGCAAATGTTCCATCCTGGATATCGGAGAGAACCTTCTTCATTGCCTTCTTTGTATCCTCTGTGATGATCTTTGGTCCTGTGATGTAATCGCCGTACTCAGCTGTGTTGGAGATAGAATATCTCATACCAGCGAAACCGGACTGATAGATGAGGTCAACGATAAGCTTCATCTCGTGTACGCACTCGAAGTATGCGTTACGTGGATCATAACCAGCCTCTACGAGTGTCTCGAAACCAGCCTGCATGAGGGCTGTAACACCACCACAAAGAACTGCCTGCTCACCGAAGAGGTCTGTCTCTGTCTCTGTCTTGAAATCTGTCTCAAGAACACCTGCTCTAGCACCACCGATACCTGCTGCATAAGCAAGACCGAGATCCCAAGCATCGCCTGTAGCATCCTGGTGTACAGCAATGAGGCAAGGTGTACCACGACCAATCTGGAACTCAGAACGTACTGTGTGTCCTGGAGCCTTAGGAGCTACCATGATAACGTTAACGTCTGCAGGAGGTGTGATTCTGCCGAAGTGGATATTGAAACCGTGTGCGAAAGCGAGTGTCTTACCTGCTGTGAGGTTAGGCTTAATAGACTCGTTGTAGAGCTTGTACTGGAGCTCATCGTTGATGAGAATCATGATGATGTCAGCAAGCTTTGCAGCCTCTGCTGCTGTATATACTGTGAAGCCCTGCTCCTCAGCTCTCTTCCAGCTCTTGGAACCCTCATAAAGACCAACGATAACGTTAACGCCAGACTCCTTAAGGTTGAGTGCGTGAGCATGACCCTGTGAACCATAACCGATGATAGCAACTGTCTTGCCATCGAGCTTAGAAAGATCACAATCCTTCTGATAGAAAATTCTGTTTGCCATTGTTATTTACCTCCGAAATTGGTTTACATAATTTATAACTTAACAATTATAGCGCGATAAAACTGATTTGTCTTGCCGTAATAATATTTTTTATTTATATAAGACTGCCGTCGATTATTTGGAGAGAATACCCTCTGGACCTCTCTCGATAGCAACAACACCTGTTCTGCAAAGTTCAATGATGCCAAATGGCTTCATATTATCAATCATTGCATTAATCTTGTTAGTGTCACCTGTTAACTCCAGGCAAAGGGACTCTGCGTTATAGTCAACAATCTTTGCTCTGAAAGCTTCAACACAATCCTTAACATCAGATCTTGTCTCTGGATTATTCTTAACCTTAAGAAGAAGAAGCTCTCTTCTGATTCCCATCTCATCATCGATAACTTCAACTTTTCTTACGTTATAGAGCTTATTAAGCTGGTCAATAATCTGCTTCTGCTCAATCTCATCGACACTCATAGAAATAGTAATTCTAGAGTACTCAGGAATCTCTGTCTCACCCACTGCGAGAGTGTCGATATTAAAACCACGACGAGTAAACATGCTTGTTACACGTGTGAGAACACCATACTTATTCTCTACATATACTGCAATAACAATTCTCTTCTTAGCCATTACTTGTCACTCCTCTCTACAATGATCTTGTCAAATGTTCCGCCTGCTGGAACCATTGGAAGAACCATCTCATCCTTATCAATTGTAAGGTCGATAAGTGTAGGACCTTCCTGGGAATAAGCGTCTGCAAATGCAGCCTTAAACTCTTCGATATTTGTTGCCTTATATCCCTTAGCACCCATAGCCTCAGCGAACTTAACAAAATCTGTCTTACGCTGAAGAACTGTGTTGGAATACTTCTTATCATAGAAGAGTGTCTGCCACTGTCTAACCATTCCGAGAACACCGTTATTAAGAAGAACGATTGTAAGTGGAACGTTATATGTAACAGCAGTAGCGAGCTCGTTCATGTTCATAGCAAAGGATCCGTCACCTGTGAAAAGAACTGATCTCTTACCTGAACCATATGCAGCACCGATAGCAGCACCCATACCAAATCCCATTGTTCCGAGACCACCAGAGCTTATCCATGTTCTCTTCTCTGTGAAGTCATAGTGCTGAGCAGCCCACATCTGGTGCTGTCCAACATCAGTAACGCATCTTGTATCAGCAGTTGTAATATCAGAAGCTGCCTTCACTGCGAGCATTGGAAGGAAGTTAGGATCATCGTAAGACTTCTCCTGCTTCTTGAGAGTATCAACGCGAACCATCCATGCCTCATTCTTCTTCTGATCAAGCTTAGCAATTACCTTTGTAAGGAAATCACTAATATCAGCATCAACACTAAGATCAACTGCAATATTCTTACCAAACTCAGAAGTATCAAGATCAACGTGAATCTTAGTAGCACCTGTGGAGAACTTAAATGTATTACCTGTAGCTCTGTCAGAGAATCTAACACCAGCCGCGATAATGAGATCTGCCTCAGCCATTGCGATAGAAGATGCGTAGTGACCGTGCATTCCCTGCATACCAAGGAATCTTGGGTTAGTAACAGGAACCTCAGAAAGCCCCATCATAGAAGCACCCATAACACCATCAATCTTCTCAGCAAGCTCCTGAATAAGCTCACCAGCACCAGATCTTACAGCACCACCACCAAGATAGATATAAGGACGAGTTGCCTTAGCAATCATCTCAACTGCAGCATCAACATCAGCGTCAGAAGCAGTCTTCAATGGCTCAATCTCTACTGGTGCAGCAGGCACATACTCAGTAAGCTTCTGCTGAACATCCTTAGGAATATCTACAAGTACAGGACCTGGTCTGCCACTCTTGGCAATCTTAATAGCCAAACGGATTGTGTCTGCGAGCTCCTCTACACTGTGAACGAGGAAGTTGTGCTTAGTAATAGGAAGTGTCACACCAGTGATATCAATCTCCTGGAAACTATCCTTACCAATCATGGATGTTCCAACGTTACCTGTAATAGCAAGAAGTGGAATAGAATCCAAATAAGCTGTAGCAATACCTGTTACAAGGTTTGTAGCACCTGGGCCAGATGTCGCGAGAACGACACCAATGTCACCGCTTGCTCTTGCATAACCATCAGCTGCATGTGCTGCACCCTGCTCATGAGCAGAAAGTACGTGCTCAATCTCATCTGAGTGCTTCAAAAGCTGATCATAAATATCAATTACTGTTCCTCCAGGATAACCGAAGATAGTCTTAATGTTCTGCTCGATAAGAGTCTTAACAACAATCTCTGCTCCCTTTAAAATCATACGACTAATACCTCCTAACAGTCGATTTATACCTGGTTTGCGATTCCGGAAAAGAGCAATAAAAAAGCCCCCTCCGCACAAACCTCTAATGTGCAGAAGAGACGAAATAAAAATATATTCCGCGGTACCACTCTTCTTGGTATAAATACCCACTCACCGTGTCTAACAACACTACTCTCTATAACGGGAGAACCCGGCTTCATTTACTTATCTAATCAGATGTTCAATCAAGCAGCTCCGAGACTACTCATCATTACATTTACGCAATCGGTTCACAGCAACCACCGACTCTCTGTATGCGCGCGTGCATCTTCCTTCTCATCAACGCCTATTAGTGTGTATTATAGCGTTTTGCCATTCTGCTTGTCAATTACTAAAGCTTCACCATATTCCCTTTTCATGGCGCTAATAGATATAACCCACTGTTTCCCAAATTTACAAACATCAACGCCATCAACTAGTTTTCCATAGGTAATAGCCTTTCTTAGTGTGCTCTCATTCAATCCCCATAATTCAGTAGCATCAGCAAATGACATTAATCCATCAAATGGAGTCTCAACAAGTTTTCCATTCTCCCACAGCTCATCACAAGACAGATCTAAATCATCATTCCAAGAAATACCATATCCACCTATATCAACACTAACCTGTTCAAATTCATCTTTTTTATCAGAGAAATACCCAAATACAGGCAAAGTCTCAAATAAAAGGCTAACATCATAGATTTTTGTTACCCCTTCACAGAACTGAACACTTAATTGAAAATCCGGCAACGGACTTACTTTTTTTACCTTGTGAAACATTGAATATCACCACCTTATTCTAGAGGAGGGAGTTTTTTAAACTCTTGAGTCTCCCAAATACGCTTTATCTCATCTTTATTTAACCCAATCCACTCTCTAACTTGATTCAGAGCTTTGGCCGGTATATAACCATCCAACACTTCACCTGTCATAATATCTATCGCTGCAACATCTTCGTTATAAAACGCATGAATATGAGGTGGATTGTGTTCGCTTTGCAGAAAATACATTTTAATAACTATACCATAGAATCTAGCTAATATCGGCATTATCCCCCCTCCTATCCGCTTGTTATTATATCACGATATCGTGATATTTCAACTATATAAATATTGCAATATAAAAATCTCCCGCGCACCACTAGGTATCACGGGAGATTTCAATATATATTTTCATTAATTATTACTCAACACTTATCCACATAGCTGGACGGACAACATTATATCCATTAACTGCGGCATTACCGTCGTACCATATTGTGCCACTACCATCAACAAAAGCAGCGAAGTAATCACAATTACCAGGCGTACGAAGCCACCAACAATTTGTTGATCCTTCAGAAGATATTGTTCTGGACTCATCAGAATTAAAATACTTATTAACCTCATCAATGCTAAGCAAGTACACTTTATCCTGTGTATCATTGCCTGGGTCAATATTGTATTCTGGATTAGGAGCAGCTATTACTGTTGTTGTCAGAATCTCATCCTGTTCATCAGGTGAGAATGCTTCATTATAAAAATCACTATTAAGCCAAGCTCTTAATGTAGAACTTTCCCAAGTTACACTTACTCCACTATCATGATACTTCTTTTCAGTCAGCTCATTTTCTGTAATTAATAAGACCTTACCATCTTCTTTATCAAGAACACGCCATGTAATAGCTTCGTCACCATAATTACCGAATGTGATTATGTCGCCCACTTCAATCTCTTTATCATTGTCAGGCAATACACTTTCATTAACCTCAGACTCGTTTGGCTCAGTCTCTACCTTCTCAGTCTCTTCTGCTACATTCTTTTCTTCACTTTCTGAAGAACTCTTATCAGAACATCCCATCATTGAGAAAGCCATAACACCTACAAGACCTGCTGTGATTAACTTTAAATTATACTTTTTCATATTCCACTCCTTCTTAACTCAATTGTATTTCCGAAAGATAATATGAGAATAGTACAATAATGGTCTGGTGTAAAATAATAAACCAAAGAAATAAGCTGTTACTAAGCATCCATAAACGAGGTTATTTTGTCACTTATTTATCAAAAGCATTAATGGTACTGACTTCTAGCATCTTCCAAAGCCTCCATCTTTACTCTGGAGTTATGAGTCCTTTCCACGGTGTTTCATCATGATCGGTAAGGGAAACCATTTCTTGGATTGTCAAATGCAAATCTCCTGTGCACCATTCATACACAGGAGATTCCAATATAAATTTACATTTAGGTTTGAATGTCTATTAATTAAATCTAATAGTCCAGAAACAGTCATCCATTCTTGCTACAGTTATGCTGACATTATCATTACTCTGACTCATTTGATTCCATTCGCAATGACCAAGGAATGTCGAATAAAGTGATGGGTCAATAGCCAACTGTGCGTCAGTGAAAACAGCGTCCTTTACTGTATACCAATCTTCACAAGGACTTGTTGACTTGTAAGTTGAGTCAATAATCTGAAGTTTACCATCAGCACTATATCTAATCTTAAGTGATACGTTACTTGCAGATGAGTAAGTTAACAAGCTTCCACCACCATCAATCAAAGTAACTCCATCAAAATTAAAAGCCACTCCTGTACTGGCTGTTACCCTATCTACAAGTGCATTCGCTTCAGCTTCAGGAACAATATTTGTTGGTGCCTCGAATACAGGCATTGGAGCTCTAGCTGCAAGTTCACCTATACCACTATTAAGTACACTTCTTAGCAATGATAAATCATAAAGTTTAATCTCAACATCATTCATAGATTCATAATATCCAACCTTAACGCCACCAAGAACGCTACCATTGCAGTCTACACTTGAATCCTCAAAAACATTAACATTAACGTGCGTCAATGCAGTTCCCATAGCTGTAGGAGCAAAATCAACTCCAGCTGTTCCAGCAATCACATTAGGATCTCCATCAACACTAGCCTGTCCAAATCCATAGAATCCCTGTGTAGCATCAAATACAAAAGAGTCACCCTCAACATGATAAATATTAGTTTTACGAGGACCATATGTTTCTGGAGTTTCTGTATTGCAACTACCATAAATAAACACACTTCCCTCATCATCATATACACCATAAATAAGTGTTCCTATACTATCACCACTCATCTCAGTAATAGAATCCACCTGATTTTTGAAAGTAACCACGCCATTCTCAAAAGTATAAAAACGAGCTGTTACAGAAAGAAAGTTATCTGCATAACCATTCCATCTTTCTGCCATAACAACGCCTGTACTAGTACTTGCAGATGGCATATCAGAAAGAGAGTATGTCACCAAATCAAGTACTCCATCTCCGTTATAATCACGGACATCTGCGGACAATAAACCGAGCTTAGGCTGAAAATCTGACTGCTGATGAAAATTACCTGAACCAAAAGCCATAATCAAAGAACTATCAACGTCGGATAAGCCAATTTCAGGAATGATGGCATTAGCTACATAGTCGTAATATGTCTGATTCAAGTCCCCTGTTTCCTCAACTGTTTCTTCAGCTAAATTAGAATTTTCAGAAACACTCTCTGTCTCAAAAGATATTTCCAAGTTATCTGAATTTTTCTTGCTATGCTTCTTCTTATCATTCGAGTCGGACTTACTGCAAGCAGCCACTGATAATGTCATAGCCGCTACAACCGCAATTGCCAATACCGATTTGAATCTTTTCATAAGTTTTCCTCCATTGTATTAACTCCCCCCTAGGTAATCTATACCCTTCAAAGTAGCAATTCAATCAAAATTACTTTATTTATCGCATACAAAAACTTCCAAGATGGCCTAGCATCCTGGAAGTTCAACTTGAAACAACAATTTAAATACTATTATTCTACATTCTCAGAAGTCTTAATAAAGTTCCAAGAGTCCTTGCACATTCTCTCGAGGTTGTACTGCGCCTCCCAGCCGAGTTCTGTCTTTGCTTTCGCTGGGTTTGCATAACATTCCGCGATGTCACCCGCACGTCTGTCCTTAATCACATAAGGAACCTTAACGTCATTTGCAGCCTCAAACGCCTTAACAATATCAAGAACTGAATAACCAATACCTGTACCAAGGTTGTAGATATTAACTCCCTTGGCAGAAGTTGCCTTATCCACTGCACACACGTGACCCTTTGCAAGATCCACAACGTGAATGTAATCACGAACACCAGTTCCATCAGGTGTTGGGTAATCGTTACCAAATACGCCAAGCTGTGGAAGCTTACCGATAGCTACCTGCATGATATATGGCATAAGGTTATTAGGAATTCCATTTGGTGACTCACCGATAAGTCCACTCTCGTGTGCACCAACTGGATTGAAATATCTCAAAAGAACAACACTCCACTCAGGATCTGGCACGCAGAAATCAGACAAAATCTGCTCCAGCATAAGCTTTGTAGATCCATAAGGATTTGTTGTATGAAGTGGGAAATCCTCACTGATAGGCACTGACTTAGGTGAACCATAAACAGTTGCAGAAGAACTGAAAACAATGCTCTTACATCCGTACTCATTCATGAGCTCAGTCAGATTAATTGTTCCAGCAATATTATTCTTATAGTACATGAGAGGCTTCGCAACTGACTCACCAACCGCCTTAAGTCCAGCAAAGTGAATTACTGTATCGAACATAGCATCCTTGTTATCCTCGAATACTACGCGCATGCTCTCCTTATCCTTAAGGTCAGCATTATAAAATACAGGTCGTACGCCTGTGATCTGCTCAATCTTATCAACTACATCAATCTTTGAATTATAGAGATTGTCGAAGATTACTACTTCGTGGCCCGCTTTAATAAGCTCTACGCATGTATGGGAACCGATATAACCTGTTCCACCTGTTACCAAAATCTTCATAAAAGCCCTCCACTTTTTTGAATTTGTTATAGGATACTCTTGTTAACGCCTCTTCTCAAGGTTTGTATTAAACGGCAGAAATCACTTTATCAGCAATCACGTCATAAAAAGGCTCCATAGTCTCTGGCTTTACCGGAAACTTGCCCGTGTGTGCGAAAGGAACCGTTTTGTTTGTGCCGTGATAATCACTTCCAGCTGTAACCAAGAGATTAAACTCCGTCGCCAACGTTAGCATGATGTCGTGGTGCTTCTGCTCGAAAGTGGAGTAATAGCACTCAAGTCCCATGAGACCCGCATCCTTTAGCTTTCGCACACGAGACTGCATCTCATTGAAGTCAAGGTTTCCTCCACCGTCCTCGAAAACGCCATGGGCCAAAACAGGCACACCACCTGCGCCAAGGATAACCTCTATCGCCTCTTCAGGGGTAACATATGATCCCTTACCCTGATAGCCATCAATTATTCGGAAGGCTTCAACCGTATCTGAAGCAAAGCCATTCTTAATCATAAGCTGTGCCACGTGGGAGTGGCTTGGGCTGTTACTGCTAAGGGCCTCGTTCATGTCTGCTTCTGGGATAACTATATTGAAGTTATCTTTAAGGTAGTCGAAAGTGCAAGCAACCTTATCAACTCTCGCCTTATAAGTGGCATCAGTTATGGCCTTAATTCCATTATCATTAATATCAAAGCCATATCCGAGAAGATGGCATTTCTGACCATTGGACTTACAAGAAAACTCTATTCCCGTAACAAAATCCGGATGTTTTGCGAGCGCCAACAGATTCTGACACCCCTTAATGGTGTCATGATCAGTAAGACTCATTAGATCAAGTCCTATTATATTAGCGTTCTCTACTAATGTCGCAGGAGTATCTGTGCCATCAGAATAAGTAGAATGCATGTGTAAATCGATGTTTTTATATTTATTCATAAAAACAGATTACTACTATGAATAACTAATTGCTAATAGAAATATTTTAATAAGGGCGTATAATCAGATAGGGAAAATTAATGACGGGGTATTCATAATGATTTATAACAACGTGCTTGAAGCTATCGGACATACACCAATGGTTCGTCTTAATAAAATGACAAAGCCAGGCAGTGCTCAGATTCTGGTTAAGTTCGAAGGATTAAATGTTGGTGGTTCTATTAAGACAAGAACTGCTTTCGAGATGATTAAGGCTGCTGAGAAGGAAGGCCGCATCAACGAGAATACAATTATCGTAGAGCCAACTTCTGGTAATCAGGGTATCGGTCTCGCTCTTGTTGGTGCAGTTCGCGGCTATAAGACAATTATCATTATGCCTGACTCCGTTTCTGAGGAGCGTCGCAAGTTAGTTCGCCACTACGGTGCGGAAGTAATCCTTATTCACGATGCTGGCGATATCGGTGCCTGCATCCAGGAATGTCTTAATACTGCTCTTAGAATGCAGGAAGAAGATCCTAATGTATTTGTTCCTCAGCAGTTCACAAACAAGAATAATATTCGTGCTCATAAGAACCACACTGCCCTCGAGATCATGGAGCAGGTTGAAGGTCCTATCGATGGTTTCTGTTCTGGTATCGGAACAGGTGGAACATTAACTGGTATCGGTGAAGTCCTTAAGGCTCAGTATCCTGAGATGGAGATCTGGGCTGTAGAGCCAGAGAATGCTGCTATCCTTGCTGGTGGTAACATCGGAACCCACCTTCAGATGGGTATCGGTGATGGAATTATCCCAGACATTCTTAACACAGAGATTTATGATGACATCTACATCGTTACTGATGATGAAGCACTTGCAATCTCCCGTAAACTCGCTCGTGAAGAAGGCATTATGTGTGGTATCAGTTCCGGCACAAATGTAGCGGCTGCCATCAAGCTCGCAGAGAAGCTCGGCGAAGGCAAGACAGTTGTTACTGTTCTTCCAGACACAGCTGAAAGATACTTCTCCACTCCACTGTTTGATGAGTGATTACTGATTATTATCTCTATTCATTTTCTTTTTAATTTTTGCTATTACTTCATTAACGTTACGAGAGTTTATATTTATACTCTCGTTTCTATATTTAGTTATAATCTCACCTATATTATTCTCTGATTCAATGCGTTCTTTATAATGCGCATCCAACTCTTCGCAACTCATAACACATAACGGAGCCATTTTATCGACTAGTTCTTCTGGCATTTGAGACTGATATAATTTACTATACGCCGATTTAATGTCACTAATAGAAATAATATTTCCAATGGATCGCTCTTCTTTTAAGATACCAATGGCATCTGATATATCATTTCTATATTCTCTATGAGCTCTTAACTTCATTGCGATTAAATAAACACCTGAGACTGTTCTTATCTCTAAGGTTCCATTATTTAATGTACAACAATGCTGAGAAATCTCAGGAAGTATATGTGAATATGATTCAGTTTTTGTAAATGATGTATTCATCCAATCGCTAGGCAAATTGTTATCATCAGCAAATTTATTTATAACACCTTCAATATCTGATGTAGTTCTAAGAATCACATCTAAATCCTGTGTAGCATCTCGGAAAGAATAATTAAGCATAATACTACCGCCACCAACGATAACAATCTCTCCTGGGACTTTACCTAATTCTTTACGGTATTCTTTTGCAAATCTTTTCAATATATCAATAACATTATTCTTTGTTATTTTCTTCTCAGACTGCATCATACAAGTCACCCTCATAGATATTGTATTGAATAAATTCTGGAATAGCTTTATTACTCTGTTTTTTCAAATATTTACTATCACCAACATAAAATGGTTCTTCTAACTTAATTTTTCTCAAATCATCATACTTATCACACAGCGGAATATCATTCTTTTTACTAATAAAATCTATTGTAGCTAATAGATACAACATTTTTTTATAATCACTATGAAGACGATAATATGAGATATCATCATTCTCAATTAGCTCCAACACGGTCTGTAACTCGTCTCCTTTTATTTTATGGTGTAGATTATTTCTGAAGGTCTGAAAATCTTCATTGTGATAAACAATTTGATCAGGACGATAGCCAAGAGTCTTAGCTAATTTTGCAACGGTATAGTAAGAACAAGTTCCAATATCAACTTGCCCTTTTATAATTGGATGTAATGTCCCATATGGAATCCCACTTTTTATAGAACAAATTCTTATATTCATATTCTGTTTTTCTAATTCAAGCATAAAATCCATGTTTATCTCTCCTTTACTACAATTATCGGTACGCCGATAACAAATGTCAATATAGTTTCACCACTATATTTATTTGGGCATTCACTATACATAGTCACATCAACAAAAAATCAACCCACAAATCATATGGCACTACAGTCTCATATTACCTATACTAAAAATATTTCTCTATGCCTTCCATCTACTTAATCGATATTTGGGTTCTTGATTCTCGTATCCTTCGATTCCCCAATAAGAAGCCTGAACTTCACGGAAGTCTTCAAGATCATCAACATACAAAACCTCATTCGATTTGCACCATTTTCTAAGATAAATAGCAGTATCAAGGAAATCAGAATCGTGGTAATCAGGCAATCTAACACATTCTTTGTAATATTCCTCGTCTTTACCACATTTGTAATAATAATCAGCAATACTCTTTGAAATTGTTTCTTTACGTTCTGTCACAGGAACACCATAACAACAATGGTGCTTTTTATCCCAAAACCAATCAGAATCGGCATGTACATCTCTTACAGATACTATCAACCAGCTCAAGCTAACTGGTCTCTGTTCATAATCAGACATATAGATATTCCCTCCAAATTATTTTTCTCTTGCAAACACGTGTAAAATACTATAAAGTAACCATTGGTAACCAAAGTATATGTTATCCATTGGTTACTGTCAAGTATATCTATAAGGAGATAATCATGTCACAAAATCTCATTCCAGAAAGATTAAAAAAGGCTAGAGAACAACAGGGAATTACGATGGCAGAGGCCTCCAGAAGGCTTAAACTTTCAAAAATAGGATACTGCAGATATGAGTATGGCGAGCGTGCACCATCTCCACAGATAATAGAAGTAATCGCACAATGTTTTCACACCTCTGTTGATTATCTTATCGGCTATTCTGATGATCCAAACCCTAATCAAATCAAGATATCTCAAGAAGACGAACCAAAACTATTTGAGATAGTTGAATTTTGGCAGCAAGGCGATGTTAAGAGAAATAAAAAGCTATACGATTACTACAAAAAGATTATTGGTGAATAGTTTTTTCAACATAAAAAAGCAGCAGGCTTTCGCCTGCTGATACGATTGATTTAGATTTGAAAATTTAAGATTCGAGATTTATCCATAAAGCTGGGCGAACGACACCATAACTACGGTCTACACTGAAGCCACCGTAGTATACCGAGCCGTCAATGCTGACATCAGCGGCGTTGTCCTGACTGCGACCAGGGGACCTCAGCCACCACCAACAAATGTTTCCATCATATTCACACTTTCTGGATTCATCTCTGCTAAAATACTGTTCAACCTCATTAATACTTAACAAGAAAATCCTATCTTCAGTAGCATTACCGACATTAGTACTATAGTGGTAATTGCGTCCTGGGCTTACGGTTGTTGTCATTATTCTTGATTGTTCTTCTGAAATAAATGCATCCCTATAAAAATCATCATTTAGCCATGTTCTTAAACTACATGTTTCCCAAGTAACATCAGTTCGAGTGTTATTATATGGCCTTTTATCAACAGCATTGGTCGTTATAGCCAAGACTTGATCGCCTTGTATATCTAATATTGTCCATTCCAATGGTTCATCGTTATAGTTACCATAATAAAAAGATTCGCCGACAGATAAGGTGCTAATATATTCAATAGAACTTACAATACCCAGTATCTGCTCTTTGCTGTCTTTATACCCATCAAGCTTTTGAAAAGCTGATATCGCATCACCATATTGGCCATTATTCATCAACTCAGATGCTATGCCATATCTGCATTCAACAATCTGCTGTTTGCTATCTTTATACCCATCAAGATTTTCGAAAACAGCTATTGCTTCACTATACTGTCCATTATTCTTAAAACTAATTGCTTTATTGTAGTTATTTGTAGGTATAACAACCTTCACAATGATTATTATTGCGGCAATTACTGCACCTATTGAAATTATGGTTATTCGCTTTATCTTACGAGCTAATCGTTCCTTTTCTTGGCGTTTTTCTTCCTTAATCCTATCGATTTCAGCATAACACTTCTCGATATTTTCCTTTGTTTGTTCATAGTCATCAAAAGCTTTAAACTCACTGATTACCTTTTCATATTCATCAATAGTTGTAGCATTTTCTATGGCCACAACACATTTTTCGTAATCATTTTGCTTTTTCTTTTCGGCACCACTTCGTAATAGACTTACTTTTTTATCAGCTTCTTCAACATGTAATTGATATCTAGAAACTACATCTGCAATACTAGCCTCATCCCTCTGTTGTTCCTCTGCAATTCTCTCATCAAGAACATTAAGTAATTTCTCAACAATGGCCTCAATCTGATTTTTTAAATCGCCGGATGCATACTGTCTTACACGAGAGAGCAATTTGTCACTTTCAAGATCTGACAACTGTATTCTTTTCTGCTCCTTACGGCACACAAGAGATGAAGTATAAGTTCTATCAAACACATAAAGATTCTTAATTTTATCGGAATCAAGATAACCATCAAGAACGTTTTCTTTTACTACAGCGTTAATATGCTCTGTTTCTTCATCACAAGCAATCAACTTTTCTTCTGTATCAACAGAATACTTATCTTCAAGTTTTGAAAAATAAGCATCAATCGAATCAACCTTATTCTCAACCAAAAGTTTTCCAAGATATGCCTCGGCACATTTTGGATTTTGGTTTAATGCTTCCTCAAAGAATGAATCAGCTTTTCCCCAGTCATCATCTTCAAGTGCAAGATGACCTCTCTCGAGCATCTTATCAACACTAGTAGACGAACCACTTTGAACAACAACTGTCTCCTTAACAACTTCCTTCTTCTTGCTACCAATAATCTTCTCGATACCACGAAGCAGATCCTGGACTGCACCAACCTTACCCATATCCTGGGCTTGAAGGCGCGCAAACTCCTTAGGCATATCGTAAGCGTCAATACCCTTGTAACAAGGAATAAGCGTTTTCTTCTCACCCTTGGCAATTAACTGCAAATATCGTGACCACTCATTCTTTACCCAAACTGCGTTAAAGTACTCATAGTCAGTTCCGAAAGCAAGCATTACCTTCGCACTGTGAAGCGCTGCGAAAATATATGGCTCATACTCCTGGCCCAACTTATCCTCAAGAGTAATGCGGCTAAAGAAAACACGATAACCTTCATTGGTGAGCTCCTTATAAACATCCTGTGCGATAACAGAATCTATAGTTCTCTCACCATTTTCATCTGTCTCCTTATAGCAAATAAAAATATCGTATGGCTCTTCTTTACTGGATACTTCTAATATCCTCTTACGAAGCTCTTCTATTTTCTTTGCTTCATCTCTATAGACACCACGGGAAACAGAATCTGAGTACTCCATAACCAGTTCAAAGTTAGAATCTTCCATGACACTTTCAAAGGAAGATCTGTGACATGTAGGAATCTTCTTAGCTGTTGCTGGGTCATCTACATACTCGATACCATACTTACAAAGAATAAGTCCCCAGTACGCTTCTGCCTCTTCCGGGAAATCAACCACAATAGACTCATAAATACCATATGCCTTATCGAATTCACATAAAGCACGAAGTCTGTTTGCTCTTGTAAATAATGCGACTTTCTTCTCGTCATCCAAAGTTGGAACTGTCTGCTTTGTATTACAGTATTCACACTCACAGACGGTCATGCCCTCTTCGATATTGAGGTCGCCGCCACACATTTTGCATTTGAGAACTGCCATAAATTACTCCTTATTAAGTATCTTTTTTATCTTTGAGGATAGACCCGCATAATACGCTTTGTACTCATCTTTACTAACAGGTTTCGTATGTATATCAATGCCATAACAAGACGCAAGCATTTTCTTATCTAGATTTTTCTCTTCATCCAAATTTGGTTCAAACCAAACCACTTTACAATCGCCAAAATCACCTAGATGTTCCTGTTTAATATCCAGAAGCCACCATAGATCCATTTCAGACAAATCGAGACCCATACCGGCTATATACACATCTCCAACCATCAGATAGTCAACCCAGCTTCTCGGAATATATTCAGTATTATTTTTTATACTTAATTTATATTCAGAAAATACATCACTTAACCGATCATTAATCCTGCCAATCATTTTCCCATAATATCTGTGTCCCAGAATTACAGAATTCGGCCTTGCAGCTTCCCCGTGTATATGCCATATTTCCTTAGAAGCAACATTCATATATTTAAACAAGCCAAACTGATCATCAGATTTTTTTCCAACTCGCGTTGTTACTCTGTATTTGCTTTTTTTCTTTAATTTAACAGTAAACTCCGAATCCAAAGCTTTCTCAATTTCATATGAATAATTAGTGGTTAAAATAGCATCAAAACCCAGATTAATGATACTTTGTAATAGATCTCGCTGTTCATCACAAGGCTCTATTTCCACTAACGCTGGCGCAATACCATCTACGCCACTTTTAACGTCATTATCTGAGACAAGAATAGCCCTCATTGGAAATGACATCTTCTCCAGAGCATCTTTCTCTATAGTCGAAAAAGTACGTTTAGTTATGCTATTTAATAAAGCATCCCAGGAATCACCGTTGTAACTACGGTTGATTCCATTACCCAGAAGTAAAACTCTGGGTCTTCTATGTTCTTTGTTCATCTAAAAAGGTTCCTTTTTATATACATAAATCCAGAATGCAATATTTCACATCCGAGACTATCGTCTGAGGATAAAATTGATTTAGATTTGAAAATTTAAGATTCAAGACTTATCCACATTACCGGGCGAACGCCACAGTCCTTATTGTTAACACTATATCCACTAGTAAAAATATTACCTTTAGTAAAAACATATGCCGCAGTATTAACAAGCCTTCCTGGTGTTCGAAGCCACCATAGACTGGCAGACCCGTTATACCTACCGATTCTATCATCGTCACTTGTAAAGTATTTCTCCGCTTCGGCAACACTCATAATATAAATTTTATCCTGAGTTGAATTTCCTGACTCTGCACTAACATCTGTTGAGATAATTCTCGCCTGTTCCTCCTCAGTAAATGCAGTATCATAGAAATTATTATTGAGCCACATTCTCAGATTACATGTCTCCCAAGTACAATCAGTATACGAAGAGTTATATTCTCTCTGCTCTATAACATTATTGGTGATAGCAAAAATCTTTCCATCATTATTTTCAAGAATAATCCATACAAGAGGTAAATCTTTATAGCTACCATATTTAAATAAAGTTCCTACAGGCAACGTGGAAATATATCCAGATGAAGCTTTTATACTTTCTATTAATTCATCACTATCTTTATATCCATCCAAAGCATAAAAAGCTGTTATAGCCTTATCATACTGGCCATTATTCATCAGTTCGACAGCAGTAATATAATCAATATCCTTTAATGCTATCTGGCATGCTTCAATTTGATTTTGACTATCTCTATATCCATCCATCGCCTCAAATGCGCTAATGGCTTCGTTATACTGACCATTATTCATCAAATCAACAGCGGCATTATAATCAATATCTTTTAATGCAGTCTGACAAATAATTATCTGTTCATTACTATCTTTATATCCATCAAGGTTTTCAAAGGCAGCAATTGCTTCACTATACTGTCCATTATTCTTAAAACTAATTGCTTTATTGTAGTTATTTGTAGGTATAACAATCTTCATAATGATTATTATTACAGCAATTACTGCAACTACAGCGCTTATTGAAATTAATGTTATTCGCTTTGCCTTACGAGCTAATCGTTCCTTCTTCTGGCGTTCTTCTGCCTTAATTCTATCAATCTCAGACTGGCACTTTTGCGCATTTTCAGCAGCGTTTTTATAATCTTTTAATGCTAAAAACTTATCTCTTACAATCGAATATTCATTTGCCGTTCTGGCATTAGTCATCTCTTTTGCATAAGACTCATATACAGAATACTTTTTCTTATCAGCAGCAACTCGTAAGTCGTTTACTTTTACATATGCATCATCCAAATGAGTCTTATATTTACCGGTAATTTCAGAAATTGCATCTGCATCCTCCTTTTGAGCATCAGATATACGTCTGTCCAGTATAGCTGAGACTTCTGCTAATCCGTCTTCCACTATTTTCTTAGTATCACCAGTTGCATACTGTCTTACTCTCGAAAGCAACTTATCATTTTCGATTTCCGATAATTGTTTATTTTTTTGAGATTTTCTACAAGATAAAGATGAATCATAACTTCTATCAAATGCAAATACATCCTTAATCGTTGATTCGTAAAGATACCCCTCCAGCACATAATCTTTTACTGATGCATTAACTAACTCAGCACCTTCATCACAAACAGTTAATTTCTCTGAATTTGCATCTGCATATTTTTCTATAAGAGCATTCTTGTAATCATCAAAAGTTACGCATTTTGTCTCCGCAAGGAGCTTACCAAGATATGCCTCGGCACATTTTGGATTTTGGTTTAATGCTTCCTCAAAGAATG
>JAKSRI010000019.1 GCA_024403695.1 Saccharofermentans sp. | reverse complement strand
TTTCACGTGATACTGCAGATGCTTCTTTATACATTCCTCTTGCTGCCTGCTCACGTGATGATTCCAGCTTAGCCATCATTTCGGACTCTGACATAGCCACATACGGACTGGCTGTTCCCCTTTTCACCTCGAATGGGAGGCCATTGACCGCAATTGCCTGCTTCAAAAACATTCTTATAGCAGTAGTTGTATCCATTCCTAGATCATCAAACAACTCATCTGCTTTCTTCTTCAATTCGTCGTCTACTCTTAACTGAATTGTGCTTGCCATATATTCCTCCACATACGTAGTCGCATTTATGCACTAATATATACATAGATTGTAATGCTATATCATTGCTATTTCAATGCATTTGTAGTGAGTATCAATATATTATTTACAGGCAACAGCTGAATAGATAATAATATACGCTATATCAAGTTCGAATTAATAGAGGGGATTATGGAAGAGAAAGAATCTAGATTGAAAAAGAAATTCATCCCGCTAATCGTTATCCTAGCCGCGATAGTGATTGCAGGCATATTTACAATTATCTATATTACGAGAAGTCCTGAGGAACAAACTCAGATAAAGAATAAGATGGGTGTCATCGAAGAAAACCACAACATTTATATCATCATCAAAGAACGAGATTACAATACCAACGAGAATGATGAGCTAACTTTGTACAATGGCAATGGTGAAGTTATCGAGACACTTACTGTCACACCTAAGGATAAAGCATTTTGTGTCTCATATAATGACCTGGAATATAAGGAAGTAGTTACTATTCATTCTAAGAAACTTGATAAAACATGCGAATTATATAGCATTTACGATTATGATCTCGATGCCTATGGCACTGGCGAAGAGGGCATGTCACGTCAGCAGAAAAAAACCATGAATATGTGCGCTAGCATTTACTACTGTGGTGGTGGTTTCGAAAGCCCAATCGAACCTGACTGGGGTGGCGAATCCGAATACGATTCATGGAAAGATGGGTTTATTACAATGGATCTTTCCCTAACAAACTACGAGGATCTTAGTGCCGAAGAGAAGGACACTTTCTTTATGAGTTTGCTTCACGACGGTGACGAGGGTACAGCCATATTTGGATTATGGAGCGCACGAAGCCTCACCCCTGAAAACTCACACTCTATTATAGATATTTCTTATAACTATTGGCCTGCATATATATCCGTAACTAACACAGCTGACAAAAAACGAACATTTTACCTAAACGAATATTTGTCATCTAACCACGACTTCTCTATTACGATTGATGTGCAAACAGGCGATATGACTATTGATGAATAAAATCTAAATATACAATGAGTTGCCTCTCGATTTGAGACAACTCATTTTCTTATATTGTATTCTCAGAATCCTCTGAATTCTTCGCCTCTGAATTCTTCGCCGCTAAGCGCGTATTAATTATTGCTCCAATGATGGCCACCGCCAAATCGTCCAGCGGGCCAGGTAAAAAATCCGGAAAGAAAATATACAAGATAACAATTACTGCTGTTAAGATGCTTGGAAAATGCTTTTTCATACGTCCCCTCCTAACCTTTTATCGCACTTACATTAAACATTATTGCGCGGCGCGTTTTTTATCCATTGGGGGCAAATAGCTTTGTGTAAAACCGAGATGCGGGGACATATCTTACAAAACTGTAAGTTCACTGTAAGACACTTCGATTTTTTGTCCCCGCTCCGGCTAGTAAGATATAGCCATAAAACAAAACACACGAACACATCGAAAGTGAGGACACAATTATGAAGACATTTTTCAAGGTAATTTCAAGCAAGAAGGCTCTTATGGTAGTACTTACACTGGCTTGCATCTTCTCAGCACTCGAGGTAATCACATCCATCAGAACAGGCATGAGAATCGCATTCACACCAATGACTTTTATGTTCACCAACATCGCTCTCTGGGCATCCGCACTCGAGAAGGAGGAAGCTAAGGAGTAATCGTCCTTAGACCCTCTGCCACATAACCCGCTCCCCTATAAAAGTTGCCGTGAAAGTTGCCACGCTATGGCAAGTATGACGGTAACTTTTTGACTTTTTGCCCCTTTTCGGACCAAATTTAAGAAAAATTGCCGTGAAAGTTGCCACACTATGGCAACTCACACGGCAACTTTTAAGCAAAAAACAAAAAATCAGCGGAATAGCGAAGAAAATCAGTTCTTTGAAGATATTTCCCTGCGTCAGATCCTTCTCAAATTTCTTAGGCGTGCTCATAGGGTTATTTTTAATCTGCGCGAGTTAAATTTATATCGAAAACTTGGCGGTTTTATTACTTGTGATTGTTTAATTAGCGGTCAGTTAGCGCCCAGTACCAAACCGGGTACCATTTTGGCTTGCTAATGGTACTGAAAATGCTATTTTTGGTACTGAGCGATACAGTACCAAACCGAGTACCATTTTTGAGTGAATTTGGTACTGTCAGAGCGATTTTTGGTACTGGCGGAATTATAACTTGGCGGTTTTATTACTTGTGGCTGTGAAATTGCCAGTTGCCTCGTCAAAAACATGCCAAACTGACGAGCTAGGTGGCAATCTGCCGCCACAACCTAACCTGCAAAACCAACACCCCAACTATCAGGCCATCAGAACCATCAACTTCAGCACTTCTTTTGGCTGCACACCGATGGCGGTCTTCACAACTTCGCCGCCTTTAAACACCATGAGAGTTGGAATGCTCTCGATGCCGTACTTTTCAGCGATTATAGGACAATCATCGACATCAAGCTTACAAACTTTGACAGCCGCGCCGAACTCCTCAGCCAACTCTTCAATCACCGGCGCCATCATGCGGCATGGGCCGCACCAAGCTGCCCAGAAGTCCACCAATACAGGCACCTCGGACTTAAGAACCTCAGCCTCAAAATTTTCTTTATTCAAATGTACAACTGCCATACGCGGAACTCCTTTCAATTCACAACTCACTATCTACAATATATCACAGAAATAAGGCCACCTGGGGAGGGTGGCCTTACAGCTGGGAGGGAGAAAAAGACGAGGGGCATCATGGGCGGCATAATATTGGGGAAGGCCCCGCATCTTTTGGGCGAATTAGGTTGGCGCTCGACTGGCAGCAAATGCGGCATCACGCCTGCGGCCATCGCGCCTGCAGCAACCGTGCAACTATTAAGAGATGCTGCTAACTCTACATCTTGGATTAGGAACGAACAGACGATAAATAGTGGTCACGGATATCAATACAATTCCCAGGGCGGCGACGCAAACAATAAGAGGGTATTGGCCGGCATACCCACCGGCGCCACCTGAAACGCCACCGGCGCTCTTCATCAAATGCTTAATAATAATTCCGACATACGCCCAGATAACTGCAATTCCTGCAAAATACCTGTTGCCGATGAACACCACCGCCGACGCGATGCACGCGCCAACAATGAGAATGATTACTGTCCAGAACACCTCCGGCACACCGAAGCGGTTCCATTGTCGCTTAACGAGCATCACACAGATATTTGCGATGGTGGCTGCGATGATCCAGCCGAAGTAAATATCGAACCCCAGATTAACCATTAGGGACGTTAGAAGAGAGCTAGGAAGCTTCCCTATTCTTCTCGTAATGACTATGAGGTTTATAAGGAGGAGAATTATGAGAAGCGTTGAAAGTTCGATTTTCTTCATATGCCACGCAAATATCCATGCGATGTTCAAAGCACAACTTAAGGTAAAGGAAAATCCGATTGCACGACGGACGGCCTCACTACTGATGCGGGTTCCGATGAACCCCCACTGGAAGATAATGAATAACGCTAACAGGATGTATATTATTCCCCATATAGCGAAAGTGACAGGCGCTGGGGTAAACAGATTAGGGTACGCTTTGGACACATCACCCGTTGTTGAACCTCCGATTGGAATGATGTTAGCTGCTATGTTGACTCCAATCATTGCAAGGAAAGCGAATGTGTTAATCCATTTTAACGAATTCATTTTGTTGGCCTCCTTTGTCTTTATCGTTGTACCCGCATTCTAATTCCGCCGATAAGATAAAGGTGACCCGAACGCACGCCCGCGCCCCGGACACGCACACAACGCATGGCTCACTTTCGAGCCACTAGTGTGCTATATTATCCATATATGACACGAGAAGAAATGGTTAAAAGATTTGCCCTGAATATCGAGCGTGAGAGATTCAACCGAGGTCTCTCCCAGGCGCAAATGGCGAAGAAGCTCGACATGTCACTTGCATCATACAAGCGACTGATTACTTGCAGCGTGGATCGCATCGATTTGTACACTGCCTATCGCCTTTATCATCTCACGGGAAAGCTAGCCTATGAGTTTCTGGACGTCTCCCACAACAGCGTTCTTAATGTCAAAAGCAAGATTGTGGGCCTCTCCCCCTCTCAGCTGTCCTTCATCGACGGCCTTATAGAGTTCGAGAAGAATTTCGCCGCGAGCCATCCTGACCATGAGGATTACATCACGGTTTATGTTCCGACTGGAAACATGGAGGACGGCATGATTTACGACTCCGCCAACGTGGAGAAGCTGAACGTGGCACCATACCGCGAGAAATACGGCAACCTCATCCACTGCGGCATCAAGATCACCAGCAACCACCTGCACCCTGCCTATAACAAAGGCGACGTGCTGCTCATCTGCCGCCAGGCCATCCGCGACGGCGACACCGGAGTGTTTATTAATAAAAGCACCGGCTGCGCATATGTCCGCAAGTTCCACCAGACTTCACCTTGCCGCCTCGAGCCAATCAGCGGCTACGGCGAGACCATCTACGTGGACGACACCAACCATGCCGACATGAACCGCTGGATAAAATTTGGCTACGTCATAACCAAAGTGCGCTAAAGCGACCCAAACGTGGTATGCTATGTGTTGTTCAAAGCAAACCACGGGAGTTTTTAATTTATGCGCGAGTTCAAGTTTGCCCTCAAGCAGACTTTTCCAATATTTTTTGCATATATTTTTCTGGGAATCGCCTTCGGCATCATGATGACTGAGGCGAGCTTTTCCATACTCACAACTGTACTTTGCAGCGTGTTTATTTATGCCGGTTCCATGCAGATTGCCATGATTCCGATGCTGGTCGCTGGCGCGTCATTTCCGGTGCTGGCTGTTATGACTTTCTTCATTAACGCCCGCCACCTGTTCTATGGCGTTGGCTTCATCGATAAGTTTCGCCGATCCGGCTGGCGCTATCCATACATGGTCTTCGCTCTGACTGATGAGACCTATTCTATTTTGTGTTCTGTTAAATATCCTTCTGGAATTAATGAGAAAAACGCTGATTTTCTTATTGCTCTGTGCAACCAAAGCTATTGGATTCTCGGCAGTTTCCTTGGAGCGGTCGCTGGTAGATTCCTGCCATTCGATCTGTCCGGCATCGAGTTCTCCGCCACTGCTTTCTTCCTGGTAGTCGTGCTGAACCAGCTCTCCCAGTACAAGTCGAAAATCCCTGTTATGACTGGTCTCATCAGCGCTGTTGTGTTCTATGTGATTCTTGGTGCTGAGTATTTTATAATTCCGTCACTTACGGTGGCGTTCATTACTTTGATTATTCTGCGCGACGTGATTTCCCACCGCCTGGGTATTAGCGAGGAGGTGCCACATGCCTGATACTTACATCGTCGTGGCCATCGCCCTCATCGCGTTCATAACTCTTTTGACTCGTGCTTTACCATTCGTGGCATTCGGCAAGCGTCCTCTTCCATCATGGGTCAACTATCTCGGCAAAGTCCTGCCGCCCGCAATTATGGTAATTCTCGTTTGTTACTGCCTCAAGGGCATCCACTTTGACGTGATTGGCGGATTCCTGCCAGAGCTAATCGCCTGCTGCGTCACCGCCGGCGTCCACTTCTGGAAGAAAAATATGTATTTGTCCATCATCGTCGGCACAATCTGCTATATGGTGATTGTGCGAGTAATGTAATCAGATGATGCTCTTGCCCTCCAGAATATGGCAGATAGAGTGCTCCACCATGTCGGAAATCGCATTCTCAGTATAAAAAGCCATATGTGGCAGCATGAGAACATTCGGATAATCCTTCAGAATAGACATTTCGCGATGGCCGATTACCTTATATTTATAATCGCCGTAGAAAATTCCGAGCTCATTCTCGATAACGTCGAGGCCGGCGCCGCCGATCTTGCCGCTGTCCAGCGCGTCGATGAACGCAGGTGTATCAATAATGCTGCCACGGGCTGTATTAATAAGGATTACGCCATCCTTCATAGTCTTGATTGTCTCGGCGTTCACCATATGAAAGCTGCTCTCCACTGCAGGAGTGTGGAACGTGATCACATCCGCCTGAGCGAACAACTCCTCCAAAGAGACATACTGACCGATAGCCGCAGCCTCTGGATTCTGATATGGATCATAGGCGAGGATTTTGCAGCCAAAGCCGCTGAGATTCTTAATTACATGTGTGCCGATTTTGCCGGTGCCAACGACACCCACCACCTGGTCCTTGATTTCGCGACCGATGTTGCCTGGGAGGCCATAGTCCATACCCTCGGCACGCTTAATGATTGATTTCATGCGGCGAAGGCACATGAGCATCAGCATAACTGTGTAGTCAGCCACGGAACCAGTGGAGTAAGTAACGTTACTTACGAGCATGCCGTGCTTCTTGGCTGACTCCAGGTCGATGTGGTCGTAGCCGATAGTTCTGGTGGAAATGTGCTTCACTCCCACCTTATCCCAGATGGCGATGATGTCCTCAGTGATTGGCTGAGTGATAACTGTTACGCCCTCGCAGCCCTCTGCCAAGTGCGCATTCTCCACTGTTGGGTTGTCTCTGATAGGAACGATCTCTACGTTATACTGCTTGGAAAACTTCTCAAAATAGATAGCTTCGTCAAAATCTCTATAGTTATATGCTGCAATTCTCATGTTGTTTACCTCCATTATCTGAGGTTATTCTACACCCCACCGCGTTCGATTATGAACCAATTAAAATAATTTTTTTTAAACTTGTCTCATTTTCTTCTCGCAAAAAACGTATTATAAGTAAAGAACAATAAACGAGACCAAAGAGCAGTATAAAACTTACAAGTAATGTGCTCGTGGGGCTGTTCTCTTCGAGTTTTCAGACTTATTTGAAAAAATTTATATAGCGCTGAAATTTTCAGACTTATTTGAAAAATTTTGTATAAGTCTGAAATTCGACGAGGCCGCAGCCCGCAGCCGCCCCCCCAAAAAAAAGGAATCACCCGATCAAACCCAGCGCGCGCACAACAAAAATGCAGAATGTCAAAGTCACAGACGACACCAGCGTGGTCGCTGCGATTACACTGGATGTGAGAACACCGTCATTGTGCATATTCTTAGCCATGATATAGCAAGATGGTGTCGTTGGAGAGCCGAGCATGATGACCAGCGCCAGCAACGCCTCGCCTCTGAAACCGAGGGCCACCGCCAGGCTCACAAACACCAATGGCAAAGCCACGAGCTTGATAATACAGCTCACGATAGTAGGCTTAATCTTGGCAATAGCCGCCTTACCCTCAAATGACGCGCCGATAACAATGAGTGACAGCGGAGTCGCCATAACACTCAGATTGCTCAGCGTCTTGGAACAAATCTGTGGCATATAGTCATAAATATGAATCAGAGAGCCTAGGCACCCAAAAACAATACCAAGAATAATCGGATTCTTCACGATGCCGATCAAAGCATTCTTAATCTTACGTTTCTTATTAGTGTCGACCTGCGCATCCGGCGCCTCGAATGTCAGCACCGTAACCGCATAAATGTTATACAAAGGCACGCAGCCGATAATAATCATTGGCATCATGCCGATATTGCCGTAAATATTCATCATGAAGGCGAAGCCCATAACGGCCACGGAACTTCGATAAGACGCCTGCACGAAAGCGCCGATAATAGTTTTGTCCTTGATAAAAATTTTCGCGCCAATCCAAATAACCGCGAACATAATGGTAGTAACCGCAGCTGCGAAGCCCACCAGTTTGGCGTCAAAGTCGCCAGTGATATCAGATGTGGCCATGTCGGCGAAAATCATAACCGGCAGACAAACCTTAAACGTGAACTTGTTTGCGGCGGAGATGAACCCCTCGTTAAACATGCCGCCTCTGTTAAGAAGGTAACCAATAACAATTACCAGGAACACTGGCACGGTTGCGTTAAGACTGTAGATGAGATTGTCCATGGTCGCCTCCCCTTTCGCTTTCGAGCACGCACGCGCGCACAAACAAAGCAAATAAAAACTGCCTCCCTAGTATACTCCAGGAAGGCAGTGATTAAAGCAAAAATTTTAAATTACTGCTGTTTCTTAAGATCCTTGAACTCAGCACCTGTAAGCTTCTTAGCGATACCGCAGTTAGGGCATCCGATGAACTTCCAGCCACTTACGTTAGGGAATACTGGGATGTAATATACGTGATGATATCCACCCTCTCTATTAAGAGTTGCAATTACATTGTGACCACAGTTAGTGCATGTTGTAGGTCCGAGATCCTTAATCTTCTTAACTTTTCTTTTTGTACCGTAATAAACTACCATTATACGTTACCTCCTACTGCTGCCTTGCGAGACTTAACTGCATCGATGATTGGGTCATACTGTGTAAGAGACTTCTTAGAACGTGGGAATCTCGCCAAATCAAATCTGCTACCATTATCGAACTCAATGCCAAGATAGAAATTATCAAAATCATACTCGCCATTAGAAACGTTAGTTCTATAGAGATTTGTGATTGTGGAGATTGGGAAAACGTTAACGTTTGCACCAAGGCCCATCTGATAAACTACAAGATAGCTAGCTGTTACGCAGAGACCAAGACCTGGCAACTCAGCGATTGCACCAGAAGAAGCGAGCTCACTCTTCATAGCATCATAATAAGTTGCAGTTGATGGATTCTTCTCGAGAATCTTATCCATCTTCTTAACCATCTTAGGACTATCGTTCAAAACATAATCTTTTAAAGACTTCATATATAACCTCCCTTATATAGTCATACGTGTGTGATTATAGCATTAAATCAATTATCTGAGAACTCATCCCAAGTTCTGTTATCCTCAGTAAATCCATTTTTAACCTTAGAGTTAACAATGAGTCTGATAATCAATCCAGAACAGAGAATAAGTGCGATTACTACCCAACCGAAACCGATGTTAGCAGCGAGTGAATAACCGTCTGCCTTACCGTAGATACCACCAGCACGAACGAGGTTTACGAGGTTCCAGATGAAGAGGCCGGAAAGTACAACTGGAGAGATGTACTTGATGGATGGAATGAACCACCAGCCTGGCATCTTGAACTTAACTGTATTGCGGTTAACCTGCTCGAGGATCTTAGAAGTCTTAAAGAACCAACCAGCAACGATAACTTCGAGAATACCTGTGATGATGAGTGTGTAGCTGTTGATGAAGTAGTCAACGATATCGAGAACTGCGAGACCAGCACCTGTTACAAAGATCAAGCTGAAAACGCCCTCGATGAGACAAATTGTAAGTGTTGTCTTCTTCTTATCTGTCTTGAACTTATCAGAAATCGCTGTGGAGATACCCTCGATGATAGAGAAGAGCGAATCGATAGCGAGTGTGATAAGGCAGAAGTAGAAGACGAAAGCGAAGATCATGTTTACCCAGCCGTTGCCGGAGAGGCTTACGATAGCCTGTGGATAAATGATAAATGCAGTAGCGATACCAGAAGCAGACATATTATCAAGCATTCCTACACCAGCCATTGTTGTGAACATAACTACGCCGGCGAGCACGCTGATCATCATGTCGGCAAAAGCGATAATGATAGCATCAACTGCGATATTAGTCTTACGATCAAGGAATGAACCATAAGCAAACATGATTGCCATGGATGTAGAAAGCGAATAGAAAACCTGACCAATTGCGTCAACCCAGAGGTTGGAATCCTTAAGAGCAGCCCAATCAGGAACAAAAAGCTTCTGAATACCAGCCATCGCACCGCTCATTGTAAGGCCACGAATCGCGAGGATAAAGAGACAGATAACTGGAAGTGATACTGTGTACTTAACAACCTTTCCTACTGTTGTTGTACCGTTACGGATACAAAGATAGCAGAGAACCCAAGATACGAGCAGACAGATGAGCACTGGCCAGGCAATTGTGCTGTAACCTGAAGTTGTTCCAGTTGTCTTGATTGTATTTGCCCAAAGGCTGCTGGCAGCATCTGTGTCACCAGTCATACCTTTAAACTTAAAACTGCAAAAGAACATGAGGATAACCCATGCAAATACAGCCGCATAGTAAATAGAAATACCGATACCGTTGGATACACCCATCCAACCAATAAACTCTGACTTTTTCTTAAGAGCTCTCATGGATCCAGGAGCACCCTGATGAGTATGTCTAGCGACAGAAATCTCCATCATAAGAAGTGGAATACCAATAACGAGCATCGCAAGCAAATAAACGAAGAGGAAAGATCCTCCACCATACTTAGAAGCAAGTCCTGGGAAACGCCAAGCATTACCAAGACCAACTGCTGAACCAACTGCAGCCAAGATAAAAGTAGATCGTGACGACCACTTATCACGCATAAAATTGCCCTCCAATAAGTAAAACTTTTCTTATTATACTAGAAGAGGCCTCACTTTACACGTGTTTTAGGGAGCCGTTAGTAATAATCAATAGTATCTAGCTATTACAGTAAACAAATCCCCCTCTTCCACAAATACAGAAGCATATTGATAACCATCATAAGCGTAAGTATTTTTGAGCTTGGAACCAGAGGCACTAGCACGCTCATGACCATCAAGCCACGCATCGAATATCACATTCTTACCATTATGCTCATGCTCTTCAGGCACCAAATATACGAGTCGCACCTTGCCGTCATCAGGCTCAGAATCAACATCCTTCAAAACTGTCACATCATATGCAGGAAATAGTTCATCGATATCCTTGGCATCTGAATACTGATAATCAACCTTCTCAGAAGACTCAACAAGCTGCAATGTGCCCTTCTCATATGCAAACATGAGGCCGTCATAACTCTCAAATACCTCGTACTCTGTCCAGCTGTTTTCATCAGCAGTGAAAGTACCGCTGGATTCTAGAACGAACCACTCAAATATATATATTGCGCCTTTCTGATCGCCAACATCAGGAATCTTGCCGTCATAATTACGAATAATAACTGAATAGTCATTGCCGAGGAAATCAAAATCCATATCCTCATAATCGTCATAATCCAGCCCATTAGTGTACGCGTTAACAGTAAAATATGAGTCATCATACAAGTCATCGAGAGTCTTAATATCCTGATTCAAAAATGGAATCGTGACATTCAGTTCAATATCATCGGCGTCGATTTCTTTGCGAACTTTACGGGAGATTTCATCTGAGAACTCCTCCCACTGATAATTATCCTCGCCTTCGCTGGAGCGCTCATCGTACAGCACATGGACCTCGAACTCAGTGCCCTTGTGGCTCATAGTAACCTTGGCTTGTTCGGATACTCCGCCAAACAAACCATCATCGAACTTAATCGACTCTACATCCTTAACAGTGGCCTTGAAGCCATATTTCTCTTTAACATAATCGATGGCATTTTCTTCTGCCTGAGTCGCCTGATCCTCGTCCAATTCTCTGGTGCATCCAGCTGCGCTCATCAACATGGAACCAGCCATAGCAGCCGTCAAAATTACAGATAGTTTTCTTTTCATATTAAACCTCATATAAACATCGTCTGACATAGTATAATTATACTAAGTTCAATAAGGGAGGATTCACTATGAAAGTGCTTATACTTAACGGAAGTCCACGAATTAACGGAAATACATCAATCGGAATTGGCGAAATGGTGAAAATATTCAATGAAGAGAACATTGATGTTGAAGTAGTTCAGGTTGGCACACACGACATTAGAGGCTGTATCGCCTGCGGCAAGTGCGCTGAACTCGGCAAGTGCGTTTTTGACGACCTGGTTAATAAGGTAGCTGAGAGCTTCAAGGATGCTGATGGTCTCGTAGTAGCATCACCTGTTTACTATGCTTCCGCTAATGCCACACTCATAGCCCTTCTCGACAGACTTTTCTACTCTGCGAAATTCGACAAAACAATGAAGGTCGGCGCTTCCATCGCATGTGCGAGAAGAGGTGGCTGCTCCGCCACTTTCGACGAGCTTAATAAATACTTCACCATTAGTGGTATGCCAGTAGCATCCAGTCAGTACTGGAACAGTATCCACGGTGCTGCCAAGGGTGAGGCGGACCTCGACCTCGAGGGCAAGCAGACAATGCGCGTTCTCGCTCGTAACATGGCTTTCCTCATGAAGAGCATCGAGCTTGGTAAGGAGAAGTTTGGTCTCCCAGCCAAGGAAGAGGAAAAGTGCTGGACTAATTTCATCTAAGGAGTTTCTATGACAATCGATTTAACATCCGCTGCTACTTTTGGCGTGGCAGGCAACTTCACAGGACATCTGGAGCAGGCCGGCGAGGCTTCTGATTTTGTTAACGTTAAGGTGGCTGAGGCAAACGCACCAAAGGCAATCTTCCCTACTTACATCCCATCAGACAGCGCCAACGTCCCAGAACATCTTAAACCATTCCCATGGAGTGCCACTTGCATCGAGTATCCTGATAACCAGGACAAATTGCAGTTAGAGCCAGAGTGCGCGGTTGTTTTCGACGCCGCGTGGGAGGGCACGAAATTGGTGGTTCTGCGCGCGATTGGCTTTGGCGCATCCAACGACTGCTCCATCCGCCGCGAGGGTGCCAAAAAGATTAGTCTCAAGAAGAACTGGGGTGCCAACAGCAAGGGCTTCTCAGCTAACATTCTTCCAGTGGATTCCTTTAACAGCGACGGCGTAATTAACGACTATAGAATTGCCAGCTTCCTGGTGCGCGATGGCGTGGCATATGCATACGGCGAGGACAGCAGAATCTGCGACTATAGCTATGTTTACGACAAGCTCATCGACTGGATGCTGGATAAGTTTAATAATCAGGCCGATGAGGGTCCTGCGGAGGACATCCATTCTTACCTCGTGGAGGCCGGCTGCCCTGAGAGAATTCTCGTATCTATCGGCGCGACCCGCTATACAAAATACGGAGAGACCAACTTCCTTAAGAAAGGTGATCACTCCGTAGTAGTTTTGTATCCTGAATCAAAGTATTCCTTTGACGATGTAGTTAAGATGATCGAGTCTGGTTCCGCGTCTGCCACAGACATCTCCGTACTTGATCAGGTGATTATGTAAATCTCGTCTCCCGCCTTATCTAATACAGCTGAAAAATACTACTGCTATTAATACTGCTACTATTGTTCCGAGAAGATACCATGCTCTGAACGGCTTGCCGTCACCTAACATGCAATCATATGGATCCTTTGAATTAAATCTTATTACGCTTCTATAACCAACTATAGGAAGGTCAAAATCGTTATCCTCAAAGTTCCCAAAATACACTGTATAGTTCTGACCGTTATGTTCGAACTCATAAACAGGAGCGGATTCCACACGTTCATGAGAAGCCATTTCACTGCCGTATGTGGTGTTTATTCTGTCAACAAATCCTACACATGTACCATCAGCTGTCTCAGAACATCTGGACTTTCTAATAATATTGCTCAAGCAGCATTTATATAAACACCACAGTGCAATCAATATCATAACTATGCCACCTATGGCAAAAGCCACATTCGAACTATATTCAAGAATGCCGGCCATACAAATAACTCCATAAATCATAGGAAGGGCAAATGAAGCGGCAAAATACAAACCATTCAATATATATCCGCGCTTAACGTGGCTATCCAGAGACTTAATTGTTGCTGTAAGCATATATGCCAGAGCTAAAAAAAAGAAAAATCCAGGAGCGCTAATAACCTGAGGAATTGTATCTTCTTTGTCCCACAGAAATCCAATGCACATAAGACTTCCTAGAATAGGAATAGCTGAAGCCGGCGCTATAATAAGGCCGCCCTCGACTCTTGGTCTGTTCAATTTGGCATAAACTTCATCTCTTCTTAATTTATATTCAAACAGAGAAGGTATGCGTCCGCCATCCCTGAAAACACCCAATACTCTTTCCTGTGTATATTTCATAATTCCGCCTCCTATTTTTTGCTTTTCATGTAATTACTTAAGTGAGTAACCTTTGTACTTGTAATGCTTAAGTGGGAGATATTCCCTGTGATTTGAACTCTCGATGAGGTAAATCTCATCGCCCACTTCCATGTCATCGTACATCTTGGTGTGGTTAGTAGGGTTCAGAGTAACTGTAAATCCTGTATCCTTCACCTGATATGAGAATGTTCTGTCACCGACCTCATAAATAGTGGCCTTGGTCATTTTCCAATTGTCGTCGTAATTAAAGCATGAGTCGATGAAAGCATCATCAATATAGTACTGACCTTCTGCTGTAGCTATGTCTGTTCCTTCGACTGAGCGTGTTCCGATATAGTCTCTGTCGCCTGGGAAGATGCATTCTTTCTGTCCTTCTGGCTTTACGTAATAAACATAGTCGCAATCATCGAATTCATCCTCAAAATACATGTAAGATTTAGCGATGCCAGGGATATTCTCGAATATGATATTATCCGCATCACTTCCAGATTCGCGTTCAATAATGTCCAACTTATACACTACAAAGTTATATTGATCTTCCACCTGAGAGCGATGCATGCCAATGTACTCAGCAAAATAGTCATCAGTATACTGCGCTGGAACTTCAATCTCGACCTGAGTTGGCGTGTCATTATTATTAGGAAAAGGTCCAAAGCATATGAGTGCGAAGAACCCAGCAATTATAGCCGTAATGACCAGCATAATTTGAATATTGAATTTATATCCGACTATACAGTTATATGGATCACGGGTGCTAAAGCGGGCCTCTGTTCGTGAACCCACATAAGGCAGTTTATCGTCATATCTCTCAGCGCGATGGCCATAGACCTGATATGTCTGACTCATATAGTTGAACTCATAAATTGGAATTGTAACCATATATTCACGTGAGCCACTGTGATTGCTATCGCCTTTACGAGCGAGTCTGTCCACATATCCTATGCATGTAGCCATCTCTCTGCCGTCATATAAAGCACGGCGAACAATGGTACTAAGAAAACTCTGGTACAAAAGCCATACCGCAACCACCACCAAAATTATGCCAACCACAGTCATGGCAAAATCGGAATTAAATTTAACTATTCCGAATCTTCCGAGAACACTATATACAAATGGAACACCACTGAGAGCCATAAATAACAAGCTGTTTATTCTGTACTTGTTTCTGGTTCCAGTGTCCATGGACTCACTATAGGAGTTCATAAAATACATAATAGCTAATCCCAGAACAAATCCGGACATTCCCATCATCACGCCAATAACGTCTCTGAAAATAACCACTGAAAACATGCACACGATAGAAAAAATGATCGCGCCTATAGCTGATGGTGTTTCTGACACAATTCCATATGTCAGTGGTTTGCCCTCACCACGCAAACGCTGTTCTGTTTTTCTATAAAAATCTACTACCGATATCTGGAGTCCTCTGTCTCTGAAGAAGCCTCTTTCCTGTTCTGGTGAATACTTCATATTTCCCCCGCCCTTAATCAAAATAAAAAGAAGTCATAATAATTTTATTATGACTTCTCTCATTTGCCCACTCATAAATGGCGACTTAACGCCATCTACTTTGCTAATTAAAGGTTATTAAGCTTCTCTACAAGCTCCTTAAGGTCATCCATTGTTGTCTCACCATTGCTGAAGCTGAGCACGCCTCTAAGTGGCATGTAGCGAACCATCGCCTCCATCATGTCCTTGCTCATAGCCTCAGCAGTCGCAGAATCATCGTTGTCCTCGTTGTTCTGCGCCTCGAAGAAACCGAGCTTAAGGTATGGCTTAGCAATCTCGTATGCCACTGGGTCCTCCTGAAGGTCAAGCACGCAGGAGTCGAGTGTGTACTTAACAGGAACTCTCACTGTGGACTCTACGTAAATCTTCTCTTCGAGGACGATGTCACGTGATGACTTACCGATACGGATCATGAAGTCACCTGTCTCTACGTGCCAATCGTGAAGTGTTGTGTTGAAGTAAGCGAATGCTCTCTTACCGAGTACGAAAGTAACTGTCTTTGTCTCGCCTGGCTGGAGCTCGATCTTAACAAAATCTCTAAGCTCGTTCACTGGACGAATCACCTTGCTCTCTACGTCGTTAACATAGAGCTGAACTACTTCCTTACCAGCCATCTTGCCAACGTTCTTCACGTCAACAGTAACTGTTACTTCATCTGTGTCCTTCATGGATGTCTTATCGAGCTTAAGGTTGCTGTACTCGAACTCTGTGTAAGAAAGACCAAAGCCAAATGGGAAGAGAACGTCCATCTTCTTACGGTCATAATAACGATAACCAACGAAAACGCCCTCTGTGTAGTTAACCTCGTTACCCTCACCTGGGAAGGAAAGATAAGATGGGTTGTCCTCGTACTTAACTGGGAATGTCTCTGGAAGTTTCGCGCTTGGGCTTACCTTTCCGAAAAGGATATCAACCACGGCACCACCACAAGCCTCACCGGAGAGATATGCCTCAAGGACACCCTTTACCTTTGGAAGCCATGGCATTTCGACTGGCGCACCATTGTGGAGCACGATAACCACGTTCTTGTTAACCTCACAAACTCTGTCGATGAGCTCGTTCTGGTTCTTTGGCATCTTCATGTCAGGACGGTCAAAGCCCTCGGACTCGATAAGGTCTGGAAGGCCCACAAAAAGAACCGCAACCTCAGCCTCGGACGCTACCTTTACTGCCTCTGCCATCATTGTCTCGTCGATAACATCTGCCTTGTCGCTGTAGCCCTGAGCATAAGTTACTGTGCAATACTCAGAAACTGCATCCATTGCTGATGTGATTCTGCGGCTGTTGATGTGTGAGCTTCCGCCACCCTGATAACGTGGCTTAGAAGCGTACTGACCGATAAAAGCAATCTTCTTGTCTGCTGTAAGCGGAAGGATGTCGTCGTTCTTAAGAAGAACCATTGTCTCCTGTGCGATCTTACGAGCCATTTCGTGATCAGCGTCGAGGTCCCAAACTGCATCTGGCTTACGGTTCTCTTCAAATCTGTAAACGATGTTAAGGATTCTCTCCACTGCCTGATCAAGAACTGCTTCGTCGAGAGTGCCATTCTTAACTGCCTCTACGATGAGCTTGTCGTTCTCACCATTGGAAGATGGCATCTCGAGATCCATGCCTGCAGCAAGCTCAGCAACACGGTCGTTTACTGCGCCCCAGTCACTCATTACGTAACCATCAAATCCCCACTCACCACGAAGAACATCTGTGAGATACTCCTTCTGCTCTGTAGCGTGAACGCCGTTGATTCTGTTATAAGAAGCCATGATTGTCCAAGGATGGCTTGACTTAACAGCGCTCTCGAAAGCACCGAGATAAATTTCACGGAGAGTTCTCTCATCGATGTTAGAAGAACATGTCATTCTTCTGTGCTCCTGATTGTTAGCGAGGAAGTGCTTAGCAGATGTTCCAACGCCACCACTCTGTACACCAGAGATAAGGGCACCAGCCATCTCGCCAGCAACAAGTGGATCCTCAGAATAATATTCAAAATTACGACCACAGACAGGACTTCTCTTGATGTTCATTGCAGGTCCGAGAATAACGCTTACGCCCTCTGCCTGGCACTCATTAGCAAGTGTTGCACCCATTTCCTTAATGAGGTCTCTGTTGAAAGATGCAGCTGTACCACAACCTGCTGGGAAACATACAGCCTTAATACTCTCATTAACGCCAAGGTGATCTGCCTTGTCATCCTGCTTACGAAGACCATGAGGACCATCTGAAACCATTGATGCTGGGATGCCAAGTCTCTCGATTGCTTCAGTGTGCCAGAAGTCTGCGCCAGAGCACATAGTTGCCTTCTCTTCCAATGTCATCTGAGAAACAAGATTTTTAATTTCTGCCTGTGTCATAAATAATCTTCCTTTCGATGTGAAATCGTTGTACATCAATGCTATCACTGGGTAGTGGTTGTTTGTAGTTCCTATCGTGACTTATTTATAGGTCAATATTGACTTTTCTATTTGTGTTATTGATAATTTTATACAGAAATTAGGTTGTTTTTATCCATCGGAGGTTCTTGTGGCGCCATCACTTTCCCATTTTGATCAGTTTAACGTGACCTCCAAGGGCTACGAGAACGTTGCTCAGCTCGAAGAGTTCCCTTTTATGTATAAGGTTTCTGAGTACGACGGTATTTACGTGCCTAACCACTGGCACGATAGCCTGGAGATACTTTATATCGAATATGGACATATGAAGGTGGAGCTCCCTGACGGAAGCGTGGATTTGTTCGGGCACGACTTCATTATTATTAATTCCCGCGACATTCATAACACTATTGCCATGGGTATGACCAAGACCTGGATTCTGCAGTTGCCGCCTGAATTTATGAGCAGTGTCATTCCTGATTTTCAGGATATCAGATTCGAGAATCCGCTGTTCCCTGGACCTAACTTTTCTGCCGGCATCCGCGGCAATTCTATCACCGACAAGATTCGCAGCAACCTGGCCCTAATGAGCAAAGTTTATACGCAGAAGAATACCGGATATATCTGCGCATTTTTGTCTTTGCTGTATGACCTGCTGTTCCTTCTGGATACCAGCGCCAAAGTTGCCATCTCTCCTAGTCGAATGTCTAAGTTGTCTCACAATCGTGAAATTCTCAGCAGCGTCACCGAATATGTTCGCCACAACTATAAGGGCAAGATCACTCTGGCCGACGGCGCCCGCGTGGCAGGCCTTCAGCAGGAGTATTTTTGTCGATTCTTCAAAAAATATATGGGTATGTCGTTTATGGACTACGTCAACGAAGTTCGGTTTTCCAAGGTGTACAGTGATCTGATATACACGACCGACAGCGTTCAGGATATTCTCGCCAATCGCGGGTTCACCAACTATAAGTTGTTCATGAGGATGTTCAAGGAGCGCTACGGTACAACGCCGCTGCAGAAGAGGAAGGCTGTCGGGGCGGCTGGTCGTTCTTGATGTAAAAATTCATCTAAAAGTTCATCAATTTTGAAAATAGATGAATGAATTTATGAATGATCAGCATTTCTGGGAAGTTTTTCATAAAATGATTCATAAAAATTCGAATCTTATGAACAAATTTATGAATAATCAGTGTTACCGAGGAGTTTTTCATAAAAAAGTTCATAAAAATTCGATTCTTATGAACAAATTTATGAATTCCGGCGCTCAGCCGACTGGCTAGCGGCGGGCGGCACACCATTCTAGACCTATCAAACATAAAAATCCGCGAAGACGACAAGCATCTCCGCGGACCCAAGAAATGTCTCCTCCCCAAACGACATCCTTAAACAAACCCAGAATCGCGAATTATACCTCCGCGATCACCTCTACTTCCACAAGAACATTCTTTGGAAGAGTCTTCACAGCAACGCATGAACGAGCAGGCTTACTTACAAAATACTCGCCATACACACTGTTAAACGCAGCAAAATCACCCATATCAGCCAGGAAGCATACTGTCTTCACAGCTTTCTCCATAGAAGAACCAGCAGCCTCAAGAACTGCAGCAAGGTTCTTACAAACCTGATGTGTCTGGCCCTCGATATCAGTAGCCTCTACATTGCCAGATGCTGGATTGATAGCAATCTGACCGGATGTGAATACGAGGCCACCAACTACTTTAGCCTGTGAATATGGACCGATAGCGTCTGGTGCATTCTTTGTGTAAATAGTTTCCATGTGTTTTCTCCTTTATTAATTAGATTCAACTACCTTCAGGCCTTCGCTAATAAGTGCCTGCTTAATCTCTTCAACGTGAGCATAATCACGAGTCTCCATAGCAATTCTCAGATAACAGCCATTAATAGACTCTGTGTCGCCCGCTCTCTCGTGGTGAACGGAGGTAACATTTCCACCGTGATCAGCGATGATGCGGGATACGTCCTTCAACTGACCTGGCTTATCGATAAGCTCGATGAGAAGATTGCTCACACGCCCGCTCTTCATAAGACCACGCTTGATGATACGTGAGAGGATATTAACGTCAATGTTACCACCGGAAACAACCGCTACAACTTTCTTGCCTTCTACAGGGAACTTATTAAACATAGCCGCTGCAACTGCTACTGCACCGGCGCCCTCGGCGATCATCTTCTGCTTCTCAATCAGTGCGAGAATAGCGGAACAAATCTCATCCTCAGTTACAGTAGCGACCTCATCAACATAATCAGAAACATACTTAAATGTATTGTCACCTGGCTGCTTAACTGCGATACCGTCGGCGATTGTGGATACCTTGTCGAGGCGCTCGATCTTGCCATCGTTGATGGAATTGAACATTGAAGGTGCGCCTGCTGCCTGAACACCATAAACCTTGATGGAAGGTCTGATGGACTTGATGGCATAAGCGATACCGGAGATGAGTCCGCCACCGCCGATTGGAACGATTACTGCGTCGATATCGTCGAGGTCATGGAGGATCTCCAGGGCAACTGTACCCTGACCTGCGATAACCATTTCGTCATCAAAAGGGTGCACAAAAGTGTAACCCTCGCTGTCACGGAGCTCGAGTGCTTTGGCATAAGCGTCGTCATAAACGCCGTCCACAAGAACAACTTCTGCGCCGTAGCTCTTTGTTGCTTCAACCTTAGAAATCGGTGCGGAGTCCGGGAGACAGATAACGGCCTTGATGCCTGCCTTCTGCGCTGCCAATGCCACACCCTGAGCGTGGTTACCAGCGGAGCATGCGATTACACCCTTTGCTTTCTCCTCATCAGATAATGTAGCAATTTTATAGCCGGATCCTCTTAACTTAAATGATCCCGTATTCTGGAGATTCTCAGGCTTGAGCCAGAGCTCGCAGTTAGGTGCGATGCCTGTTGCTTTTACGCACTGTGTCTCGCGTACGATACCTTTAAGAACCTTCTGTGCGTCAAAAACTTTGTCTAATGTAAGCATTCCATTTTCCTCCTTCACTTTCCACCTTCGGTTAGCAGGAATAAAAAAACACCCGCCCCAAAGATTTACTTTGAGACGGGTGGAAAATGCTATTAATTACCACTCGCGGTACCACTCAAATTGCGATTACTATTGTTATCGCCACTCATCGAGATCCAACAATCTCTATGCACTAACGTAGCATACACGAGAACCCTTAATTGTATCCTTTCAGGATTCCAGCTCGGAAGTGATAGGCTTCTGATTCTATTCTCTGTCGGGCTTCCACCGTCCCCAACTCTCTATAAGGAAATCAAATCCGCCGTCTTCGTCACAGCTTTTGCGAACAAGAATGTTATAGCACCATATAATTTGAATGTCAAACTTTAGATAAGAATTCCGTTACAATGATCAACTTCATGCTGAATAATCTGCGCCGTAAAACCAGTGAATTTCTGCCTTTTCTTCTTAAAATTCACATCCTGGAATTCCACTTCGATAAAATCATATCTCTTAACAGGACGCGGACCACCTAGAAGGGACAGACAACCTTCTTCTGTATCATAAGGCTTGTCACACTTAACGATGACTGGATTGTACATGAGCATATTTCCGAATGGAGTTGTGAATGCGATTATGCATTTCTTGAAGCCAATCATATTGGCAGCCATTCCCACGCAGTCATGACGGTGGGCGGCCAGTGTCTCCATCAGGTCATTAGCGATATGAGCATCGTCCTTGGTAGCAGGGACAGAACGTGCGCCCAAGAAGAAAGGGTCATGCATAAGCTCTCGTATCATTTCGTGCCGATTACCTCTCCCATTTTTACTGGTGTCTCCTCCTGGCGAGAAGTGGCGTCAAAAAGCGACTCGCGCACGTCGGCCGCGCCCTCACGCAGAAGCATTATTATTGTGGATCCACCGTAAAGGAACTTGCCCTTCTCTTCGCCGCGCTTAAAGGATCCCGCGCCCATGTTGTTGGAGATTTTGCCCACCAGCATGGCGCCCACTTCCATCTGCACCACCTTGCCGAAGTTCTCGGTCTCCAGCACAGTGTACTCACGGGAGTTCTCCACAAAGACTGGGAACGCCTCCAGGGCAATCGGACGAACAGTATGAAGCACGCCAGGGATGAAAATATTCTCACCCTTGGTGCCGTTATCAGGATAACTATAGCGGTGATAATGATTGACGCACAGACGGAACACGAGACATGTGCCACCCTCGAATTCACGCGCCAGAGCCTCGTTACGAAGCAGTCCCTTCATGGAGTACTTGCTGCCCTTCACAGGGACTACCAGACCATCTGTAATCTTATACGCAGACAGGAGACCGTCACATGGCGCCACCAGATTAGAAGGAGTCATATCCACCGGACGATTCTCCGGCTTAATATGACGGCAGAAACAGTCGTTAAAGCACTTATAGTCCTCGTCCATATACTCGGACATATCGATGCCGTTGTTCTTGATAAAAGGCTTAATAAGAGGCTTTGACGCACGTGTATCCATGAACTTGCCACAAGCCTTAGAAAGACCTGGTCTCACCAGCATCTTAAGGATAACTCGTCCAACCCTAGTATGGTATAAAAACTCCAGGGTCATCAGCCTCTACCTGCGAATTTAATAAAGAAATAAATAAACGCGATAAGCTCGGTCAGACCTATTCCGCACATAATGAGAATGCCACGAAGACCTGGCTTAGGAACTTTGATATCTGTTACAAATGCAACCGCTGTAACGAGCAGGAATGCAAAATAAACTGGTGTGATATCACCTGGAGTAATGAACTGAACCAGCAATACGGTTGGAAAAACAAGAGCTGCTGAAGTTACAGGCACTCCACGGAAACACTTGCGGTTACCTGTCTCTGTCTTCTGGCGCTCCTCCTCCATTACGTTGAAGTAAGCAAGGCGCACGAGAGCCGCCAGGATGTAGATCAGAATAATTGTGTAGAACAAGATGGAAGTATAGATGTCCAGCTTACGGCCGCCCTTGATAGGTGGGATATCGTAAACAGTTGGGCACACCTTGATCATGGCGTTACCGATGCAGGCTGGCAGGATACCAAAAGCCGCCAAATCAGAGAGAGAGTCGATCTGAATACCGAACTTCTTCTGCACCTCAGTTCTGTCCTTCTTTGTTCTGGCAACACGGCCGTCGAAAGCGTCACAAAGACCACAAATAAGAAGGAAAATAATACCCATATATGGATGACCACCACCATTAAGTGTGACCATTATTCCAAAGCTCGCTGACAAAAGTGACATATATGTGAGCCATACTGTGTAATCAAAAAAACCTAGCATTATTTCCTCCTCAATTTCTTAACGCACAATGCTACTACAACAATAATAGCACTAATTACTATGCATGCGTAAAATGACATTCCTCTAGCGAGGATTTCCATATAAGTGCCCAATTCTTCGCCAACAATATTCTCGTAGCCGTCCAGCATGATGTAGTCGGCAACACCCATGGCGCCAGGGATTGGGACACAGTTGGATCCCACTGACACGAAGCACTGAGTGATAAGGACTTCGACTGACTTTTTGAGGCCCTGTCCGCCCGCCATGAACACGAAGAAAGCGACGAAGAACTGTGAAAGTCGCTGCAATGTGTTCCAGAAAAACGCCTCAACGAGCATGGCTTTCTTACCAGTGATAATGCGTGAACACTCCTGATATTCTGCCATTGTGGCATTAAGCTTGCTACGGATTTTCTCACCTCTTCGCAGAAGATGTAATTTCTCGAGTCCGTGAAGTGCTCCATTACAGATCTTATAAAATACGTCCGCTCTTCTAAGGAGCATGTAGAATGAGATGGCCAGACCCACAAGGATTACCGATCCCACGATAATAAGCACCTTGGAGAGCACCGCCATTCTCATAACGATATCGAATCTGAAAATACAGCAAATGCCTCCGAGGAACAGCAATGCCAGCGTATACATAATAAGATTTACCAGAAGGATTACCGTCGTCGCTGTACCTGGAATGCCATCGAGCACCATAAAGTATGCACTCGCTGGCTGACCTCCAGTGGCTGATGGGGTAATCGCAGAAAAGTAAACGTCGGCCGCCCCGTAAACCGTGCCGTTTGTTATTCCCCTTTTATATCCGATAGCTCCTGCTATCCTTCTTACGGCCATTCCCTCAAAGAAAATAAATCCTAACGTACAGATAGCTGCTCCAGCAACATAGCGCTCATCAGCTTCGACGATAAATGCCTTAAAATCCGTCGCTGAAAATGACGCGCTCTGGGCAATAACCGCCCATATGCTGAAACCTGCAATCAGGATAGAAATGACCACCCAGATTAGTTTCTTTTTATCCATTATTATCTCTTTTGTTTATGTAAATTTTATTTCTGACTTGTGCACAGGAGTTTTACCCTCATTGGAGAGCATCTCCTTAGCCATCTTGAGGTCGAGGCTGTCAGTCTTAATCTTGCATCCGGCTACATAGGAAAGAACCAGCTTAGTTACAAGCCTGTCGAACTCTTCCTCTTTCATTATGTCATAGCCAAGTGCGAACATGCTTGCCAAACCCTGAGCATAAACAGACATAACATCGAACAACTCTTCTGCCTCATCTGTACTAATACCGAATGTATCTACAATGGAGGTCTTTATATCTGTATAAACATCCTGAAAATCCTCTGTCAACAAACCATTTTTGCATCTTATGGCACCAGTTTGCAAAAACAACAAAGAATAGAGGTGTGGATCATGCTTAGCTATTTTCACCCATCTGAGTCCAAACTCTTTAAAAGTTGGATAGTAATTAAAACTCTCACGAAGGTAAGCTGTAATTCTCTCAACTGCTATGGAGTACACTTCAGCCTTAAGTTCATCCATAGAATTAAAAAAAGTAAAAATAGGTGTTGTTGTAGTGTTAAGTCTCTTAGCAAGTTCTCTGGCAACCAATGCATCTACACCTTGCTCTCTAACTAACTCAAAAGCAGCATCTACCAATTGTTCCCTAGTAAATTTTGGTTTTGGCGGCATACTATATCTCCCAAATTCTTATCCCATATTCGTTTAAAACATGTTACGTAACATATGTTATATAACATACTTCCAAACTTATTATATAGCATAATCAGGTAATTGTCAGTTTTTCTTTATAGTGCCCAAATATAATAATAAACCGATAGCTGCACTAACGAGATCTGCCACAGCCTGTGACAACAAAACGCCATTAAGTTGTGCCACGCGTGACATGATAAAGATTACTACCATGAACACCACGCCCTGTCTGCTAACAGACATGATAAACGCCTGCACCACGCGTCCAGTCGCCTGGAAATATACTGATGTATAGAGCACAACAGCCACAAAAATCGTTCCCAGAGTCATGAATCTCAGCATCTTAACGCAGTACTCGAATACCACTGGGTCGCTAGTAAAGCCACTCATGATAGGTCTAGCAAGACCGATAAGCACCACGCTGAACGCCAGGGCAATGCCACATAAGAACATAATGCAAAACTTGGAAAGCTCTTTAAGTTTCGCATGATTCTTGGAGCCGTAGAGGAAACCATAAACCGGCACGCCACCGAAGGCAAATCCCACCAGAATCAGCTGGGCAATCATGTTCACCTTGAGCACCATACCCATAGCCGCTAGCGCCTCGTTGCCGTATGGAGTGAGGAATCTGTTCATAATAACCATGCACACGGAAGACATGAGGTTAGTGATAGCCGCTGTAATACCTACACCGAGAATTTGGCCAAGCTCTTCCCCATTAACGTGACATGCTTTCACGTCGAGACTCAGGTTCTTACTCTTTCGTGCCACGAGGATCACGAAGAAAGCATCCGCGATAACGTAACCAATAATTGTTGCCACCGCCGCACCGCGAGCGCCCATACCAAGTGTGAAAATAAAAATAGGATCGAGAATAATATTAACCACAGTACCAAGAAGCGATCCAAGCATGGACTGTGTCGCCATTCCCTCGCATCTAACAAGGTTAGAGTGGATAAAATTAAGCACCACAATCGGACTGCCCAGGGCCATCACAGTGTAATACTGTCGTGCGTACTGAATGTTTGTCTCGTCGGCGCCCAAAGTTGGCAGGAGCACCCTGCGAAGCACCATAAGCAGCACACCAATTACGATGCCCACCACCAGTGCGGAATAAAAGCAAAAGGAACTAACTCTTTTTACACTTTTGGTGTCATTACCGCCAAGAAGTCGTGACACCAGGGAACTACCACCCTGACCAAGGATATTTCCGAAAGCCATAAGCGCGGTAAAAAGTGGTGCGCAAAGGGACACGCCCGCGATAAGGGCAGTGTTATTTGTGCGCGCGATAAACCAAGTGTCCGCCAGATTATAAATCAGCGTAACCGTCATACCGATTACCACCGGCAGCGCCATTTTCAGATACGTTTTCTTAATATTTGTAGTATCGAACATGCTTTAACCTTCTTACAAGTTAGTGTAGTAAATACCTGTAAGCATCTGCACGAGAATAGACACAAGAGTAATCATAACCCAGCATGTAAAACCGAGAAGAATTGGCTTTCCGCCCTTCTTAATAAGGTCCTTAATGTTAGTGTTAAGTCCGATAGCGGCCATGGCCATAGCGATGAAGAACTTAGCAAGCCATTTCATGTAATGCACGAAAGTGCCTGTGTAAAACTCTGCTGCCTGACCCTGAAGGAAAGCGCCAGCAAGTGTTGTAATAAGTGATGCTCCTACGAAGAAAAGAATGAACCAAGGAAAAATCTTCTTAATAGAGAAGTTATTCTTGGCACCTCCCTCTTTCTTTGCCTGATGCATCTTTATTAATGAGAGCGCGATTGTAATAGGAATAATCGCCAATGTTCTTGTGAGCTTAACTGTTACTGCAGTGGAAAGAATCGCATTGCAGTTGTAGATGCCCTCTGCAGTTGAAGCCGCTGCTGTTACTGAAGAAGTGTCATTTACTGCTGTTCCAGCAAACACAGCAAAGCCCTCAGAACCCATGCCCAGTGCGTGACCGAGAGTTGGGAAAATCAACGCCGCTAATACATTGAACAGGAAGATTACTGAAATTGACTGAGCAATCTGCTCATCATCCGCTTCGATAACAGGAGCAGTTGCTGCTACGGCTGAACCACCACAAATTGATGAACCTACACCAATAAGTGTGGCCACATTGGAGTTCATCTTCAATGCCTTCTGCATTATAAATGCTGTAATAAGCGAAATTGAAATTGTACAAATAATAACTGGAAGGCTCTGTGATCCGACCTTAGCAATTGTGCCAAGATTAAGGGAGAATCCTAAGATAACTACTGCCCACTGAAGAATTTTCTTAGATGTGAACTTGATTCCATCCTTCAAATTGTCACTCTTGGCGAGCTTAGGACTTATAAGTGAGATAATCATACCCATAAGTATCGCAAATACAGGTGCACCTACTACCTCAAATGATACATTACCTATCTTAAGTCCACCCAGGATTGTTGCCACAGCAGCGATGACAAGCGCCACTGCAATTCCACCTATGTTTTTCTTAATAAAACTCATTGTAATTCACTCCGATACCATTATTTGACAGCAGTATAATAGCACATTTGAGCCCGTACTGGGCACCCCAAACCCAACAAAAAAGCACTCGCCGAAGCGAGTGCCTTTGAATAAATTCCAAATAATCTGACGATTAACGCTTGGAGAACTGGGAAGCCTTACGAGCCTTCTTGAGACCGTACTTCTTACGCTCCTTCATACGAGCATCTCTTGTGAGGAGACCAGCAGCCTTAAGAGTTGCCTTATAAGCATCTGCATCAGCCTCTACGAGTGCACGAGCGATACCGTGACGGATAGCACCAGCCTGACCGGAGATACCACCACCGATTGCCTTAGCGATTACATCGAACTTTGCAACTGTGTCTGTTGCAACGAGTGGCTGACGAACGATGAGCTTGAGTGTATCAAGACCAAAGTAAGCGTCGATATCCTTCTCGTTAATTGTGATCTTACCTGTACCAGGAACCAAACGTACGCATGCGATAGCATTCTTACGACGGCCTGTACCATAAAAGTAAACCTTATTGGATTTCTTTGTAGCCATTTAACGTTTTCCTCCTGATTACTGCTCGAATGTGTATGTCTCTGGCTTCTGAGCTGCCTGATTGTGCTCAGCACCTGCATATACGTGAAGCTTCTTAAACATCTGACGGCCAAGGGAGTTCTTTGGGAGCATACCCTTAACTGCGAGCTCGAGTGCCTTCTCTGGGTTGTTTGCCATGAGGTTCTTGTAGGAAATCTCCTTCATTCCTCCAGCATAACCAGAGTGATGACGATACATCTTCTGATCAAGCTTCTTACCTGTAAGTACCATCTTAGCAGCGTTAACAACGATAACGTTATCACCTGTATCTACGAATGGTGTGTATGTTGGCTTGTGCTTGCCCTTGAGAAGCTTAGCAACTTCTGAAGCAAGACGACCAAGTGTCTTATCTGTAGCATCAATAACGAGCCATTTTCTCTCGATATTTGAAGGTGTTGCAACAAATGTCTTCATTTGACTTTACTCCTTATTAATTTCTTTTAATTGCCTTAAACGCTCGACTATAATACTTGCCTTTTTTATTTAAGTCAAGCTTTTTAACAAAAAATCATAGAGTTTATAACGAAATCTCCGTTATTCTCCTTTATTCTCGTTTATTCACCAACGCGGTTGTAAGAAATTGCACTAACTTTTCCATCCTTAATTACGAATGCGAGAGTGCAGTTTGCCTTTGTATACTCGAGGCCGTTAGAGCCCTCAGATGTTGGCTCTCCGTATGCTGCGCGAACGTCATCCTCAGAACTTCCGATGTAGATTCCCTCTGGTGTAGAGATAGAATCATCACGAAGCTCAATGGAGAGAATATAATCTACACCATCCTTAGGATATGTTCTAACTAAGAAGGAATTATATGTATATACCTTGTCGTCACCCTGGAAAGCACAGGATGGGGACTCGAAGTAAGAATAATTATCACCGAATCCAGCGATAACTGCGTCTGCAGCCATATCTGCTGTAGCGCTTACGCCATTAAACTTAAATGAATATGTATTAGAAGGATCTGCCACTGGAGCACCACTGTCGCCAGCACCGCCGTTGCCATTAGCTGCAGTTGCCTGTGCACCTGTTGCCTGAACATCGGAACCCTGTGCGTCGGACTCGCTGCTAGAGCAAGCTGCAAAACCCATCATCATAACTGCAGCCATCATCGCTGCCATAAACTTTCTCATTTTCATATCTCCACCTCCGATTAGTCTTCTATCGCGTTCATTCCCCAACTGCGAAGCTCACCATACTCCTGAAGCTCCTTAAGCTGTGCATCACGCAAGTTATTATAAAACTCTATCTTCTCTTCCCAAAGAGCATTTACCTTGGCATCCTGACGATAATCAGTGAGGTCAGCTGCCTCCACGAGATATGCTCCCATATAATCTGCGAACTTCTCAGCGCCTGCGAGGTTAAGATGAAGTCCTCCGTCATATGTATCCTGAGTCATATCGAGACCAATCTCGTCTCTCAAAGGAATGTAGTTAATGTAATCAATTCCGCGCTCCTGTGCGAAAGCGACAATCTGCTCATCCCACTCCTCATACCAGTAAGGGTAAAGGATAGGTGCCTTAACAAGCACGAGCTTAATGCCTTTCGCCTCACAAAGATCTGCCATCTTCTTAAGGTAACTCATGGAGTTGTCACCCAAAGTGTAGTCTGTGAGCGCAGGTGCTGGTGGGAAGTCCATTTCGGACTTAACATCCACTCGCATGTAGTAGCCGTTAGTAGTAACGAGGTCCTTCTTGAACATATACTTAAAGTCATCTGCCTTAAGCTCGGACCATCTAGAGTGATAACGAAGGATTGGGAAGAGGTAGTCCGCCATGGACTCTTCCTCTGTCATGGAAGCCTTGATGTTCTCCCATTTAGCCGAGGACCAGCGCATGCCGTCGATGCTCATTCTGTTATAGGATTCACTCTGTGGCTCATTGTACTTGAGGGCGAGAACGTTAAATACTACAACCTTTGGTGTCTCATAGCGGAGTGTGTCCTCCAACAGAAAATAAGACTGCCATGTGAGCTGCTGAGCACTTCCTCTGATATAGCTGGAGATGCCGTACTTCTCATAAAGCTCCACAGTAGATACATTCTCATAGAGCTCACAGTCACCGATGAACAGTACTTCATGTGGTGCCTCATCGCGATAATACTCCTCGATCATGGAGCCCTCGATAATACCCTTCTGATACTTAGGCATAACGAGACGCTGCGCGAGCCACAACAATACAAATGTCAGCAATACGAAGGCTGTGATAATAATGATTTTCTTTGCTTTCTTCATTAGCACACCTCCTTAGAACTGATTATAGATAAACTGTGTGGAATCAAATCCAACACCATATGCACCGAGCACTACAATTGAAACGATAAGAATCACACATACGAAGCAGAACAATGGAACATTCTTCATAAGCTCTGTTCTGATATCCTTTTTTGTCTGTGCCTTATAGATTCCAACGCCAAGCACGATAAGGAATCCGATGAAGAGAACTGTGTAATCCGCGCTTGTGAGACCGAGCTGCATAAGGCTTCCATCTGTATACACCTTAAGGTTTGCCTTAGTGAACATGGAAGCAATCATCTTAAATGTAAGTGGAACATTACGATAGCAGTCAAAGAGTCGGATGCAGCTCATGATAAAAATTGTTCTGCAAATCTCGAACACGGCATAGCCCTTAGTGTTCTTGAGATGGAACTTGTTATGGAACTTAGCATACAGTGGCTCGAGTTCCTGGGACACCATGATTACAACGTAGTTAGCAAGACCCCATACTACGAAGTTCCATGCAGCGCCGTGCCACACACCAGTCGCGAGCCATACCAGGAAGCAGGACAGGTACACTGTAACTCTCTTACCGATTTTCTCGCCAAGGTGTGCTCTGGACCACTTACTGAGCTTGAGCATCTTAGGGCTAACAGAGAGCGGATAGAAAATATAATCTGTGAACCATGTACCCATTGTGATGTGCCAACGGTTCCAGTATTCCTTAACATTCTTGGAGAAGTAAGGAAGGATGAAGTTCTCCTTAAGCTTAATGCCCATGCACTCAGAAATACCAATAGTAATATCAATACCACCAGTAAAGTCGCAGTAGAGCTCCAGCGCATAGAAAAGCATGGCGATAAATACATAAGTTCCATAGTACTTATCTGTCATGGTGATCATTGGCTTAATAGCGATCATGATACGATCGGCGATAACGAGCTTCTTAAAGTAACCCCAGAAAATTCTGATGAGACCGCGGCCAAATCCGTTCAGCTCGAACTTATGCTCTGAATACAAAGTCTGGGACAGGTCGCCAAATCTACTGATAGGACCCTGAACCAGCTGTGGGAAGAAGGAAACAAACAGCGCCATCTTGAAGAAATTCTTCTCAGCCTTAATTGTTCCTCTGGAAACATCGATAAGATAGCTTGCAGCCTGGAATGTATAGAAAGAAATCGCAGTAGGAACGATGATATCCATAGCGCGGATTCCATTACCGGCCTTAAGGAAGTTATTAATGTTATTGATTACGAAGTTTGTATACTTAGTAACCGCCAAGATGCCGATAGTAATGAGCAGAGACAGGAGAAGAACCATATTCTTCTTATGCTTAACCTGCGCCTTATACGCCTTGCGCTCCTCTTTGCTCATATCAGCTTTGTGCGCCTTAAGATAAGCATCACCCTTGCCGCCTATCTTATCCATAATAAGAGCGCAGCTCCAGGTAGCCACAGATGTTACTGTGATGAAGATGAGATATCTCCAGTCGTCACAGTAATAGAAATAATAACTGGCCACCAAAAGAAGTGGCCATTGCATTTTACGCGGAACAATATAGTACAGTAATAAAACTACTGCAACGAATAAAATGAAACTATAATCTGTAAAAAGCATTAGTCGTTCTCGAGTCTCTCAATAAGTGCCCAAAGAGCCTTTGCAGAATTGAAGTTCTCAGGAATAATCTCCTCAGCAGGGATAGCAACGTCGAGACGGTCATCTACCTCTGCAACAATTGAAATGATATCGAATGAGTCGATGATTCTGTCATCAACCAATGTCTCGCATGTATCGTAATCTACGTCTGCGTGTAATTCCTTTAAAATCTCAAGTAACTCTTCCATATTATTCTCCTTTTGATGTCAAAAGCTTACGGTCTATTTTACCATTGTTTGTCAATGGCATCGCGTCGAGCTTGGTAATCTTAGTTGGAACCATATAACGTGGGAGACTTACCTTAAGTGCATCTCCGAGCTCCTTCTCACCTGTGTCGCCCGTATAGTATAACTCAATTCTATCTTTTTCTCTCAAATATACTGCACATGATGTGATAACGCCTGCCTGCGCGTTAACGTTGGCCTCGATTTCGCCCAACTCCACGCGGTGGCCCATGTGCTTAATCTGGTAGTCCTTACGCGAAACGAACTCGAGAAGGCCGTCCTCGCGTCTCTTAGCAAGGTCACCCGTGCGGTAAATAATCTCAGGGTAAAGTGTGTTAAGAGGGTTCTGCACGAAATTCTCAGAGGTTCTGCCAAAGTCGTTGTAATAACCGAGACTTACAGCTGTGCCGCGGATACAGATTTCGCCCTCGTCCGCTAACTTGTCGTTCTCGTCGAGAAGCAGAATCTCCACGTTATCGAAAGCCTGTCCCAAAGGAATCTTCTCGTCGTCAGCAAACTCACGGTCTGCCTCGTACCACATGGCAACGCCTGTTCCCTCTGTTGGTCCATAAAGGTTAAGGAATCTTGCCTCAGGAAGTGCCTTCTTCCAGCGGTTGAACTGCTTAACTGGGAAAACCTCTCCTCCGAAGCCGATAAGCTTAAGATACTGAGGAATCTTCTTGTCGAGCACCTTAAACGCTGAAATCATTGTGAGAGCAGTAACTACCCAGCAAACTGTGTTGATCTTGTACTCATCGAGGAAGTCAACAAGCTTCATTGGGAACATGAAAAGCTGCTTAGGGATAATTACTGTTGTGCAGCCGCACTTCAAAGTAGGATATACATCCTTAAGGCTGGCATCGAAGTAAAGTGGTGTCTGGTTACCAAAGATAGTATCCTGGTCAAACTTCATTACCTCGCAGAAACTCTCGATATAGTCGATAAGACTTCTATGACATACAGCTACACCCTTAGGGATACCTGTAGAACCGGAAGTATACATGATATAAACAGGGTCAGTATCAATCTGAGCCTTACGAACCGCATCAAGTGCAGCCTCGTCGGAAGCACCTTCACTAGCCTGTGCCCAGAGGAATTTCTCCCCTGTGAATCCGAGCTCGGAAGTAAGATTATCTGTTGTATCGTCGCAGATCATTACGCGTGGCTTCAATGTCTCAAAGATACGCTGAATTCGCATCTTAGGCATTTCTTCATCGATTGGCACATATGAACAGCCTGCATAAATTGCAGAATAAAAAGCTGCAATCTGCTCAGGACACTTCTTCATGAATACTACAACAGGCTCCTTTGTGTAACCTGCGGCCAGAATCTTACTTGCCACAGTACGGCTCTGGTTATAAACCTGCTGGAATGTAAGTGAAGTGTCAGGGTCCATGTAAGCAACCTTATCAGGGCATATTGCCAGAGTTGCCTCGAGATACTGAAGAATATTCTTACGCATAATTAGCCCTCGTCAATTGTCAATTTACTGTAGTTAAGTCTGCGCTGAACGGACTCTGTTGCTCTCTCAGGATAGCCCGCATTCGCATCAAATCTGTTGCTGTTACCAAGCTCAGCATCTGTATACATAAAGTAGAAACCATCATGTGAAGATGAAACGCAGGCATCGCAGTGATACCACTGGCCCTCAAGATATACGAGATTCCAATAGTGGTGGCTGTTATAAACTGGATAACGCTCCACCATCATATTGTCGATACCTGCAACGTCCAACATAGCGTGAACACATGCAAAGTATGTGTAGCAATCACCACGGAAGTTCTGGAAGCCTTCAAGCGCACAGTCTACCCATGTAGCCTTGTTAGAAGAACCAACATAGTGGATGTTATATCTTGCCCAGTGGCAGATTCTGAACGCCTTCTCAACATCTGTCATATCAGGCTCTGTAATCTCATTAAGCTTCTCAAGAGCGAGATCGTAAACGAGCATCATGTCGTCGTAGTTGTCAGGCTTCTCTACCAGTGTGAGGTTAACAGTAATGTCAGTTCTATTACCTGCCTCATCAATAGCAGAGTAGATAACTGGGTATTCACCACCCACGTCTGGATTAACCTGTGAATTGTCGATAATGAACTCTGGACGTGGTGTGTAGTCATCTTTAACAGCGATGCCCTCTCTGTACTGGATTGTGTCGCCTACCCAGTACTCCATATCGTGAGTTCCCATAATTGTTGGAGCTGTGTGATCGTCAATAACGCAGAATGGAACGTTGATTGTTGCCACGTTTCCATAACTGTCTGTGAGATTTACAGGGATATCGTATACGCCACCAACAGAAACGTCTGGTGTAGCATCAGCATATGCAACCGTTACAGAAGAGAAGTCTACGATATTCTTTACGCAGTTCTCTACTGGTGGGAGCTGATCCTTATAGATAATCTGTGAAACATAGTCAGCTGTTGGAGCTGTTGTATCAAGGATAGAAAGTCTTACATCCTTTGTAAACTTCCAGCCCTGCACCTTAATGTCATAAATAGCAGGCTTTGTCACGTCGATTGTAGTTACATCTGTAATAAATCTGGACTCTGGAAGCATTTCTGTAAAGAACAAATCAATAGTAATAGGGTCGCCTGCCTCTATTACTACCTCTGACTTAATCTTCTCATACTGCTTATAAGTGTAGTCAAACGCCAACACTCCGGCGCCTGCACCAAATAAAATGGCGATAATAATTAAGGAAGCTAACACTCCCTTGTGCGCTTTACTTCGACTCATTATTTCTCAAGGCTCTCCGCATCTTCTTTTAATAAATCGATTCCAGTCTCGATATTAGGATAATCACCTGTAAAACATGCGTCGCAGAACTTATGCCCCTCTTCATGCAACATATCACCCAGGGTATTTACATCCAGGTATCCGAGAGAATCTGCCCCTATAATATCAGAAATCTCCGGAATTGTATGCTGGCATGCGATAAGGTTGCTTCTGGATGGTACATCAGTACCGTAGAAGCAAGGGTACAGGAATGGTGGGGAAGAAATTCTTACATGAACCTCAGTCGCACCAGCTGTACGAAGCATCTTAACGATGTTAGCGATTGTTGTTCCTCTTACGATGGAATCATCAATCATTATAACCCTTTTTCCCTTAACTGCGGAGTCAATTGGATTAAGTTTAATTCTTACGGCCTGCTTACGAAGCGCCTGAGATGGCTTGATAAATGTTCGGCCGATGTAGTTATTCTTCACGAAGCCCTTAACATAAGGGATTCCAGACTCCATAGAGTAGCCAAGAGCTGCATCGAGTCCTGACTCAGGGATACCGATTACGATATCTGCCTCTACAGGATGCTGTCTAGCGAGAAGTCTTCCAGCCTCCAATCTGGACTCAAATACAGAGATGCCATCCATTACGCTGTCTGGTCTCGCGAAGTAAATATACTCGAATACGCATTTTGCGCACTTTCTGGCAGGAGTCTGCACATATCTGATGCCATAGCGGTCAACAATTACGACCTCGCCTGGCTTAACGTCTCTAATAAGTTCGGCACCCATAGCATCCAGCGCGCATGTCTCAGAAGCAAATACGATAGCGTGGCCAATCTTACCCATAACAAGTGGCTTAAGTCCGTATGGATCTCTTGCCGCGATAAGCTTACGTGGGCTCATTACGAGGAGCGCATAACCACCCTCGATCTTAGTCATTACATCGATAACGGCATTCTCAACAGAATCGCACTGACTTCTAGACTTAGCAATCATGTATGCGATGATCTCGGAATCTACTGTTGTCTGGAAAATAGCACCTTCTTGCTCCAACTTGGTGCGCAAAGTGTTGGTGTTAGTGAGGTTACCATTGTGCGCGATGGAAAGTGTGCCCTTAATATAGTGAGTAACAAGTGGCTGCGCATTCTCACGAGTGCTGGCACCAGTTGTGGAATATCTAACGTGTCCGATGGAGATATTACCCTTAAGGCTCGCGAGCTTATCAGGCTTAAAAACATCTCCCACGAGGCCCATATCTTTATAACAATTAATATTGCCATCATCGTTAATAGCAATACCACAACTCTCCTGACCTCTATGTTGCAGTGCGAAGAGTCCGTAATAAGTTAAGGAAGCCAGATCAAGACTTTCCTCGCTATTAGCAAATTCATCGAAAGCATCAAAAATACCTACTACGCCACATTCTTCGTGCATACAGATACCCTCCGCGCAAAAAATACATCTATATTTTATCAGTCAAAAGATGTCTTCACTGTAGAATTATATCGTATAATTCATATGTATGCTTGGTGAAAATGACAGAAATAAATATTCTTCTTGCAGAATCTGCCCCCGTCAGTGTGGTGCGGACAGATTAAACGGCTCGAAAGGGGTCTGCAGCATGGGTTCCGTCCCTGTTGTTAACATTTCCATGCACCATTACGGAGAGGAACCACCTATCTCAGGCAGCGAAAGCGGAGGCGGCAGCGGCGCCGTTTTCTTCGAGGGATGCCCTATGAAATGCCCATTCTGTCAGAACTTCTCCATCTCCCGTGGCAACACAGGTTCTGGCACTTCTTATAATTATTCTGAGTTGACCGATCTTTATCTCCGATTACAGGACGAAGGCGCCAACAACATAAATCTTGTTACTGCACTTCACTACGCTCCAGATATAGCATTATCCCTCGAGAAGGCCCGAAATAGCGGCCTTTCCATCCCTGTAGTTGTTAATTCTGGCGGTTACGAATCTGTAGAAACGCTGAAAATGTTGGACGGATTAGTGGATATTTATCTCCCGGACATGAAAGTTTGGTCTTCGAGACTTGCAAAAGAGCTGTTTCATGCGCCGGATTATGCCGATATTGCCCAAAAAGCCCTTGGTGAGATGTACCGTCAGGTAGGTCCAGCCTCCATTAACGATGCCGGATTCATGACAAAAGGCATGATTGTTCGTCACCTTATGCTCCCAGGTCAGCTTTTTGATACAAAGAAGATTCTGGATTATCTGGTGGATACCTTTGGCAATAACATTTATATCAGCCTTATGAATCAGTACACTCCAATGCCACAGCTGGATAATATGGAGTGTCCTTCATATCTGAAGCGCAAGCTTTCACCAGGCCATTATGATACAGCTGCAGATTATTTGATTGGTCTTGGCCAGGAAAACGCGTTCATTCAGGGCGATGATGCGTCCGGCGACGACATGATTCCTGATTTTAAGTCTTAAGTTTTTCCAGCATGGATAAGTAACTCGTAGTCGTAGTATCGCTAAGACTGTATCCTAAACTGCCAAGAACTTTCTCAATTGTGCCAAGCGCGCCTTCTCTGCCCTCTTCGTTGTCGACCATTATCTCCAGCTCGAGAAAATCTCCGAGGCCATCCACAGTATCAACACAGGCAGCCATCTCTTCACTGAAATACTCTCGTCTGAGCTTAATGACCGGCATTACTGGCTTATATCCCAGAGAACATAATATGGTATGCATAGTCTCAAATTCTTCGACATTAACCTGATGCTCAACTCGACTCATAGAAACATTATCAAGCTTAGGGCCTTTATATGTAAGCTGAACAAGCGATTCGCCAGGTCTGTCAGCAACCAAAGCGCCTCCATCAAGGGCTTCAACCAGACGTAATCTTAATGCTTCACTAGAACTTCTAAAATCGCGGTCAACACCGTTATAGTAGTAATCCGTCTCCTGAAGTGTATGGCTTTTGTTAAACCCAAGCTCCACAAGCTTCGCTTCAATCGCCTCGCAGGAATCTATTTTAAGTTTTATTTCGACTTCTACCATCAATTTGTTTCCTTATTTCTTTCTGGTCCTCTTCAGGTAATTGATCAATAAAGATGCAATACTCATTAGGATAACCCACACCAACCATTCCAGGCATATCAATTTGAGATGGATTCATAATCCATAGCACTTCGCGCCCGTGAAAATCGGGCCTGTAAATCAGAGTTCTTCCCAAATACTTAATCAACATAAAATTACCTCTTATATATTAGACGCGAGCACAACTTTGAATCCACTTCTCCATGAGTGGCTTTGGCGTAAATCCAATGGACTCATCCTTAAGCATCTACATTTACCTTTGCAACTGGAATTTTGGAATCATTCTAATATAACTGTATTTTATGTCATTTATTACTCAATAACAAGGTCAATAATGTAAGATATATGTTAGTGGGACTTGGTTTGTCTCCAATTTTGTCATGAGACACATGCTGTCACATTAATAAAATCAGGCATTTTGCTCGTTTTGTGTCCTTTTGCCGGGATACGCTTGGAGCTATGATGGCAGTGTCAGGAGGAAATAGACATGGATCAACAGAAAATCGGAAACTTTATGAAAACTCTTAGAAAAGAACACAATCTTACTCAAGAGGAACTGGCAGATAAGATGCTTGTTAGCAGAAGAACAGTATCTCGTTGGGAAACCGGTAACAACATGCCAGACATAGAAGTCCTAATCGAAATTGCTGATTTATACGATATCGACCTCCGCGAATTACTAAATGGCGAAAGGAAACAAGACACTATGAAACCAGAAATCAAAGAAACAGCTATTATGGCAGCAGACTACACAAACGAGAATCACGAGACAATCAGAAAGACATATCATGTTATGTTTATCATTGCAGCCATCACAGGATTAATCTCACTCGTATTAGAATTTATAGAGTTAAATGGCCCTATATTCGACTTCCTAAGGGGCTTAGGCGCTGGCATCACATTCGGAATGGTCTTGGTGGGAGCATTTTACACCAGCAAGAATTCCCCAAAGATTAGTAAGTGGAAAAGAAATTTGTTTGCATGATGATACTAAAAAGGCTTTCCTAATGGAAAGCCTTTTTAATTGCTATATTTCCGCAGAAGCAGCGTTAGCTGCGCACGAGGACCCGCCTCAAAGCGAGAATAATAAACTTTTTTCGTCCTCCGCAGAAGCAGCGTTAGCTGCGCACGAGGACCCGCGAAAAAAGTTTATTATTCGAGCTCAAAGGCACCAGTATACAACTGATAATAAGTTCCCTTGTCTGCGATGAGCTTGTCATGTGTACCACGCTCGATAATACGTCCGTGGTCGAGAACCATGATTACATCAGAATTCATAACTGTACTCAGACGATGAGCGATAACAAATACTGTTCTGCCCTCCATGAGCTTATCCATACCACGCTGAACGATAGCCTCAGTACGAGTATCGATGGAAGATGTAGCCTCATCAAGAATCATTACAGGTGGATTTGCTACAGCTGCACGTGCAATAGCGATAAGCTGACGCTGACCCTGTGAGAGATTTGATCCATTATTTGTAAGCATTGTGTTGTATCCCTCAGGAAGACGGGCGATAAATCCATCCGCACCTGCGAGCTTTGCAGCAGCTCTACATTCACTATCTGTAGCCTCGAGCTTACCGTAACGGATATTCTCCATAACTGTTCCTGTAAACAAATTAGTTTCCTGCAATACGATACCAAGTGAACGACGAAGATCATCTTTCTTAATCTTGTTTACATTGATGCCATCGTAACGAATCTTACCGTCAGCAATATCGTAGAAACGATTAATAAGGTTTGTAATTGTTGTCTTACCTGCACCAGTACTTCCTACGAAAGCAACCTTCTGGCCCGGCTCAGCAAATACAGAGACATCATGAAGAACTGTCTTGCCCTCTTCATAGGCAAAGTCAACCTCTGTCATTCTTACATCACCCTTAAGCTCAGTGTATGTAATAGTACCCTCAGCCTTATGTGGATGCTTCCATGCCCAGTGACCTGTATATGTGTCACTCTCAGTGATTGTTCCGTCCTCACTAATATTAGCGTTAACGAGAGTTACATAACCATCGTCAGCCTCTGGCTCCTGATCAAGGAGATTAAAGATACGCTGAGCACCTGCACCAGCCATAACAATGGCATTAATCTGCATAGTGAACTGATTAAGTGTACCTGTGAACTGCTTCGCCATACCAAGGAATGGGATAAGAATAGATACATCCAGTGGAAGTCCAGAAATGGAAATGTTAGGAACCTTAACAAGAATCAGCACACCTCCGATAACCGCGATGAGCGCATAAAGGATATTACCGATATTGTTGATAATTGGTCCGAGAATATTAGCGTACGCATTAGCTCTCCAGCTGTCCTCGAAGAGTTCATCATTAAGCTTGTTAAAATCTTCCACAGAAGCCTGCTCGTGGTTAAACACCTTAACAACCTTCTGGCCGTTAATCATTTCCTGGACGTAACCCTCTGTCTTACCTACAGCCATCTGCTGCTTCATGAAGTATTTTGCAGAGCCACCGCCAACTTTCTTAGTTACCATAGACATGGCAATAACGCCTACAATCAGGATAAGTGTGAGCCACAAACTGAAATAAAGCATAATTCCAAATACTACAAGTACAGTAATTCCATTCTGAAGAAGAGTTGGGAATGACTGTGATACCAACTGACGGAGAGTATCGATATCATTTGTGTAGTGACTCATGATATCGCCGTGCTTATTAGTATCAAAGTATTTGATAGGAAGCTTCTGCATCTTGGAGAACATCTCGCTTCTTAACTTATGGAGATACTGCTGAGTCATGTATGCCATAATCTGACCCTGAGCAGTAACCATGAGGAAAGACATAATATACAATCCAAGAAGAACTACAAGTATCTTCATGATTTCAGGACGAACTGCACTCCATGTACCATTCTCATAAGTTTCCTTAACTACAGCAATGATTCTCTGTGAGAAAAGAGATGGAATAGCTCCAACGAGAGCTGAACCAAGAATACATACGATAGCGAGAGGAGCCAACTTAGGGAAGTAAGAGAAGAAACGCTTTACTGCACGGCCGAGACTTCCAAATCCTGTCTGGAAACCTTCCTTGCCCGCTCCAATGCCTGCCATGTTTTTGCCACCTGGTGCCATTATGCCTTACCTCCTTTCGTCTGGTTCTCGTAAATCTCACGGTAAATGTCGTTGCTTTCGAGCAACTCCTCGTGAGTACCCTTACCAGAGATGGTTCCATCGTCGAGGACGATAATCATGTCCGCATCCTGAACGGAAGAAATTCTCTGGGCAATAATAATCTTTGTTGTATCAGGGATAAACTCCTTAAATCCCTTACGGATGATAGCGTCAGTCTTAGTATCAACCGCACTTGTGGAGTCATCAAGAATGAGAACGCGTGGTTTCTTAAGAAGCGCTCTAGCGATACAAAGTCTCTGCTTCTGTCCACCAGAAACGTTAACACCACCCTGCTCGATGTAAGTGTCGTACTTCTCAGGCATAGTAGAAATAAACTCATCCGCCTGGGCTAGCTTGCACGCCTCGATCATCTCCTCGTCAGTTGCATTTGGATTGCCCCATCTGAGGTTGTCCTTAATAGTTCCAGAGAACACCACATTCTTCTGAAGAACTACCGCTACACTGTCTCTGAGAACCTTAAGGTCGTAGTCTCTAACATCAACGCCACCGACCTTAACGCTTCCCTCAGTTACGTCATAAAGTCTAGAGATAAGCTGAATAAGTGTGGACTTACTTGAACCTGTACCTCCGAGAATTCCTACTGTCATACCAGACTTAATCTCCAAGTCGATATCGCTCAATGCATATTTAGTAGCCTTCTCGGAATACTTAAAGTTAACGTCTGTGAACTCGATAGAACCATCCTTAACTTCCATAACAGGATTCTCAGGATTAGTGATGGATGGTGTCTCTACGAGAACCTCTGCGATACGCTTAACGGACTCCAAAGAGAGTGTGAGCATAACGAAGATCATGTTCATCATCATAAGTGACATGAGAACCTGCATACCGTAGTTCATCATTGTTGTGATGTAACCAACGTTAACCGTTGTGCCGTGGGACTCGATAGTAAGCTTTGCTCCAAAATAAAGGACAAAGATAAAGTTAAACGCCATGCAGGCATTCATCAGCGGACCTGTAAGTGCAACTATTCTCTCAGCGCGTGTAAAGTAGCTACAGATATCATCGGACGCCTTATCAAACTTAGTGATCTCGTAGTCAGCACGTGAGAAGCCCTTAACTACTCTTACAGCCTTAACGTTCTCCTCTACGGACTCGTTAAGCTTATCGTACTTCTTAAATACCGCACGGAAGGCAGGCATCGCATATCGAGCGATAACCACGAGACCTATAGTGAGGAAAGGAATAACAACCACGAAAGTCATGGCAAGCTGTGTGTTAAGAATGAACGCGAAAACAACCGCCATAATAAGCATGAATGGCGCTCTTACTGCAGTTCTGATGAGCATCATGTAAGAATTCTGAACGTTAGTAATATCTGTAGTCATTCTAGTAACAAGGGAACTAGAAGAGAACTTATCGATGTTACCAAAGGAGAAGTCCTGAATGTGTGCGTACATATCTTTTCTCAGATTACGCGCAAGACCCGCAGACGCCCTGGATGCTGTATAGCCAGCCAGTGCACCAAATACGAGAGACACCATAGCTGCCAATACTACAGCCACACCAACCATCGCTACAAACTTAATCTCAGCGCCGGCCTCAATCTTGTTTACCAGATTACCTGTAATGTAAGGAATCAATACTTCAAGTAATACTTCGCCGATAATAAATACCAGTGTAAGTATCGTTTCTTTCTTAAATTCGCGAAGGGATTTAAGAATTCGCTTAAAAGAACTCATATTGCTTCAACCCCACTTTAATAAATTACATCATTCGATATACCCAAGGTATATTCATGGAAGCAGCCAGGCCCTCCCATGTCCACTTCTGCTCTGTTCTGGTTCTGCTAGCAGGATCAATAACCGTGAATCCTTCGTCGCTATAACCAGTGATAATAATATAGTGCTCTGTCTCATAAGTATTGGAGAACAGTCCGCTACCCATAGAACATACAACCAAGTTACCTACATCGAGATTACGCTTTACTCTATCTTCCTCGACTGTAATCTGAACTACGTCAATTCCGAGGTTATTAGCACCAGTTGTAATAAGTGTTCTATACGTTCCGCCGCCATTAACATCGCAGAAGCTATTGTTAATAGCGTAATCCATAATCCAGGCTGGTGTCAGGTCTGTATTCCCCAAGAAATAAATAGCCGCGATAGATACACATGTAGGACCTGAACCAGTAGCACCGAACATCTTGCCACAGTAGTCTCTGTATCCCCATCTCTTATCCCACTGATACAGCTTAGGTACAACTACCTTACTAATCTCACTAGAGATATCTGGATACTCATATGGTGGATAATCCCTCTCCACCTGGTCTAGCTCATACCATGGCCACTCAGTTACCAGTTCATAAGCGTCTGGGAACTGAACGAACATATCGATAATCTCCTGTGGGTAACAGCTCATATCAATGCTATTAGCAGCAGCATATTCTGCGATTACATTAGTCGCATCAGCACTGTTATTAACTGTGTATACAGGAAGTGTCTCCTTGGCTTCTGTTGGGACAGTTGTAGCTACAGTCTTCTCCGTCTCAGCAGAAGACTCTGTTGTAGCATCCTGACCGCAGCCAAGCACACTTAAGCTCAGCATCAATATGGATAAGACTAATGTTGTAATTCTAATTCTCTTATTCATAAGCCAACTTTCACCAATATACTTAAAAGGAAAAAGCTTCCTAGGGTTAACTAGGAAGCTTCTGTCTGGTGACCCCAACGGGAATCGAACCCGTCACTCCGCCGTGAAAGGGCGACGTCTTAACCGCTTGACCATGGGGCCAGAACTCTGAAATTTTATCAGATAATCCCCTTATTGTAAAGGGCACAAATAAAAGGAAGAGGATTTTACTCCTCTCCCTTATCACTTTCGTCTTCTTCCTTAACTTCGGTTGTCACCGCAGATTCCTCGACTGACTCTGCAGTTGCCTCCGCAGCCGCTTTCGCCTCGGCTTCAGCGCTTTCCTGTGCCTTCCTTAATTCCTCTTCCTCGGCTCTCTTCTCACTAAGCTTTTTCTTTCGACCTGTAAGTCCGATGTAATCCTCACCAAGAATGCTCTTGCCGTCTATAATCTTGAAGTTCTTATCATTATCACCCTTAGTAGACTTACGAGGATTATTTACATAAGGAGAATCACCAAACTCCTTGTAGTTATAGTAGTAATAGTTACTTGAACCACCCTTAGTATCGTTAACAATCGCACCGAGGAGTTCGATACCAGACTTCTTAAGACGGTTGATACTCTCAGTTACTGTGTTAATCCATACCTGATCCTGTCTTACCACGAAGATAGCACAGTCAGCTGCCTGGTTAAGGCTCATAGAGTCAGATACCTGACCTACAGGAGCTGTATCAATAATAACGAAGTCGTATTCTGTCTTAGCGCTACTAATAATCTCGACTGTCTTGTTATCAAGTCTAATAGGCTCGTTCTCAATTCTTGTTGGCAGAATATCCAAGTTGGAATTAATCTTAACCAGTGCGTCGAATACACCGATGTCGCCACGATATACAGCGTTCAGGGAGTGCTTCTCATCAGTATTAAGAATGAACTTGCTGGACAAGCTAGGGTTACGCACGTCCATATCCATGAGAAGTGTCTTATAACCCAACTCGCTAAGGGCATATGCCACGTTAGCTGTAATGGATGTCTTACCTTCCTTAGATGCAGAAGATGTAATGTAAACGCAGGCGTTATCCATATTCTGGAGCTTAAATACCAATACGTGAGCACAGGCTGCAAAATATTCCTGAACCGTACTAAAATCATTAGCAGTAAAACTATTAATCTTAGTAGCAAAGTAATTCTTATCACCAGGAATCTCACCCAGAATCTCCAGGTTATATCTGTCCACGATATCCTCAGAGTGGAGGAATGTAGGATGGATAAAGAATCTAATGAGATAGAATCCGCATCCTGCAAAGAGTCCCAACATGAAGCAGATAGCGATAATCTTCATGTTAATAAAGCTTAAGGATGTTGTTGAAACCTTAGGTGGATTAACAACAGATACGTCACCCAGCTTCAGCGTGCTAATCAAGATATCAGGAACAACGTCTGTAATGGCGTTAAGAATCATCATGCCCTCTTCTGCGTTATCCCACACCAGAGTCATCTCGATAATCTGAGTTTTCTCATACTGTGAAAGAAGAAGCTTAGGTCTGATATCATCTGCATCAACACCAATAAGTGACAACTTCTCAGCAGCTGCATTAAGTGTTGTATCACTCTTAATTACATAGATAACTGAATCTGTCATATCCTCAGCAAGATGAATATCTGCCGCATTAGGATCAGAAGAATTAGCGCTGAACAAACCATTCTCGTTAGTAGAAGTAACTGCGATGGAAGCTTTAACATAGTACTCGACCTTAGTTAAGCCCTTAACATAGAACGCGAAACTAATAAGCACACCAACAAGAAGACCAAGCACAGCAAGGCCAAGCATCGTTTTGTGATGCTTAACAATAATATACAATATATCGTCCAAACGAATCGCCTGCTCGTTGTCCTTATTATTGTTATTAACGTTTGCCATTACTTCTTATCTGCCTTCTTTACTTTTTTATCAATATCGCTCTCACGCTTCTTATTAACAACGTTCATAAAAATTATTATACCTGCTGCCAAAGCTATGAAAATTATAGCACCTATACCAGCGACAATGGCATAACCACGAGTTGTCATTACTGTTACACTGAATTTCTGAAGGTCCTTTGTGTTTTCCACAGTAATTGTTGTCTTGTCCTTAGAGTCCTCGATCTCCAGTGTATATGTTCCTGTAGCGAGGCCCTCAATATTGTGGCTGGAACCATCAGATGTCCATGCCTCTACCACCTTGCCTGACTCGTCTACGATACTAACGTTGTATCCTGTAAGACCACTTCGAGTTACCTTATCAACCGTATTGATTTCCACTCTGATCATTCGATAACTAATATCTACGCTATACTCAGGTGAATTCTCGATTAATCCCAGTTTATCAATGGTAAAAGTAACCTTTTCCTCACTAGGGAGATAACCTTCACTGATGCTCTTCTCCACCAGTGTGTATGTAGAATTCTTATTAAGATCTGTAATCTCGATTCTGCCATTGCTGTTAGTAGTAAACTCCCTTGCCTCACTTACATCTGTGTCGCAAGTTAGTGTATATGTCATGCCAGCAACAGGATTATCAGTATATTCATCCTTAACGCTTACATATACGGTTGTCTTCTCTGACTCCATCTCCATAAGAGGAGCATAAGCACCTGCCTCAGTTCTTCTCTCCAGAACTGTCATTCTAGACTCGAGGTCAGGAGCAGCATAGCCATAAGGAAGTGCGCTAGGAACCAGGATGTAATTTCCAAGATAAATCTCTTCGCTTAAACCATAGCCTGTATCATCACACTGAATTACAGTTACTACATCGCCATCCTTATAGCGGATAGTGCCGTCAGGTGTGCTAACGTTACCATCAGCAATGACGTCGAAAGTGACTCCGCGGAGCCCTGCCTTAGTCTGTGCGTCATTAATCTGAACCTGAATGTTATTCTTTGCGGCGCCAACTGGAATATAAACTACCAGTGGGTCATTCCACTCATGGAAGTCATTAACTTCAAAATAAGCATCAGATGCAAAATCATAACCAGGGATCTCAGTTATCTGATGGAAGTAGTAGTCGTTATATCTAATCTTCTCTGGAAGATAGAACCATCCTCCAGCTGTGGTCTGGAATTCCTCATATGTAACTGGCACTGGGTAATGAGTTGTGAGAATCTGCTTGGAACCCTTTGTGATAAACAGCTCGAAAGTGATTCCTTCAATCTCGATTGCCTTACCAGTCTCTTCGTCGATTACAACTGCATATACTGCACTGCGATCGTGACCTTCACCCTCACCATACTGCTCATAGATACCTGGATCGTCGATGCCGTCTCCGCCACCGCCGCCTCCGCCACCATTATCATCCCATGGTGTTGGAGTTGGAGTAGAAGTAGGCGTTGGTGTAGCGGTTGGATCATTATCTCCATCATGGTCGTTATAATCATAACCACGTCCACCATTACTATCCGGATATTCCTTTGCGTCTCTGTTTATAAGGAAATTAAGCACGAAGAACATAAGGCAGAGAAGAATTACCATCATAAGAGTGGTAATTACATCTACCATTGACTTCCAGTAGGATACTGGCTCTGTTCCTCTAACCCTTTTTCTCATCTATTACTTCATCTCTCCATACTTCTTAAGCATTGTTGTGTAGAACTTACCCTCGAGTTCTCTCATTTGCTCTTCTTCTGAAGCGATTACATGTTTATGGAAATCATCAATAAACAAGAACATATCTTTAAGCATTGCGTTCCAGAAAAACTTATATGTAAGGTTAAAAAGAATTGAAAGGATAATTCCTACGATGGAAGTATAGAACGCGATCTCAATACCATTAATCATTGTCTGAAGGCTTGTTACGGCCGCCTGTACAGAACTGAATCCGATACGTCCTACACCAATAATAAGTCCAACGAAAGTACCAAGAATACCAATACCAGTTAATGTCTCAGGAATCTGATTAACAATATTTCTCCAACTCTTGATGGATACTGTATCCTCATTAATCACATCCTCAATATCTGGAAGAATGCCTGTATCCTTCTTTCTACGTTCAAAAACAAAATTCTTATAGTTGATAAAATCCTTATCGAGAGGATCGTACTGGAAAAGATTGTCATACTTAGAAATAGGGAGCCATAAATCATCTGACTGTATCTCTTTTCTAGTCTGAATAAGAGTATATCTACCAAGCTGGAAGGCTCTGCTATATCTGCTAACCTTAAATATTCCGAAAATAAAGCCAATAAGCATCAAAATCGCCTGACCAATTACAAATATCATGGAAAGTGCATCAGGAGCAAATACAATTAACAGTCCACACAATATAACAAAAAAGAATCCAAGAATTAAAGTTTCTTTCTTCATAGCTTCCCTCATAACCATTTACATACTTTGTTATTCTATTTTAATTGCCGAACGATTAAGATTCTACTAAATCGCAAATCTCTTACTGTTTTTTAACAGTTTAGACATATTAGCGAATAAAAAGAACCGTCTGAGAACACATTGTTCGTCAGACGGTTTTATATGGTAGCGGCGACGGGATTCGAACCTGTGACCTGCCGGGTATGAACCGGACGCTCTGGCCAACTGAGCTACGCCGCCATATATGCGCATCACTCGAATGCTTGGCTATTATATCAGCGTGTTATTCAAAAGTCAACAAAAAACGGCTATACATTTCTGTATAGCCGTAATATTGTTCGACTTAACGGGCTACAAACTCAGATAAAAACCCGAATGAGCCGTATCAATCAAAATTTTTAATAATTCTTAGATTAAGAATTACTTGAGCTCGAGCTCAGCACCGCAATCAGCGAGCTTCTTCATGAGGTCTTCAGCCTCATCCTTAGCAACGTTCTCCTTGAGAGCAACTGGTGCCTTCTCAACGAGCTCCTTAGCGTCCTTAAGACCAAGACCCATAACGTCCTTAACAGCCTTAATAACGTTCATCTTAGAGTCACCAAAGCTCTTGAGCATTACTGTGAACTCTGTCTTCTCAGCCTCAGCAGCTCCGCCTGCTGCAGGTGCTGCAGATACCATAGCAGCTGCTGTTACGCCAAACTCTTCTTCGATTGCCTTCTCAAGCTCGAAAAGCTCAACAACTGTGAGAGCCTTGATCTGCTCGAGGATTTCTGAAATATTAGCCATTTTAAATTTCCTCCATAAAATGATTTAGTTTTAAATTTGTTTCAGTATTAAATACTGTGTGATTAAGCCTCGGCAGGTGCCTCAGCAGGTGCTTCAGCAGGAGCTTCAGCAGCAGCCTCAGTTGCAGGTGCAGCTACAGCGCCACCCTCCTCCTGAGCCTTCTCAGCAACAGCCTTTACGAGCATAGCAAGCTTTGTCATTGGGAAAAGCATACCATATACAACCTGACTGTAGAGAGTTGTAACATCTGGAACCTGAGAAAGTGCGATAACTTCAGCCTTAGAAGCTGCCTTACCATCAATAATTCCGCTCTTAACTTCCATAACCTCGATCTGATCTGCAAACTTGCAAACAATCTTAGCTGGAGCAACGATGTCATTAGAATAAGCAACAGTTGTAGGACCAACGAATGTGTCATCAAGACCCTCGATACCGAGCTCCTTGAATACAAGACGAAGAGTTGTATTCTTTACAACCTTGAGCTTAACGTCAGACTTACGAAGTTCATTACGAAGCTCTGTATCCTGTGCAACTGTGAGTCCGCGAGTAGAAGCAAATACGAAAGACTTAGCGTCCTTGAACTCAGCTACGAGATCAGCAACAACCTGCTTCTTAGCGGCAAGAATCTTCTCACTTGGCATTTAAGTTTACCTCCTTATTAGATTTTAAAACCCCTTATGCCATGAAGACATAAGGGGTTGAAGTATCTTATTAGATATTCATTCCTCGGCGGGTTCTCTTACGAGACTTAGGTTCCCAAGGGAACACCAGCTGTCTTCGGCACGAAAAGTATTAATTGTTAATTAGTTAAGATTAAGCAAACTTTGTTGGGTTAATCTTAATACCAGGGCCCATTGTAGCAGAGATAGAAACATTCTTCAAGTACTGTCCCTTAGCTGCTGCTGGCTTAGCCTTGATAATAGCGTCCATGATAACCTTGAGGTTCTCCTCAAGCTTCTCCTGGCCAAAGGAAACCTTACCGATTGGGCAGTGGATGATGTTTGTCTTATCAAGACGGTACTCAATCTTACCTGCCTTAATCTCGTTGATAGCCTTTGCTACGTCCATTGTAACTGTACCAGCCTTAGGGTTTGGCATGAGTCCCTTAGGACCAAGAACTCTAGCGATACGTCCAAGGATACCCATCATGTCAGGTGTAGCAACTACTACATCGAAATCGAACCAGTTTTCCTTAGTGATCTTCTCGATCATGTCCTCAGCACCAACGTAATCTGCGCCAGCTGCTGTAGCCTCATCAGCCTTAGGACCCTTTGTAATAACGAGAACCTTCTTTGTACGACCTGTACCGTGTGGAAGTACTACCGCACCACGAACCTGCTGGTCAGCGTGACGGGAATCTACACCGAGTCTTACGTGAAGTTCTACTGTCTCATCGAACTTAGCCTTACCTGTCTCCTGTACAAGGCGAACTGCCTCGGAAGGATCATAGGCTGTGGATCTGTCTACGAGCTTAGAAAGCTCTGTATATCTCTTACCAGATTTCATAGTTATATCCTTTCCTTATCAGTTATCTTTCTACTACGATACCCATGCTGCGTGCAGTACCTGCAACCATCTCAGCACAAGCCTCTACGCTTGCTGCGTTTGTATCAGGCATCTTGATCTCTGCGATCTTAATGCACTCTGCAAAAGAAATCTTTGCAACCTTCTGTGTGTTAGGCTTACCTGAACCACTCTCGATGTTGCATGCCTTCTTAAGAAGAACTGGTACCGGTGGAGTCTTTGTAATGAAAGAGAATGTACGATCAGCATAAACTGTGATGATAACAGGAATAATAAGTCCTGCATCCTTAGCTGTTCTCTCATTAAACTCTTTTACGAACTGCGCGATGTTAACACCGTGCTGTCCAAGAGCTGGTCCTACCGGTGGCGCTGGTGTTGCCTTGCCTGCAGGTATCTGTAACTTAATGTAACCTGTGACTTTCTTAGCCATATTGGCCACCTCCCTATAAAAATTTAATATCTACAATGCACTATGTGCTTAGTAGTCTTAGATTCTCTCAACCTGTGTAAAGTCGAGATATACAGGTGTCTCACGTCCGAACATTGCGATACGAACCTTAACCTGCTGCTTCTCATAGTTCATCTCCTCAACCACACAGATGCTATCTGCGAATGGTCCAGTGATAACTCTGATAGTGTCACCAACCTCATAATCAACTTCAGGTACCCAGTCAGTTGCAATACCCATTGCAACGAGATCTGAATCTGTAATAGGAAGTGGCTTATTAGGGTTTGTGGATACAAATCCTGTTACACCTCTTGTATTACGGATGAGATACCAAAGTTCCTTATCGGATGTTGATGGCTCTTCCTTATCCTTAAGATTTTCAAAGTTACTTACAAACTTAATGAATACGTATCCTGGATACTTCTTTCTAGCAACAACCTTCTTCTTACCGTCCTTAATCTCGACGATATCCTCAGTTGGAACGGAAATCTCCTGGATGATATCCTGCATTCCACGCTTCTCAACTGTCTTCTCAAGGATGCTCTTTACTTTATTCTCGTAACCAGAGTAAGTATGTACTACATACCACTTTGCTTCATTCTCTGCCATTATGCTGCCTCCGAAGTCTCTACGGCTGCCTCAGTTGCTGCAGTTGTTGCAGCGGCTGCGGAACTCTCTGTTACAGCTGTAGTAGCTGTAGTCTCAACCTGATTGTAGAATCCAACCTTCTCGAGAACCCATCTACCACCTTCGCCAATTATTGTAAGATAAATAGCGAAGAAAATGATGATAACGAAAACAACAGCAGATGTATTCTTAAGCTTTTCCTTAGTAGGCCAAGTAACCTTCTTAAGCTCGCCAATTACGCCCTTAAATCCCTTAGCAATACGCTGGAAGATGTTGAGCTTCTTGTTATTTTCAGCCATTGTTAATACCTCTTAGCGATAAAGCTAGATTACTTTGTTTCCTTGTGACTTGTGTGCTTACGGCAGAAAGGACAATACTTCTTGAGCTCAAGACGCTCAGAATTGTTCTTCTTATTCTTATATGTCTGATAATTTCTCTGCTTGCACTCTTCGCATGCGAGTGTGAGCTTATCACGTGCACTTGCCTTTGCCATTTCTCAATTCCTCCATTTACATGAGGTTTCTTCCATTGGTTTTTGACGCAATAAAAAAAGACCTCTACGGGTTTTAGCTTGTAGATTGTAACACGGGTTATTAGCCCGTGTCAACGCAGAATTATCTTCTTGATCTAAGTTCTTTTTCTACATCCTCAAGAGAGATATCAAGGTCAGCCATAAGAACGAGCATGTGGTATACCACATCACCAATCTCACCGATAACTTCCTGCTTGTTCTTCTTTGCTGCAGCGATTGCAGTCTCTACTGCTTCCTCGCCAACTTTCTTGGCAATTTTCTCTGTGCCCTTGTTAAGAAGGTAGTTAGTATATGAACCCTCTTCTGGATTATTCTTTCTGTCGATTACTACGCTGTAAAGCTCCTTAATAATATCCATTTCTTTACTCCTTAATATCTACATCCCACTCATCAATGAGTGTATAAAAACAAGATTTGTTTCCTGTGTGGCAGGCAGCACCTGTCTGTTCTACCTTATATAATAATGTATCCTTATCGCAGTCGATTCTTCCCTCGACTACCTTCTGGAGATGACCACTTGTCTCACCCTTCTTCCAAAGTGTGTTTCTGGAACGGGAATAGTAGTGCATATAACCTGTCTTGCATGTAAGCTCGAATGCTTCGTAATTCATATACGCCATCATAAGAACTTCACCAGTAACACTATCAATAGTAATAGCAGGAACCATACCGTCGTTATTCTTCTTCATGTGAGCCCACATATCGAGCTCTCTAGGAATTCTTCTAACAGGAATGCCCTTATCTGCAAGATAGTTCTTAAGATCAGAAATCTTAATCTCACCAAAGTGGAAAAGACTTGCTGCGAGAACTGCATCTGCCTTACCGTCAACGATTCCATCATAGAAATCTTCCATCTTACCAGCTCCGCCAGAAGCGATAACTGGAACTGGAACTGCATCAGCAATCATTGAAGTAATTACATTATCAAATCCAGACTTTGTTCCATCCTTATCCATAGAAGTAAGAAGGATCTCACCGCAGCCAAGCTCTACAACCTTCTTTGCCCACCAGAGAGCATCGATGCCTGTTGGCTTTGTTCCACCTGCGATAACAACTTCCCATCCTGATGGGAACTCGTCCTCACGTCCCTCTCTTCTCTTAACGTCAATGGCAACTACGATGCACTGCGCACCGAACTTCTCGGATGCTTCCCTTACGAAATCTGGGTTCTTAACTGCAGCGGAGTTAAGAGAAACCTTATCGGCACCTGCATTTAGAATAGCTCTGATATCCTCTACGGTTCTGATACCGCCACCAACTGTAAATGGAATAAAAATCTCATCAGCTACACGGTTTACCATGTCGATAACTGTGTCACGTGCCTCAAGTGTAGCAGTGATATCGAGGAAAACGAGCTCATCTGCACCTGAGAGGTTATATTGCTTGGCACACTCTACTGGGTCACCTGCGTCTCTTAAGGATACGAAGTTAACACCCTTTACAACACGGCCGTCCTTTACATCGAGGCAAGGAATTATACGCTTTGTAAGCATTTCTTAAGATCCACCCTTCCCTCATAGATAGCCTTGCCCACGATAACACCTTCGCAGCCACTGCCTTTAATATACATAATGTCTTCGTCAGACCCGATTCCGCCGGAAGCTACTACCTTAAGGCCAGTTACGTCAACGAGTTCCTTTGTGGACTCGAAAGCAGGTCCTGAGAGCATTCCGTCTCTGCTAATGTCTGTGAAAACTACTGTCTGCGCACCAATTGATTTCATAGTGAGCGCGAAATCAACCGCTTTCACTCCGGAGCCGGCAGTCCATCCGTCAACGGCAACCTCACCGTCATGAGCATCGATACCGATAGCAATCTTGTCGCCATAAAGCTTCAAAGCTTCCTCAGTAAACTTGCGATCCTTGATAGCGGATGTTCCAATTACGCAACGGGATACGCCATAATCCTCAATCCATCTTCTGAGAGTATCCATATTACGGATTCCACCACCAGTATCAACCATGAGACCTGTCTCGATGGAGATTCTCTTAATAATCTCGTGGTTTGTAGGGATACCAGACTTAGCAGCATCGAGGTCAACTACGTGAATCCACTTTGCACCTGCCTCCTTAAACTGGAAAGCCTGAGCGATAGGATCGTCGTTATAAACAGTAACCTGATCGTACTTGCCCTGCTTAAGTCTTACGCACTTACCTCCTAAGAGGTCTACTGCTGGATAAATATTCATCTGGATGCCCTCCTGGCGAATTTCTCTAAGATATGAAGTCCTGCCTCACCACTCTTCTCAGGGTGGAACTGTGTAGCAAAGATATTGCCACGCTCGATGGCACATGGATACTTGATTCCGTACTCAGCATAAGCTGCCACGTCAGAAGAATCCTTAACATCACAATAATAAGAATGAACGAAGTATACGAAGTCACCATCTTTAAGAAGGCTTCCGCTAACATCAACGAGCTTGTTCCAGCCCATCTGAGGAACTTTCATTCCCTTATCAACTGTCTCAGAATTAGGGAAACGTCTGCATACACCTGGAATAAGTCCGAGGCCTTCGATGAGTTCACCCTCAGGTGCACCCTCTTCAGAGCTATCCAAGAAAAGCTGCATTCCGAGGCAGATGCCCAGAACTGGCTTACCAGAAGCTGCGAACTCCTTAATAGCGTCCACCATGTCATGTGCCTTAAGAGCCTCCATAGCTGGGCCATAAGCGCCAACTCCAGGAACAATAAGGCCGTCAGCATTTCTGATGACGTCCTTATCATTGGTGATTATTACCTTCTCATGTAAATAAATCAGGGCCTTACTTACGGATGCAAGATTGCCCATTCCGTAATCGACTATAGCGATCATTAATTAGATTTCCTTACCTGTAAGTCTTGAGTAGCACTCAGCGTACTTCTCAGCTGTCTTGTTAATTACTTCCTCAGGAAGAGTTGGAGCTGGGTATGTCTTATCCCAGTCAAGTGTCTCGAGCCACTCTCTAAGATACTGCTTGTCGAAGCTCTTCTGAGCACGACCTGGCTCATAATCAGATGCATCCAAGAATCTAGAAGAATCAGGTGTGAACATCTCATCAGCTACAACGAGCTTGCCATCAATCTTACCGATCTCGAACTTTGTATCAGCAAGGATGAGACCCTTTGTAAGAGCGTACTCAGATACCTTGTTATAGAGAGCAATAGCGCTATCTCTAAGTGCTGTAGCATCTTCTTCACCGAGGAGCTCCTTAAGCTGCTCGTATGTGATGTTGATATCGTGGCCTGTCTCTTCCTTTGTGGAAGGTGTGAAAAGTGGCTCAGGAAGCTTGTCGCCCTGACGCATTCCCTCTGGCATCTTGA
>JAKSRI010000018.1 GCA_024403695.1 Saccharofermentans sp. | reverse complement strand
TCCGCAAAGCGAACCGCCATCAACACGTTAAAGTGTGGTAGCACCCGAAGGGCGACCCTTCTGTATAGATTTTAGCAGAAGTGAACATTCCAAGTGTACGAATAATGGGACTGATTGGTATATTGAGGCAGAGATTTTCTCCTCAGATGAGTTCATTAATAAGAAGTACGACAAGGGCGCTAGTCGTGAGAAGGTATTCGACGGATTTACTCAGTCACCTGAGTTCGTAGCATTGTGTGAAAAGTCCGGCATTATTCCATTCGGCTAAATTCCCATAAACTATTCTAAAGTTTAATAATTCCGGGTCGTCAATTGGCGGCTCGGAATTTTTTACGCTGAATATTCATCTAAAAATTCATAAATTTTAAAATCAGATGAACAAACAGATGAATTTACAGGATTTGCTAATAAATATAAGAAAAAATAAAAAAGTACTTGCACAACCCATATCCGTATGTTAATATACTCGAGCAAATGAACGGCCCCATGGTCAAGCGGCTAAGACGGCGCCCTCTCAAGGCGCAATCACGAGTTCGATTCTCGTTGGGGTCACCACAATTATTAAGATGAACATCCAATAACATTGGATGTTCTCTTTTTTTATAGTGAGATTTGCGCGAGAACAAAAATATCTGGAGAACTGCAATGATTAGCAAATATGTGTTTGGTGAGCCTTTCGAGACAGAGGCGATAGTTGTAGATATAGAAGAGACAAAGGGGACTTTGCCTTACTTTAAGCAGGAGGCGGGTGCTTTCGTGCTCGACCTCGCTGAGGAAGACATTGTTTATGGTCTTGGAGAGCAGGTTAGGGGCATTAACAAGCGTGGTTGGCAGTATGTGAGCTGGTGCTATGACAACCCACATCACCATGAGGATACACGTTCTCTTTATGGCGCACATAATTTCGTGATCGTTAGTGGCAGCACTACTTTTGGTGTGTTCTTTGACTATCCTGGCAAGCTCACCTGGGATATTGGTTACACCAAGCGCAGTCTCATGACAGTTACGCCTGAGAAGATGGACCTTAAGGTTTATATCATTACCGGCGAGAACGAGAAGGATATTGTTAAGCAGTTTCGTGGGGTTATCGGTAAGAGCTATTTGCCACCTCTGTGGGCTTTTGGTTATGGACAGAGCCGCTGGGGATATAAGAATGAGGCTGATATTAGGGAAGTGGCGCAGAACTACGAGGAGAATAAAATCCCACTGGACAGCATTTACATGGATATCGATTACATGGAGGACTATAAGGACTTCACAGTGAATCAGGAGCGCTTTCCTGACTTTAAGGGCCTGGCGCAGGAACTTCAGGGAAAAGGAGTGCATCTGGTGCCAATTATTGACGCGGGTGTCAAGATTGCTGATGGTTACGATGTCTATGAAGAGGGCGTGAAGGAAGGTTATTTCTGTAAGAATGCTGACGGCAAGGACTTTGTTGGTGCGGTGTGGCCGGGTAAGGTGCACTTTCCGGATTTCCTTAATCCTGAGGCGCGTGCGTGGTTTGGCAAGAAGTACGAACAGCTGACTTCCCAGGGCATCGACGGATTCTGGAATGATATGAACGAGCCGGCGATTTTCTACACTGAGGACAGGCTCGCGGAGACTCTCGAGAAGGTTAGCACGCTCACTTCAGGTAATATGGGAATTAATGAGTATTTCGCGTTTACTGGTATGGTGGCGGGGCTTAACGGCAACGAGGGTGATTACGACAAGTTCTACCATAACGTGGATGGAAGGATGGTTAACCACAGGGACGTACATAATCTTTATGGCATGAATATGACTCGTAGTGCTAACGAGGCATTAAGCAGAATTGTGCCTGATAAGAGGACTTTGTTTTTCTCACGTGCGTCTTATATTGGTGCCCATCGTTATGGCGGTATCTGGCAGGGTGATAACAAGTCCTGGTGGTCACACATTCTGATGTCCATGTCGCAGCTTCCTGGACTAAATATGGCGGGATTCCTGTACACTGGCCCGGACATGGGTGGTTTTGGCTGCGATACCACTGAGGACCTCATGATCAGGTGGCTGCAGTACTCTTTGTTTACGCCACTTTTCCGTAATCACTCCTGTGACGGCACACGCATGCAGGAACTTTATCGTTTCTCCACCAAAGCGATTATGGGCGAAATGATTAAAATCAGATACGCGCTTATCCCTTATCTTTACAGCGAGTTTTTGAAGGCGAGGGAGAACGATGAGATGATGTTCCGCCCTCTGGCTTTCGACTACGATGACGATGACACGCGCCAGGTTGATGACCAGCTGCTTCTTGGCGGTGAGGTGATGATTGCCCCAATTTATAAGCAGAACGCCAAAGGCCGTTACGTGTATCTTCCTGAGGAAATGATGTGCGTCAGAATGCGCGGATGGAATGACTTCGAGTGCGCTACCTTCGAGAAGGGACACCACTATATTAATGCGGATTTGCACGAAATGTTTTTCTTCATCCGCAAGGGGTGTGCGATCCCGCTGGTGAAGCCTGTCATGAGCACCAAAGATATTGACTATTCCACTACTCAGTTGTTGGGATATGAGGCATCTTATGTTTTATATAAAGATGATGGAATATCTCTTAATAATGATGGCAAATTAGAAATGTATGTGTTAGAATAAAACGAACATATTTTCTATTAGGCGGATCTTATTAATGAATGAGTATAAGTATATAAGAATTAAGGGTGCCAGAGAGCATAACCTTAAGAATATTGATGTGGAAATTCCACGTAACGAACTTGTTGTTCTTACAGGGCTTTCAGGTTCCGGTAAGAGTTCACTGGCTTTTGATACTATTTACGCTGAAGGACAGAGACGTTATGTCGAGTCCCTGTCTTCTTATGCCCGCATGTTCTTAGGTCAGATGGAGAAGCCTGATGTGGATAACATCGAGGGTCTGTCTCCAGCTATCTCTATTGACCAGAAGACTACTTCTAAGAACCCACGTTCTACAGTAGGTACGGTTACTGAGATTTATGATTATTTCCGTCTGCTGTATGCCCGTGTGGGACAGCCTGTTTGCTGGAAGTGCGGTAAGCCAATCGCGTCTCAGACTATTGATCAGATTGTAGATAAGCTTAAGGAGTACCCAGAAGGCTCCAGAATCATTGTCATGGCCCCTGTAGTAAGAGGTAAGAAGGGTGAGTTCGTAAAGCAGCTGGATGAGTACAGGAGAGCCGGTTATGTGCGTGTTCGTATTGACGGTTCCATGTATGAGTTCGATGAGGAGATTAAGCTCGATAAGAATCAGAAGCACACTATTGAAGTAGTTATCGATCGTCTCGTTATTCGTGATTCTAATACTACTCGTCTTTATGACTCCTGCGAGACTGCGCTGAAGCTCGCAGAGGGCCTTCTGAATGTAGAGGTTCAGGTGCCATCTGAGGATGAGGAGGGTATGAGATCTTTTGAGACTGTGGAGAATTTCTTTTCACAGAATCTGTCTTGCCCTGACTGTGGTATCTCTTATGGTGAGGTAAGTCCACGAAGCTTCTCATTTAACAATCCATATGGTGCGTGTCCTGAGTGTACAGGTCTTGGAAGCCTTACCAGGGTTGATCCTGACCTTTGTATTAATGACCCTAAGCTGTCTTTGAATGACGGTGCTATTACTGCCGGCGGCTGGAATTTTAACGATCCAAAGAGCTGGGGCAGAAGCTTTATCGTGGCACTTTCTGAGAACTATAACTTCTCACTTGATACACCTTATTGTGATCTTCCTGAAGAGATTCAGAACATCATTATGTATGGTAACGATGGTGTGAAGATGAAGATAGATACTTCTAATAGTATCTATGACCGTAGGGGGGACTATTACTCTGCGTGGGAGGGTCTTACACATAGTATCTGGAGAAGATATAACGAGTCTTATTCTGAGGATGCCAAGGCTTCTTATGAGAAGTATCTTAGTATTGATTTGTGTTCCACATGTAAGGGTAAGAGACTTAAGAAGGAGAGCCTGTCTATCCTTATTAATAAGACTGATATTAGTGATCTGACTTCCAAGTCTGTAAAGGACTGCCGTGTCTTCATGGATAAGCTTAAGTTCGGTGAGCGAGATAGCCAGATTGCTGAGCCAATCGTTAAGGAGATTAAGGCGAGACTTCAGTTCCTTGATGATGTTGGACTCGGATATATGACTCTTAGCCGTGCGGCCGCTACACTTTCTGGTGGTGAGGCACAGCGTATTCGTCTTGCTACACAGATTGGTTCTGGTCTTCAGGGCGTACTTTATATTCTTGATGAGCCTTCTATCGGTCTTCACCAGAGAGATAATGACAAGCTTCTTGGTACATTGAACCGATTAAGAGACCTTGGTAACTCCGTAATCGTAGTTGAGCACGATGAGGATACTATGCGTGCGGCTGACTATATTGTTGACGTTGGACCTGGCGCTGGTATTAATGGTGGACGCATTGTAGCTCAGGGTACAGTAGATGAGATTATTAAGACTCCTGAGTCTGTTACAGGTCAGTATTTAAGTGGTAAGAAGTTTATTCCTGTACCAGAGGACAGACGTAGCCCGGATGGACGTAAGATCTCTATTAAGGGTGCATCAGTTAATAACCTTAAGAATATTGATGTGGATATTCCAATTGGTTTGTTTACATGTATTACAGGTGTATCAGGTTCTGGTAAGTCATCACTTATCAATTCTACTTTGGTGCCTGTTTTGTCTCATGAGCTTAATGGCGCTCATAAGCGTAAGGTTAAGTGTAAGGATATTAAGGGTTACAGTAACCTTGATAAGATTATCGTTATTGATCAGTCTCCTATCGGTAGAACACCACGTTCTAATCCGGCGACTTATATTGGCGTGTTCGATCTTATTCGTGCGCTCTATGCTAACACTCCTGATGCTAAGCAGCGTGGCTATAAGAATGGCCGATTCAGTTTTAATGTTAAGGGTGGTCGATGCGAGGCCTGCCAGGGTGATGGTGTTAATAAGATCGAGATGCACTTCCTTCCAGATTTGTACGTAAAGTGCGATGTTTGTAAGGGTAGAAGATATAACAGAGAGACTTTGGAAGTTAGATATAAGAACAAGAATATCGCTGACATTCTGGATATGAGTGTTGATGAAGCCTGTGAGTTTTTTGAAGCAGTGCCTAATATTTTCCACAAAGTCAGAACACTAAAAGATGTAGGATTAGGTTACATAAAGCTTGGTCAGCCATCTACTCAGCTGTCTGGTGGTGAGGCGCAGAGAATCAAACTCGCTGCTGAACTTTCTAAGCGTTCTACTGGTAAGACTATGTACGTGCTCGATGAGCCTACTACTGGCCTTCACGTGGCGGATGTTCATAAGTTAGTTGACATTTTGGAACGCCTTACGGAAAATAAGAACACGGTTGTTGTCATTGAACATAACCTTGATGTTATTAAGACAGCAGATTATATTATAGATTTGGGACCTGAGAGTGGTGACGAAGGCGGTACTATTATTGCGACTGGTACCCCTGAGGAGGTAAGTAAAGTCAAGGGGTCTTATACTGGTAAGTACCTGAAGCCTCTCCTGGACCGAGCAAAAAAAGAAGGACAATACGCTTCTATCGCGTCTTTCATCGATAGTGAGAGACTGCAGGAGGAAGCAATGGAAATTCAAACTGGCCCACGTGTAAGACGTAAGGCTCGCGAGAATGGAGTATAAGGAGTAAAGAGAAGAAATGTCATTATGTACTGTATGTAAGACAAGACAGGCCATAGTCTTTACAAGCCGCTATGAGAACGGCAAGCGAATTGACGAGGGATTCTGCCTCAAGTGTGCTTATGAATCAGGTTTTGCTGGATTAACAGATATGTTCAGCGCCGCTGGTATTAACAGCGATAATATCGACGAAATGAGTGGCAAGGTGGAGGAGATGATCGGCTCTGCTCAGGCATCCGCTGATCCTACAGATTTCTTCAAGTCACTTGTTGATAATGAGTTTGGCTTTGGTGGTTCTGATGACGACGATGAGTTCGATGATGAGGATCCATCCAGTGTTAACGTAGCAGATTTTAATACTGGTGCTGACGATGATGAGTCTATCGAGAATGCTGGTCGTAAGGCTGGAAACAAGGCTTTCCGTAACCCACTGGAGTCCATTATGAATTCCTTTACTGGTGGTAAGAATGAGGAGAACCTTAATAAGCCAGGTAAGGGTAATGCTACTAACAAGAATTCTAAGAGTTCCAAGAGAAGACTTAAGTTCTTAAATGAGTTTGGTACTAATCTTACAGAGCGTGCTGCTCAGGGTAAGATCGACAGAATCATCGGACGTGACGTGGAGATTGACCGTGTTATCCAGATTCTTAATCGTCGTTCCAAGAATAACCCAGTTCTTATTGGTGAGCCTGGTGTAGGTAAGACTGCAGTAGCGCAGGGCCTCGCGAATAAGATTGTAGAGGGTGACGTACCTGAGAAGATTCGTAACATGCAGGTATGGCAGCTCGATTTGCCTGCTATGGTTGCTGGTACACAGTTCCGTGGTATGTTCGAGAACCGTATTAAGGGTGTAATTAATGAGGCTATTAAGGAAGAGAATGTAATTCTCGTTATCGATGAGCTCCATTCCATTATGGGTGCAGGTGATTCTGAGGGATCTACTAATGCAGCTAATATCCTGAAGCCAGCTCTCGCCAGAGGTGAGCTCAGAATTATCGGTTCTACTACTATTAAAGAGTATAAGAAAATCGAGAAGGATTCCGCTCTCGAGAGACGTTTCCAGAAGGTTGTTCTTGATGAGCCTTCTGTAGAAGATTCCATCGAGATTCTTAAGGGTATTAAGGATTACTACGAGGAGCACCATAAGGTTACATATTCTGATGAGGTTCTCGAGTTTGCAGTTCGTGCATCCAAGAGATATATCACAGACAGATTCCTTCCAGATAAGGCAATTGACCTTATTGATGAGGCTGGTTCCAGAGCTAATCTTGATGATGTAAGACTCACCAAGATGGCTACACTTAAGGAAGAGTCTGAGGCAGCTACTAAGGAGTATGCTGACTTTGTAGAGCAGATGGAAGCTATGGAGCCTGAAGAGCAGGAGAAGAACTACGAGAAGGTAGCTGAGCTCCGCGTTAAGGCTGATAAGCTCGAGAAGGAATATAAGCAACTTACAGCTGAGTTTGCACCAGATCCTATTACAATTGATGATATCTCTAAGGTAGTAGAGATGTGGACAGGTATTCCTTGTAAGTCCATCTCTGAGTCCGAGACAGATAAGCTGATTCACTTAGAAGAGCGACTCCATGAGCGTGTTATCGGTCAGGAGGCAGCTGTTAAGGCTGTTGCTGCTGCGGTAAGAAGAGCTCGTTCTGGATTTACTAAGAAGAATAAGCCAGCATCTTTCTTGTTTGTTGGTCCTACTGGTGTAGGTAAGACAGAGCTCGTTAAGGCTCTTACAGAGGTTATGTTTAATACAGAGGATTCTCTTATCAGAATCGATATGTCTGAGTATATGGAGGCACATACAGTAAGTAAGCTTATTGGTTCTCCTCCAGGATATGTTGGCCACGAGGATTCCGGCCAGCTTACAGAGCAGGTAAGACATAAGCCATACTCTGTAGTTCTCTTCGATGAGATTGAGAAGGCTAACCCAGATGTATTTAACATCTTGCTCCAGCTTCTCGATGAGGGTCGACTCACAGACAGCCACGGTGTTCATGTAAACTTCGAGAATACAATTATTGTTATGACATCTAATGCTGGTAACTCTGCGAAGGCTCCTACAATCGGTTTCTTCTCTGGTACAGAGGAGGCTCTGGAAGCTAAGGTTGATTCAGCGTTGAAGCAGACATTCCGCCCTGAGTTCCTTAACAGAATTGATGAGACAATTATCTTCAAGGAGCTTAAGCATGACGAGCTTAAGAGCATCGCAGCGATTATGATGAAGGAAGTATATGCATCACTCGAGGCTAAGGGTGTTAAGGGCTCCGTTACAGAGGCAGCTATCTCTCACTTGGCAGATATCGGCTACGATCCTAAGTACGGTGCTAGACCACTTAGAAAGCAGATTAGAAGATGCATCGAGGATAAGCTCTCCGACCTCTATCTCTCTGGCGATCTTAAGGATGCAGCATCTGTAGTAATCGACTTCAAGAACGATGAGTTCGTATTCGATGTTGTTCATGCAGAGAATGCCATCGATAAGACAAAGAAGGTTCGCAAGGCCGCAGCTAAGAAGGCAGAGTAAGTTTAGATTTATTGTTAATTTGGTAATAGACAGTCTCATGAGGAATGAGGCTGTTTATTTTATCTATTTTCGGTTGGATGTGTATTGACGATATGTCGTATGCGACATATTATATAGAAGGAGTATAGATGATAGAGATTGAATTTTATGATACAGAAGATGGTAGATGCCCGTTGAAAGAATACTTGGAATCCCTTAATCCTAAAATGCTGGCAAAAACACTTCGAACAATTGATTTACTTGAACATAATGGAATAACACTTAGAGGACCTTTTTCTAAATATATAGATGATGGAATTTTTGAACTAAGAACAAAACAGGGAACAGATATAACAAGAGTTTTATACTTCTTTTTTATTGGTAATAAAGCAATATTAACCAATGGGTTTACAAAGAAAACTCAAAAGACGCCAAAGTCAGAAATAGAACTTGCAAGAAAGTATAAGGCCGATTATGAGAGGAGAAATAGAAATGACAAATTATAAGAGATTTAAGGAGAAAGTATTAGCTAATCCTGAAGTAAAGTCAGAGTATGATTCCTTGCAGATTGAATATGATTTGATACAAGCTATGATTGATGCGAGAAATAATCAAAATATGACTCAAAAAGAATTATCTGAAATTACAGGGATTACACAAGCAGATATCAGCAGAATTGAAAATGGTACTCGTAACCCTAGTCTTGCAATGGTTAATAGACTAGCTGCTGGGTTGGGAATGCGACTGAAGCTTGAAATGATTCCTGCATCTACAGATAAATAAAATATAGACAGTCTCATAACGATGGTTGTGAGGCTGTTTTATATTGCTTGGTTTTCTCAGTACCAAAAACTACGATTACAGTACCATTTTGTCTTTGATTTGGTACCGCCGTTGGTACTGTAGAGCCCAGTACCAAAAAATTGCTTCTGAGTACTATTTGAGCACCAAAATGGTACCGCTGTTGGTACTCGCAGGCAATTTCCAAAAGGGCAATTAAAAAATATTTCAAAAACCATAAAACCAAACGCCACCCTCGTGCATCTATCTAGTATAAACACAAAGATTTGTGAATCACGGAGGATATAAAAATGAAAAAGGTTATTATCGCAACAATGATTTTGGTTACAGCAATCGCTTCAGCAGCATCAATGGCATACATGGTTTCAAAGTATGAGGATAAGTGCAACGACGCTAAGAAAATCACTATTTCATACGAGGGTGTTGTGTATAGACAGCCAGAAACGACAGTGCAGACTGAAGTGGTAGAAAAAACAGAAGCTGCAGTGGAGGAGAGCGTTTCGAAGCCAGCGCAGAAAGCGCCAGTACAGACGGCAGCACCTGTAGAAACAGCCCCTGCACCAGTAGAAACAGAGGTTGTCCCAGTCGAAACAGAACCAGCTCCAGTGGAGACACAGCCAGACCCAGTTGAAACTCAGCCACAGCCAGTTAGCAACTATGTAGTGTGCCCAATTTGTAACGGCATGGGCGTGGTTTATGAGCAGAGCCAGTACTACGACGCGCTTCTCGGATGGCAGTTTGTGACTTACACATACTGCTGTGGTGGTTGCGGTGGCTCTGGCTGCATCTGATAAAACCGACAAGGAGGACAGCGATGACAGATGACAATAGTAAAAATGTATCTTAATTTCAAAGACGCACTGCAGACGATTTATAGAAGTGTGGCAGAACGGACGGAAGTGCCGGAAGAAACGCAAAGCAAAATCTATAAGACATTCACACCAAGATGTGGTAATTTAGAAAACAGTGAGGGTTTCAGGAGAGAGAACAATGGATTACAAGAAGAAGGATGAGGAGCTTTTCGGACTCGTTCAGCAGATGATTGATGGAGACTTTTCAGTCTTCGAGCGAGTTTACGAATTATCCGTAAAATACATATATAAGATTATTAATGATGTCGTTAAGGATCACCATACGACAGAAGACCTGATGCAGGATACATATATCGCTATCTATAACAACATCAGCGGCCTTCAGAATAACAGAGGATTTTATTCCTGGGCGGGCAGAATCGCCACTAACAACGCACTGAATTACTTAAGAAAAAATAACAGAATCACCCTTGTTGGTAACGACGAGGATGGTGAGAGCCAGGACTTTATTTTCGAGCGCGCCTCTGAGGATCAGGAGGAAAACATTCCTGAGAATATCGTAATGAACGAGGAGTCTCAGAAGATTATCGCGGGCATCCTGGATAAACTTCCTGTAGAGCAGAAGATTAGCGTTCAGTATTTCTATTTTGAAGAAATGTCCGTGCAGGAAGTGGCCGATGCTATGGGTTGTTCCACCGGCACCGTGAAGAGTCGTCTTAATTATGCACGCAAGACAATCAAGGCAGCTATCGAGGAGCTCGACAAGAAGTATGGCACAAAGCTTTATGCGATGGGCGTTACACCTGTTATCACTACTGCTTTCCATGCGTCCGTGGATGGCCTCGTGTTGGCGGGCACCGTGATCGCGGCTGGTTTCGCTGGCGTTGCTTCTGGTCTTGGTCTGTCCGCTGGAGCAGGAGCTGGTGCTGCAGTCGGTGCGGCTGGTGTGTCTGGCGCAGTGGTGGCGAAAGTGGCGGCAATCATCGCGGCAGTTGCTGTGGCAACTACTGGAACTGTCCTTGTGGTTAACACCATGAAAAAGGACAAGAAGCCTGCGAAAAAGGAAACTACAGAGACTACTCAGGCGGAGGCGGTAGCTACAAAAGAAACAGATGCGGACCCTATTGTGGAGCCTACAGAGGAGACCATAGTGGAGCCTGTGGAGCTTTCATATTTTGATGAGATGGGATTTAGTGAGTATTACAGTCTTGATGTCACACTTCCTTGTCATCACGCTTTCAATCTTTATGATGAAGATGGTAATTTTGTGGAAAGTGTGGATGAATATGGAAACTTTTCATTTAGAGATCCTATGGATGCGAAATATACTATTATGTCTGTAAACAAGAGTCTTCCTAATTCAATTGGAAATGTGACGATTACTATAGATTATAGAATAGACTATTCGAATGCTGTTCAGCTTACGAATTCAGATGACATTTTTTCTGAATTAAATCAAGCACCGTATTGGGGCACAAGTTACTCATTGTTTAATGTATTTGATTATTACACAGGAACATGTCTTAATTGTAGTTCTGGTAGAGGTGGAGAATTCGAATTTAATGGGGAGACGATTAAAGTCATTGTAGACCAGACATACACATCTAGTTCTGATGTGGGTCATTGGAGCTATAATGCTGATTTCACTACTGCTACAGTAAGGTTTAGTGGTTCTCTTAATTATACTCTGACTATTATTTGTCCCGAAGACTATGACGGCGCAGTTTTGTGTATAGATCAAGGCGGAACTAGTGGTTCTTCTACTGGAGACGGATCAGGTGAAAGTGAAAAAGTTAATCATATATTCAATATGGGAGATAGAACCGCATCAGATTATTACGCATATAGACTTAAAAATTACTTCTAAAAACAAAACAGGGTGCTTCGTTTGAAGCACCCTTTGTTTATAAAGTTAAACGTGATTATTAAACATTAAATCTGAAGAGAACGATGTCGCCGTCCTTCATAACGTATTCCTTACCCTCGGAACGAACGAGACCCTTCTCACGAGCGCCTGCGTAAGTGCCGCATGCCATAAGGTCGTCGAAAGCAACAACCTCAGCGCGGATAAAGCCTCTCTCGAAGTCGGAGTGGATCTTACCAGCCGCCTGTGGTGCTTTCGTGCCCTTCTTGATAGTCCACGCACGAACCTCCTGAGGACCTGCTGTGAGGTAAGAAATGAGGCCGAGGAGGGAGTAGGATGCCTGAATCATCTTGTCGAGACCTGCGGAGTCGATGCCGAGGTCGTCGAGGAACATCTGTCTGTCCTCTGGGTCGAGCTGTCCGAGCTCTTCCTCAATCTTAGCGGAGATAACAACCATACCGTTGTTAGTGCTGTCTGCGATCTCCTTAACTACGTTAACGTAAGGGATGTCGTCGTTGTGGATGTCATCCTCGGCGATGTTAGCGCAGAAGAGAACTGGCTTAAGAGTGATGAGCTGGAGGTCTCTTAAGAGGAGCTTCTCGTCATCAGTGAAGTCGATGGATCTTGCTGGCTTCTCAGCAGCGAGACAATCGTAAATCTTTGTGTATACTTCCAAAAGCTCAGCCTGGGACTTGTCACCACCACGGAGGAGCTTTGTTGTCTTCTCCACACGCTTCTCCATGAGCTCCAAGTCAGAGAGGATAAGCTCCATGTCGATAACTTCGATGTCACGCTTAGGGTCAGCGCTTCCATCAACGTGAACGATGTTAGGGTCGTCGAAACATCTTACTACGTGAACGATAGCGTCCACTTCACGGATGTTCTCAAGGAACTTGTTACCAAGACCCTCACCCTTGCTGGCACCCTTAACGAGACCTGCAATGTCAACGAACTCAACTGTAGCAGGTGTGTACTTTGCTGGGTTGTACATCTCAGCGAGCTTATCAAGACGGCTGTCAGGAACAGCTACAACACCTACGTTAGGCTCGATTGTACAGAATGGGTAGTTAGCAGATTCAGCACCTGCCTTTGTGATTGCATTGAAAAGAGTACTCTTACCAACGTTTGGAAGTCCAACGATACCAAGCTTCATATATTTACCTCTTTCTTATTTAAGAATATTACTTATTTTTATTAGAAACGAACCTTACTATACATCACTTTGAGAAAAAAGTGAATTATTTTACTCCGATTTTTGGAAAAGTCAATGGATTGTCGGAAATTGTCGGTTTTTGTCGGAAATTGTCGGAAATTGTCGAACATATTTTCTTCGAAACCTTGTAAAATATTGATAACAGGCGCTTGAATAAATTTTTGGAGAAAGGTAATGGATACCAATAAACGGACAAGACAGAAAGTTGTAAAGGTGTTTTCGTGTTTTAATGAGGGTACAGTCGGGGTTCAGTCAGAGATAGAGATTTCCATAACACCGGGCATTCCTACCTTCGAGGTGATAGGGCTGTGTGGTTCGGTCATCAGAGAGTCTAGAGGTCGAATATATGCGGCGATGATTTCCTCAGGTTATGAAGTGCCTAAGGGACATATAGTTGTATCTATATCACCGGCATATCTTCATAAGTCAGGATCGTCCTTTGATTTGCCGATAGCGATTGGGCTTCTGATGGCGTCGGGACAGCTTCCCGAGTTCGCTGGGAAGCGGATTTATGCTCAGGGAGAGTTGTCTCTTACTGGGTTTATTAATGGTACGCCTGGTGCTGCGGCGAGACTTATGTCTATGAGTAATAACAAATCTGACTATGACATGGTGATCATTCCTAGCGGTGAAGCTAATGCTGCATCCATAGCTAATTTGGAAGGCTACCCACTTGAGAATTTACGTCAGATTAGGGACTTATGTGATGGGCTGATTCCTAGGCAGAAGTTTGATGCACAGATTATAGAAGATGACGAGGCTGATGACCTGGACTTTTCGTGTGTGAAGGGGCAGGAGAAGGCAATGCGCGCTTTGGTTATTGCGGCGTGTGGTTACCATAGTATCTTGCTCCTGGGAAGTCCTGGTTGTGGAAAGACTACCGCCGGAAATGTCATTAGAGGGTTGTTGCCACCTCTTACTTACGATGAGATGGCGGAGCTTTACACCATTAAGGAAGCAGCAGGTATATCTAAGGACGATGGGAGCTCGCTGTGCTTAAGCTCGGTGAGACCATTAAGAAGGATATATCCGGGTATGACACCGTCGAGAATTCTGGGGTCGGCTAGGAATATGTCTCCTGGAGAGTTGGTGTTAGCAGATCATGGAATTGTTTTGGCTGATGAGATTTGCGATTTTCCCAATTATCTTCTGGACTGTTTGAGATTACCCCTGGAAGAGCATATGGTGAGAATGCAGAAGGATGGCAAAGACTTTAATATGCCTGCTCGTTTTCTTTTTGTTGGCGCAGGGAATCCTTGTCGATGCGGCATGTATTACGAGAACGGCAGCAAATGCAACTGCTCTCCGCTAGTGCGTAAGAAATACATTAATAAAATCGCGGGACCTTTTGCCGACAGAATAGATTTGTTCGCGGAGATGCGAAGTATCTCATCTAAGGACATGTATAACATCACTAATAGTGGGAAGGAGAATCTAAGCAGCGTCTATCGTGAGATGGTAGCGCGTGTTTGGGATGTTCAGAAAGAACGATATAAGGATCTTAAAGGTGCACGATTTAATGGTTTGATGGATGGTTCGAATATGGACCTTATAAGGGCGTCCAGTGAAGTGGTGAAATACGCAGCTGACTTGGCGGAGAAGTCAGGTTTCTCCGCTCGCGGATACACCAAGCTCCTTCGCGTGGGGCGAACCATCGCAGATATGAATGAAGAGAAAGACGTTACTTGTAGTGTTGTGGCTGAAGCCGCAGCTTATAGATATAGATAAAGGAGGATTATGGATAATAATTCGATACTGGACTGTCAGTATACAGCTCTTAAGATGAAGGGCGGCCTGGCAGCTTATACTGTTGATGAACTTCTGGAGAAGAAGATTATTAGAAGTCATAGAGAACTGGTGCCTGACAACTTGGCATATATTCTGGACTTGGCTTATAGAAATGATATCTCCAGAAAGACTATAAATAATCTGGAGCATGTAGTTAATATGCTTCATGATTGTATTAGTGAGGCAAGGGAGTATGTACGCCTGGCGGACTCGCATGATATTAAGGTCATCTCGGCTGAGGATGAGGAGTACCCGTATCCATGGCGTCAGCTTACCGGGATGCCGCGGGTGTTTTTCGCCAAGGGGCACACGGAGTTTCTTAAGGATATTTTTACCTGCGGGTCAGCGGCCCTTGTGGGTTCTCGTAACCCTGGACGTTATTCTATGTATGCCACGGAGCAGTTTGTTAAGGATTTGTGTGAGCATGGCGTGGTGGTGGTGTCTGGCCTAGCCTTAGGAATTGACGGGCAGGCCCACCGTGTTGCTTTAGATAGCGGAGGAAAGACCATAGCGGTTACACCTGGTGGCGTTGACGTCCATTATCCTTTTCAGCACGACGCCCTCTATACTGAATTATACGAACGCGGTTTGGTCATCTCTGAGATGCCACCGTCACAGGGGATAATTAAGCAGTATTTTCCCGCACGTAATCGACTCATTTCTGCTCTGAGTGACGTGTGTCTGATTATGGAGGCCGGAAAATATAGCGGCACTTTGCACACGGCTTCTTATGCCGGCGCGCAGGGGAAGGACGTCTTTGTGTTACCTAATAGTATTTATTCCGAGAATTGCATCGGAGGGCTGATGCTTATTAAGGATGGTGCGGAGCCTCTTATCGAGAGCACTACGCTGCTGGATAGGATTAAAGGAATCGTGCTGCAGAGGGTTAAGGAGGATGGTGAGAACTATCCTGAACTTATTAAGTGTAATGGTTCTATGGCAGTACCTGGTGAGGATCTGGTCGGTAAAATGAAGGCTTCTCCTGAGAGTCTGGAGAAGGATGAATGGAAAAGCATAATTAAGATATTTGTGGAAGAGAAACCACGTAATTTTGATGAGTTATCCAAGTTGGTTTTGCTGGATACAGGCCGTTTGATGAGCCTTCTCACGGAGATGGAGTTCGATCGTGAGGTGGAGACAGACCGCGATAAGTATGTTTTGACAATTCAAAAAAACTGACTTATAGTGTAACACTAGTAGAAAATGGCGACGTTCGTCTTGAAATATATTGATTAAGTTGAATTAAAGAGGATATATCGATGGGAAAGAATTTGGTAATAGTTGAGTCACCTGCAAAGGCGAAGACAATTGAGCGATATTTGGGCGTAAACTATAAAGTTACTGCTACAGTTGGACATTTTAGAGATCTTCCTGTTAATTCAATGGGAATCAATGTTAATAACAATTTCAAGCCTATTTATATTGATAAGAATCCTAAGGTAAAGAAAGAGCTTATTGAGCTTGCCAAGGATGCTGACTTTGTTTATATCGCGACTGACCCGGACCGTGAGGGAGAAGCTATTGCATGGCACGTAGCACATGCACTTAAGATCGATATCGCGTCTGAGTGTCGTATTACATTTAATGAGATTACTAAGAAGGCAGTTAAGGCTGCTATCGAGAATCCTAGAGCAATTGATATGGACCTTGTTAACGCACAGCAGGCAAGAAGAGTGCTCGACCGTCTTGTAGGATATGAGCTCAGCCCACTTCTTTGTAATAAGATTAGAAAAGGTCTTTCTGCAGGTCGTGTACAGTCTGTTGTAACTAAGATTGTAATGGACAGAGATGCAGAGATTGATGCATTCCAGTCTGAGGATTACTGGCTCGTTAGCGCCATCGCTTCTGCTACAGATGAGAAGGAGAGCTTTAAGCTTCGCTATCTCGGAACTAAGAAGGGTTCTACTATCGATAAGCCTAAGAACGGAAGAATTCTTACAGAGGAAGAGGCTAATGCTATTACTTCTGATGTAAAGGGTAATCCTTTCACAGTAGATTCTGTAAAGAAGACAAAGGGTTCACGTAAGCCTGCTCCTCCATTTACAACATCTACAATGCAGCAGGAAGCTTCAAGACGACTTGGTTTCTCTACTAGCACAACTACTAGAATCGCACAGCAGTTATACGAGGGTGTTGATATCCAGGGTCATGGCCAGACAGCCCTTGTTACTTATATCAGAACAGACTCTGTTCGTGTATCTGAGGAGGCAATTGCAGCATCCCATGAGCTTATTACAGAGACTTATGGTAAGAACTTTGTGAGCCCATATAAGAGAGAGTTTAAGAATAGAAATTCTTCACAGGATGCACACGAGGCTATCAGACCTGCACACTTTGATCTGAGTCCAGAGGATGTTAAGTCTTCTTTGAGACCAGAGCAGTATAAGCTCTATAAGCTCATTTGGGAGAGATTCCTTGCTTCCCAGATGGCAGATGCAGTTACAAACAACGTTACTGTTGATGCTTCATGTGGCACAAGAGTATTCAGAGCACAGGGTGAGACAATCGATTTCCCAGGCTTCCTTGAGGCATATGCTGATATCGCTTCTGAGAATAAGGAGACTGAAGAGACAAACACAGATAAGATTCTTCTTCCTGAGCTTAAGGAAGGTCAGAAGCTTAATAACCTTAAGACTATCTGCGATAAGAAGAAGACTCTTCCACCTCCACATTACACAGAGGCTACTCTTATTAAGGCAATGGAAGAGTATGGTATCGGAAGACCATCTACTTATTCCAAGACAATTAGTACAGTACTTGACCGTAAGTATATCGATAAGGAAAACAAGGCTCTTCTCATTACTGAGCTCGGTAAGGTTGTTACAGGAATGCTTAATGAGAACTTTACAGATATTGTAGATGTTTCTTTCACAGCAGGAATGGAGAACCAGCTCGATGATGTTGAAGAAGGAAATAAGGACTGGGTTGATCTCCTTTCTGAGTTCTATCCATCTTTCCACCAGACAATCGTAGAGGCTAACGAGAAGATTAAGGCCGTAAAGATTGAGGAAGAGAAGATTGGTGAGAAGTGTCCTGAGTGTGGTGAGGGTGACCTCGTAATTAAGAACGGCCGTAACGGTAAGTTCATCGCATGCTCATGTTTCCCTAATTGTTCCTATACTCGTAACATCGAGGCGGATGTATCTGCACACTGTCCTAAGTGTGGTTCCGGACTTCTTTTGAGAAGAACTAAGAAGGGTCGCAAGCCATTCTATGTATGTGATAAGAAGGGTGAGAATGCTGAGTGCGACTTTATCTCATGGGATCTTCCTATCGACGGTAAGAAGTGCGAGCAGTGTGGTAGCTACATGATCCTTCGTCGTTTCAGAGGCAAGGCTTACCCAAGATGTGCTAACCCTGAGTGCGCAAGCAATGCACGAAAGAAGAAGTCCGATAGTGACAAGGGTGATGGCAATGAGTGATAACAAGCCAACAGTAAAAGTAATCGGTGCTGGATTAGCCGGATGTGAGGCAGCTCATATTCTGAGCCGTCTTGGAGTTCATGTTGATTTGTATGAGATGAAGTCCATTCGTAAAAGTCCGGCTCATCACAGCGATAACTATGCTGAGCTTGTATGTAGTAACTCATTAAGAGCTGGTAATATCGAGAACGCAGTTGGCCTTCTTAAGGAAGAGCTTAGAATAATGGGTTCTCTTATTATGGAGGCCGCTGATAAAGCGCAGGTTCCTGCCGGTGGAGCTTTGGCCGTTGATCGCGATGAGTTCTCTGGATATATCACTAACGCTATTAAGACAGATCCTAATATTACTATTCACGAAGAAGAGATAAATGAAGTGCCACGTGAGGGCATTGTAGTTGTTGCTACAGGTCCTCTTACAGATGGGGCACTTTACGATGACATTATGAGTCTCACTGGCGACAGTGACCTTCATTTCTTTGATGCCGCAGCGCCTATCGTTACCGCAGATAGTATCGATATGAGCACTGCATTTCGTGCATCCCGTTATGGTAAGGGCGGTGACGACTACATTAACTGCCCAATGAATAAGGACGAGTATCTCGCTTTTTATAATGCACTTATCACTGCCGAGAGAGCGGATGTTAAGGGCTTTGACAGAGAGATTGTTTTTGAGGGATGTATGCCTATCGAGACAATGGCTTCCCGTGGTGAGGACACAATGAGATTTGGTCCGCTGAAGCCAGTTGGTCTTATTGACCCAAGAACAGGTGAGGAACCTTATGCGTGTCTCCAGCTTCGTCAGGATGACAGAGCGAAGAGCATGTATAACCTTGTTGGTTTCCAGACACGTCTTAAGTGGCCTGAGCAGAAGAGAGTATTTGGTATGATTCCTGGCTTGGAGAAAGCTGAGTACTATCGTATGGGTGTTATGCACCGTAATACTTATCTCAATTCACCTAAGGTGCTTAATTCTGACTATTCCATGAGACAGTATCCTGATATTTTCTTTGCTGGCCAGATTACTGGTGTAGAGGGATATATCGAGTCTACTGCATCCGGATTCCTCGCTGGTTACTATGCTGCCATGAAGGCACTTGGTGTAGAGCCACCATTTGTGCCAGACAGTGAGACTGTTATGGGATCTATGGCATTGTATGTATCTGATGAGTCTATTAAGAAGTTCGTTCCTATGAATGCGAACTTTGGTATCGTTGCAAATATGCCTGGTAAGTTCCGTGGAAAGACAAAGAAGAAGGATAAGAATGCCGCAATTGCCGCACGTTCAATTGAAAAAATCTGCCAGTTTGCTGATATAATTAGTAAATAAAAGTTTTTTGGAGAGATAATATGAAGCTTAAAAATGTACCAGAAAAAGACTATGTTGAAGAATCTCATGGCCCTGTCTATAGTTTCTTCTCATCTTTTGGCACTTATATTCTTAATATTATGTCTGCCAATCTCATGTTCGTAATATTCAATATTCCTATGGCTTTTGTAGCTTTCCTCGCGACAGTTTACTTCCTGCCACAGCTTAATTCATTGTTCCTTCCAGAGAACTTTGTAGCTGCCATGGAGAAGGTGGGAATTGCAGGTAATGAGCTTAATAACGCCATCGGTTCTGAAGCGGTTTATCAGCTTTACTATCTGATCGTATTGTTTATCGCCATGTTCCTTCTCGGTACAACTCTTTTCTGTATTGGACCTTTCCAGTGCGGATTCTCACGTATTTACCGTAATATGTACCGTAACGAGGGCGTGTTCTTCTTTTCTGACTTTAAGGATGGTATGGTAAACAATCTTAAGCAGTCACTGTGGGCAATGGGAATCTCATTGGTAACCACATCACTTATCTTGTTTTCTATCGTTTTCTATAGCCGTATGAATAATAGCGTGGGAACTGCAATATCAGCTATGTTTGTATTCCTGTTCCTAGTGTTTATTCTTATTCAGAACATGGTTTACCAGATGATCGTATCTGTAGATCTTCCGCTTAAGAAGATTTATATGAATGCGATTTTGTTCTTCCTTTTGAAGGTAGTTCCTTGCTTCGGACTTATTATTGCTGAACTTCTTGTTCTCGTAGTGATTCCTGTATTGCTTTTCTCTACTTTCACATTCTTTGGATACGCTATCGCAGTGTTTATCTATCTCACATTGTCTTTTGGATTCTGCCAGTACATGATGGCTTATTTTACTGGTCAGATGATTAATAAATATATCGTTACTAAGTTGGAGAGTTCTGAGGAGTCTGAGTCTGAGGATGAGTCTGATGATGATGACGACGATGACGAGTCCGACGAGGATAACGATGAGGAAGAGGACGAGGAGTCTGATGATAGTGACTCAGATGATGCTTCGGATGCCTGAACTCTCTGATGTATCAGGAGATATTATTGCTGGCACTGCTGCCGGTGCCATTCTGTTTTTGGTGTCAATATTTCTCTTCGGTCTCGTAATTTATCTCGCTAATACCAAGTATCGTAAAATCGATATCAATATGGATATTCTGACTCCTGAGGTTGCTTACTTCCATGAGAAGGGCAAAAGAGAAGCTCAGGAGGATTCTGTTTATATTTCGGAACTTGTTGATTACAAGAAGACTGGTATTGTGGCCTGTGTTTCTGACGGCATGGGCGGACTTGCTTATGGCGATGAGGTTTCCCAGTATGTTGTGGAGAATATTAGTAATCTTTTCCCGTTGAGCTTTTTTGCCACCGAGGAGAATGCGCGTAACATTAGACGGATTTCGGATTATATCGCGGACCACTATAAGCAGCAGGCAGGTGCGACTCTTGCCATGGTTAATATTCTTAATAACTATCTGAATTTCTATAGTGTTGGTGATTCCGTGATTATGCTGGTTCGTAAAGGCGAGACCACGGTTCTTAATCAGAAGCAGAATTATGGATCGCTTTTGATTCACAGTTTGGTTAAGAAGGGACAGTCAACATCTGCAGTATACGGCAATCCTAAGTTCAGAGCGCTTACTGACTTTATGGGTAACGTTGTTGTTCGCGTTTTGTATTCCGTGAAGCCAATTAGAGTTTATGATGGTGATACAATTATCGTATGTTCTGATGGCGTTACTGATGCATTGTCCGGTCGAAATATCGCCCAGCACTGTTCACACGTATCAGCAGCGAATACTGCATCTAATATTAAGATGGCGGTTAAGGGTCGTAAGAATCCTAGACAGGATAACTTTACAGCAGTTGTAATCAAGTTAGGAAAACCAGTTATATGATCGAGTACTACACATTAATGCATGATGGCGGTCAGGGAGAATACCGCGATAACATATTTCTTAACTTTAGTAAGACTCTTACTATGCTTTTGCTGTTTTCCAGTAAAGATGATTCGTTTGATATTGCCCACAGTATCAGTATTAATGGTCTTATTAGTAGCTGTACTTCCATGACTATGGAGGAGCTCTGCGAGGAGTTTCATAAAGAGATTACGCCTAGCTGTGCGTATTTGCTTCTTAGAATTGATGATCAGCATATTAACCTCGAGCGCCGAGGCGGAGTATACGCCAAGATAATTAAGCGAGGCGAGGTAATTAACCTCAGTAACGGATTCCATTCTCTGGAAGATGGGGATCAGATTTGCTGCGGAACTTCTGAGTTCTTCAAGTATGTATCTGACCCTGCGGTTATGGCTGATGCCATGACTTCCATTTCTTCGGAGGAGTGGATGGATTATATGTGCACACGCATTTCTGATGCTAACCAGTTTGAAGGTGAGAATCTTTCAGCTGTTACCATGATCGTAAGAGAAGATTAATAGGGTGCGGAGTAATTATGTATTGTTGATATAGGTATATATCGTGGTATATACTATTAACAAACAATACTAAGGGGTGATTACTTTGATGACAGCGAAAGTTTTTGAGAACGGCAGGAGTCAGGCTGTTCGATTACCTAAGGAATATAGATTTAATTCGGATGAAGTTGCCATCACTAAGATTGGCGATGTGGTTATGATTATGCCAAAAGATAATAACTGGGAATCCTTTATGCAGGCAGTAGAGCTGTTTTCAGATGACTACATGCAGGATGGAAGACCTGGTGACGTAGACTCAAAAAGGTGTGAATTATGAGATATATGTTAGATACAAATATCTGTATCTATGCCATAAAGAAAAAGCCTGTAGTTGTATTTAAAAGACTCCTTGAACACAAGCCGGAAGAGATATGTATATCTTCCATAACGTATTCGGAGTTGGTTTACGGAGTTGAAAAATGTCAGGCTAAAGAGCGGAACCGGATCGCTTTGATTTTACTTTTGTCCCGCATAGATATAGTTGATTATGATACTCGTGCTGCAGAGAGCTATGGATGTATAAGAGCTGAGCTGGAGAGGAATGGGACTCCGATTGGTTCTATGGATACAATGATCGCAGCACATGCAAAGTCTTTGAATTATGTACTGGTAACCAATAACACTAGAGAGTTTGAACGTGTTAGAGGGTTGCAAGTCGAGAACTGGGCAGAATGAAGTCCCAGACCCTTTGTGGGTCTGGGGCTTTTTGTTGCCTTGGATATTCATAAAAGTGTTCATAAGATTCGGATTTTTATGAAGCTTTTTATGAATTTCCGCTCTTTGTAGCCGATTATTCATAAAAATGTTCATAAGATTCGGATTTTTATGAAGCTTTTTATGAATCCAGGAGGATATACCCATATAAAAAGCCCCGAACCGGCAGGCTCGAGGCTCAAAAGTACTCAAACGAATTAAAAAACTCAAAAATACAAATTACTTACCATAATACTCCTTATAGAACGCATCTCTGAAGTCGCCGAGGCAGTCCTCAGCAATAGCTTCGCGAACTTTCTCCATAAGCTTCAACAGGAAGTGGATGTTGTGCCATGTGCAGAGGCGCTGGCCGAAGATTTCCTTCGCCTTAAGTAAATGACGGATATATGCGGATGAGAAGTTCTGGCATGCATAGCAGTCGCAGCGATCATCCATTGGACCGAAGTCTTCAGCGTACTTGGCATCACGAACAATTTTACGGCCGTGAGATGTGAGAACTGTGCCGTGACGGCCCATACGAGTAGGGAGTACGCAGTCACACATATCGATACCGCGCATTGCACTCTCGATCAAATAGTCAGGAGAGCCTACGCCCATGAGGTAACGTGGCTTGTCTTCTGGCATGAGAGGAACAGTAACATCGAGCATTTCATAGAGGAGCTCACTTGGCTCGCCAACACTAAGACCTCCGATAGCATAGCCAGGAAGATCAAATGATGTGATCTGACGAGCACTCTCCTGACGGAGATCCTTGTACATGTTACCCTGGATAATTCCGAACAAAGCCTGGTCTTCTGGACGGGCATGTGTGTCGATACAGCGCTCGAGCCAGCGAGTTGTACGCTCCAAGGAACGCTTGGAATACTCATAAGTTGAAGGGTATGGGCAGCACTCATCAAAAGCCATGATGATATCTGCGCCAAGGTCATTCTGAATCTGAATGGACTTCTCTGGAGTAAGCAAATGACGGGAACCATCCAAGTGTGAGCGGAACTTAACGCCTTCCTCGATGATGTCCTTTGGTTTGGCCAATGAGAATACCTGGAATCCGCCGCTGTCTGTGAGGACTGCGCCGCCCTTCCAGTTCATGAACTTGTGAAGACCGCCAGCCTTCTTGATGAGCTCAGAACCTGGACGCATCCAGAGGTGATATGTGTTGGAAAGGATGATATGAGCATCCATTGATGCGATCTCATCTGGGCTCATGCCTTTAACTGTGGCCTGAGTTCCAACCGGCATGAATGCAGGTGTGTCGAAAGTGCCGTGTGGTGTGTGTACGCGGCCGAGACGGGCACCTGTCTGCTTACATGTGTGAATGTGTTCGTACCAAATAGCAGGTTTAGTCATTAGTCATTCTCCTTAGGGGAATCGTTAAGGTCAGTGATAAACATTGCGTCGCCGAAGCTGAAGAAGCGATACTTCTCATCAACAGCGCACTTGTATGCGTTAAGCACGTGCTCTTTGCCAGCCAGCGCGGAAACGAGCATAACGAGTGTTGACTCTGGCAGATGGAAATTAGTAACAAGCGAATTTATACACTTGAACTCATAGCCAGGGTAGATGAATATCTGTGTGTCACCAGAACATGGCATCATTTCAGGGTCGTTGTGGGCAACTGTTTCCAGAACGCGGGTAGAAGTGGTGCCGACTGAAATAATTCGGCGGCCCTCAGCGCGTGCTGCGCGGATAATGTCAGATGCAGTCTTGTCGAAGCAGTACCACTCGGAGTGCATTTCGTGATTTTCCACGTCGTCCACCTTAACCGGACGGAAAGTGCCGAGACCAACGTGCAAAGTAACTTCTGCGATCTGGACACCCATGTCGCGGAGCTGGTCGAGCAAAGCAGGAGTGAAGTGAAGACCTGCAGTTGGTGCCGCAGCGGAGCCAGGTGTCTTGCTGTAAACTGTCTGATAACGTTCCTGGTCCTCGAGCTGCTCGTGGATGTATGGTGGAAGTGGCATTGTGCCTGCGCGGTCAAGGACTTCCTCCCAGATGCCCTGGAATTCAAAGCGCATGATGCGGTTACCTGTTTCGAGCACGGCCTCGCACTCGGCCTCAAGCTCGCCTGGGATAAATGTAACACGGCGGCCCTCGCGGACTTTCTTACCAGGACGCGCAAGTGTCTCCCAACGGTACTCGTCGAGACGCTTAAGAAGCAAAATCTCTACGAAAGATCCCGTGTCGGAACGAACACCCATGAGACGGGCTGGGATAACACGTGTGTTGTTGATAACAAGAACATCGCCTTTCTTCAGGAAGGAAGGCAAATCAGAAAAATGCTTATGCATTACATCACCTGTGTTCTTATCAAGAACCATCAGGCGTGAAGAGGATCTGTCCTCGAGAGGATGCTGCGCGATGAGCTCCTCTGGCAGATCGTAATAAAAGTCGGATGTTTTCATACTCATGAGGGGTATTATACACTTTCCGCGGACATTTGTCCGTCACTCGCGACTAATTGACGCATTATTTAATATAGTGCTAAAATTTATCGAAATAAATTTAAAATTCTATAGGAGGAATTTCTTATGGCAACACCAATTTTTGAGGGCTCAGCTGTAGCAGTAGTTACACCATTTACAGACACAGGAGTTGACTTTGCTAAGCTTGAGAAGCTTGTAGAGTTCCATATTCAGAATAAGACAGATGCTATCGTAATCTGCGGCTCCACTGGTGAGGCATCCACAATGCCAGATGAGGAGCACCTCGCTACAATCAAGTGCTGCGTAGATGCAGTAGCTGGCAGAGTTCCAGTAATTGCAGGTACAGGTTCAAACGATACACATCACGGTATCAACCTCACAAAGAAGGCTATCGAGGCTGGCGCAGATGCAGTTCTCGTTGTTACACCTTACTACAACAAGTGCACACCAGAGGGACTTTATCAGCACTACACAGCAATCGCTAAGAATGCTGATGCTCCAATTATTCTTTACAACGTTCCATCTAGAACAAACGTAAACATCAGCCCAGACGTTCTTTACAGACTTGCTGAGCACGAGAATATCGTAGCTGTTAAGGAGTGTAACTTCACACAGGTTCCTGAGATTATCTCCAAGGTTGGTGACAGATACGCACTCTATTCCGGTGAGGACGCACTCGTAGTTCCACTTCTTTCACTTGGTGGTTCCGGTGTTATCTCCGTTATGGCTAACGTTATCCCAGAGCTTACACACGATATCGTTCGCACATATCTTGATGGTGACGTAAAGAAGGCGGCTAAGCTTCAGACAGACGTTGTACCTCTTATCAAGGCTCTCTTCTCTGAGGTTAACCCTATCCCAGTTAAGGAAGCAATGAACATTCTCGGTGCTAACGTTGGTCACTGCAGACTTCCACTTTGCGACATGAGCCCTAAGGGTCACGAGAACCTCGAGGCAGTTCTTAACCAGTATGATGTTTCTGCTGTTAAGAAGTTCTTCGCGTAATTTGCGTAAGGTGCACGAAAGCGTAAGGGGTTAAGACTATGATTAAGATTTTCATGAACGGTTGCTGCGGACGTATGGGACGCGTTATTGGCAACATGGTTAAGGAATACGATGACTGCGAGATTGTTGCTGGTGGCGACGTAGTTGCTACTGCTGATGGCATCGATTTCCCAATCTTTACAAATCCTATGGACTGCGATGTGGACTTCGATGTAATTATCGATTTTTCACATTTTAGTGCGGTTCCTGCAATCCTCGAGCTGGCTCTTGCTAAGAAGAAGCCAATCGTAGTTTGTACAACAGCTATTCCTGCTGAGACAATCGAGAAGATTAACGAGGCAGCTAAGGTTATTCCTGTATTTAAGTCAGCTAACATGAGCGTTGGTATGAACGTGCTCTTCGAGCTTGTTAGACAGGCTACAAAGGCTCTCTATCCAGGATGTGATATCGAGGTTGTAGAGGCTCATCACAATCGTAAGCTCGACGCACCATCTGGTACAGCAATGACAATCGCTGATGTTATCCAGGGTTCTATCGACGGCGATATGGAGCTCGTTTATGACAGACATTCCAGAAGCGAGAAGCGTAAGCCAAATGAGATTGGCATGAGCGCTATTCGTGGTGGAAATATTGTAGGTGATCATGACGTTTACTTTATCTCTGATGAAGAAACTGTTAAGATATCTCACAGTGCTCATACTAGAGATGTATTCGGCCGTGGTGCTGTTACAGCTGCTAAGTATGTAGTAGGCAAAGAGCCAGGCATGTACGATATGGAAATGATCGTATCTGAGCTCTTCAAGAATTAAATAAAAATAGTCCGGAGGAAAGACTTAAATGAATTATTTATTACTCGCAGCTTTTGATACAGCTGCTCAGACAGCTGACGATCAGGGCGCAATGGGCTCCATGGTATCCACAGTAGTAATGCTCGTATTGTTCTTCGTAGTATTCTACTTCATGCTCATCAGACCACAGCGTAAGGCTGAGAAGGAGACTAAGAAGCAGATCTCCGAGATGATGGTTGGTGACAAGGTTCAGACAATCGGTGGCCTCGTAGGCGTTGTAGCTAACTTCACAGATACAGAGGTTACAATCTACACATCCATGGCTAACACTCCAGTAACATTCCTTAAGTCTGCAATCCAGACAGTTACTCCTCGTAATGCTGAGGCAACAAAGAAGAATGAGGAGAAGAAGGCTGCTAAGAAGGCTAAGGATGCTGACAAGGCAGATAAGGAAGCTAAGAAGGCTGAGAAGAAGGCAGAGAAGGAAGATAAGTTATAATAAATGGCTCAGATTCCAGATAGTGTTATTGAGGAAATTCTCAATAAAGCTGATATTGAATCAGTAGTTGGAAAATACGTATCTTTTACGAAGAGAACAGGACAGAATCTTTTTGGACTCTGTCCTTTTCATTCTGAGAAGACCGGATCTTTTTCTGTGTCTTTAAATAAGAATATCTATCACTGCTTTGGTTGTAACAAGGGTGGTAACGCCATTAAGTTCATTATGGAGATCGAGAGGCTCTCATATCCTGAGGCTATCCGTTTCCTCGGCAACCAGTACGGCGTAGAAGTTCCTGAGTACACATCATCTGGCAATGAGAATTTTAAGAATCGTAAGAAACGCGTATATGAGCTTTTGAATGAGGCTGGAAAGTATTACTATAAGTGCTTCAATGACCCTGCAGGTAAGCCAGGCAGAGACTATGCCAAGAATCGTGAGCTGGGTAAGGACACTCTTACTAAGTTCGGTATCGGATATGCACCTGACAGCTGGGATTCACTGTACACACACCTTCGTAGCAAGGGTTATACAGATGAGGAGATGAAGGACTGCGGTCTCTTTACCGTGTCTCGTAAGGGCAACCTCATTGATTTGTTCCGTGGAAGACTGGTGTTCCCAATTTTTGATGCGTTTGGCAAGATTATTGCCTTTGGTGGCCGTTCACTTGGCCCTGAGATGCCAAAGTATGTTAACTCTCCTGACTCTCTGGTTTATAAGAAACAGGAGCACCTTTACGCGCTTAACTACGCCATCCAGGCCAGATCCGAGCAGCTCATTATCGTTGAGGGCTATATGGACGCGATTTCCATGCATCAGGCTGGAATCAACAACGCGGTGGCGTCCCTGGGAACTGCTTTCACCGACAGTCAGCTTCGTCTGGCGGCGAAATACGCCAAAGAGGTAGTTTTCTTCTTCGACTCTGACAAGGCGGGCCAGAATGCTGCTATCAGAGCCATCCGCATGATGCTCACTTTCCTTAAGAAAATGAACGGCATCAACATTAGAATTAAGATTGCCAAGGTGCCAGACGGCAAGGACCCTGACGAATATATTAAGCATAATGGAGCTGCCAGCTTCCGTGGTGTGGTTAACGGTGCGAAAGACGTGGACGACTATCTGTTCTCCCGTGCCTACGACGACAACTGCGACGAACATGGCAAGCTTGACACATATAAGTTCCAGGATGACGTTATCATGTATGGTTCCTGGCTTCATGACGATCTCAAGAGGGAGAAGATGGCAACTAATGCCGCATCCTATCTTGGCGCCAATTCCCAGACGGTTCTTAACCGCATGAATGACCTTATGCAGTCCGAGGAGAACCGCCAGTATGAGCAGAATTTGAGACAGAAGAAGAGACTTGAGGAGGCTGACCTTCAGGAGCGCATGGCTGCCCAGGAGGCGGATGACTATGCTGAGGCGCCAGAGGAAATTCAGGCACCACAGGCTCAGGTCCAGGCAACTCAGGCAGCCCAGACATCCCAGGCTCAACAACCAAAGCGTAAGGGCCCACCAGTAGACATCGCCTATGCAGAAGAACTGGCACTTCTCGTGTATGCAGTGCGCCTTAAGGAGCGCCTGGCAACTGAGGTGGACCGTGCAGACGTGTTAAGACCAAATGATTTTACTGGCGCTAATATGAAGGCTATTGTGACTTTCTTCCTGGAGCATTTCGACGCCAATTATGGTTGCCGCGAGGACATGCTTCTTAACAAGATGGCGCAGTTGGTGCTTAACGGCATGCCGGCGGAGGAAGTGTATCTTCAGGCCTGCGAGGCGAACCGTAAGCCAGTTACCCGTAAGGCGGAAGTGGACACATATTTGCTGAAGGTTTATGACCTGCGACTCAAGCAGCTCGACAAGCGCGAGCGTCAGCTCACCAGCCGTCTGGCAACTGCGACAAAAGAGCAGAAAGAAGAGTACTTAGAGACTCTGCGTAAGATAGACGTGGCACGTAAAATTCTGCGTGAGAAGCGAGGGGCTATATGATGAATCGTATGCAGCTCACAGCCCGTTTGCAGAAGGTTTACGACACCGCCCGCATGTGGCGCGACCAGGTTAATGGTGAGGCCGGACAGCGACTTGTTGACGTGGGTTCCGACCATGGCTACGTGTCCCTGGAGGCCCTGATCACGGGTGACTACGCGAAAGTGGTGGCAACCGACATCCATAAGGACCCTGCTCAAAAGACACGCGAGACGTTGTTCTCTCATGGGTTTGGCGAGAAGTCCACTGTGGTGTGCACAGATGGCCTTAAGGGCGTGGATCTTATAGAGGGCGACACCGTTATTATGGCGGGCCTTGGCGGCAACAACATGATGGACATCATGAGCGCGGCATATGAGGTGACTTCGCCTGAGATTTTGAAGAGCGTTGTGTGGTGCCTTCAGCCACAGAAAACTATCGAGGAGCTTCGCGTGTATCTGAGCGCCAATGGCTATGAGATTAAGGATGAGACTGTGATAAATGACCGCGGACTTTTCTATCCAATCTTGGTGGCAGTTTACGATGGCGTGGTTCGCGACCTGACTTTATATGAGAAGTATTTTGGCCCGGTGCTGAAGACCAAGACAGACGAGGCGATTGTGGCTGAGTATTTTGCGAAGCTTCACGACATCTATACGCTTCGCGCTCGCGGCGACGAAGAAATAGCGGAACTTATGAAGACTGTTTAAGAGGTGACTATGACTACTGTAAAGCAAATTATGGATTATATGGAGGAGCTCTTTCCTCTGGATACAGCTCTCGGGTTCGATAACCCTGGCCTTAACGTTGGCGATCCAGCACGTGAGGTGACACGTGTTATTGTGTGCCTCGACGCCACATCCCAGGTGGTGGAGACAGCCATGAATCTTAACGCAGAGATGGTCCTCGCGCACCATCCTTTGATTTTCGGTGGTATCAAGTCAGTTCGTAACGACGACCCTAAGGGCCACATTATTTATGAGCTCATTAGAGGCGGTATCAGCTGCTACAGCGCACATACAAACCTTGACGCGGCGGACGGGTTTTCCAACGCACTTCTGGCTTCCGTGTTGGGCGCCACAGAAGAGTCCATAACATCACTGGAGGACGCATTCTGCGGTGTTGTTGGCGAGCTTCCTGAGGCGGTTAATTTAGACGCATTTTGCAATAGCGCGGGTGAGGCCCTGAACGCCAGCGGCGTAATCACTTATGGCACACCTGAGACTAAGGTTAGTAGAATTTTCGCCCAGGGCGGATCCTTTGACGAGGACGCCATGGCCGCAGTAAAAGAGGCGCAGGTGGACACTGTGGTGGCAGGCGAAATCAAGCATCACATTATGCTGGAACTCATGGAGATGGGCATCACTGGGGTTATCGCGGGCCACAACGCCACAGAGCGAATTTTCATGAGCAACTTGTGCGATGTCATGAACGAGAAGTTCGAAGACGTGGAATTTGTATATTTTGACGGACCCGAAAGAAGATTTTGATATATACTTATTGAGAGATTTTCTTTAAAATAGTTGTGTTTTCCGAGCAGACCGAGACAATCGCGGGCGCCATATGGTAACGACTGGCGCGTGAGGAAAGTCCGGGCTCCATAGGACAGGGTGCCAGATAACGTCTGGTGAAGGTGACTTTAAGGAAAGTGCAACAGAAAAGAAAACCGCCCGTGGCTTCGGCCATGAGCAAGGATGAAAAGGCGAGGTAAGAGCTCACCAGCGGTGTGGAGACATATCGGCTTTGTAAACCCCACCTGGAGCAACGTCGCGGAGAGGCATTAACCGTTGTCCGCGGGCCTCGAGGAGACGGCTTGAACTGCCCAGCAATGGTCAGTCTAGATAGATGATTGTTTAATACAGAACCCGGCTTACCGGCCAGCTCGGTTAACTTTATTAGTAAATTTTGGAGGTTATCATGTCAGCAGAATCTTACTTGAGCAGAGGCGTATCACCAACTAAGGATGATGTTAAGGCAGCAGTAAAGAATCAGGATAAGGGTGTTTTCCCAGGAGCTTTCTGCAAGCTCATCGAGGATACAGCAGGTGATTCTGAGTACTGCACAGCACTTCACGCAGATGGTGCAGGTACAAAGTCTTCCGTAGCATATTTGATGTTCAAGGAGACAGGCAACTACGACTGGTTCAAGGGTCTTGCACAGGATTCCCTCGTAATGAATACAGACGATCTTGCTTGCGTTGGATGCTATGAGAACCTTTCTCTCTCTAACACAATCGGACGTAATGCGCACCGCGTTGACGGCAAGGCTATCGCGAAAGTAATCGAGGGCTACGACGAGGTTATCGCTAAGCTCGAGAAGGCAGGCGTTGGCATTAAGATGTGCGGTGGTGAGACAGCAGACGTTGGAGATCTCGTTAAGACATTGATCGTTGACTCCACAATCGTTGCACGTGTTAAGCGCGACAAGGTAGTAAATGCTGCTAATATCAAGCCAGGTCACGTTATCGTTGGTCTCGCTTCATTCGGTCAGGCTACATATGAGGATTCCTACAACTCAGGTATTTCTTCTAATGGTCTTACAGCTGCTAGACACATGCTTTTGAATAAGTATTACTATGAGAACTACAAGGAGTCTTTCTCCGATACACTCGGTGAGGACAAGGCTTACTGTGGTAAATTCAGACTTACAGATAAGATGCCATATGGCGAGCAGACAGTTGGTGAGGCAATTCTTTCTCCAACACGTACTTTCCTCCCAGTTATCGTTCCTGTACTTGAGAAGTATTTTGATTCTATTTCTGGTATCATCCACTGCACAGGTGGCGGACAGGCAAAGTGCCGTGACTTCGGTAAGAACATCCGTATCGTTAAGGATAACCTCTTCGAGCTTCCTCCAATCTTCCAGACAATTTATGAGTCTGGCGAGATCCCAATGAAGGAGATGTTCCAGGTATTCAACTGCGGTCACAGAATCGAGTTCTATTGTGATGAGTCCGTTGCTGATGGTATAATTGAAATCGCTAAGAGCTTCAATATTGATGCTCGCGTAGTTGGACACGTTGAGGCATTGCCTGAAGGTTCAACAAATGAAGTTGTTATTAAATATCAGGGTGAGGAATATCTCTACAACTGATATTTGGCAAATGAATGATGATGAAGCAAAGAACGCTTGGTGCCTTGGTTGGCGTCGGGCGTTTTTTGTATTTTGTTTAATGTAAGTTCACACAATTAGATTCCGTAAAAATATAAAATTAAGAATAGGGATTGTGGAGGAATTTATGAAGACAAAGAAATATATTGCCGCTATTGTGGCACTTATTATGGTGGCTGGTGTTGTTACCAGCCCTGTGGTTAAGAGACCGGCTAGTGTTGATGCGCGTGGTGCTTATGGTGCTGAGGGCGTGCCTGGCGCGGCGCAGGGTGTGCCTGTGTCTGATGCGGCTGCGGACGCTGACGCGGGTGTGGGCACTTTAGTGAACCACGATGGCGTTCCTGCTCACGCGCAGCTTATGGTTTTCGAGGCCGGGGTGCCAGAGGAGCAGTCCTGGATAGAGCCGATTACGGTCGATTATGAGGAAGAGGATGAGATTCGCGACACTTTGCTTGTTGACCCTGAGACGGTTCAGTTTTCTGTGATTGAATACCGCGTCGCAGGTCAGACTCCAATCCGACTTAATGATAAAGACGAGATGGTGAAGAACCACGATATTTATGACGTTGAATTCTTGCTGGAAACAGAGGTCGGAGAGGACCCCGTAACGGGCGCGAAAGCGTTCCAGGTCTTCTACTCAGCGCGTACCAGTAATGAAGTGTGGGACGCAGTTGATGATTTAAGAACTGAGGACGACATCATCACAGCGCAGCCTGATTTCCTGCGCCAAATTACTGATTATGAATATTTTATTTGCGATGATGAGGAGAATCCTGAGGAGCCAGGGGAAGACCCTGAGGACCCAGGCGAAGACCCAGAGGATCCAGGCGAAGACCCAGAGGACCCAGGCGAAGACCCAGAGGATCCAGGTGAGGATCCAGAAGATCCGGGCGAGGATCCAGAGGAGCCAGGCGAAGACCCAGAAGATCCAGGCGAGGACCCAGAGGAGCCAACATTCCTTTATCCGACAGAAGCTGAAATTGCGCACCTCGACTGGGTGCCAGAGACCACTGGCATTTTGCAGATGTGGGAGAAAATCGCGCCTCATCGCAAGCCTGGCGAAGGCATAGTTATTTGCGTTGTTGATGCCGGAATCTATGCGGAATATCCTGATATGGAAGCCAATATGTGGGTGAATGAGGGTGAGATTCCTGATAATGGCATTGATGATGATGGAAATGGTTACATTGATGATGTGCACGGAGTTCTTTTTGATGAGGAAATCCCAGACTATTCTTACCTGACTTATGCTGGCCATGGTAGTTATTGTGCTTCTATTATCTCTATGGAAGCTGGTAACGATATTGGTGGTGCAGGTCTTGCTTATGGTGCCAAGGTTATGATGGGTGGTGCGCCTGCTACAAAGCCAGGATATATAAACAGCACAAATGGAATAAAAGCGTTGTATTATGCCCGTGATAATGGCGCAGATATCGGTAACATGTCTTATGCCGGCAGAGGTTATAGTGCCTATGAATATGCGGCTTTTAAGGAGTTGTCACAAGATATGTTGCTTGTTGGAGCTGCGGGCAATTATAGAGAGAGTACTAAGGATAATCCATATGATCGTACTAAAGAGGATTATTATCCAGCTGGCTATGACTGTGTAATCGGTGTAATGGGGTATTCCAAGGGTTGTAATAGCCTTGATGGTTCATGCTGGGATTATGCCAAGGGCACTGGTCCTGAATATGAAGTTATCGCCCCATATGATTATGTTTATGGTGCTTTCATCGACAATGTAAAGGAGCCTTATGGATTGAACGGCGGTACTTCCGCGTCAGCTCCTATCGTGTGCAGCATGGCGGCGATCATGATGTCCGAATATAGAGCACAAGGCATTGATGATATCCAGTTTTTCCATGACATGATCGTCTCAGAGAACGAGCATAAGATTTATTATGAGGAGTTTGGCGAGCAGTTCGAGTTCCAGAAAGTATATCTTCCAGCGTTGCTTACGTGCGGTGAAGGGGAGTTCCACACACCAGTTCTCGCGCCTGCAGTTGAAATGACCTGCACTGAGGATGGCCGTGGAAGCTACTATTATTGCGCTGAGTGTGGCAAGACCATCGCTGAGCCACTTGTAATACCTGCAGAGCATTCCGGGTATTTTGTTAGAGCTGTTCCAGCAAATTGTACCCAAGCAGGTCACTCCAGTTTTTCATATTGTACGAAATGTTATTTGGTCCTTGATGAACCAATCGTCTATCCAGCTATGGGGCATGATGTGGTAACTTCTGCTGCTATCGAGGTGACCTGCACTTCTGATGGAATGACCGAGGAATCTTATTGCAGTAGATGTCATACAATGCTCAAGTCTCGCGAGGTGGTTAAATCACCTGGTCACAACTATGTAGATGTTGCTGCAGTTCCTGCGACCGTGTATGCTCCTGGATCTACTGCTTGCGTCAAATGTGATAGATGTGGCGAGTATGAGGTCAGACCAAGAGTTCTCCCTCAGGTGATTGTCGACGACGGAATTGTGGGCTTCTCAGAGAGACTTTATACCTGTGCACTCGGTCGTGATGGTGAGGACACGGGCGTGACTTCTTGGGCGGTTGCTTTGCGTGATGGAGCCGATGGCGCCACAGTTGCCCGCGGATTCTTCTTCTCACCGGAGTTAACTTCACAGGAGTTGTCTGACGAGGATTTCGTGACTCGATTGTATCTAACATTCCTGGATCGTGAGCCAGACGAGGCAGGTCTCGCAGCTTGGGTGGAGGCCCTTGAAAAGGGTGCGACCCGTGAGCAGGTTTTTGATGGTTTCGTTAACTCCGTGGAGTGGGCGACAATCTGCTATAAGTACGGCATCAAGTCCGGCGGTACTGCCATGCCACGCCTGGAGCCTTCCGCTGAGGTTCTGGCTTTCGTCGAGCGTTTGTACACCACTTGCCTTGGCCGTGAAGCCGATGGCGATGGCTTGAAATCATGGGCGGATGCACTGGCCAACCACGAGGGAAGTGGAAGCAAGGCGGCGCACGGTTTCTTCTTCAGTAAGGAGTTCCTTGATGCTAATTACGACGACGAAGAGTTTGTGACCCGTTTGTATCTCACATTTATGGACCGTGAGCCTGATAGCGCGGGCTTCGAGGCTTGGGTTTCCGTCCTTAAGGATGGTGCTTCCCGCGAGAAAGTGTTCGATGGCTTTGCTCGCTCATCAGAGTTCGTGGCTTTGTGCGAGAAGGCTGGAATAGTCGCGTTTGACTAATAATTTTGTTCCGGTCCTCCGCGCTCCTTAGAGGTTTTATTACGTCCCGAGTTGTCAGTTTGGCAGCTCGGGGCTTTTTTATTGGGTTGTAAGGATTGGGTTCATAAATTCGTTCATAAAATTCCAGAATTTATGAAGCTTTTTATGAAATCTGGCGTGAAATGCAGTGTTTTTCATAAATTCGTTCATAAAAATCGAAATCTTATGAACAATTTTATGAATCTAGACCTGCGCACCCGCCTGGCCGCGCTGCCCACGCCGCCCACGCCTGGCTTACAACCAAACGAACAACGAACAATCTTTACAATTAAGTTATAAAACCCTTTATCCGCTTGGCATCAGCTCGATTAATCCATATAGTAGAATTATCAAACTTTGATAGGAGGAAGTAACAAAATGGAAAGTTTTAAGAAGTACATCGCAGAGTTTATCGGTACATTCGTACTCGTTTTCGCTGCATGTGGAACAGCAGTAGTAGTAGGTTGTAATGGTGCAGAGGGTAACGCTGCTTACCTTATGACAGCTCTTGCTTTTGGTCTCGTAATCGTAGCAATGGCATATTCTATCGGTAACGTTTCTGGTTGCCACATCAACCCAGCAGTATCTATCGCAATGCTCGTATCTAAGAAGATGAGCGTAAAGGATTTCTGCGGTTATGTAGTAGCACAGTGCATCGGTGGTATCGCAGGTGCAGGAGTTCTCGCAGTTCTTCTCGGCATGAACCAGAGCTTTGGTGCAAACGGTCTTTATAACGACAGCATCGGTAAGTCAATCCTCGTAGAGGTTGTACTCACATGCATCTTCGTTCTTGCAATCCTTGGTGTTACATCTAAGCCAGAGTTCTCTAACGTAGCTGGTCTCGTTATCGGTCTCTCACTTACTCTCGTACACATCATCGGTATCGCTTTCACAGGCACATCCGTAAACCCAGCAAGATCCCTCGCTTCCGCAGTATTCGCAGGCGGCGCTGCTCTTTCTAACGTTTGGGTATTTATCGTAGCTCCACTCATCGGTGGTGTTCTCGCAGCTCTCATCTGGATGGCAATCAAGCCTTCTGAGAAGTAATAAATTACTTGCGTTGATTTTGATCCCTCGTGCTCGTTTAGTCGGGTGCGAGGGATTTTTTAATTTTTTAAAATTTAGTGAACCTAAATCGATGTGAGGCTGTCTATTGAGTATAATAAAAAAAGGGGGCGTAAATTTATGATCTACAACAGAATACCTGAAGAAATACTTGATAATATGGTTTCCCGTGCAAAGATGGGAGATGACGGTGCTTTCGCGGAGCTTTATGAGGCTTCTCGCGACATGGTCTATCTTATTTGTCTTGGCCATATGCGTGATGAGGAAGAAGCAGAAGATTGCACTCAGGACACTTTTATCACTGTTTTCAATAAGTTGCACATGCTTAGTGACAACAGAACTTATTTCGGATGGGTGAAAACCATAGCTTCCCGTGTGTGCCTTAATCGACTTGCAAGAACTAGAGATAATCTTTCTTTTGACGACGCCATCGAGGCAGGCACTCCTATCGAGGGTGACGACAACATCGACAGACTTCCTGACACTCTGATAATGGAGGAGGAGAAGCGTAACATTATCCTTGACCTTATGGTTAGGGCTCTTAGTGAGAACCAATACCAGACAATTTTCATGCACTACTATAACGAAATGCCGGTAAAGCAGATCGCCGAGTACATGAACGTCCCTGAGGGCACGGTAAAAACCAGACTCAAAAACGCTAAGATTAAGCTTAAGAGTGCCATCGAAAGCTACGAAAGCAAGACAGGCGACAAGCTCTGCGCTGCCGGTATGTTCCCAGCTCTTACTGCTTTGCTCAATTCTTCTCTTTCCACATGCGAGGTGCCATCGGTTCCATTCACAGGTTTCGGTTCGGGAATTGGTTCAGGTGCGGGTGCTAGTGCTGGCGCTGTGGGAAGTGCAGGTGCGGTAGGATCCGCTGGTGTAGCAGGTGCCACGAAAGCAGTTACTGCTACGGCAAAGGGTGTAGCCATTAAGTCCATAATTGTAAAATCCGTGTGCGGTGTCCTGGCTCTGGGTCTCCTTAGTGTTGGTGGAATATTTATGATGAAGAAACTTAAAGCCCCAAAGAAGCCTGTTGCAAAAGAGACAGAAGTTGCTGAGACGACCGAGCCGCGTACTATCGAAATCGTGTTCGAGACTACTCCAACGCCTGACGCCACTCCTACTCCGGAGCCAACACCAGAACCAACACCTGAGATTATTGATTTGAATAATTATATTAGCGTTAGCACATCTCAATTCCATAATCCGCAAGAGGAAATTTATGTACCAACTTTTGCTTTGACACTTACTTTGCCTGATCAGGCTGCTGCTGATGAGGTAAATCAATATTTGAAGCATTGTTCTGAGTATGCTGTAATTCGCAATTCTGATGAACTGTTTACGATTATAGTTAGAGGTATTCATCAGACAGGCCAAGATGTCGAGGGCGATGTATATGAAGGGTTTACTGTAAATGTGACAACAGGAACAATCCTAACAAATGATGAAATCTTAGCTGTCGCAGGTGTTGATTCTAATGATTTCCACAACTTGTCATATAATTCTTGGTTATCAGCCGTGGAAAAGGCTTATGAAGAAAGACATTATTATGGATATAATGCTCGGATTTATGATGGTTTAGTCTGGGTTAGCCCAGGAAGTGAATTCATTGTTGGTGGTCAAATTAACCAAGGAATGGCAGGCGCTTTTATATATGGAAATATTGACGATTACTTTTACCAGAATTCAGATCGCCTAGGAAAAGTATGGCTAGGTCCTGATAATCAGGTTTATACCGTTGCATATCCGGTTTTTGGTTATGGCTTTGCCTATAACCTGAATGGACAACCACTTGGTGAATTGGCATCTTTATCTGCAGATATGTATGGATATATAAGTGGCTCTAATTCATATACATACTATTCCGATGGATTGGGCAACTATGATTTAAAATATAATTTTGATGGAAATACTATCACTTTAAATAATGTTTCAAGTGTTTATTTCAATAGAATATATGTTGATGATTACCATATTTATCCTGATTGTATCTTGGCGCTACCAGATGGATATTACTCGCTTCGTGAACAGAAGAATGTAATCTGGACTGATGTAAATGGTAACGGTGTCATTGACTGGCACGATGATTTCTCTTAATAGTTAATAAAATCCAGGCAGCGATGTCTGGATTTTTATTTGCCTAAAATGTTGGTCATAATCCAGAAAATCGTGTTCGTCAGGTAAGCGGTGTCCGCGTAGTTATCGTGGTTTTCGTACGTGAAAACATAGTCGCGCCCTAGGATGAGACCGCGTCTGCTCAGGTTCTGGTATTTGTCCGTGGCCGTATTCAGGTAGGAGCCCACCATCTCGCGCCCGAAATGCTCATGGATAAAGTAATCCCCCGTCTCTTCGATAAGTGGCACCAGGTCCGCAGCGAACTGATAGCTTCCCAGATTAATCACCGCCGCGTGCTTATATGGGATGTGCAGCAGATCATAAATCTTCGCGATGTCCACCTCCGTCTTCGAGTCGAAATCAATCCCGTTGTGCAAATGACTCTGCCTATCCGTATGGGTGTTCGGCCTGATGACTAGGTCGTCCCAGTTGCCGAACAGTTTTCTGCAGCTTGTGAGTGGTACGGATGGGTGTAGGGCGCGGGTGGCAGGCGTTATTTTGCCCGCGCGAAGCATCTTTAAAGAAGCCTCGATTCCTCTGAGCTTGTTCTCCAATTGGCGTTTTCTTTTGTATATTTCCAAAAACTTCTGACCCTTGGCATTTCCAATCCTGTGCTCGTGACATTCTCCTTGGTATATCACTTTTATTGATTCGTTTGGGCCTCTGTGAAGAAAATACAATTTGGGATATTTGGCTAATTCCTTTAAGATGCAATCCTTTTTGAATTCCAAGTATTCTAATATTTCTGCGTTGTTATACATGAGTTCAGACTAGTATGGATATTTATAAAATGGAAGCTTTTTCTGCATTTTGAGGCGAAAGTTGGGACTTTTAAGGCGTTTTGGGATTTTTAGGGGTGATTTGGGACTTTTTTGGGATTTTTTGAGGGTGCATGCATGTTCATAAAATCATTCATAAGATTTTGGATTTTATGAACGAATTTATGAATTATCGGCAGTTAAGAGGATTTATTCATAAAACCGTTCATAAGATTCTAAGTTTTATGAACGAATTTATGAAATATCAGCAGTTGATGCTAATTATTCATAAAAAGGTTCATAAAAATAGAAATCTTTTGAACAAATAGATGAATCCCGAGACTCACAAAGCCACACAAAGCCACACAAACCAGCCCAAGAGTGATAAAATATCGCCGAGAGAGAAAAACGGACTACAAGGAGGGCTATATGGGATTTTTTGATAGACTTATGAATACCGTGGCAAATAATGTGGGCAATGCAGTGGCGAACGCCGCGGCGGAGAAGTTCATCAATCCGGCAATCGACAAGGCTACTGACAACATTAAGATAAAAGCGGCTGAGAAGTTCGCCGAGGCGGAGGATGCGATCTACAACACGCCGCCAACATTCACCAAGGATAAGGAGAACAACAACATTCTTGCTATTGCGTCCAGAGATAAGCTCTATTTCATGGACAAAGTGCCAGGCGGCGAGCCTAAGAAGGTGATGTTGAAGTTCCTTTCCACTCTGAAGTTCGATGTGGCAACATATGGTAGCTACGAAGGCAACACTGATGCGGCAAACAGCATTCATGCGGCAACGGTTGAAGCGGCTCAGCAGGTTTTCGACGAGTGTGCGGCCAAGCATATGACTATGGCGGGTGCCCTCGAGAACATGAAAGTGCTCAGTGTGCAGATTAAGGAGAAAATCGCTCCAACATTGGCAAGTTACGGAATCGACAACGCGCAGTTCTTGGTAACTTATGCGATCCCAAGCAACACTACAACGGACGCGGCAGCGGCGGCACCAGTTGCAGATTTCAAACCAGCGGCATGGACTTGTGCATACTGCGGCTCCAGCAATACGGGTAAGTTCTGCTCCACATGCGGCGCGGCCAAGGAGTAAGGCGCGGCGCGGCCAAGGAGTAAGGCGCGGCGCGGAACCACAAGGAGTGTGGCGCGAAATATTTCCAAGAGAACGAGGAAAACATTATGAAAAAGAACAAGCTTACAGCAATGATCGCGTGGACTCTCATCGCATCTATGTGTCTGACAGCATGTACAGAAAATGCAGACAAGAAGCATAAGAAGGACGACGATGAGGACGAGACTCAGCCAGTAATCAAAATCGAGGTTGAGGACAATACAGGAGCGGCAGAGACTACAGCCCCAACAGAGGAGCTCCCAGTAGAGACTGAAGCAACACAGCCAATCGAGCAGCCTGTCAGCTATGACTATGAGGCCGCATATCTCGAAGTAATCAATAATTTCTCCAAGTATGCCGAGTACACTAGCGACTCTAACCAGCGTACATTTGACTTGATTTATTTTGATGATGACTCTATCCCAGAGCTCGTTGTAGAGGATGGAATCTGTAATGTTTCTCTTTTCACATATGCAGATGGTCAGGTTCATACACTCATGAAGAACTGGGTATATGGTGCAGGCGGTAACGCAGGTTATATGTACGCACCAAAGTCTGGAATTGCTTATAACCTTAATTCCGATTATGCTGGCGCTCAGGCTTGGCTATGGTATGGCGTTATGAATGAGAACTATGAGCTTGTTGATGATGGTGTATCTCGTCACATGCAGATTTTCCCAGATGATGTTTCAGATCCATGGGATTATATCGGAAAGATTGAATGGGACCAGAACACAGAGTGGTACTACTACCTCGGCGACAAAGAGGTGTCTGAGGATGAGTTTAATCAGGCTTGTTACGCAGAGATTGAGAATTGGCCATCTATTAGTGGTAACTACTCATATGATGAGATTACATTCTTCCTTTCAAATGAGGTGGTTCCATCTTATGACTCAGAGCCAGACTATGAGATTTTCGTAATGGACTGCACATGGGAAGAGGCAGAAGCTTTCTGTGAGAGCAAGGGCGGACACCTCGCGACAATGACTGGTTCAGCTGGCTGGTATTCTTTGTATAGCGTTATAAATGACGATACTTCTGATGCTTTCGCGTTCTACATCGGTGGCACTTATAATGAGGCAGACGGCAAGTATTACTGGACTGCTGACGGTTCCGGTTTGCCAGTGGGTGACTACGTATGGCGTAAGGGTGAGCCTTCTATTACAGGCAAGACAGAGGATGGCAGAACTGTTAATGAGGACAAGATGTGCGTGCTTGTGACTGATAACAACGGTTATAAGAATTTCGAGGCGATGGACGTGCCAAACGACATCATCGACGCAGCTGCTTCCTACAAGGGCAAGGTCGGTTTTATTTGCGAGTACGACTAAGCGTGCGCGAAAGTGACGGCACGGGCACGAAAGCGGCCCTGCGTTACAACTAACAAAAACAACAAAGAAACTGTCAGGAAATGGCAGTTTCTTTTTTTATATTTATATTAGGAAAACACGCGAGGATATGGTAAAATTTCATAGTTTAATGGATTATTATGTCCGTGAATTATAGGAGGTACACACTTATGATCGACCAGATTGAACTTTTAAAGCTTATCGAGAAGAATTCTCAGCTTACTACAGCGGAAATCGCCACACAGCTTGGAGCGGCCGCCGCGGATGTAGAAAAGGAAATCGCCGATCTTAAGGCTCAGAATATTATTCTTGGTTCCACAACAATGATTAACTGGGATGAGACAAACGTTGATACAGTTACAGCAATGATCGAAGTTAGAATCACTCCGGTTAGAGAGAAGGGCTTTGATAAGCTCGCTGATATTCTCTGCGAGTATGAGAATGTAACAGCTTGCTATCTCATGTCCGGTGGATTCGACCTCATGCTCATTTATGAGGGCAAGAACCTTAGAGACATCGCTTCCTTCGTATATGACAAGGTAGCAACACAGGAGGGAGTTCTCAGCACAGCAACTCACTTCATTCTTAGAAAATACAAAGATAACGGAATCCTCTTTAAGACAAAGGATTCAGATGACAGGCAGGCAATTGTTTTATGAGTATAGATTATTCCAATAAGATATCTGATGTTGTTGGCAATATGCCGCCTTCAGCTATCCGTAAATTCTTCGACCTCGCTTCAGAAATGGACGATGTTATCTCACTTTCCATCGGTGAGCCAGACTTTGTAACACCTTGGTCCATCAGAGAAGCAGGTATTAATTCACTTAAGGACGGATATACACACTATTCTCCTAACAGTGGATACACTAAGTCCAAGATCGCTATTTGCGATTATATTAAGCGCAGATACGATATCGCATATGACCAGAAGACAGAGTGTCTTATCACAGTAGGTGGTTCAGAGGGTATCGACTTGGCGGCAAGAGCACTCACTAACCCTGGTGACGAGGTTATTATCGTAGAGCCTTGTTTCGTAGCTTATAAGGCGGCGGTTACTTTCGCCCACGGCACACCTGTGGTTATCTCCACAAAGCAGGAGAACGACTTCAAGCTCATGCCAGAGGAGTTAGAGGCAGCTATCACAGATAAGACTAAGTACATTATTCTTGGTTATCCTGGAAACCCAACTGGTGCGGTAATGACTATGGAGGACTTGAAGCCAATCAGGGATGTCCTCATGAAGCACCCAGACATCATCGTTATTTCTGACGAGCTTTACTGCGAGCTTAACTACATTAGCGACGAGCCAAGTTCTCTCGCGAGATTCCCAGAGCTTCGTGACAGAGTAATCATGATCAACGGTTTCTCTAAGAGCTATGCCATGACTGGTTTTAGAATCGGTTACGTGCTCGGACCTGCTCCACTTGTAGCTCAGATGACAAAGATTCATCAGTACTGCATTATGAGTGCTCCTTCCATGGCGCAGTTCGCACTTATCGAGGCTGCCATGAACGGTGACGATGAAGTTAAGAAGATGCGTGACGAGTATAACCACAGAAGAAGAGTTATTCTTAAGGGTCTGAAGGACGCTGGCCTCGAGTGCTTTGAGCCATATGGTGCCTTCTATGCGTTCCCATCAATTAAGAGCACTGGCCTTACTTCTGAGGAGTTCTGCGAGAAGTTCCTCATGAGCAAGAAGGTCGCAATCGTGCCGGGTACTGCTTTCGGCGTGTCAGGCACAGGCCACGTAAGAATCAGTTATGCAGCATCTATGGAAAATATTAAGACGGCTATGGCGCGTCTGGCAGAATTTACAGACGAAATAAGAAAGGGAAAAGTATAATGCTTGAATTCGATACTATAAGACTTGAGCTCGAGAGCTTCGAGGAGCCGGTGGCGAAATTACGTGTGTCACTTCACATCGACGACGTAATGACACAGATCTCTGAGATGGAGAACAGAACTCAGGAGCCTGATTTCTGGAACGACGTTGACAAGGCAAGAGACATCCAGACAAAGCTCGGAAGACTTCAGAAGAAGGTGGAGCTTTACAACAACCTCGCTAATGAGCGTGAGGAGCTCCTTACACTTTGTGAGCTTGCTAATGAGGAGGAGGACCTCGATTCTCTCCCTGAGCTTCAGGAAGGTGTTGATTCCTTTAAGAAGGACTTCGAGAAGATGCGTCTCGAGACACTTCTTACAGGTGAGCACGACAAAGCAAACTGCATCGTTACACTTCATGCAGGTGCCGGTGGAACAGAGGCTCAGGACTGGTGCTCAATGCTTTACAGAATGTATACAAGATGGGCTGAGGCTCATGGTTATGAGATTAAGGTTCTCGAGTATCTTGATGGTGATGAGGCTGGTATTAAGTCTGTATCTATCAAGATTGATGGTGAGAACGCTTATGGCTTCTTAAGATCTGAGATCGGAGTACATAGACTCGTAAGAATTTCTCCTTTCGATTCTGCAGGAAGAAGACATACATCTTTTGCTTCATGTGAAGTTATGCCAGAGCTCGATAATACAATTGAGATTAAGATTGACCCATCTGATCTCCGTGTAGATACATACCGTTCAACAGGTAAGGGTGGTCAGCACATCAACAAGACAGACTCTGCTGTACGTCTTACACATATTCCTACAGGTGTTGTAGTTGCTTGTCAGTCTGAGCGTTCACAGATTCAGAACAGAGAGACAGCTATGGAGATGTTGAAGGCAAAGCTTTATGCTCTTGCTGAGGCTGCACAGATGGAGAAGATCGAGGACCTTAAGGGTAATCAGATGGAGATTGCATGGGGTTCACAGATCAGATCTTACGTATTCTGCCCATACACACTTGTTAAGGATCTTCGTACAGGTTATGAAGAGGTTGACGTTGACGCAGTTATGGATGGAAAGATTGACGGATATATCAACGCATTCCTTTCTGGAATGAAGATTGAGAAGTAATTGGGAAGAAAATCGGGAAGAAATATAGACATTCGGAGGATATTTTCATGAAGGTATTAGTAGTTGGCGGCGGCGGAAGAGAGCACGCGATTTGTTGGACATTGAAGAAGAGTTCCAAGGTTACAGAGCTTTATTGTGCTCCTGGTAACGGCGGTATCGCAGAAATCGCTACATGCGTACCTATTAAGGCTACAGATATCGATGCAATGGCAGATTATGCTAAGGAGAATAACTTCGATCTCGTATTCGTTGCTCCAGATGATCCACTCGCGCTCGGTCTCGTAGATAAGCTCGAGGAGAAGGGTGTTCGCGCATTTGGCCCACGTGCTAATGCAGCTATCATCGAGGCTTCTAAGGCTTTCTCCAAGTCACTCATGAAGAAGTACAATATTCCTACTGCAAAATATGAGACATTTGATAACAAGGACGACGCGCTCAAGTACCTTGAGACACAGCCAATGCCTATCGTTATTAAGGCTGACGGACTTGCACTTGGTAAGGGCGTAATCATCGCGCAGACACTCGAGGATGCTAAGGCGGCTGTTATCTCCATGATGGAGGACAAAGCTTTCGGAAGCGCTGGCAACACAGTAGTTATCGAGGAGTGCATGGTTGGTCCTGAGCTCACACTTCTCGCATTTGCAGACGGTAACATCGCGGTTCCAATGATTTCATCCCGTGACCACAAGAGAGCTTACGATAACGACGAGGGCCTCAACACAGGTGGTATGGGTGCAGTTACTCCAGGTGCTGACCTCTCTGACGAGGACATGGCTTCCATCCAGAATAAGATTGTTAAGCCAACAATCGAGGCTCTTAAGGCAGAGGGCAGACCATTTAAGGGTGTTATCTATTTCGGACTCATGCTCACAAAGGAAGGCGCTAAGGTTGTAGAGTACAACGCTAGATTTGGTGACCCTGAGACACAGGCAATCCTCCCACTTCTTGAGACTGATTTCATGGATATCATCGACGCTTGCATCGACGGCACACTCGCTGACATCGAGATCAAGTGGAAGAAGAAGTGCTCCACAGTAGTTGTTATGGCTTCTGGCGGATACCCAGCATCTTATGCTAAGGGTTACGAGATCACAGGCATCGACACTTGCGGCAAGCTCGTATTCCAGGCAGGTACAGCGCTCACAGAGGACGGCAAGCTCGTTACTTCTGGCGGACGTGTACTCGTAGTTTACGATGAGGGTGACACACTCGACGAGGCTATCGACGGCGCTTATGAGGGCGTTAAGAAGATTTCCTTCAAGGACGCTCACTACAGAACTGATATCGGACGTACAGTAGGTAAGTTCGGCAAGGAGTATCACGCATGAGAATAGGCCTTTTTGGCGGTTCTTTCGACCCGATTCACAAGGGTCATTTATCCATAATTAAGGGTGCAATTGATAACGGTGACGTGGATATCGTCATCGTTATTCCAACTGTGCGCAATTCCTTTAAGCGCGGCAAGATCCTGAACGCGGCGCCATATCGCTACTACATGACGAAAGCGGTTCTCGACGCGACTTTCAACCCTAAGCAGGTGTTCCTGTGCGACGTGGAGTTCTATATTCCGGGCATTAGTTACACGGTGTCTACTTTGAAGCGCGTGACGGACATGTCGTACCTCGTGCCTTTTCTGACTTATCGTGGGGTAAAGCCTAAGAAAGCACTGGAGGAGCACAAGTTTTTCTGGCTCTGCGGCTCCGACTTGCTGCCAACTTTTGATCACTGGTATAAGCCTGAGGAGATTTTGCAGATGGCTGGTCTGCTGGTGGCGGTGCGTCCTGGCGATGACACTGATATCTACGAGCAGCGCGCGCGTCTTAGTCAGGAGTTCGGCTTCGAGGCAAATATCGAGTCATTTGTGATTGATGGGGTGGAGGCTGCGTCTTCTAGTATTCGTGAGAGTCAGTCCTTCGACGAGGTGCCTGCTGAGGCCCGCGAGTTTATTAAGACTCATGCTCTGTATGGCACGGACGACGTGATGGATGCCGTGAGTGACGAGGCGGCGGAGAAGTTCTTCCAGTATGCTGCGGATTTGTACGATTATCTTGGCGAGAAGCGTTTGCTGCACACTATTAATGTTGGTTTGCTGTCGGCGCGTTATGCGAAGATTCATGGTGCGGATGTTGACAAGGCTTTGATTGCTGGTTTGCTTCACGACTGCGCTAAGGAGCTGGATCTTATGGAGCAGCGCGACCTGGCACGCCGTCGTAGTGGTGACGTGTTTAACGATAAGAAGTTATTCCACTCTCCAGCGGGGGCAACTTTTGCGGCTGAGAAGTTTGGCATCGATGATGAGGAGATTCTGAACGCCATCACTTATCACACAACAGGCCGCGGCGGTGCGACTATGCTGGACAAGATCGTGTATCTGGCGGATAAGCTGGAGCCTGCGCGTACTTATACTGATCTGACTGAGATGCGTGAGGTGGCTCTGGTGGATCTGGACGAGGCGGTTAGAATGTGTGCCCGTACGGTGGCGGAAAAGTTTAAGCGCCAGGGTCGCGAAATGCATCCGATGACGGCGGAGTTCGTGCGCGATTTGGGCATGTGATATAATAAATATAAAGAATTCTTCTATAGGAGGAAATTGATATGACAAGTAAAGAGATTGTAGATAAGGTAGTAGAGGCGCTCGATTCCAAGAAGGGTATTGATATCGAGGTTCTCGACGTAGCAGATAAGACTACTCTAGCTGATTATTTTGTAATCGCTTCCGGTAGTTCTACAACACAGATTAAGGCCCTCGCTGATGAGGTAGAGTATCTCGTTAAGACCGATCTTGGTTTGTATGCTGACCACGTTGAGGGTCGTTCAGGTGACAGATGGATGCTTATCGATTATCGTGATGTTGTTGTTCACGTAATGCATCCAGAAGAGAGAGCAAACTATAACCTTGAGAAGCTCTGGAGCACAATTACATTGGACCGCCCAATGGATGATGACGAAGAGTAATTTCTGATTTTATTGTTGAATGATTGATTGAGTCCCGGCGCCGCGTGGTGCCGGGATTTTTTGTTGGAAGATAAGTGGTTTTCAGACTTATATATAATTTTTCAAATAAGTCTGAAATTTTCAGCGCTATATAAATTTTTTCAAATAAGTCTGAAATTTTCAGACCTATATATAATTTTTCAAATAAGTCTGAAAAAGACCACCGAACTAATAATCCTTCAAAGTAACTGAGTCGCCAGGAATGGAATGTCCCTGATAAACCATCTCGTCCCAGGAGCCATAAGAATTGCTGACAACAAGTGATGAGCCGTCAGCGGAAAGTACGTAAGTGTCGATTATTCCGGTATCATCCTGAGATACGACGCCGATTCCGCTGCAGTAATAAAAAGCCAGTGAATAGTCCGTATCTATAGGACAAAGGCGAACCGCGCCGGAAGGTGACATGGAGTACATTTCCAGCAGCTTATAGTCTTCCAGTGACTCCGTGAGACCGCAGATGAACAACTCATTGACTCCGTCGCCATTGTAGTCAGACGCTATTACGATGATGGCGTCATCTGGGGCGGAATATGCGAAAGCGTTACGGTTCAGGTATTTCATTACGCCAGGATTATTAGCGGCAAGAACGTCGTAATTACGAGATGCAGCATTGGACTTAAGTGTCTCCACAACAGAATCAAGACCAGGGCTTAAAACCAGTTCGGAAGAAGGTGCCTGAGTTGTAGCGGATGTTTCTTCTACAGAAGGTGCGGTGGTCTCGGTGGAAGTTGTGGCCACGATTGGAGCTACAAGTTCAGCTTGAGCAGTGGTCAGCGCAGTCTCTGTAGTTGCTACTGTAACTTGCGCGCTGGTCTCGGCAGCTTTGGAATTCTGATTGTGTCTTACAACGGCAACTGTTCCCACTCCGAGTGTGCCCACGGCAACGGCTCCGATAATGACTTTCGTGAGGAGGGAAGTGGAGATGGCAGCGGTGGCGGCAGTTGCGGCACCAGCGGCTGCGGTTCCAGCGGCAGCACCTGCAGTGGTGGCGGCCACCCCTTTCGCGAAAGGCACGAAACTCACAGGTGTGGAGTTAATAGTCTGACCAATAACAAGGCCGATGGCAGGGATAGCACCGCAAACATTAATCTTATCATTGGTAATGCGCTCATAACGCTCCACGCCTTCCTTAATCTTGATTCGGGAGTTCTTAAGGCGTGTCTTAACGGTGCCCGTCGGAACATTCATGACCGCTGCTATCTGCTCCACCGTGAGGTTATTGTAGTAGTGCATGTAAATGGTCTGGTACTGAACATCCGAAAGCTCCTTGCGCATAATGTTCTCGAGGACCTGGCGCTGCGTCTCCTGCATAATGTAAGTGTCAGGGAGGAACTCCAGGTTATCGTCGCCAATAAGCTCTTTTTCCAGGTCACTCTCGTCCTCGTAGGACACATATTCCTTGCGGTCGCGGAGCTTGTTTTTGCTGCGGTTGGCGGCCATGGTCTGCACCCAGCCGAAAAAGGTCAGGTTGTCACCAAGAGTGTGAATGCTGCTATAGGCCTTGAGAAAGACTTCCTGAGTGAGATCCTCAGCGTCTTCAGTGTTTTTGAGGTAACCGAGTGACACATGGTAAACCATGCGGTAAGCGGCTTCGTAAAGCTGCGCGAAAGCATTGTCATCGCCATGCTTGGCGGCTTCGACAAGATTGTAAATCTGTTCCTGTGTCATGTGCTCAGTTACCTCTAAAATATATTTTATAGATTATAACATTTTTCTTTTAGCAGTTGGCAAGCCATGCTGTTGTGCCAGGAATTGCATTTTTTGCATATGTGAAACCATCGTCAGGTCCGAAAGTGGCATCAAGGTGAAGGGTAGTGCCTTCTAAGGAGTAAAGGTCAATCAACTGAGTATCGTCAGCGTGTACGATGCCATAGTTGTTGTTATAAGCATAAGACTCGTAGGACTCACTGGAAATAACCTTTACAGCGGAACCGTTATTTAATGTGTACATATCAAGGATGAGAATTCCACTGTAGTCAGCTGTATATCTGCAGAAGAAGAGTTCAGGTGAATTATCATTGTTAATGTCATAAAGAGTAACAAGGATAGCCTCTTCAGGGTATCTCTCAGGGCAGATCTCCATGAAATGAGCGATAGCCGGACTGAGGTCCAGAATGGACTGGCTGTTTGTAGTAACAGCAGTTTTTACGTTGCTCACAATTGTCTTGTAAGCAGGGTAGCTATCTAATGTTAAAGAATTATTGGATATATTGGGATTTGTTTCAATAGCTGGAGCAGGATTAGATTCAGCTGGAGTCGCGTTTATATCTGTGAGTGTAGCTGTCTCTGCTGGAGCTGCATTCTGTTCTGTAATAACTGGTGCTACTACAGGTGCGATAGTTGTTTCTGCTGGCTGACCTGCAGGATCGGAGCAGCTTGTTTCTTCTGCGATAACAGGTGCGTTCTTTGTCTCGATTGTTTTTGTATCAGTTGCTGCGCAGCCTGTAAGAAGAGTAGCTGCTACGAGAATCATTGGAATAAGTGACTTTTTCATTGTTTTTATCCTCCATAATATGGTTTTGTTTTTTTGCCTTACACTTATAAGACACATAGGTATGGTGGATGGTTCAAAAATTTTTTGGGGGATTTATAAAAGTTTTTTGGGGAGGGGGCGAATTCTATTTATTCGTTTGGGAGAAGTTTGCCAGTTAGGTGTTCGTTATTGACAATTATTGGTAATTTTAAACATTGATGAGTATGAATGCTTTGTCGGAATTTGTTATGGATTGTCGGTTTTGTCGGTTTTGGCATGACTATTCTTGCTTGAGATTATCAGAAGAAAAAGATATTTAAAAAGTTGAAGTCTGAAAAGGCCTGCCGTTGCTACATCGCTTTGTCGGTTGTCGGAAATTGTCGGTAATTGTCGGCGCACGCCCTTTTGTTTTGTGGTAGGGTTGGTCCATGAAAAATCAAGCAGTAATGATTAGCGATCTAAAGCACTTTCTTAGTAAACGTAAGTATGTTATCGCAGCGGCTATTGGAGCGCTGGTGCTGGCATATTTTGTGAACGTGAATGATAGAAGAAGTGCAACCGCAGAGATAGTGTATTCGTCTGAAACGACTGTTGTTGAGACTGAGCAGGTGGAGGTGATCTTTGAAACATCAGCAACAACGTTAGCTTCAGCGAATACTACTGTCTATGTATATATGTGTGGAGCAGTAAATAGTCCAGGTGTATATGAAGTGGACCGTGGAGTACTGCTTAATGATGCAATAATTCTCGCTGGAGGCCTTCGCCAGGATGCAGCAAGTGATCACCTGAATCTTGTGATGACCATCAATGAGAATTTGTCAGTATATATTCCAACAAACGAGGAGGTGATGGAGGACTTATACCATTCTGAGGTAATTGTTCATGACAGCGTTAGCTCTGAAAGCCCGGCAAGCAGTGAGGTAGGTAGTGACAAAGTGAATATAAATACTGCCAGTCGGGCAGAGCTGATGACTGTTCCTGGAATAGGCGAAGTAACGGCAGACGCCATAGTTAGCTATAGAGATAGCCATGGATCGTTTAAATCGGTTGATGAATTGATGAATGTCGATGGAATAGGACAGGGGAAGTTTAATAAGTTTAAGGAGTATTTTTGTATTTAGGTGAGGTGAAATTGACATGAATAATTGCAGAAAGTATAATGCAACTACAGAACAGTTGCAGAATCTGGATTATGAATAGATTTGATAAAGCTTTGTTAAGATTAGGTTCTTTGCCAAGTGATTATACATATTCAGAAGTTGTATATTTGCTTAATCATTTAGGTTTTGAAGAGATGAGTAAGGGATCAACATCCGGTTCTAGAGTGAAGTTCTATAGGAAATATGATCAAAGGATAATTATGTTCCATAAGCCTCATCCTGGTAACGTTATGAGCATAGGTTCTGTCAGATATTTATATAAATGTTTAAAGGAGCTTGGCGAGTTATGAATATTAAAACCAAAAATGTTATTGAATATAAGGGATATCATACTTTGCCAGTTTTTGATTCTGAAGATTGTGTTCTTAGAGGGAAAATCGAAGGTATAAAAGATCTGGTTACATATGAATGCGAAAGTGCATCACAGGTTGCTCAAGAATTTGAAAATGCTGTAGATGAGTATCTTGCTTTCTGTGAAGAGGTTGGAAAAAATCCAGAAAAAGAATACAACGGTAGTTTTAACATAAGAATCTCATCTGATTTACATAGAAGAATGGCAAATGCTGCAAGCAAAAGAGATGTTTCATTGAATTCCTTGATCGGTGAAGCAATTCAGGAATATCTTGATAGTATAGATGAGTAATTAACTATATCCATACAGGCCGCGAACGCGTACTTCTCCAGAAGAGAGGTTCTCTTCGTGACCATCATTGAATCTAACCTTTATGGAGAAATCCTCGTTAATTGCAACTGCAACACCACGACGTGCATTGTCTTTGGAGTCAGTGTGAACAGATACTACATCAACTTCCTTGCCGATGGTTACACAACTACTTCTGTACATTGCCAGGTACTCAGATGAGTTGTTTGGCCATACAGATGCGAGAATATCCATTTCCTTAATGAGTTCTGCAACAATGCGAGCTCTGGAGAACTTTGTTCCACCGTCTTGTGCGGAGAGAGAACTGGCGATTTCCTGAAGCTCAGGTGGGAAGTCACTTTGCTTCTGATTAACATTGATACCGATACCAACAACGATTCCAGTGATAAGACCGCTTTCAGTCTCAACGAACATCTCAGTAAGAATACCGCAAACCTTCATGGAGTTTACGAGTACGTCGTTTACCCATTTTATTTCTGGACGGATTCCACATGCATTCTCGATAGCATTGGCAACAGCAACAGCTGTCCAAGCAGTAACAGTACTAATAGAAGACATCTGATCTGGAGCGACAGATGGTCTTAGAAGATAACTAAAATAAATTCCTGTATCAGGAGGTGATATGAAAGAACGACCAAGACGGCCTTTTCCAGCGCTCTGATGATTTGCAAGAACTACAGTGCCAGCAGGTGCTCCGTCGTAGCAGAGGTCTTTGGCAATCTTATTAGTAGAAGCAACACTATCAATACAAATAACATTCTCAAGTCTTTCTTCAGGAAGCAGGGCAAGAAGCTCACCGGCATTCAATTTATCTGGATGCTCAGTAAGTTTGTATCCCTTGTTAGTAGAGGAGTCGATAACGTAACCATCTGCACGTAATGTCTTAACTGCAGTATTAATTGCAGCTCGGCTTATGTTCAACTTAGTGCTGATTTTCTCGCCTGAAAGATAAGTCTCGTTGTTAATCAGATCAGCGAGAACGTAGTCTTTTGTGCCTAACATGGTGGTCTCCTCTGTGTAGTGTGAGCAGGGATTGTAAACTTGCTCCGGGAACTATTTTACCATCACTGAGCTTTCTTAGAAAGTGGGCGATAAATAGTAAGATACATAGCAGTGAAGCTAGCGGCACCACCAATAACGTTCGAAATTGGTTCTGCGTAGAATACACCGCTTACTGGATTTGCCAGGAAACGTGGAAGCAGAATTGTGAGTGGCACTACGAGAATGACTTTGCGGAAAAGTGAGAAGAATATAGCTCGCTTAGCTTTGCCCAGCGCCATAAATGTAGACTGTCCTGAGAACTGAAGTGACATGAATACGTATGCCATAAAGAAGATGTGTAAGTATGGGATGGCAACAGCGTTTGTAGCTGCATCATCACTGAAAAGTCCGATGAAGAAACCAGGGAAGAAGAATACTACTGCCCATGCGAATGCTGTATATACGAAAGCGAACAGGCTAGAGTAGCGAATGCCCTGAAGTACGCGGTTATATTTCTTGGCTCCATAATTGAAGCCGAGCACTGGCTGCGCACCTTGAACGATACCGTTTACTGCTACGCCCATGATTGCGCGAACTGAGTTAACAATGGTCATGATGCCGACGTACATCTCACCACCATAGAATTTGAGTGTGCGATTGCAAACAACCTGTGTAAGTGAGTTGGTGAATTCCATAACGAAGCCTGTGAAGCCCATTGCAGTAATGCTTTTTACTATTTCTGGACTTAGCTTCAAGGATGTCTTGGTTAATGGTATTACAGCTGCGCCGCCGAATTTTGGAATAAAGTATCTCATAACCCACAGGAATGAAATGATCTGTGAGATAAGTGTTGCAATTGCCGCACCCTTAATACCGAGGTTAAGAGTGAAGATGAATATTGGGTCGAGAATCATGTTGATTACAGCACCACTCATTGTAGTGATCATGGCGATTACAGGGGAGCCCTGTGCAGAAATGTAGCAATTCATTCCAGTGCCAATCATAACGAAGATGGTGCCCAGTATATAGATTCTTAAGTAGGAAATCGCATATGGAAAACTCTCAGGACCTGCACCGAGGGCATATAAAAGCGGCTTGGCAAAAATAAGAGTTAATACTGTGAGGATAATGCCTGAAATTGTCAGAAGAGCAAATGAGTTGCCCATGACTTTCTGAGCCTTTTTTACGTCGCCTTCTCCACGTGATATGGAGAAAACAGGAGAACCGCCAGCTCCGAAGAGCAGGGTGAAGGCGAGAATGGCACTAATGATAGGAAATGTCAGACCAAGACCAGTCAGAGGGGCAATGCTGTCCTTCTCAATGTGGCCAATATAAATTCTGTCCACGATGTTATACAGAAGCTGCGCTACCTGGGAAAGAGCCAGAGGAAGAGCTTGCTTCAGTATAAGTTTTGGCATGCTGCCAGTTCCGAAATCTGCCTTGTTTTTACTCATAGGTACCATTGTAGTACAAAAGGGAAATATGTAAATCATACTAAAGTAGACAAATTGAATATGTGTAATTAGGAGATGTATAATGAAAATGCTAAGATTCCTTTAAGTTTTAAGTGTTTCTAGCGCTTTCTCTATCTTGGTTATTACTATCAAAATATAATTAGAGAAAGGACTGTCGGAGGTGACAGTATGGTAGATGAGATGGGAATGACAAACAAACAGTTTCAAGGCTTTGTTAGATTGATTTTGAAGGCGGTAAAGAATGCGTTGAAAATTAATCCAGATAATGAAGAATTACAGGAGCTAGAGACTACACTTCAATCAATGCTTGAGGATTCTTAATAGAGCTATTATTTAGAACTACGGGGTGTGGCTCAGGTGGTAGAGTGCTTGCTTCGGGAGCAAGATGTCGCGAGTTCGAGTCTCGCCACTCCGACCAATTAAGTCAGAAGTTTAAGGAGAGGGTTGCTTGTGGAGAGCGTAGTTTTGGTTTTGCTTATTATTGTTGGCGCGATAGCTGCAATAGAGGTCTTAATTCTTGGTGCATATGCTTTCGTATGCGTTTACCGTAAGGTGTGTAAGGCAAAGTATATTGAGCGCGCACATGCTCTTTCGGAGGGGAAAATCTATAGTGCCAGTAACAAGACCACTGGAGAAGCTATGGAAGAGTTGGTTCCTGTTCTCAAATTTTGGGAGACACCTAATGCGGATGAGTTCGCATGTAAGGTTGGCAAGCAGCTTAATGAGAGAGTAAAGCGCTCCCATGATCTCATGGATCAGCATCAGATTGTTCGTAAACTGAGATTCGTTGATCTATACGCGATTCAGAATAATAAATCTGGTGTGTATAGAAGATGGGATAATGGTGGTAAGGAATGGCGATGCTGTAACTTAAGCGGAATGGTAGTGGAAGAGTATTACGACAGAACGGGTAATCTTTTGGTGCCTTCATATGTATATCCTACAGCTACTGTTATGGGTACTATGAGTAGACGTCTTCACCCAGATGATAAGAAGAATGCTCGTAAGAAGGATAAATGGGGAAGAGTAGTTGAGTTAGATGATTTTTACATCAAGAATCGTGTGACTACATGTCCGTCCTGTGGTGCGAACCTTCCTACTGACTGCAAGGATATTATCTGTCCTTTCTGTAGTTCCACTATGTATTCTGATTATTTTGATTGGCAGGTAGAGGTTATAGAAATCGAGCCGGTTAAGCCAAGAATCAGAGGGCTCATCGGATGGATTATGTATTTCTGTAATCAGAAGATTGACAATAAGGTTAATAACAAGACAAAAGAGAAGATTGTCAGATTTTCTGAAAACGATTTCCGTAATGATATCTATGAGAGTCTTATGAAAGACAGCCTGGATGCTAAGGAGAAGGTTATCGACCTGTGGCTTGGGAATGTGAATATTACTAAGGTGACTCATACAGAGGATGAGACGCATATAACTGCTAAGGTTAATGTTAATAAGACACTTATTACTGGAGAGCGAAATATAACAAAACAGGAGTATAGTCGCACCCTGAACTTTAGAAGGTGTCGTTACCCTAATAAATTTGACTCCAATGAGGCGGGACTTGATAAGTATAAGCAGTGTCCTACCTGTGGTAGCCCTTTCGCGCCAGATAGCAAGGGAAACTGCAATTATTGTGGTGGCTTCCTGTTTATGGACAAATTAAAGTGGAACAGGGAAGATTAATTAAGAAATCAAATCTTCTTGGTTTACTTTTACCCAAAAATTAGGTACTATAATTAACTGATATTATTTATAAAAAAGGAGTATCAATATGAATCTTTCACCACTTCAGATTGCAAGATATGAGTATAAGCCAAAGCTTCCTGGCATGCTCAGAAACGGTATTGCAGAAATTTGCGTTAAGGAAGGCGCTGCTACAGCATCTGTAGCTGATCAGGATAAGATCGCTGCTCTCTTCCCAAATACATATGGTAAGCCAGAAGTTACATTCGAGAAGGGTCAGAACACATCAGCTGCTAAGAAGCAGGTTGTAGGT
>JAKSRI010000017.1 GCA_024403695.1 Saccharofermentans sp. | reverse complement strand
CAAAAGAGTTAGGGTTTACACCACGGAAGTCACGAACTCGTGGAAGAGCGATGCTTACGAGCTTATCGAGGAAAGCATACATATTCTCGCCTCTCAAAGTTACCTTACATCCAATCTTCATTCCGTCTCTGAGCTTAAAAGCAGCTACAGACTTAGATGCTGTTGTAGCAACTGGCTTCTGACCTGCAATGATACCCATATCTCTCATAGCGTTATCAAGAGCCTTAGGATTATCCTTAACCTCTCCAACACCCATATTGAGAACGATCTTCTCGATCTTTGGGATCTGCATTGTTGATGTGTACTTGAAGGCCTCCTGCATTGCTGGTGCAACTTCAGATGTGTACTTATCTTTTAATCTAGACATCTACTTACTCCCCCTTGCTAGCCTTCTTAACAGTGTCAATAACTGCGCCGCACTTCTTGCAAACGCGGTTCTTTGAACCGTCTTCATTTACTACGTATGCAACACGTGTTGCCTTGCCACACTTAGGGCAAACAAGCTTAACGTTAGATGCATCGATAGAACCCTCACGCTCAATGATTCCTGAAGGATCATTCTGGCTTCTAGCCTTCTGATGCTTCTTAATCATGTTAGCGCCTTCAACGAATACGCGGCCTGTAGCAGGCTCTGTCTTAAGGACCTTACCTGTTGTACCCTTATCCTTACCGGAGATAACTACAACCTGATCGTCCTTCTTTACATGAATTTTGTTAGCCATATCTTTAAGACCTCCTTAAAGTACTTCTGGAGCGAGGGAAAGGATCTTCATATAATCCTTATCTCTGAGCTCTCTTGCGATTGGTCCAAAGATACGAGTACCCTTAGGGTTCTTGTCTTCCTTGATAATAACTGCTGCGTTCTCATCGAACTTGATGTATGATCCGTCAGCTCTTCTAACGCCTCTCTTAGTGCGTACTACAACTGCACGAACAACATCGCCCTTCTTAACCATGCCGCCTGGAGCAGCTGTCTTAACAGAGCATACGATGACATCGCCGATGTTAGCGTACTTACGCCAAGAACCACCGAGAACCTTAATGCAGGCAAGCTCTTTTGCGCCTGTGTTATCGGCAGATCTGAGTCTGGATTCAACCTGAATCATCTGATATATCCTCCTTTAACCTGCATTACTTAGCCTTCTCGATAATCTCAACAAGTCTCCATCTCTTATCCTTAGAAACTGGACGTGTCTCCATTACCTGGACCTTGTCACCTACATGAGCTTCATTGTTCTCATCATGAGCCTTGAGCTTGTAAGTTCTCTTCATAATCTTTCCGTAAAGAGGGTGCTTAACGTGCTCTTCTACAGAAACTGTAATTGTCTTATCCATCTTATCGGATGAAACAAGACCAACTCTTGTCTTTCTGAGGTTTCTTTCTGCCATTTTGCATTACCCCCTTAATTTGCTGCCTTGAGCTCGCGCTCACGGATGATAGTCTTTACTCGAGCGATATCCTTCTTAACAGAAGCAATCTGCTGTGGATTGTCGAGCTGATTTGTAGCGTGCTGGAAACGAAGCTTGAAAAGTTCTTCCTTAAGAGAAGTAAGTTCGTTCTGAAGCTGCTCAGATGTCATATTCTTGATTTCTTCGATCTTCATTATGCCTGCTCCTCCTTCTTAACAAACTTTGTCTTACATGGAAGCTTATGACCTGCGAGACGGAGAGCCTCTCTAGCATCTGCTTCACTTACGCCTGCAACCTCAAAGAGTACTCTGCCTGGCTTAACTACTGCTACCCAGTACTCTGGAGAACCCTTACCGGAACCCATTCGAGTCTCAGCTGGCTTAGCTGTAACTGGCTTATCTGGGAAGATCTTAATCCAAACCTTACCACCTCTCTTGAGGTATCTGTTGATTGCGATACGGGCTGACTCAATCTGATTAGACTTAATCCAGCATGGCTCTGTTGCCATCATACCGTACTCACCGTATGCTACGAAATTACCTCTTGTAGCCTTACCTGTCATACGACCACGGTGCTGCTTTCTGTGCTTAACTCTCTTAGGAAGTAACATCAGATCTCGCCTCCTTCTTTAGCGGAAGTCTTCTTTGCTGGAAGAACCTCACCGTTATAAATCCAAACCTTTACACCGATACGACCGTATGTTGTGTTTGCCTCAGCAAAACCATAGTCGATGTCAGCACGAAGTGTCTGAAGTGGGATTGTACCCTCATGATAAGACTCAGAACGAGCAATCTCGGCACCGCCAAGACGACCAGAACACTTTGTCTTAATACCCTTGATACCCTGCTTCATAGCAGCGCCCATTGCCTTCTTCATAGCACGACGGAAGCTGATACGATTCTCGAGCTGAGAAGCAATGTTCTCTGCAACGAGCTGTGCATTGGAATCAACGTTCTTGATTTCCTTAACCTCAACCTTGAAATCCTTACCGAACTCCTTATTAAGGGACTTTGTAAGAGCCTCAATACCAGCACCCTTGGAACCGATTACGAGACCTGGCTTAGCAACGTTAAGAATAACTGTTGTCTTATCTGCACCCTTACGCTCAATACCGATTGTAGCGATACCAGCGATGTTCTTACGGCTCTCATCGAAAGGCTTCTTGGAGTTCTTACCAGCATTCTTAATGATTCTGTCGGACTCCTTCTTTACGAATGTACGAATCTTCTTGTCCTCAACAAGGAAGTCACTGAATGTCTTCTTGTCAGCATACCAGCGTGTATCCCATTCTTTGATTACGCCTACTCGTACACCATGTGGGTTAACTTTCTGACCCATGTGAAATCCTCCTTATACTCTTTCCTTGAGAACAACAGTTACGTGACTTGTTCTCTTATTCAATCTGTTTGCGGATCCTCTTGCTCTAGGGATAAATCTCTTGAGGATAGGACCTGGATTTGCAAACGCATCTGCTACGTAAAGGTCGCCTCTGTTAAGACCGTTGTTGTTAACAGCGTTAGCCTCTGCAGACTTAAGAACCTTTGTAAGTACTGGAGATGCAGCCTTAGGTGTGTACAAAAGGATTGCATATGCATCGTCAATGGACTTGCCCTTGATAAGGTCTGCTACAATCTTCACCTTTCTTGGTGTGATGCGAACATACTTAGCTGTAGCAATACCCTGGTCTTTGCCGATTCCGAGAAGCTTTCTCTGCTTCTTTGTTGGAACTGGAAGCTTAGAGCTCTTCTTAGTAGGAGCTGCGTAAGCCTCGAGAATAGCCTCGCGGTTCTTCTCGATATTCTCTTTGCTTAAAATAATCTTTTCCACAATAGTTCCTCCTTAAGATCAGCGCTTAGCAGACTTCTCGCCTACGTGTCCGCCGAACTTACGTGTAGGAGCGAACTCGCCGAGCTTGTGTCCGATCATGTCCTCTGTAACATATACAGGTACATGCTTACGACCGTCGTATACTGCGATTGTGTGACCAACGAACTCAGGATAAATAGTAGAAGAACGGGACCATGTCTGAACAATCTTCTTGTCGTTAGCGTCATTCAAAGCTGTGATTTTCTTCATGAGGGCGTCCTGAACGTAGTAGCCCTTCTTTGTAGATCTAGACATCTTTTCTCCTCCTTATCCCTTTCTGCCCTTAACAATATACTTGCTGGACTGCTTCTTCTTGTTACGTGTCTTCTTACCAAGTGTAGCAACACCCCATGGTGTAACAGGACCTGGAAGACCGATTGGGGACTTACCTTCACCACCACCGTGTGGGTGATCGCAAGGGTTCATTACAACGCCTCGAACAGAAGGTCTAACACCCATGTGTCTCTTCTTACCAGCCTTACCAATCTTAACGTTCTCGTGCTCTGCGTTACCGATTGCACCGATCATTGCACGGCACTTAACGGAAACCATACGAACCTCACCAGATGGGAGACGTACCTGAGCATAGTTGCCTTCCTTAGCCATGAGCTGAGCATAAGCACCAGCTGTTCTAACCATCTGAGCACCCTTACCAGCCTTAAGCTCTACGCAGCTGATAACTGTACCAACTGGGATATTAGCGATTGGAAGAACGTTACCTGGCATGATATCTGCTGTCTCACCGCTTACTACCTTATCGCCAACCTTAAGACCATTAGCTGCGAGGATGTAAGACTTAGAACCGTCTACATACTGGATAAGAGCGATGAATGCTGTTCTGTTTGGATCATACTCGAGAGCCTTAACTGTAGCCTCTACGTTATCCTTTGTTCTCTTCCAGTCGATAATTCTAATCTTCTGGCGATTTCCGCCACCCTGGTGACGAACTGTGATGCGACCGTATGAGTTACGACCTGCATGCTTCTTGCGAGGAGCAAGAAGACTCTTCTCTGGGGCCTTCTTTGTAAGAACAGAGTAGTCTGCAACTGCCATGCCACGAAGTGCCGGAGAAGTAGGATTAAATGTTTTTACTGCCATTTTTATTCACTCCTTATCTGACCTTACTGGCCGAATCCAAACTCTTCGATGGATGTCTTGTACTTAGTTGCAACCTTAGTGGACTTACCACCCTTTGCAAGGTAAGAAGCATCCTTACCAACTGTATCGATTGTAACTACAGCCTTCTTGAAAGCTGGAGTTCTACCGAGCTGATAACGCTGTCTCTTGAGCTTACCATCATAGTTTGTTGTGTTTACGCTTACAACCTTAACTCCGAAAAGCTTTTCAACGGCATTTCTTACATCTGTCTTAGTAGCTGTCTTTGCTACCTTGAAAGTGTACTTGCCGTCTGCAATCTCACCAGCAGACTTCTCAGTGATTACAGGTGCGAGGATGATATCCTGTGCTGACTTTGTCATACGTACACCTCCTGAATCTTCTCAACAGCTGCCTTAGAAACTACGAAGCTGTCATACTTAAGGATGTCGAAAACGTTGATTGTGTTAACAAGCGCTGTCTTAACATCTGGAATGTTTCTAGCGGAAAGAACAACATTGTCATTCTTAACGTCTGTTACTACAAGAGCACTCTTCTCAGCCTTAATAGCCTTAAGTGCTGCAACCATCTTAGCTGTCTTGATCTCATCAAGTGCGATCTCATCAACTACGATGATCTTGCTATCTGCGAGCTTAGAAGAAAGAGCAGACTTCATAGCGAGTCTCTTAATCTTCTTAGGAACTGTGTAGCTGTAATCTCTTGGCTTAGGTCCAAAGATGATTCCGCCTCCAACGTACTGAGCAGAACGTGTGGAACCGTGACGAGCACGACCTGTTCCCTTCTGTCTCCAAGGACGCTTACCGCCTCCGGAAACTTCGCTTCTTGTCTTTGTGCAATGTGTGCCCTGACGGCGATTAGCGAGCTGGTTACGAATAACAACAGCGATAGCATTCTGGTTTGGCTCGATGCCAAAGATGCTATCAGAGAGCTCAATCGAACCGGTAACGGCACCGCTGAGATTGATAATATCTACTTTAGCCATTTATCTTACCTCCCGTTCGATTATGCCTTTACGGAAGACTCTACTGTAACGAGTCCACCCTTAGGGCCTGGAACCGCGCCTCTGAGAACGAGGATTCCTCTGTCGCCGTCAACCATGACAACGCTCAAGTTCTGAACTGTGCAATTTACCGCACCCATGTGTCCAGGCATCTTCTTACCAGGAAGTACACGAGCTGGTGTGGAGTTTGCGCCCATGGAACCAACTCTTCTGTGGTACATGGAACCGTGACCAGAAGGACCACCCTTCTGTCCGTGACGCTTGATGTTACCAGCGTAACCCTTACCCTTGGAAACACCACTTACGTCTACATGGTCGCCAACCTGGAACATATCGGAAACCTTGATCTCCTGTCCAAGTGCGTAGTCCTCGTCAGCCTCGAACTCGCGGATGTACTTCTTAGGCTCTACATCTGCCTTCTTAAACTGACCTGCATCTGGCTTGTTTACGAGCTTAGCACGTACTTCACCAGAACCTACCTTAACAGCCTTGTAGCCGTCATTCTCAACTGTCTTGTTCTGGAGCACATACATAGGCTCTACTTCAATGACAGTTGCCGGAATAACATTTCCCAACTCATCGAAGAGCTGTGTCATGCCGGACTTCTTGCCAATTACGAATTTCGTCATTCTTCTTTCCTCCTATTAGGTTATTGGTTCACCGAGTGGTGAACGTGACCTCGGTTACGGGACTTTGGCGTTTTCCCGACCGATAAAGCCTTTTGATTTATCCTTGAACTTAGTTAGCCTTGAGTTCTACAGATACACCAGCAGGCATGTCAAGCTTCTGAAGTGCCTCAACAGTCTTGTTGTTAGGCGCATATACGTCGATCAAACGCTTGTGAGTTCTCTGCTCGAACTGCTCACGGGAATCCTTGTACTTGTGTGGTGAACGAAGGATTGTAACGATCTCCTTCTCTGTTGGGAGAGGGATTGGTCCGCTGTAGCTAGCACCTGTACGCTGAACTGCGTCGATGATGCTTGCTGCGCTCTTGTCGAGGAGCTGATGATCGTAAGCCTTGATCTTGATTCTGAGCTTCTGTGTAGCCATTTCTGTTTTCCTCCAATATTGCTGTTATTTTATCTCAACCTCTTCGGGCGTTTCTTTCTTAGCCATTTAAAAACCCAAGTCTCCAGTTACTGTCTAGATAATGCTCTGACAGCACTTTGGCCCCTGGGACAACAGTTAATATAAACGCTGCCGCCTCTTGCTGAGACCGTCGGAATCTCTTTGTCCGACCTGCTCCGCCGAAGTTCCCTACATTCACTATGCAGCTCATGTAAATGTAGCAATCTTCAACATCTACGCATGGTACCCCCTGGTTTCCAGAGTCGCACCGTGCGTTATTCTACAACGCATTACGGGTTATTGCAAGTACTTTTTGAATATTTTTTAAACTTTTTAGCCGAGCACCACATCGAGTGCCATCATAAGGGTGAAACCGGCTGAAAATGCTATAGTTGCGAGGTTCGAGTGTTCACCTTCACTCATCTCAGGAATCAACTCCTCGACAACGACGTACATCATAGCACCGGCGGCGAAAGTAAGCAAATAAGGAAGTGCGGGAATAATAAACCCGGAAGCCAGAATAGTTACAAGTGCACCTATAGGTTCCACTGCACCAGTAAGCGCCCCGCCAACGAAAGCCTTGGTGCGGCTCATGCCTTCACTTCTTAGTGGCATAGAGATGATTGCACCCTCAGGAAAGTTCTGTATCGCTATACCAATAGCCAGCACCATGGCACCAGCCGCAGTAATACTGGCCTTCTCTGTAATGAATCCTGCGAATACCACTCCAACAGCCATCCCCTCAGGAATATTGTGAATAGTTACTGCCAGGAGCATCATAGTATTTTTCTTAAGGTTACTATTAGGACCTTCTGCCTTTTCCGAGAACTGATGAATATGAGGAATTATCTTATCGAGCAGCAACAGAAACCCAATTCCCAGCCAGAAACCAATTATCGCAGGTACCACTGACGCCTTACCCATATGAGATGCCTGCTCCATAGAAGGGATAATAAGACTCCATATAGAGGCCGCGATCATAACACCTGCTGCAAAGCCTGTAAGAATCTTTTGAATGGTTACATTAAGATTCTTCTTCATGAAGAAAACGCAAGCGGACCCTAATACCGTTCCGAGAAACGGTATTAGAAGTCCGATTGTTGTTAATTCATAGCTATTCATATGGTTATTATATATCCATTACTCTACTCTTTTAAGAGCTTCATCCATTGGAATTTTTCTTATTCTTCTGTAATCAAGACCCATAATTGCAAGATAAGCCACTAACACAAGGAAGAATATTTTCACAAGCGAGCTGTTATTCATATCAAATGCCACCCATCCTGGCATACTTTTGAGAAACACACCCCATACATATCCAAGAATAATTCGTCCTGCAAATACACCCACTAATTCAACAGCAATCATTACCCAAGTAGTGCTCATAAGATAAAGGGACGCTATCTCATTATTCTTATATCCAAGGATTTTCGTCATGGAAATAGCATTTTCATTTTTCTCGATAATAATCTTTGTCAACAGATATATAAGAACTGCTGCCATAATCACACATACATAGCCAAAATACGCCATCATGCCTCCCATAGAATGGTCAAGCTGTTTTGCCATCATGATCATATCTTCCTCTGTAATAATCTTTGCTATGTATTTTTCTTCTATATCAGTAATTTCTGTATCAGAAAAATAACCTGTAAAATAATCTTCTTCCATATCGAACAGATTTTTAAAAGTATCTATATCCATAAACATCGCCATGGCTGTGGATGGTCTAATCTCAGATACCTTAAATTCATATGTAGTATTCTCAAACTCTGCATCAAGATTAATAGTATCTCCAACATTAATTCCATACTTGTCAGAAAATGCCTCTGAGATTACAACCTCTCCCTCAGATAACTCAGGCAAAGAAAAGTACTTACTATCATCAACTAATCCATATACGGAAATTCCCTCATCAAGAGACTTTGTCTTATATATCAGTTCACCCATAGCAAAACGTTCAGCATCAGGATTTGATGTTGTAATAGTGTGATCATCTTCATCCACTGTAGATTTAAGAACAACCTGATAATTTACAAACAAAGAATCTGGAACTGTCTTTTTTATGTTATCTAAAGCATCCGGCATACCGTACGCAAACTCCATAAGAAACATAACAAAGATTATTCCAAAAGCCAGAATAATATAGTTTGTCTTATTCTGAATTAAAATTCTTGTTCTAAATCTACTCAAAAAACCCCAATTAGGAAGTTTAATTGTATTTCTTCTCTTTCCGGATTTTAAGTCATGTCTCAGGAACTTAAGCGGGGATAATCTCATTTTGTAAGCAATAACTACAAAGTTTACAAGAAGTACAACAACTACAGGGATGAGTGTTGTCTTAAGAAATGCCTCTGAACTCCACAAAGTCTTATACACAGGAAGACTATAGCTGTTGTAGTAAAGATTTTTAACTGCTTCCTTTAAAAAAGTATATCCAGTAACATTACCAATTATGCCTGCTAACAAAGTAACAATAAGTGGCATAGCCATATAGTGAGCGATAAGTTCACCCTTTGTATATCCTGATGCACGAAGTGTACCGATAACAGCAGACTCCTTAACTATAGTCGAACTAATAGTTACAGCAAAAATAAAAGCAATAATACCAATAAAGATATATAGGAGTATTCCAACCATGGACATGTCTCCACCAACATCATCAGGGGCAAATGTAATTGCTTGATTTGCATACGCAGGAACATAATCTTCAAGGGAATTATCAGAACATGCTACCTGTGTAATAAGTGCTTTCATAAAGTTATCAGATATTTTAGCTTCAGCAATCTTATCTTCTGGATCCACATCATAAATCCAAGTATACATATAATGAACGTTACGATTGCTACTTAACTTTTCAAATCCCTCGTCATTAACAATTGCAGCATCAAAAGTAAGGGCGTTGAACATCATATCAGAATTACTCTCGTGAAGAGTAGTGTAGTTGGCAAGAGAAATAAGTCCAACGACCTTCATTTCTGAACCACCGACATTAATTACATCGCCTAATTTAATGTTTGCATTATCTGCATGCATTCTATCAATTGCAATCTCATCACCAGTTTCTGGAAGTCGTCCCTTATGAATACATGGCAAATCAACATTTTCCTGATATTTAAAAACTCGGATTCTGCTATCCCCATTCTCAGAAAGATTTACATAAAAATTCTCATATACCGTAACTGGAACAGGAGAAAAAGAATCATCATTTAATCCATACTTGTTCTCTGCCTTGCTGATTTCTTCCTCAATCTCTTCGTCTATCTCGGAAAGAGCTTCGCTATATGCTTCATTGTAGGCATCTTCATATGCAAGCTTATAATCCTCTGAATCTTTAGCATCAGCCTGTGCACTTAACACCATGCCATTAATATCATCTTCAGATAAACCCATATCCGCCACGGAAGCCCTAACAGATTCTTCTATCTGGGAATTAAATGCATCATTAAATTCTGAAGTGAACTCTTCTTCAAATTTCTCATCAAATTCGTCATGCGCTTTATTCGTATAATATGCTTTTAAATCTGCCTTTTCTCCAGATTCTATAGCGCTTATCAACTCTGAGTCAGCTTTTTTATTAAGTTCAAAGTGTCCATCTTCAAGCTTATAATCGTCCTCGATAGTATCAAACATTGCCATCATGGAATTATTTGCTACATAAACACCAGCTGTAACGCCAATCATAGCGGTAAGAAAAATCATAACTACTATATATTTCTTCCAATCACCAAGAAATTCACGAGGAACTCTTTTTAATAATGGATTCTTTATCTTATTACGTGCCATATTAATTACCAATCCAATTCCATAGCTGAGATTTTGTTATCATTAATATCGTTATGTCTTACTACACCATCACGCAGCTTTACCACGTGATCTGCCATATACTTAATAGCCTCATTATGAGTAACCATGATGATTGTATTGCCGTATTTAGCATTAACATCCTCAATAAGTTTCAAAATTTCTTTTGATGTGTTGTAGTCGAGAGCTCCTGTTGGCTCATCACAAAGAAGAATATCTGGATTTTTTACGATTGCTCTTCCGATAGATACTCTCTGCTGCTGTCCGCCAGACAACTGATTAGGAAGCTTATTTCTATGATCCCAGAGACCAAGTGTAGTAAGAAGCTCATCAATATCTAATGGATCCTCCGATAAATAAGCACCTACTTCAATGTTTTCCTTTACAGTAAGATTAGGGATCAAATTGTAAAGCTGGAATACATATCCGAGGTGCTTTCTTCTATAGTTTGTGAGCGTCTTCTCATCCATCTCTTTGAGCTTGTCTCCATTTATGGAGATGTATCCTGAATCTGCTCCGTCTATTCCTCCGATAATATTCAGAAGAGTAGACTTTCCTGAACCAGATGGTCCTAAGAGTACACAGAACTCTCCCTTGCTTACGGAGAAGTTCATTCCTCTTAATACTTCCTGACGGCTCTCACCAGAACCAAACCCCTTGCGGAGGTCACAAACCTCCAAAAACTTTCTTTCCTGTTCTGACATATCTATACTCCTTTATGTCGGTTAGCACTTGCTAACTATTTCTTTACGGGGTAAGTATAACATCATTTTTCCCACATAAAAGGGCCCTTGTCTTTTAGGGATAAGTTTTCTTCCAAAAGGGCGAAATCGCCCACAAAAAAACCGCCCATCTGCCAGATGAGCGGCACAACTTTAAGATTAAGTTTCAACTTATGGTGCTAACTTTACCCTGTCGTCTTCGCAGAACTTAACAAAGTCGTCGCACATTTCGTGACGGAAATCGTCCTTAGCATATGGCACCCAGAACTGCGTGTCAGAGAAGTTAGCCCAGGTGAGTACGAAAGCACATCTCTTGCCCGCTTCCACTGACCACAAAGAATTAAGTAGGCGTGTAAACCAATCCTTAATACTATTGCCGGATGGTGCGAGACCCTCATAATAACCCTGACCACCACTCTCAAGGGTGCGGATGCCAATCTCTGTTACGGCATAAGTTTTACCATGCTCCTGGGCAATGTCCGAAATAATCTCAAGGGCAGTATTAATCTGAGACAAGAATATGTCACCCTCCTTAGGACGGTCCCAATACATATCAAAACCAAGAATATCCACGTAGTCATCGCCAGGATAACGAGCCATGTACTGCTCTTCACTATCAATCACTCCATTAGGAGAATAAGAGTATAGGAAATTACGAATACCTTTATCATTACGCAAATAATCAATAGTGTATCTGAAAAGCTGAATAAACTTCTCATCAGAAAGGTGCTCTGCGCCCCACCAGAACCAGTGACCATTGGATTCGTGGAATGGGCGGAAAATCATAGGAATTCTCTCACCATTAATATCAACACAAAGCTGTGCGAACTTAGCAATATTATTTAAAAAGCGAATGTATTTAGCATTTAAATCGCCGCCAGGAAGAAGTCTCTCGCCCACGTTTCCGTCTGTCATGTTAGGAGTGTAATCAATATACTCTTTTCCACCAAGTGAGAAATTAGGCATATGAGATGAGAGGGTGATAATAACACCTTCCTTGTAAAGCTGCTTTACAACCTTAACAAGATCCTCCATCTTTCCTTCGTAACCAAAGAAACTGAGAGTATCAATTCCGATTACACCAGGATGCTTACCAACCAGATTCTTTACATCTGACTGAGTTCCATCCTTAGCTGTAATAGAAACACCTATATGTCCAGCATTCTGATGACCAAACAATATGTAATCAGAGTATGAGATGTCCTCCAATCTCTCTAGGAGGGCAATAGCTGCAGGTTCTCTGTTATCAACAAACATAATTGATACCTCCTTAAGGAATCAATTCACATCAATTATCGCATCTTCTTCTGAAAATCACCGAATGGATCAGAAATGTCCGCGATATCTCCTCCTAAGTGCTGAATAGCTGACATCATCTCATAGAAAAGATCTCTGCTAATAGTTGTCTGATGACGATTAATATATGTCTTCATCATTGGGATTGCACGCTCATCGCCATAGTCAGCAAGGCAGATAACAGCGTAAATCTTATTTGTCATATATCTGAATGCAGATCTAAGCACATCGTAAATCTCATTGGTTGGCTCTTCCTTACCAATTCTTGTAAGGATAATGAGAAGATCCTCACATGGGCCTTCAAGACCATTCTCCTTATTTTCCGCAATTCTGTCGATAATTACTGGAACAGATGTCTCAGGGAAAGCAACAAGATACTCTGCAATAGAGTCTGCAACAAAATCTGTTGTCTTTGGATAGCTCATGAATCTGTCAATTACTGTCTTTACGAGGCTGTCGTCGCCAACCTTCTGAAGAACCTTAAAGCAAGCCTTAACCTTCTGGAACTCCATCTCAAAAAGAGAATCCTCAACCTTAAGCTCTTCATCCACCCATGCAGCATCATTAATAATAGCTCTGGAATAGTCAGTAACCTGCGCTTTATCCTCAACGTCTGCAAGAGCAGATACAACACTCTCAGGAACACCTCTATCCAATTCGAGAGCACAGTACTCTAGAATCTCAGTAAGCTCCTCAAAAGACAATGTCTTAAAATAATCATTCATTGACTTACCATCGAGAAGATCATTAGGCTCCTGTTCCATAAGAAGACTCTGGGCATCTGTCTCTTCCATTGCTACATGCTGAAGATACTGCTCATATGTAACATCATCCTCGTTAGGTGGCAAATCATCCATCTTATCAGCAAACTCATCAACCTTCTGCTCCAGAATGAGAGCAAGAATCTGATCATAATTCTTAAGAACTGTCTTTATATTATCGTTCATGAATAGAACTCTCCTAATAACCAAATAATAAGTTATTTTACAACATTTATAAGTCCTATGGGAATACTAACAACAATAAAAAAGTCCAGCAGGTATTGCCTACTGGACTTGCATCTGGAGGTGCCACCCGGATTTGAACCGGGGAATAACGGTTTTGCAGACCGGGGCCTTACCGCTTGGCTATGGCACCATTTGCTTGACTATTATGCAAAATCAGTTCCGTATTGTCAAGTAAAAGTTAATACAAATGTAAAAGAAAAGACTATACGCCGTGACAAATTCAACACATCTTCTATTTATAATTAGTACATATGGGTAAGATACTGACAATTGCTCTGTGGGAGCTTAAGAAGATTTTTGGTAACTGGAAAAAAGCATTAGCGGTTTTCCTCTTGCCTGCTGCACTCATGATGGCTGCTCTTAATCTGTTTCCTATGTTGATAGATTATCTGACTACCGGAAGTTTTGGAGGTCACAAGATTCTCTTAATCGACGCTCCAGATTCATTTAATAGCTACATTGATAGTATTGACGGCACTACTGTATATAAATTCTCCAACATAACCAGCAAAGAATACAGTAAATATTCTGATGACGAGATAAAATCCTTACTTAAGAAAGGAACTATCCTTGTAGATTTTAATGTAGATTTCAAACCTGGAGATTTTGACAAAGAGGTTTCTGCTTTTTATGGCGGTCTGGCTTCTGGCGACCTAGATACTAGTAGCGATGCGATTGTTTTTATAGGATACGATCAAGAAAATCCTGGTATGGAGCCAAAGGCTGAACAATTCACAGAAACCATAATGGATCCATATGAGGATTATCTGTTGGAGAATCTCGGAGGCGACTATGCATCTCAGGGTGCACAGCTTTTCTCGGTAAACGCTTTTAATCCTGTAAACAAAATTCTCGATTACAGGTCAGTAGCAAATGCCAGCGCTTCACGAGTGATTCCTGGAATTATGGTCCTTCTCATGTACTACTGCACATACGCTCTTGCTAGTGATATGTTCGCCCTAGAGAAAGAACGTGGTTTCTATAACAAGCTAATTCTTACCCCGGTTTCCCGTAAAAATATATTCTTGGGAAAGTTATTTGCTATCAATGCTATCGTAACCATATCCGCACTCATCACATTTTTTATGATGTTTATATCTTCGTGGCTTAATCATTCCAATGACGCCATGAGCCTTTTACCTTTTGGAATGTTTCTTACCCCTGGTCAGTTGCTGATAGTGATATTTGAAACCGTACCATGCGCTTTTCTCATGGGCAGCATTGCCATCAACATCATTTTTGATTCTAATAAACTACAGGATACAATTACATTTCTTCAGTTCCCACTGGTACTCTTCCTATTTGAATTCTTTATTCACATGTTCCGTTACACAAGACCATTATGGCTAGAATATGTAGTTCCACTCCACAATACTTTGCAAATATTCAGAGATGTATTCTCTTCTGAAGAAGGTTTTGTAAGTGTAATCATAGTGGCCGCAGTAAACATATATATTGGATTCATCATACTTAGAAAAACTTTAAGAAAGGAACTTTCCCGATGATTAAAGTTACTGACATTCATAAAAGTTATAACAAGGACACTGAGACAGTAAAAGGTGTCAGCTTTGAAGTAAAAGAAGGCACTGTATTTGGACTTCTTGGTCCTAACGGTGCGGGCAAAACTACCCTTATGCAGATTATTGCTACATTGCTTAAACCTTCATCAGGAACTTTGGAGATATGTGGTCTAAGTGCAACTTCAGAAAAAGATATCTTGGAAATCCATAAAAAAATAGGATTTCTGACAACTGAAGTAAAACTAGATCCTCTTTCTACACCTAATAAACTTTATGACTTCTTTGCAAAGCTATATGACATTCCCGATGAAGAGATAGAGACTCGCAAGAAAACATCCTTCGACCGATTTGGAATCGGCCCATTTGCAGACAAAAAGATTGTAGAACTCTCGACAGGCATGAAACAGAAAGTATCTATAGCTATCAGCCTGATTCACGAGCCACCAGTAGTTATATTTGATGAGCCAACTAATGGACTGGACATCCTTACTTCCAAACAAGTATCAGACTACCTTCTCGAGCTTAAACAAAAAGGTCGCGCCATTATTCTGTCTACACATATTTTCTCAGTCGCAGAAAGCCTGTGTGATGATATCGCCGTTCTTATCGATGGCAGAATCGCAGCCCAGGGCAGCGTAAAAGAACTCATGACACAAACAAATACTAATTCTTTTGAAGATGCATTCTTCAAACTATATGTGGATAATCATAAGGAGTAATTTTGAACAGAAATATTAAGACAATCGCTGGTAATATCATCAGCAAAAAAGGTCGAAGTAAAACCGCTGTACCGAATGGAATTTTTCACATCTCGGTTCAGTTCATTGTTGTGATATGTCTTATATTCCTTTCTATGTCCGTATGGTGGTTTGAATACTTTTATTTTGATGGTTTATATCGCAATCCACATGTGATTCTTGTAAACGAGCCAGCTTCCTTCGAGAAATTCGTAAAAGAAAAAAAGCATAACGACTATCTATACTCCAACGATATCATTATCAATGCTAACTGGGATGCTACATATGACTTCGTAACATTTGGTAAGTTAATGCAAAATAATAATGCTTTCATGGCCATCGTCTTCCCAGAGGACTTTGATGAGCAGCTGAACAACAACAATAACCCTGATATTCTCACCTATTACAGAACTGATTCTCTGGAATACATGAATATGAAGGATGAAATTATTAATACCCACATAAAAGAATATGAGAATTATCTTAAGGAAGTAAAAGGTATAACTACAACTGAGAATCCAGTTATTACTGTCGGCGTTGATGCAATTCCTACAGCAGATGAAGACCTAGATGACATGGATAAATTTACGAGGGGCGTGGCTCAGACCATAATTCCTCTTATCATTTTTATTGCTGTTCTCTATGTATCAATGAGTTCAGGAACTAACGTTATTGCTGGAGAAAAGGAGCGCGGAACATTTGCAGCTATACTTATGACTCCAATTAAGCGACTAGATATTGTCCTAGGTAACATCATCGGTGTAGCTATTAAATCAATAATCCCAGCCCTTATTGTAATGATAATCGCATTCCTTACACCTGCCTACTTTTCTGCAGGTATCCTCAGTGTGCTTAACAGCTTTATTCTGCTTATAAGCCTTACTTTATTCGTTGTATCAATAACAATTCTGATATCTGTGCTTAACGACTCTGTTGTCTCTGCTCAGACTGCATTCCTTCCGATCTTCCTCGTTCTGATTGCAGTGTGCGTTACCTGTATACAGAATGTGGATAACATTTCCACCTTCTATTATTTCCTGCCAGTCTATGGACACTTCTATGGAATTGGAATGAGTCTATGTGGCCAAGGAAATATCCTCTATGGAATATGCTGTTTCATCGTAACAGGCATCTTTGTCTGCCTGTCAGTTATTGTTTCAGAAAAACTTCTTAAGAAAGAACGTTTCACAGTATCTGGCAACAATATTACTGACAAAGATATCCGTAACGCTTCCAAATTGGTTGCCAAGCAGTCCTCAGACTATGTTTCCCGTCCAAGAGCCAATATCTTTGGGTATAAGAATAATAAGCGAATCTCTTCCCTGTCATTTATCGTCGATCAGATTCTGTATCCTCTGGCTGTGCTTTCCATATTCCAGCTTCTGGCGCTTATTCCAACAGTCATTCTGTATATGCGTAAACCAGAATATTCTCAGTTTATCTATAGTCTTAAAGATGTCTCTGGCATCCCTGATATCATCAGCAAGTCCTTCGAGGTAATGGCTATTTTCCTTGGCGACCCTGTTTTCCTCGTCTTCATGTCACTTGGATACATTGGAATTATCGCAACTTACATCCTGAGAGTCAGATTCAGAGAGAAGAACTCCTACACAACTCTTGGCCTTAATAAGGGAAATATCATTAAGAAATATCTTATGGGATTAGGCTTAGGTCTTGTCCTCATGGGTTCCGTTTATGTGCTGCTTATCGCTTTCGGACAGATAACACCATCTATTTCCAAGCTTACTGCGGGTAACGTACTCACCATATTCGCAGGTCTTCTCATGTGGCTTCCACAGGGTGCCGCAGAGGAGGTTATGTTCCGCGGCTTCATGCTCCCTCGTCAGGGTGCCCGCTATGGAATCGCTTTCGCCTCCATCTTCTCATCCATCCTCTTCGCAGGATTCCACAGCATGAACGTAGGCTTCACCCCGCTTGCTTTCGTAAACCTCTTCCTTATCGCATTCCTTTTCGCACTCATTGACTACAATGCAGGCCACATTTGGTATTCCTGCGCGGCTCACACCATGTGGAATTTCCTTCAGGGTAATATCTTTGGCTTACAGGTCAGTGGTAACCAGGGTGCGTCAACACTTCTTAAGGCAAGTTATAAGAGTGGTGCACGAAATGTAATAACAGGCGGCGATTTCGGTCCTGAGGGCGGACTTGCAGTAACTATAGTAACTGTTATCGCTATATTAATTGTGTGGGTTAAGTGGCATAAAAAAGCTCACGACCATCCTTCGAAGTAATCTTCTCAAAGTTTGTATCGTAAATTGAATTCAAATCCTCTACATCAAGTTTGTTAGTGGATTTTACAAGTTTGCCATCCTTCATAAGAATGAACTCATCAGCATAGCGAGCTGCATCATTAATATCATGAAGGACAATAATAAAAGACTTTTTATCCTGATCACAAAGCTGACGGACAGTATTCATAATAAGACTTGTGTGCTTAACATCCAGACTCGCAGATGGCTCATCAAGAATTGTCCAAAGTGCGTCCTGAGCAAGAGCTCTGGCAGCCATAACACGCTGCTTCTCGCCGCCACTTAGTGTATCAAAAAGGCGGTTCTCCAGGCCCGCTAATTCCATGACATCAATAGCCTGCATAACCTTATTCTTATCCTCTTCAGACAGACCTCCGAAGAACTTCCCTGGATTATATCTTCCAAGTTCGATATATTCCTGAACAGTAAGATTAATTACACCCAATGTCTCCTGGGCCACGTAAGCAATATTTCCATTTGCATACTTATTAACAAGAGCTTTTACAAGAGTGGATTTACCACATCCATTAGGGCCGAGAACAGCATATATTTTTTCCTCAGTGAATTCGAAGGAGAAATTATCCAGAGCGGTCTTCTTTCCATAAGTAACAGTGATATTCTGGGCGTTTATACTCATGAGTTCACCCTCCTGTTCTTAAGAAGTAAGAATAAGAAATAAGGTGCACCAATAACGCTGGTAATAGCACCTACGGCAATCTCACCAGGTGCCGCAATAGTCTTGGCAATTGTATCGCAAATTACCATAAAGGCCGCACCAACAAAGAATGAGAGGATAGCCTTCTGTCTGGCTTTATATACTCTGAAAAAAGACACAACATGCGGAATAATGAGTCCAACAAATCCTATGATGCCTGAGTTAGCCACGCAAAATGCCAAAAGGAATGCAGCAGAAGTCATAAGTATTCCAAGTGTGGTGTTGCTTTTTACACCAAGTGTTCTAGCAGTCTCGTTGCCAAGTTTAAGAACATCAATACGTGGAGCAAATATAATTATTACTGCGATGCAAATGGCTGCAGCAACAGCCAACACAGATAACCTCTCAGGAGTTGAGAATGAAAATGATCCCAGCATCCACATATATATTTTTTCAAGATTATCTCTGTGCATTGTCATAAGCACGGTAATAGCACCAGTCATAATTGAAGAGATAGCAACTCCAGCCAACAAAGTAGACGTAGAATCAAACTCGCCACTGGTTCTGGCAATAATAAATACTATACCCCATGTTATAAGAGCACCGATTACTGCCGCTATATAGTTACCTGTAATACTTCCTCCGATAACGACACCGGAAGTTCCCATAAGTATAGAAATAGTAGCTCCAAGAGCACTTCCTGAAGAAATACCAAGAATAGAAGGATCGGCCATGGGGTTTCTGAAAAGGCCTTGCATAATAGAACCAATTACAGCCAGACTTCCGCCAACAATCGCAGATGTGAATGCTCGAGGAAATCTGATTTTACTAATGATAATAAGGGCTGCTTTGGACAGTTCTTCTTTTCTTCCTGTCAGATACAGGAGCGTATCGTGAAGTGAGACATTAGAACTTCCAACACAGCAAGAAACTGCCACTGCGGCAAAAGCCACAGTGACAGCTATCACTAACTTAATAATAAAACTAAGATTACGCTGCTTCATACTCAGCAATTGCTGCAACGAGAGCCTTAACAGCCTCAACGTTACGTGGAGTCTGTCTTACAAAGACATTCTCATCAACTGCAATAACTCTGCCCTCGCTAACTGCTGTAAGTGCAGAATATGGCTCCATGTTTGTGAAGTCATCAACGAGATAATCAGCAATAACGATATAATCAGGATCCAAAGCGATAAGTGTTTCAGCATCGAGCATAGCCCACTGATCCATACCCTCACCGGCATTCTTCGCACCAGCAGTCTCAATGATAGAAGCGATAAATGATCCATCACCTGCTGTGAAATCGCCGTACTCACCATAACCAACTACATAATAAACTGTAGAATCAGTCTCGATTGTCTCGATAGCTGCGAGCTCAGCTGAAATCTCATCATTAAGAGCTGCTGCCTCATCCTCAGCATCTACGTATGTAGCAACTTCATTGATAAGAGCATACAAACCTTCAATATCTGTACCCTCAGTTACAACTGCAACTTCAATACCATACTCAGCAAGAGCTGCTACTGTATCGTCGTCAACAAAACTAGAAGCGAGCACAACTGTTGGCTCTACTGCAACGATAGCCTCTACATCCATAGCATAGAGATCACCAACTGCAGGAATGCTAGATACATCAGCTGGGTAATCGCAATATGTAGATCTACCAACGAGAACATCCTCAGCACCCAATGCAAAAATAATCTCAGTTACTTCTGGAGAAAGAGAAACAACTCTGAGATCGGATGCAGTATCAACTGCTGCTGTCTCAGCTGGAGCCTCTGTCTCCTCTGCCTTTGTCTCTTCTGCAGCTGCAACTGTTGTCTCAGCAGCCTCGGAAGACTCAGTAGTCTTGTCATCCTTAGAGCAAGCTGCCATTCCGAAGAGGAAAGAAGCTGCAAGAACAACACTCATTACCTTCTTTTTCATAAAAAGAACCTTTCCTACTATACCGCCCACCGCAGTATGGTAAAGATAAATATAAAACTCATCGGCAGGTTTCCTGGCTCATAGCCTTAAAGGCTCCTCCCTTCTCGAGCAAAGCTCAATGGTTACGAGGCTCCATGTGGCTATTAACAGTAGCGGGGGCTGTCACGGATTTACACCGTGTTCCCTATTACCCCATTTTACTGGGCACCGACGGCGTGAACTATTATATCAGATACACTCGATAATCACCCATCGAATACATATGGAATCAGTCAAATTTGATGAACATGTATTATCGTAAACTATCTTATATCTATCTGAAGCGTAGTTTTCTATCTCCCACAAGAGTTCTGATTCTCCTGTTCCCATATCGAGAATAAACGCATCTGGTTCATATTCTCTTCTGAAACTCTCCAACTCATAAAGGTTGGAAATATTCATCTTGCCACGAATATGATCAACACCAGAATACTCTTCCATGAATGGGTCAATACGATTATCAATATGAACAGGAACGTCATAGAAGGCTAGCCATGATCCAGTATTAAATGTATTAAATACCTTCTTGTAATCCTTTGCCTTCAGGTAATCAACAGCCTCTATATCATAGGCTGCCATCGCCTCGATATCGTGCATAGAATTAGTCTTAAAATACTTGGTTCCGTAGTTAAAGCTGGAGTACAAGATGAGCACTGCACATGCCAGTGTGAGAATTCTATAAGATGCATCAGAGATAGTAATTTTCTCTAACTTTATCTTAAATACATGCTTGTTAATCCAGAGAAGAAGGCCCTCGATTTCTTCAGGCGCAAAGATAATATATGCGATGGAGAAGTAGAGAATAAATCTTGTGTACTTGCATGTTGCAATAAAGAACATGGAGAGAATAAGAATCGCAGTAATCTTACGCTTGTCGAACTTAACAACCTTCTCATCCACCATAAATCCGATAAGAAGGACAAGAACCATAATTGCTGCAAAGATAGAGAACTTATGTGGCTGCCACTCCTGAACGTACTGCCAGATATCATCCGCACCCATCTGCTTGAGACCAAAAGTCCAGATTCTGATACCGATAGGGTTAATCAGAGTAAGGCCCATTGCCACTGGCAAAGATACAAGATACGTGATTGCCGCACGCTTGTTCTTGTAGATGATTTCGACCACGGCAAAAACCACCATGGCCATAAAGAAAACCGGAAGTATACCGCCGTGAAGCCATGCCAAAGCGTATGCCAGGCCGGCGAAAGCGAGTGCCTTATTAAGAGGCTTGCCCTCCTCCTTAAGCATAATGCTAATTAAGAGTGCGATGGCGAAAGCGGATGTCACTGAAGGTCTGACGTTATAATCAGGGAATCCTCCGAGGAACGGAACGAGCACCAACACAACACAACTAATTAGTGGATGCACTCTATCTCGTAAATTCTTAACACAAATAAATCCTGTTCCCAGATTAAAAATGGTTCCGACTAGGATAACACCCCATAAACCAAGGAATTTATACATAAAACCAAGAAGGAAATACCAACCCTCCTCATGAGCGGTCCATATAAGATCTGGGTGCCAGCTATAAACTTCATCCAACATAAGGTGTCCGGATGAAATACCATCAAGACCTGTCTTAATCTGAATCGCAGTGTCACCAACCATTCCGTACATGCTGGCAACAGCAGTAAAAGGACTAAAAGAATATAACGCCACAATCAGCATCAAAATAAATGATGCTGTGCCGTATTTATATGTTTTCTTGGCTTTTAATGTGTTCATCTCATACATGTCACTATTCTATCAAATGTTTTTTTAAACATAAACCCCGCACAGCAACGCTGCACGGGGCCAAGTTTTTGTATTATTAATGGAATATTATCTCTCACCGAGAACCGTATTTGCTCTGTTCTCGATAACGCTGATTACATCATCAATCTTCTTCTGTCCAGAAAGATATGCAGGGATTTCCTCTGTAATAATGATGTTAATAGAAGGGTCAGACATAAGGACATGTCCGTTAGTAATAAGTGAAGACTCAAGTTCAGTAACAATTGACTTATCAACCTTAGTTGCCTTGTCATGGCCTGAATAAGAGTAGTTTCCATCGTCGATAGACTTGTTGTAAGCCTCAACAATCTTCTCACCAGCACTCTCATATGCCTTGATGTTTACACAGAAACCATACTCATTCGCATACAACTTCTGAGCTTCCTCACCAAGAAGTGTCTCAATAAACTGCCAGCATGCATCTTCATCAACAGCTGTTGCAGAAACACCTACGGAATCACTAACTCCAATAGTTACGCCTCTTCCATCACTTGATGGCATACCGAGAATAGAAATATTCTTTGCGCCTGAGAACTGCTCCAAATATCCAATATAGCTTTCAATACCACTGATATATCCAAGCTGTGCAGGATCAGGTACATACTCGTCATCGTCCCAGACCATTATGTCGCCGCCTTCGTCAACTTTCTCGTTTACGTTATCCTTAACGTACTTACACAAAGCCTTAAAAGCATCATTGTTATAGTTAGCCTTATTACCATCAATGAAAATGTCATTCATGTTATCTGCAAGCTGTGTCAAATAAACAACCTGTGATCCATAGATAGGATCGGAACCATTACATACTTCATCAACGAACTTTGTATACTGTTCGAAAGTAAATCCCTTCTGATCCTTTCCTACATTCTTACTATCAGTAATAATACCCTGTACATAGAATGAGAGAGGTACCTGATAAAGCTTTCCACCAACCTTAGCACCATCAAATACATTGCTGAAATAACCTGCAGATCCAACATCCTTCATGTGTGAGCTAAGATCAAGCAAATAACTATCGTTATTAAGCTGGCCGTAAGAGAAACCACCAATAATAATATCTGGTCCATCACCATTCATAAGATCAATGGCGAGCTTATTAGACATCTCAGCCTGGCTCTGCACAATCTTCTTATTCCAGTCGTCATCACTCATACCATCTGTCCACTCGATATTTTCATATGCGTCATATCCAGTAGAATACTTAATGAAATAATCCTTATTTGTATCATTGTATTCAATTACTGCTGAATCTACTGCCTTAGAAATACCATTGAGACAAAGCACATCAAGAATAACCTTACCAGCATGAGGATTTGTTTCTGCCTTCGTGAAAGTCAAAAGGTAATACTCATCCATGCTAGAACCAAATGGTGTGTAGTTATAAACAGACTGAAGCATAATAATCTTATTGTCAGTCATCTCCAAAAGCTGGCAGCTACCTGTGTTGCTTCTACCAAGATTACAATCATTAAAGTTAAATACTTCTGTTAATTCTTTCTTGTCAAAGTCGAGCTTTTTAATGGCAAATCTATCAATAGAATATGCACCAGACTCAAGGCTTGTAAGATCATACATATTTGCATCCTTAAGCCACTCGTAGTCTTCCTTCTTAGTACTCTTTATAGAATAATCAGAAAGACTAAGATTAAGGAACATCTCACCGTCTTCAGTACTGCAAACAATAAGGGCATTGGATTCATCAGTCTTGAGAATACTGTCAATGTTATAAATATTCTTATCCTTAAATTCCTTACCTAAATCAATAGTAGTAGGCTTATCAGTCTTATCGTTGATAATAAGCTTATAGGATGATTTCTCAGTTTTCTCGTCGTAGTAATAGTTTTTACCAACAGAAATGTCACCGACTTCAACATTTCCCTCATTAGCACTATCAGCGTCCTTTACCTCAACACGGTCAGACATCTTACCATCCTTAAGACTGCAATCTACAGCATAGTATGTCTCCTTCTGTGTTTTCATGTTGTAGTTACTAATAGTAAGCTTAATGTTACCATCAACAAAAGCAACATCTGAAAGATACTCGTTATCATCATTAAGCAACTTAGTAAGATTTACTGAATTAACAATCTCACCAGAAGCACTAAATGATGCTACCTCCTGAGTATAGTAAGCAGAAAAATCTCCCTTTTCCCAGTCAAAATCCTCTGGAAGTTTCTCCTGAGCACTAACAAGGAATACTGCATTATCACCATCTTTTCCCAAATAGCGTGCGTCAAAATACTCCAGGTCCTTCTTGCTAGAATATGGAGTTGAGAGATTTACTTTCTCTACGTTATACCATGGATCATCCTTGGATATAGTCTCTCCCTTTTTCTTTTTCCAACATCCGGTCAATGCCAATGAACCGAATAAAATTGTGGCTGTCATCAGGACAGCTGTCAGCTTACGCCAGACTTTCATGATTCTTAATCCTCCTTAAGAAAATATTCCATATTTGTTTCTATATCATGTCCCGCTTGTTCCGGTGCATAATCTGAGTTATTGTAGTCTCCATTAATAAGAGACATTATAGGTCCATAGCATGCATATCTTAATTCTGCATCAGCTATGTAGATAGTATTAACACTTTCGATACAATGGTTAAGCCTCTGGATATCCTCAATTCTATAGTCGGATGCCATAGCGCTAAGTGCATTGCGATTAACTGGCAAACCACAGAAATAAGTTTCTGACAAGAGCTGAGCCTCACAGGAAAGCGCTGACTTTACGAAAGCACGTGCGCCTTCACTATTACCGCTATTCTTAGCTATACCAAGGCAAAGAGTTGGATCTGCACCAATACTTCTGCCATCAGCAGATGGAAGAGAATATATAGCTACTTCATCATTACTTGTAACCGTAGACAAGAAATATGAAACCTCAAAAATCTGTCCATATTCAGCATCGGAATAATCAGCATCACTTCTAACTCCATAAGCTGGTTCTACAGCATAAGCGATATAAAGCATCAACTGATTAAAATAATCATTATCAGTAAGAGTAACCTTATGGTTCTCCCTATCCACATACAGATCATACTGGTAACTCATAAGTTCTTCTGCGTACTGGAATGGTTCACATGCATTACAAACAGGGTCTACTCCAGCCCAGTTATTGTTTACAAAATTCTGATAATCACTATATGTCAGTGCAAAATTATCTGTATTTGCTGCATCATCAGCATCGTAATCGATAACTCCACCGAGACTGTAATATACAGGGATAAAGTAGCTTCCGCTAAGTCGGGATGCCTCGAGGATATTGCTATAATACTCATTACCAGAAAGATCATCATAAACAGGAGATAAATCTGCCATCACATCCGAGTTGATTAGCTGACCCCACATTCCATCTGTTGCAAGAACATCTGGAGCATCAGGGCCGCTAAGGAACTCTTTTAATTCCATGTTGAAAGCACATTCTAAAGCAATATCATTTACATACTCATTATCTTCATAAGGAATTGCTTCCTTAATAAGACTCGCTCTTGTCTGAACATTCTGAGCACTAATTAATGGATAAATACCATTATCATTAATAAGCATAGGGACAGCATAATACTCATCATTTGTACTGTTAAAATATTCAAGCTGCTCAAGAACTATATCTGAGTAATATCTAAGAACTCCAACAGTCAACTTGGTTCTATCTTCATAAGGACAATCTGATAAATACAAAGTATCGACTGTCAAATCGATATCGCCATCATAATTTGTTGTAATAAAAACAATTCTATCGTCTTCAACAATCAAAGGATAAGAGTAAATAGAACCAATCAATCCATTATAGGAATAACCAACTGTATAAACTGGAATTGCTTCATCATCAATGATTATGTATAGACCTGTATCATCAAAAATGAAGAGCTGATCAGCATAATTAAAAATCTGAACAATACCAGATGCGTCATAAAAATAGGAAGGAGCCTCTTCGCAACTAACGCCATCCTGAGAGAGAATAACATAATGGATACAGTAGTCACTATCCATATATTCAACTATATAATCACCGTTATCCATATTCGCTACTGAATACACATAGTTAATTCCATCATCAACCATCTCATCAAGATTTACCACCAGATCCGGATTAATAGAGTCTGAACAGAATTTCAATTTGCAATTCCTACCTAAGAAATCTTCAAATTCCATAGTAGCAATACATGTTCCTCTATTAGTAGCAAATGCGGAAATAATAGCCTCATTATGTCCCAAAAATCCCGTTGCCATCTCAATTAATTCAGCGTCACCCTGAACAGAGTAAATCTTGGACTCAATATCAACTGTATAGTCATCATCTGAAGAATAAGTATATCTGTCTAACTCTACATATGGCTGTCCATTAACTACAAAAGATATTCCATCTGTGCTGTACTCATCGCCAGCAGCAACCTCGGATTCATCAAAATCCTTATTCCAGTTCATAGTATTATCAATAACGTTATACGAATTCAGTTCATAATCGTTATAATCATCACCTGAATATGAGAGGACATATACATTTCCATCCTTATCAGGCATAAAAGTATCTTCTAATCTGAAAAAACCATATGTACCATTTGCAACAGATTCAGACTCAACTCTGTACCATCTGTCCCCGCTGGATTTGATCTCATCAACATCTAGAAGAGAAGATACCATCGTGACATTTTTCCCTTCGTTGGCAACAGCTGGAACTGAAGCGACTTCCACTCCAGCCTCTGTATTATGAGGTAAAGTATCATTTGATTCAGCAGATCCGCTCTTAACACCAACACTTTCACCCACGACAGTCTCTTCAGCAAGCGCTGCCTGTGCAGCCTCTGACTCAGAAGTAACATCAGAAGGTGTATTAGAAGAACAGGAACACAGCAATGCTCCTGCCATAAGTGTTGATAAAATTGTCACGCATAACTTCTTCATGTATCAAAGACGATTAAATAAATTATTGCGTTGCAACACAAATATTTATTTTGTGAGATCTATTCCGCCTCTCTTCATGATTGCTGAAATAGTAACTCCATTACCGCCTGAACGACGAACCATAGTTGTAATATTATTGTCTGCTGCAAGACATGCCGCAGCTGTACAAAGATCTGCTGTCTGTCTATTAGGAGAATATGTTGGCTTCAAAGGAACCTTAACTGCATTAAGAAGTCTGAGGTCATAGGATGTTACATAGCTTCCGATATCAGAAGCAATCTTCATTACTGCCTCACTGTCCTTAGCCATAGTAGATACTGCTACTGTAGATACTGCCAATGGATCAATCTCATGTCTGATGAGTACATCCTGAACTGTCTTTGATGCATAGTCAGGGTCTACACGACCAGCAGTAAACTCCACACCCACGGCAATATGTCTAGGAATAAGCTTAAGACACTTCCCTGTCTTTGGAACATCAGGAAGCTTCGTACATGTAATAAAAATAGTATATTCATCAGCCTCACATGCAGACTTATAAGCCTGGCATAACTCTCTATGCTGATTATTTCTCAAAATATATGTTGAATAGCTAAGTGAATCCAGAACTGGTTCGCCTAATCTTATCTGCATATCACTGTATACAGTTACATTTCCACCGGCTGCAATGTGCTCACTAATCTCCTTAAGAAGATCCTCATTATCTGCTGTCATATGGTATTCCTCTACAGGTACCATCAGGTCTGCTGCAAGTTCCTTTTTATCAAGAGGAGAAGAAAGTGCTGCACATCCAGCTAGATCACACATCTTGGCAAACAGCTCATATGTATTATAACCACTGTGTCTAAGTATCATGGCACTGCTTCCATCTGAAGCCATACAGAACACAGGATATTTAATTCCTGCAGGATAGATTTTCTCAGTCATAATCTTTACTGAAGATGCTGGTGGAAGAATCAGAACAACAGCTCCGTCAACACGAGGAGAAGCTTCTCCTCCAAGGAAATCATCAAGGGTATTAATCCACTCGCCCTCTGCCTTGTTCAGCAAATTCTTACCGACTTCCTGGGCTCTCTTAGAACGGGCATAACAGAATAAATACATGGCTTAATCCCCCTATAGCAAATTCCCTTAAATTTTATCATATAATATAAAGAAAAAATTCAAATTTACTTGCGTTGGGGAGGGTTTTCATCATGAAAATTGTAATTATGGACGGTTCTGCGGCAAATCCGGGAGATATTAACTGGGCTCCGCTGGAGGCAATCGGCGAAGTAACCGCTTATGATGTTACAACTCCAGATCAGATAATTGAGCGTTCCAAAGATGCTGAGATTATAATCACAAACAAAACTCCATTTACAAAAGAAACTCTTGATCAACTCCCAAACCTTAAATATATTGGCGTGCTTGCTACAGGTTATAACGTTATCGACCTTCAGGCCGCTGCCGACAAGGGCATCGTCGTAACAAATGTCCCAGAGTATGGCACTTATGCCACAATGCAGCACACTTTCGCGCTCCTTTTGGAACTCACTAACCATGTGGCACTTCACTCGGACAGCGTTATGGACGGTGACTGGGTGCGCTGTCCACAGTTCTGTTACTGGAAGAGCCCTCTTATGGAGATTTACGGAAAAACTATAGTGGTAGTTGGTTACGGAAAAATTGGCTCTAAAGTCTGTGAGACGGCGAAAGCATTTGGCATGAACGTCATTGCCGTTCCACACCACATAACCAAGGCACAGGATAACGGCATAAAGTTTAGCACTTTCGAGGACGCTGCGCCAAAGGCAGACATCATCTCCCTTCACGCGCCACTTACCCAGGAGACAAATGGTCTCATAAACAAAAATGTTATCTCTACACTTAAAGACGGCGTGCTCATCGTCAACGCAGCACGTGGTCCAATGGTGGTGGAGCAGGATATTGCCGATGCTCTAAACTCAGGTAAACTTGGCGGATATGCAACAGATGTTGTCTCCACAGAGCCTATGAAAGAAAACAATCCTCTTCTCGGTGCTCCACGTGCAATTATCACACCACATATCGCATGGGCGCCAAAAGAGACACGCGAGAGATTAATCGTTGCTGCTGCAGAGAATATTAAGGCATTCTTATCCGGAAATATAATCAATAAAGTTAACTAAAATTTTTCCCCAAAAATATTGAAAGCACCCAGGTTCGCTGGATGCCCTCAACATGGAATAAGGGATAGATATAGAAAATTGTCATTAATTAATGTAAGTCACAAACACTTAATTGCTCCTTACGTAAACGAATAATATCAAGATAAAAGGCAATAATCAACCTTAAATTTGACAATTTTGTGAAATATCAAAAAAGTCTAAGTAAATCTTGTTCACAATCAGTATTTATGACTGTGCAACGTGGATTTCCTTATCGTCGAACATGTCCTTAATATACTGACGAGCCTGCTCAACTGTAGCCATATCTGGCTCCATTACGTAAACCTTCTGACGTGGAATTGAGTATGTTGTACTGCTGGAATTAGAGCCAGTTACACTGAACTTCTGAACATCCCAGTCGCCACCATTATCAAGCTGATCATTTACAAGACCACTGATAAGGTCATAAGGCATACTTGTAGCAAAGCTTCCCTCTACACCCTTCATAGTATCTGAATAGTTACGCAAGATTGCTGGTGATGTCATCTTGTGGATAACTGCCTCGATAACAGCCATCTGGTTACGTCCACGCTGTCTGTCACCATCTGAGAAAGACTTTCTCTCACGTGCGAAACAAAGTGCTGCGTCACCACTTAAGTTCTTATTCTCACCCTGATGGAATGTATATCCGCCATAGCTGAAGTTGTAATCAGAATATACATCAATTCCGCCAAGAGCATCGATGATCTCTCTGAAGCCTGTAAAGTTACATCTGAAGTAATAGTCAACATCAACGTCATACAACGCACCGAGAGTAGCAGCAGAACAGTCGATACCAAAGTTACCAGCATGTGTAAGCTTATCTCTTGTAGAAGAAGAACCACCATTAGGTAATCCATAAAGAGTTACAAAATAATCTCTAGGAGTTGAGATAAGGAGGACCTGATGAGTTGTTGGGTTAACAACGGCAATGATGTTAACGTCACTTCTACTCTTAGCAGAAACGTCGCCCTCAGTATCAATACCACTGATAAATACAACAAAAGTATCACTAGCAGTAATGTTCTTGTCAGATGCTGTCTTAACAATAGTAGTAATCGAAAATGTACCAATCTGACGAACTCTGTCATTGATGTTCTCATAACCTTCAACATCGGCAATAGTTTTAAGGTTAGTCTCACTCATGATACAAGCACCATTTGTGCCATCGAGAAGAGAGTCAATCTGGCTCATCATATCAGGATAGTCCATTGTGCTTGGAGTCTTTCCAATCTCCTTCTTAACCTTACCAACAATATCATCCTGGTCATTACTTTCCATATTGAAGCATGTAGCAAAAGAATAGTTCGCTACATCCTTCATTTTCTTGGCAGGATCATCTTCTCTTACATAAACACCATATACAGTAGTTTCTACCTTATATCCTGTAATAGCCTCAAGCGCACTGATTCCACCATATACATAGTAAATAACGGCTGCAAGACCAATACAGCTTATTATGGTCATGACAAAACCGGCTTTAAACTTCTTTCTAGGTGCACCACCCTTAAGCAAATAGTAATTAAGAACTACAAGTGCAACCAGCACTACCAATGCAACAATAAGATACTTTAATGGGAGCATCTTACTCTTAACTGTTAAAAATCCTGTAATTGCTGCAAGGATGAACTGAACAAGAAGCAAAATTCCTCCGATTAATCTCGCGATGAAATTAACAGGCTTGTCGTTTCTTCTGTCAGCAGCTTCTTTTCTCTTACGCTTCTGCTCCTGCTTCTTAAACTCTCTCTTGGCATCTCTCTCGCCACGCTTACGGTCCTGCTCCATCTGAGCCTTCTGAAGTCTCATCTGCTCATCATACGCAGCCTGATATGGATTAGCATATGCCTGATTATTCATATTAGGGGTTCTTGCACCCTTCTTGTTACGTCCCTGATTATTCATTTGCTGAGGATTTCCTCCCTGCTGATACATTCCCTGCTGGTACATTCCAGGCTGATACATACCTGGCTGATACATTCCAGGCTGGTATTGACCCTGCTGAGGTGCTGGCGCTGATGGCTGAGTCTGTCCCAACTGCTGGTACATTCCCGGTCTATAACCCTGTACGCCCTGTGGAGGAACGCCATTCAAAGCATGCTCATCAAAAGACATCTCGCGAGGAATATTATTCATATTGTTATTATTATTGCTCATATTCATACCCCTTTAGTTTCAATTCTTAATTAAAACGCCTTATTCCCTTTATATATAGTCTCAAATTAGTTATTTATTAGGCAATATTACTTCTTTCCTTGGGATTGTACAATAACACCTGCTGTAAAAAACATTATCAGCAATATCCCGGCAAGCAATGTTTGTGGCGATTCAGTCATTCCAGGAAAGAGCGATTTACCAATCTTAACTGTCACATCTTCTAATGTCGGATTAGTAATCATATACATAGCCGAGAACCTTGCAACAATCTGCGCTCCGGAAAACGCTGTAAATAATATGATTGCCCATCTCTGAACCTTTCTTACTGCGACACCGAAAATGAGTCCGACCAGTATACCAACTATCCAGGAAATAATGATGCCCTTTACACTCGCATCTCCACTATACGATTGGTAACAACTACTAATCCAGAATCCACATCCTAGAATAGTAATAAACATTACCGCCTTCATATATAGAGAATATGCCAAGGATCCCAAACCGATGGCAAACAATGCAACAATAATAACCTGTGCTACTTCATTTCCATCCAGATTCACTACAGAAGCATAATTATCAAACAGGAATTCTGCAATCAACACACCAAGACCAGCACCTATAAGCGACAAGCTTAGTCTGAAAAACTTATATCCGAGAAAACAAACCAACAAACCAATAACAATTAAAACTATCGCAGGTATGTGAATTATTACTCCCATAGCTTAATACTGTCCTCTAATATCTTCTTTACTTCATCAATTGTTGAAGCAAGACAAAGCTGTGTCTTTATCACCGCAGAACCAGGAAGTCCCTTAATGTAGTGCGGCATTACACTTCTCATTTCCTTTACGGCAGTAGGCTCGCCAACATGACTGGCGGTACCCACTAGCTCATTAAGAAGCATATCACACTTGTCCTTAGGGCTTGGTGACACAGGGATTACATCTTCATTAAGATAATGTCTGACACGATTAAATATCCATGGATCTCCCATAGATGCACGGCCAATCATGAGTCCGTCAGCCTTAGTAACATCCAGCATTCTCTTAGCGGACTCTCCATCAGTAATATCACCGTTAGCAATAAATACTACACCTGTATCCTTAACTGCCTCTCTCATCTGAGCAATCGCATTAATATCAGCAGTGCCTCTGTACATCTGTGATGCTGTTCTTCCATGAACGCAGATTGCCTGTGCGCCAGACTCAGCAAGAACTTTGGCAAATTCCGGGCCATTACGCATAGCATCGTTAAAGCCAATTCTTGTTTTAACAGTAGCTGCTTTACCGTACTTCTCCGCTGTCGCACGCACTGTCTCCATTATTTTACCCGCGAGCACCGGGTCCTTGGTAAGCGCACTTCCGGCGCCAGTCTTTACCACTTTCGGCACCGGGCATCCCATATTAACGTCAATTATATCCACGGCCTGAAGACGAGGGTCATTACAGATAGCCTCGATTGCTACTTTAAAGTCCTCTGGCTCATTTCCGAAAAGCTGTATGCAAGTAACACCCTCATGCTCTGGGTCTATCTCCAGATAACGAAAGCTTTTCTCCGTGCCGTTATAAACTATAGAACGTGCGCTTACCAACTCTGTTGGCGCATAGGAAGAACCCAGTCCGTGGCAAATCCCACGAAAAGTCACAGTTGAAGTTCCTGCCATCGGAGCCAACGCAATTAGCGGCGCAGGTATTGTTACATTACCAATTTTAATTTCCATAAAATCAATTGTACCACGACCCTCAAAATTCATGCATTTGTTACTTGAAATATTGCGTCCTTGATATGAAAATGTAAATTGAGAAAAAAGAGGTGTTTAATATGGCTGATTGTTTAGTTTATTTTTTCACTGGCTTCCTTGATGCCGGTAAAACAACATTCATAGATGAATGGATTGGAAGCGAGAATTTTAGCGATAAGAAGATCGTTGTTGTTGCCACAGAAGAGGGCGAGATTGAATACAGCAAAGAGAAATATCCTAATGTAAAACTCAATATCGTATCTGTTGATACTGATGAAGTTACAAAGGAGCTTATGTTCGACGTCGAGAAGAAATATAAGCCAGATGTAATCTTTATGGAGTGGAATGGATCTGTATCACCTGCTGAGTTCTTCGACAAGGTTGATGTTCCACGTCGCTGGGCTCTTGCTGCTGCCATTGTAATTGTAGACGCTTCTACATATAACGATTTCTATAAAAATATGCAGCCTATATTCGCTGATTACTTCCGATTCTGCGACACTGTTATTTTCAATCGTGTTGATCCAGAAGTTAATAATATTCCTAAGCTTCGTGGTTCCGTTAAATCTCTTAATCAGGGCGCTAATGTTAACTTCGTAAGCAAAGAGAATGAATTCCTCGATATCGGAGATTATCTCCCTTATGATCTTAGTACTAATCCATGCGTTATCGCACCGGATGACTTTGGTCTTTTCTGGACAGATGCTCTCGATAATGTGGATAAGTATAACGGTAAGAGAGTAAGTCTTGTAGGACAGGCAATTGTCTTCAAGCAGCTTAATAATAAAGCATTCGCTCTTCAGAGACAGGCATATACATGTTGTGCCGACGATATCGGTCAGATTAATATGCTTTGCTACCATGAGTTCGGTTCTGGTTTCCCTGCTGGCCAGTGGCTCAGAGTTACAGGTACTGTTCGTTATTTTGAAGATAAGCAGAACGGTCAACCAGTTGCTGTCCCATGCCTCACAGTTGATGATTATGCCATCACAGGTAAACCTGAAAACGAGATTATTTATTTCAGCTAATTAATAGAAAGAAGGTATATATATGAGTACAAAAGTTGATGTATTTTCCGGCTTCTTAGGTGCTGGTAAGACAACACTTATCAAGAAGCTTATTTCCGATGGATATGATAAGCAGAAAATCGTTCTCATCGAGAATGAATTTGGTCAGATTGGTATTGATGGCGGTTTCCTTAAAGAGGCTGGCATCGAGATTACAGAGATGAACTCCGGTTGTATCTGCTGTTCTCTTGTTGGTGACTTTGGAACAGCTCTTAAGGAAGTTATCGACAAATATAATCCAGACAGAATCATCATCGAGCCATCCGGAGTTGGTAAGCTCTCTGATGTAGTAGCTGCTGTTGAGAAGGTTGAAGGCACTGAGGTATGCGGTACAGTTACAGTTATCGATGCATCCAAGTGCAAGATTTACCTTAAGAACTTCAAGGAGTTCTATGAGAATCAGATTAAGTATGCTGGTACAATTATCCTCTCTCGTACAGGAAACATCTCTGAGGAGAAGCTCGATACAGCTATTGGACTTATCAAAGCAATCAATGATCATTCCGTAATTATCACAACACCATGGGAGCAGCTTTCTGGCGAACAGATTCTCACAGCAATCGAGAATCCATTGACAGCTGACGATATGGCTGCTGCACTTCTCGAGGCTGAGGAGCATGCACATCACCACCATCATGAGCATGGCGAGGATTGCACATGTGGCTGCCATGATCACGATCATGAGCATGAGCACCATCATGACCATGAGCACGAGCACGAACATCATCACCACGATGACGAAGAGTGTCCAATATGTGGCTGTCACGACCATGACCACGATCACGAACACCATCACGACCATGACCACGATCATGAGCATGAGCACCACCATCATGACCACGGTGAAGAGTGCACTTGTGGTTGTCACGATCACGACCACGACCACGAGCACGAGCACGGACATCACCATCATCACCATGCTGATGAAGTATTCGACAGCATTGGCCTCGAGACAAGCAAGTCCTACACACAGGACGAAATCGCTGCCGCACTTATGGCTTTCGACGAAGACGCATCTTACGGTATTATCCTCCGTGCGAAGGGTATCGTAGCAGGCGCTGACGGACAGTGGATCCATTTCGACTACGTGCCAGAGGAATCTGAAGTTAGAACAGGTGCTTCCGATGTAACTGGTAAGATTTGCGTTATCGGTTCCAAGGTTAACAAAGACGCTGTTAAGGCACTTTTTAAGATTTAATTCTTACTTGATTTTAAATTAAAAGACCTGTCTTTCTTCTCGAAAGGCAGGTCTTTTATTATCTTCTTCTATCACTTCTTTTCAGTAACTTTTCTGGTTCTTTTACATAACTCTGTACAACATTTCCACATCTGCGGCACACCCTGTGATACAAAGCAGCTCCTCCCCATTTATTACATTCTGCAGAGATTGCAGCATATCCGCCCTGAAAACAATCGATTATCTCAGTGTTGCCGCATAACTGACATGCATTAATAAATATGTTTTTCATAACTATACCATCCTTATTCCTTAGATGGCTTCATAGTAACATGTCAGTTCGAGTGATATTTATCTATCGGTGATAAATATCTATGTATATTAATTAATAGTCACACTGGGATTCCAGCTTAGCTATATAATCTGCTTTATATTGTCCGACATCATAAGGTTTCAGGATTTCTCTAATTTCTGAATGAATCTCCCAGAAACGCTCTCCCTCAGGCATATATCCGCCAACTGAAATTGTATTATTATCCTTATCGTAAACATAAAGATAATTACAGTTTCCATCACAAACCTCCATCTGTTCTTCAACTTCCAGATTAGCTATCTCATCGGGATTGATTATTTTCTCGAGTTTCTCATAATCTTTCTCTAATATCTGGAATTCACCTGCCTCAGGATTCCCTTCCATGTTCATTGTAACTGTTACAGTTCTGTTCTTATATATCTTTACTGTTGCGCTCAGACATTCGTATTCTGTGCCATAACCAGCTCCACTAAGTGAGTATCCAACCAGAATTTCATCACTATACATATCTTCCATTGCTGTGACAGCTGTCTTCTTATCCTTTTTGTGATGCTTTCTATCTGTTTTTCCTTTTGTATCACAACCACAAAATACTATAGACATACACATTACTGCGATTATTGTTCTAATTATGTTTTTCATTTTTATTCCTCCTGCTCACCTATATACACGGTATTTACCCATGCTGGTTGCATTTTCTGCACAAAAAATCCCCGAAGATAAACTTCGGGGATTTAAGAATCAGTTTAAATGATTAATTAGAACTGTACTTCAACCTTATGTGTCTTACCATCTGTGAATACAGGAACCTTAGCGTCAGCAAGAGCCTGACCATCACATGTAACCTTAACACCCTCAGCAGTTCTCTTAAATCCTGCTGGCTTAGAAACAGTAATATCATATACTGCAAGTCCGCTGTTAACTGTTACATTAAAGTTTGTCTCTTCCTTTCTAAGGAGTGGCTCAACGATAAGTGCATCAGATGTGAACTCTACACCAAAACAGCTGAAGAGGCAGAGCAACAACCATGTTGATGTACCGGAAAGTGTAGGTCCGATATTCTCACCAGAATCACTGTTGTTGTACTGTGTACACCATCTTGGGTTACCACAAACTGTAAATGGAGACTTCATAGTTCTGTATGGGAGAATCATGTCGATTACCCAGTAAGCTGTATCAGCAAGTCTCTCAGCAAGCTTAACATCCTTAACAGACTTAGCAGCCTTAAGCATAGCAGCTGCAGCCATCATGTTAGCGTGCTTAAATACACCACCGTTCTCACGGTCACCTGGATAGTAGAGTGCTACGTCGATAGATGGAGCAATCTTAGAATAATTAACTGTAGAACAGAGTCTGAAACCATATGGTGACTTGAGGTAGTTGTCCATAGAATCGAGCATTGATGTGATCTGAGCCTCATCAGCACAATCTGCAAGAACAGACCATGAGAATACATTAAGGAAGTAGGATCCTGGAGCATCCTCTACCTGGAGGTTATCACCTGCAGCACCAAGGTACTCGATATCTGGCTTATCAGAACGATTAAAGAGTACACGGCAGAAGAAATCATTCTTCCAAGCATTCTCTCTCATAATAGCCTTAACAGACTCACTTAACTCCTTGAGTTCAGCGGCATATGCGCTATCACCTGTCTTCTCGAACATACCTGTAGCAGCATCAATAGCAACCTTGAGGAGGAAACCGTTCATTACAGACTCAGAATACTCTGACTCGAATGGAACCTCACCAAATGCCTTACCCTTAGCAGCAAGCTGCTCCTTATATGCCTCGATCTTAGCAGCACCACCGATACAATCAGGATCTACACGGAGACAGTCATTCCAGTCAGCTCTGTCGATAAGAGGAATACCGTGCTTACCAACGGAAATCTTGGAACTATAAAGGATGATTGCCTTAATTGTGTTAAGGATAGATCTCTTCTTGCCTTCGCTACCAGCAACTGCAATCTCTTCCTTAAGGAAGTCATAGTCACCTGTGAGAGATACGTAACGGTCGAGTGCCTGGAGAAGCCAGAGAGCATCATCAGACCACCAGCCTGGTTCTTTTCCCTTCCAGTAGAAGTTATGGTTTGCATAACCATCTTCGAATACGTTAGAAATCCACTCGCGGAGAAGCTTCTTAACGAACTCCTGCTGTCCCATACCTACAAAATAGTACATGGAAGCAAAGATATCCTGAATCTCACGGAAACCAATCTCACGATAACCCTTCTGTGTCCAGTCAAGAGAACGTGATACGAATGTCTGATAGAATACCTGGAATGGGAGGTTATTGTTAACGTAAGCCTCGAAGTTCTTATCCTCGTGGGAAATCTTCATGTACTTAGCGTAATCCTTAGTATAGTCAATAACCTTCTGGAGCTCACCAGGAAGAACAGACTTATCAGAGAACTTCTTGATAAGAGCATCAAGCTCAACTCTTACTGTCTCTTCCTCTTCCTCAACATAATTAGGGTTAACAGCATCAGAACTACAGCATGTGAAGTTATCAGCTCTTGCACTACCACCAGCCTTAACTGTGAACTCTGTTGCCAAAGCATAGAATCCAGGACCCTTACGTGAAGGACGGCTAGGAAGGATTGAAAGGTACTGAGGCTTCTCAAGTGATCCGCTACCAACGAAATCAGCGTAACGTGCACAGTACTCAGATGGCATCTTTGTTCCCTCATCATCATGAACGAGAAGAGTGTCAAATCTGATATTACCCTTATGTCTCTTGGCATTAGGGTTAACACTGATAGCCTTAATCTCATCATTCTCATCAAAGAATACTTCAGACTGCATTACTACAGTTGTAAAGATTACATCCTCCATGAGAGCATGTGTATCACCTGTACCAAACATACCTGTGTATACAATTCTGAGATCTCTATCCTTAGAACCTGTGTTCTCGATATCAATCATCTGTGCCTCTACTGCGAGTGGCATACCCTCAGCCTGTGGCAAAATGAAGATTGTTCTCTTAACCTTAAGTCCATCCTTAAGAACATAAGAAATTGTTGTTCTATTCTGTGAATGAATTGTCTGAACAGACTCGAGATTCTCATCAACAGCCTTACCAGAATAGAAAATCTGCTTTCCATTCTCTGTGAGGTAGAACTGTCTGTTTGCAGGGAAACCATTTTCCTCTGGGAGATAATCCCAACGTGTAGCGAGAACCTGTGTATCAGCATGTGCTCTAAATGAACCACCACCAAGTCTGTCAACGGCACTCTTTGGTGTACTCTGGAGAGGACGGTCAAATCCTACTCTGTTACCAAGGAGCATATTTGTATAATAGTGTGGTCCTGGAGCTGGTGTAGATGGGTCTGCAATAAGCTCACCATTCTCATTAAGCTTACCACCCCAGAATTCAGCCTCTGCAATAATCTTTGCAGCTGTTGCTGCACAATTCTCACATCCTGCTGGCTCAATCTTTCCATCCTTCTCTGTCTTGATTGTTACTTTACCATCATCAAGTGCAAAGAGAATGCTCTTCTTATCTGCAAAAGTCTTTGAAAACAAATTTACAAGATCCTCAGACTGAAGCAAAACAGAAATAATTGGTGACTCGAACTTAAGCCCAGAAATACCAGCAACTACACCGCTACCTACTGTGCTAATGTACTGTGCGCTGATATTACCATCAACGCCAAATTTCTGCTTAAGAAGTGATTCAGGTGTGCGGAGCTGAGCTCTAGCCTTCTCTCCTCTAATCATTATTTCTTTACCTCCTAATAATCAGTATGCCCCGCTATCTATTAATAGCGAGGCAACTGTTAAAGTATCAAGTTTAATTATCCAAGAACAACTTCTACTGTATGTACGCCGCTCTCAGAAACTGGAATGATGTTACCAGCAACTGGCTGACCATCAACTACCATGGACTTAACGCCCTTGCATACGTGATCTGGGTTCTTAACTGTGATCTCGTATGTAGCACCACGGAACTGACGTGTAGCCTTCATTCCATCCCAGCTTGATGGGATAGATGGATCAATCTTAAGACCATCGAAGTCTGCCTGTACACCGAGGATGTACTGGGAAATAGCTACCATGTTCCAAGCAGCTGTACCTGTGAGCCATGAGTTCTTACCCTGACCAAAGTTCTTGCCTGTCTGACCGATATCAGAACCAGCATCCTTACCACCAATCATCTGACCATATACATATGGCTCAGTCTTGTGGAGATCAGATGTCTCTTCTGTAAATGCTGGAGCAATCTCAGAATAGTACTTGAATGCCTGATCACCCTCACCAGCATAAGCAGCAGCACAGATAATCCATGCGTTGTTATGTGTGAAGATACCAGCGTTCTCCTTATATCCACCTGGATATGTAGAAATCTCACCGTACTGTACATAGTACTTAGAGAATGCTGGGTTATTAAGTACAAGACCATGCTGTGTGTTAAGTCTCTCATCGATAGCCGCGAGAGTCTTCTTTGTAACCTCAGCATCCATATCGGACATGATAGCGAAGCCCTGTGGCTCGATGAAGATCTGACCTTCCTCGCACTCCTTAGAACCCATCTTCTCGCCGTTAGCGTCATAAGCTCTGAGGAACCAATCTCCGTCCCATGCGGACTCCATCATGTTCTTCTTCATCTTATCGATCTCAGCCTGAGCTGCAGCAGCCTCATCATCCTTACCTGCATGCTTCAAGATAGAAACATAGTTAGGACCTGCGAATGTAAAGAGTGCAGCAACGAATACAGACTCAGCTACCTTAGAGTAACCACCCTCAGCAGCAAACTTAGGGTTTGTATATGTCTGGAAAGACTCACCTGGTGTGTCAGAGAAGCATGAAAGGTTGATACAGTCATTCCAGTCAGCTCTCATTGCGAGTGGGAGACCATGAGGTCCAAGGTTGTTAACGATACGATAGAAGGAAACCTTCAAGTGCTCGAGCATTGTCTGAGCGATGGACATATCGTTATCATATGGAACCATCTCATCGAGGATAGACCAGTCACCTGTCTCCTTGATATATGCGGAACCAGAAAGGATGAGCCAGAGTGGATCATCAGAGAAGTCACCACCGATATCAGCGTTACCCTTCTTTGTAAGAGGGGAATACTGGTGATAACAACCACCATCTGGGAACTGTGTTGAAGCGATATCAATAATTCTCTCCTTAGCTCTGTCAGGGATCTGGTGTACAAATCCGAGAACGTCCTGGTTAGAATCTCTGAATCCCATACCACGACCGATACCAGACTCGAAGTAAGAAGCAGAACGTGAAAGGTTAAATGTAACCATACACTGATACTGGTTCCAGATGTTAACCATTCTGTTAACCTTCTCATCAGGTGTATCAACTGTGAGGATTCCGAGGAGGTGATCCCAGTAAGCCTTGAGCTCAGCCATACCAGCTGCGAACTTCTCAGGAGTATTGAACTTCTCGATCATCTCGAGAGCCTTTACCTTATTGATTGTCTTACCATCAGCCTCAAACTTCTGATCCTGTGGCATCTCAACATAACCGAGAACAAATACCAATGTCTTTGTCTCACCTGGAGCAAGAGTAATCTTCTTGTAGTGAGAAGCGATTGGAGCCCAACCATCTGCGAAAGAGTTAGTTGCCTTACCAGCAATAACAGCCTCTGGGTTGTTAAATCCATTGTAAAGACCAATGAATGAATCTCTGTCTGTATCATATCCGTCAATTGTATCGTTTACGGAATAGAAAGCATAATGATTACGACGATCTCTGTACTCTGTCTTGTGGTAGATTACAGAATCCTTAATCTCTACACGACCTGTAGAGAAGTTACGCTGGAAGTTGTTGGAGTCATCCTGAGCATCCCAGAGACACCACTCAGCAAATGAGAAGAGTGCAAACTCCTTAGCTGCATCACCCTCGTTTGTAAGAACAAGCTGCTGAACCTCTCCATCGTAATCCTGTGGTACGAAGAATGTAACCTCAGCCTTAAGACCATTCTTCTTACCCTCGATTACTGTATATCCCATACCATGACGGCACTCATATGAATCAAGTTCAGTCTTTACTGGAGACCAACCTGGGTTCCAGATTGTACCATTATCATTAATATAGAAATAACGACCACCCATATCGATAGGTACGTTGTTGTAACGATAACGTGTAATTCTACGGAGTCTAGCATCCTTATAGAAGCTATAACCTCCTGCTGTGTTGGAAATCAATGAGAAGAATCCCTGAGTTCCAAGATAGTTGATCCAAGGATATGGTGTTCTTGGGGTATTGATGACGTACTCTCTTCTAGCGTCATCGAAATGACCAAACTTCATATGTCTTGCCTCCATTATTGTGATTTTTACTAAACAGTACTTCAATTTTACACTATCTTTTATTAAATATCTATTAATACTTGGACATCTATATATAAAAATAGCGCCTCTCTTTCGAGAGACGCTATTTATTTTTTGCTTTATGCAATTTAAGTAGTTATTACTCCTTAACACCGCCGGCAGCAACACCCTGAATGATGAAGCGCTGGAGGAAAGCGTAAACGATAACTACAGGTACTACAGAAGCGGAAAGTCCAAGATATACAGCACCATACTCTACAACTCGGTCAGAGCTGAGGAGGGCTACCATCAATGGAAGTGTCTTCTCACTTGTCTTTGTCAAGAGGATAGATGGAGCGAAGAAGTTGTTCCAAGAACCCAAGAAGGAGAAGATAGCCTGTGTAGCAACAGCTGGAATCATGATTGGGAGACAGATCTTATTGAATGTAAAGAACTCGCCTGCACCATCAATTCTAGAAGCCTCAATGATTTCAACAGAAAGTGAAGAATCAAGATACTGCTTGATAAAGAATACTGTTGAAGGAGCTGCGATAGCTGGGAGAATCAATGGCCACTTTGTATTAATGAGGTTCATTGTCTCCATGAGCTTATAGAAACCAGTGATGTTTACAGCTGTAGGAACCATCATAACACCTACGATAATTGCGAAGATTGTCTTCTTACCCTTGAACTGGTAAACAGTAAGACCGTAAGCAGTAAGAGCTGAGAAGTATACTGTCAACAATGTAGCAGATGTTGAGATAACAGCTGAGTTAAAGAAACCTCTTGCGAACTTAAAGGATGCCTTGTTAGCAAGGTATGCCCAGTTAGCTCTAAGACTCTTAAATCCATCGAACTTAGGATACAAGAGGAAGTGTGACTGTACGTGTACAGAATCCCATGTAGCATTCATGAACATGTACCAGAATGGGATAATAGCCAAGATTGCAAAGAAGATAACTACGACATAAACAATAGTAGACTCAAATGCAATCTGTCCAGATTTGGAATGAAGCTTTGGTTCATCGTTCTTAGCCATGATTATTTTCCTGCCTTTCTTGCCATTTTCTTTGCCTTAGCAGCCTTAGCTGCATCCTTATCTCTCATCATGTAGAAGATGAGGATAGAGAGTACTGTTGTAACACAGAACAAGATCAAGGATACTGCAGAAGCACGTCCAATCTGCTTGTTGTTACCAGCACCGAAGGCAATCTCATTAACATACATAAGAACTGTTCTCAAAGAGTAGATACGTGTTCCGTTGAAGTTGATGAGAGCAGATGTGTTGATGATATTCTTTGGAATATCGTACATCTGGAGACCACCGATCAAAGAAGATACGAATGTATAGAGAAGGATTGGTCTCAAAAGTGGAAGTGTAATCTTTGTGTATGTCTGGAAGCTGTTAGCACCATCAATCTGAGCAGACTCGAAGAGAGACTCATTGATAGATGTAATACCAGCGATCAATACGATCATTGTATTACCATACCACATCCAGAAGTTAATAAATGCAACGAGCCATCTAGAAGCCCATGGGCTTGCAAAGAAGTTATAACCGTGACCTGTGAGCTTACGGAGAACGATCTGAGAAGCTGACATAGATCCACCAGATGAATAGTTAAAGATTCGTCTGAAGAATACGGCGATTGTTACCGCGGTGATAACGTTTGGCAAATACATAAGAGCCTTCATGAGGTTGAGACCCTTAAGGTGCAATCTGTTGTCTGTGAACCAGTTAGACAAGAGAAGAGCAAGGAGGATCTGTGGAATAAAGCCCATGATCCAGAGAACACCTGTGGATACGAAAGATCCAAATACTGTGTCTCTTGTTGTCTTATCTGTAAATACAAGTCTGAAGTTCTCTCCGCCTGTGAAGATGTACTCCTTAGTAGAGTCAACCTGAGAAAGAATACCTGTTGGGTTCTTAATCTGTCTCTCTGCATTGAGGAGTCGGAGATATACATCATAATATGCAGATCTAATCTGGAAACGGTCTGTACCCTTACAACCCTTAAGGCCGTCACGGTACTCAATTCTCTTACCATCATCACCCTTTACTGGTCCGTTGATGATATCAGCGTCCTTTACAAGGTGATCTTCGTAAATTGGAGTAAGGAAGTCGAGCTGCTCCTGGAGAGTGTTACCCTCGACAGTAATTCTGTCATCAAGACCCTCGCCCTTCTTATCAACATCGAATGAGAATACATTTGTATCAAAATCAACAAGCTCTTCATCTACAGCAGAACCATACTCTCTTACAGCTGGATCCTGGTAGTTTGTAGCGATGATAGCCTCAGCCTGTCTCTTATTCTCAGCCTTCATCTCGTTATCCATTCTAACGTAGTTGTCATAGCTGAGAGCATCCTTAAGACCAACAGCTGTCTTGTACTCGAGGTACTTATCGATATCAAGCTCACCGTTGATTGTTGTGTACTGCTCAATCTTATAACCTGCGTTGTTAGCCTCTACTACAGGGGAAGCAGGTGCATTGTCCTTAGAAAAATCTGTAAATACTACAGAATCATAGTAGTTCTTAAGCTGACCGATAGCTGCGTTACCATCACCAAGAACGGCATCAGACTCCTTCTCGATCATCTGCAAGAAGTTTGCTGTATACTCAACACCTTCTCTACCTTCTGGCTTAACCAATGTGATCTTATCACCCTCAACCTTATATGTCTCAACTGTGATAATACCTGCATTGCTAAGTGTTGTAAGGTCTGCAAGAATTGCATCCTTATCAGCATACAAGCTCTTCTCACGAGTGCTGTATGCTGGGAAATCAGAGTATGTATTCAAAGAAGTAATAGTGGAAACCCATACATTCTTCTGGAGATATGTCTCAGCACTTGTGAGCTTAATCTCGAATACACCCTTCTGCATCTCACCATTCTCATCTTCCCAGATGAAAGAAGAAGTTGCTGTGTTAAGGTTTCTTACTGCATAGTAGAAAGAAGCATCGTCAATTGTGTTATCACCAGACTTAACGCCCTCGAAGTATGCCTTAAGATCATCTACACCAATGTTCTCAGCGATCTTAGCTACGATAGCCTTCTGCTCTGGTGTAAACTCGCTATCATCACTCAATGCATCAATGATATCCAAGAAACCATCGTCCATTACGATGATAGACTGATTGAGGTTATCCTCAGTCTCTGTATCCTCTGATGCATCAGCATTAACAATTGCATCAAGAGTGTTGTAAATCTTACCAACGTTATCCTCAGAAAAAGCCTGTGGATCGTTGTAAGTGTCCTTCCAGTTGAACATATCTGTATAAGCGTTGTTCTCTGGATCTGCGATATAACTCTCAGTAAGTGGGAGCATGCTCTTATCATTCTTAGCCTGCTCAAGTACCTTGATTGTATCTGCAGAAAGTGTAACACCACTACCATTATCCTTAGTGCCAATGTTAATGATGTCGCCAAGATATTCTTCACTCAAGTAGTCATCAGCGTTGTCCTGTACTTTAAAGTAATCTCTGATAAGCTGATAATCTGCCATTGAGATGTTAGTAGCCTTCTCAAAGGACTCCTGATCTGGATAGATAGCTCTATCTGTAAGATCAAGATAACGATCATAAAATACGTCTTTGTTTCCGAAACCCCAGAAATCCGCCTCGTTAGACTTTGGATTACATACACTGTACCAGAATGTAGTAAGCAATGGATATAAGCTAAAGATTGTATAAACGATAACGAATGGGGCGATAAAGATGTATCCGAATTTGGTATATGACAAGCCCTTGTGGCCGCCATTATTAGTACCTCTTGCCATCTTCGTCACTCTCCAAAATTTTTTTGCCCTAAATTTTTAGTAAAAGGAAAATGCGGGGCAGGGTTTTGTCCCCGCCCCGCACATTACCTTAGTTAATTACTGTATAACCTATCAAAGATTAGGCATTAGCAAAACCACCAGCGATAACCTGGTTTGTGAACTCTGTCTTAGCCTCAGATACAGATGGGATATCACCCTGTACATAAGAAGTTACAACAGATGTGAACAAGCCGTTGATAGAAGCATCATCGATACCTACAGAAGAGTTGTCGATTGTCTTAGCAGCATCAAGGAGAACACCAAATGGGTTCTGGCCGCCGAGCCACTCTACACCAGCTGTGCTATCAGAAGCAACAGATGTCATGTAAGCGATGTTGTTTACGAAATCACCGTACTTTGTGTTGATAGAAGAGAGTGTACCCTCATCGATACATACGTCTCTCATGATCTGAGCAACGTCAGCCTGCTTATCGCAGTACTTAGAAGCCATGATCCATGTACCACCCCAGTACCATGTTGTTGGAGCAGAAACCATACCCCAGTCACCAGCAGTTGGGTTAGAATCACCGTTGTTCATACCGAGGGAGTAGCCAAGCCACATTGGACCCCAGTAAGAAAGAACTGTCTCGTTTGTTGCGTTTGTTGTCCAGTCACCGGACCACTGTGATGTACCCCATGTGAGGTCGCCATCATAGAGAGCAAGAGCTGTATCGAAGAAGTCTACGAGAGACTGGTCGATATTAACCTTACCATCTACTACCCAACCTGCCTTACGGCTGTTGAGGTAAGACTTAAATACATCATCCCAACCAGAAACGATTCTGTAGTCACCAGCCTCAGCAACTGTCTCAGCTGCATCAAGGAATGCATCCCAAGTTGCGAAGAATGGAGCAACATCCTCTGGATCAGAAACACCGAGAGTGTTCTGAGCTACTGTTCTGTTGTAGAAAACGCCACATGGGCAAGCCTGCCATGTAACACCCTTGATTACGGAGTTGTCATCAGCACCGAATCTGAGTGTGTAATCATACATCTCGGAAAGCTCATCATAAGCGATACCAAGGCTGTTGATAGATACTGTAGCATCAGAAACGATGTACTTCTTAACGTAGTCAGCATCACAAGCGAAAAGGTCTGGAGCACCCTCACCAGATGAAAGAACTGTGTCAAGAAGGATTGTGTAAGCAGAACCATCGTTTGGTGTGATCTGATAGTGATCAGCATCGATCTGAATCTCAGAATACTCGTTGATTCTGGACATGAACTCATCGTTGAATCCGAAGATAACGAGCTCGCCATCCTTGTCGTCTGTGTTAGCAACGTCTGTAGCTACTTCCTCTTCCTTGTAGTTGCTTGTGTCTACAACAATCTCCTGTGTCTCTACTGGAGCAGCCTCTGTTGTCTCAGCAGCACCTGCTGTTGTAGCAGCAGCTGTTGTTGTAGCAGCATCGCCAGCTGGAGCCTGTGTCTCTGCAGAGTCCTTAGAACAAGCAGCAACACCGAGAACCATTGCCATAGAAAGAACTAAAGCAACAATCTTCTTTGTCTTCATTGTTTTTGCCTCCTCATAAAATTAAGGTTTTATTTCCGTCCGTTAGGACCAAATTTTGCTTACGCATCTAATGGAAGATACGTGATTCGCCTGCCTGCAAAATACATGATTCTACAAAACGCGAATTCTTACAGTCGAAGTTTACAACAAATTACACAGATATGCAACTTTTTTTTGTGCGATTTGTTTGTTTGTCACTTTGCCATTTGTTGAATTTTTATGTAATCGTTGTAAAAGAGGTTATATATCGTTAATTTTTTATCAAAATAGGACTATTCTTCCGTATCTAGTCATCAAATCTTTATAATCATCAATATCTATTTCTAAGCTAATTTCCTCATCCTTTACATATCCACTTACTATTATATATGTATTTTTATTATCACTATCAAATACCATAGTTACATCGTGAATATCTGAAGTCTTAGCCTTATTAACTTCTGATTTCTCAAGTATCTCTTCATTAATTGAATTAAGAACTGCATCTGGATCTTTGAAGAGCATATCAAAAGTAATTGTTTGTCCTGTATAAATATCTACTGTTAATACTTCCTCGGAACTTGTAATTACTTCATCACCTCTTGTAACTTCATAACTCATATTTACAGTAAACAATCTATTAGTTACATGATACTCGTAATTAACTACTACATGATATACATCTTCATCTGCTATCTCGTAAGTATCTATATCGATTTCTTCAGGGATCTCATCCTCATCAATCTCTTCATCAACTATCTCACTAGGAATCATTCCTGTAAGAATACCAGTCTCAGCAAGACCTTCATTTCTGTATCTAAGATACATTCCCTCGGCTTCATAGTAGAATCCATCGAGATACAAGTTAACAGCTGTTACTGAAACGATTTCCTTCTCTGAAGATAATGCCAATCTGTTGCCAGAAAAGTCTGCTACTCTAGTATCAACAGAAATAGCATAGTGCTCTTCAAACTGCTCAGTATACAAAGTAATGTCATCTGTGAGCTGATCTTCTGTTAATTCTGAAAAGTCTACTCTCTCTGGCGCAAGTGTAGGCTCTGGTGTTGGTTCTTCCGTTGGAGTTGGTTCTGGTGTTGGCTCCTCTGTTGGTTCTGGTGTGACGATTTCCTTTACAGGTGCTGTCTCCTGAATAGTTTCTGTCTCTGCCACAGTCTCCTCAGTTGTTACTGGCTCAGTCTCTGCTACAGTTGGTTCGCTTTCGTCTTCTGTAAAAGCAGACTGCAAGTCATAACCAAGATCAATAGTTGCTTCCTTAACCTTATCCATATCTATTGCACATGCAGAAAATAAAATAGCTGAAGTAATAGTCATAGCCATAACTTTTACTTTTTTCTGATTTAGTCTTTTATTGTTCATCTGACGCCTCCATAAATTTCTGCAAAAATAAATAATCGGAAAGTACCTCTACCTTCCGATTATATATGACTTATTCTTCAGTTATATTATCCAAATGTTGCAATTCTGTTTTATCTATCTTTTTGAAATGCATTACTGTCATTATTATTCCTATAAATAACAGTACAAATCCTGCAACTGTAATCCACATAAAGAGGAATAAATTCTGTGTTGTGAGCCATGCGGCTTTCTCCCAGTAAGGAAGCTCGTAATTACTAAGAATTCCTGCCTTCTCACCAAGTGGAACCATGTCATCCCAGATTTTCAATATTCCATATCTATCTGTATTACTTACCACATACATCTGAGGGTTTGTCTCACTGTAGTTTGGAAGTGCTGACTTGAAGTCGTTAATTGCAACACCCTTTACAATTTCAGGAAGCATTGCCTGATAGCACTGGATGGCATACTCATAAGTTGTGTCATAACCATCGTTAGAAGTTTCACCGCTTGCTGTAAATCTCTCTAGCGCAGAAAAGTAAATATATGCTCTACAAATATCAGTTTCAGCTTCTGAATCTACTTTTGATTTTGGTTCAGCTACAACGCCGACAACTGTAAATGTCTGTCCCCAGATCTCAACCTTATTACCAACAACGTCATCAGAATTGAAGAATCTCCATGCGAGAACATCATTAAGTACAATCTGATTGGAATCTGTGCATACCTCAGGAAGGAATCCTCCGGAGAGATATTTAAATGGATAGAAAGCCTTGAAGTTTCCACCAACTGCAATGATTTCAGAATCTGCATTGATTGAAATGTTATTACGCTCTGAATCAGATGGAGTTGAAACAGTAGCCTTAATTGTGCTGCTATAGCAGTCTTCCCAACCAACTGGATTACCCTCTTTATCAAGACCATTCTCCTTACGGTTATTTGATCCTGAATCAACAATACCCTGAAGGTATGTTCTAATCAAAATTACATCTGATTTTTTAAGTGATACTTCCTGATTAATATATGTCATAGGTGTAGTATCACCACCGCTACGAGCACCACGAGCATATACAGTCATCTCACGATAATCTACATCTCCGCCCTGCTGCCAGTATTCTGCCATTCTCTGATCAACTCGATTAGCCTTAAGAATACCTATTCTTATAAAACCAGTCGCAATAAGTATTACTGCAATGAGAAGCACCCAGAATGGCGCAGCGAATACGAGCTTCTTAAAACCTATTTTATAAGAGTTGCCCGTATCACGTGCATATTGTTTTAACCAATTACCAATACCCATATGTTTCCTCTTGCGAATTACTTTTCACCACTATAGTCTTCAAGTCTTACTCTGTCACCGTCGTGCAATGGTTTCTCACTACGAGTAACAATCATGCCCTCATTAAGGAGTGACTCTCCGTCTGATGAAGGCTTAATAGCAGAAAGTGAACCATCTGTATTCTCTACAGTAATTGATACTCTCTTTACCTCATACTTATCACCCAATGGGCTGGAAGACTCCTTGATTACGTATACAAACTGACCTGAGTTATCCTCATTAACTGCACTTGAAGGAACAACAAAATCATAAGTCTCATTAGAACGATCTGCTGTTACTGTAATAGTGTCACCTGGATAGAAATAGTCACCAACAAGATCACACTTTACGAGACGGCTCTCTCTTGGATTCTGTGGATCTGGCTTAATGTTGGAAATGATGCACTTATCCAACCAATAATAATCAGCGGACAATTCCATACCAACATAGAAGCTTTCAGCAGACTTCGTTGTAAAAGTAAATGTGATTGTGCACTCTGGATTGTCTGGAATGATTGTAAAGATAACAGTTGGTGTCATTACATCACCTTCCATCAAAGACATTCCGTAAATCATTCCTGAAGCAGGTGCCTTTATCTCAGTAGCATTCATTTTCTCTTCGAGCTTTGTAATATCTTTCTCGATTTTCTCAATCTGCTTGTTACGGTCTGCGATATCATCTTGCTCTTTGTCATGTGCGATACCATCATTTATTTGAGCGTTGGAATAAGCTCTTTGTGCCTGAGTCAAACTAGACTGAGCCAAATTTACAGCTGACTGAGCTTCGGATACAGACGGCAAAGCATTTGCTGCCTCAATAGTCGCATTCGCCTCATCAAGAACAGCCTTAGCATCTGCATACTGTGATGACAATGTAGCAAGTCTAGTTTCAGCATCACCCTTCTGGCTCTCTAACTCAGCAATCTTATAGTTAAGCTCATCACGCTGACGGCAGAGATCATCCATCTCTGTTGTATCCTTATCAGGATCATACTTAGGATCAACTGTACCGTCCTGCTTTCCTGGATCAATTGGAGTTGGAGTAGGTGTTCCAATAGTTACCAAAATATTGATTTTTGTCTCAATTGTTGCAAGCTCACTCTGAGCCTCACTAATATCAGCATTAATGTTCTCTACAGTATCAGATGCAGAAGTAACCTGTGCCTCCAACTTTACTACTGTAGGCTCTGTCTTTTTAATAGCGTCCTGAGCAGCTGCAATAGTTGCACTCTTATTCTTTGCTGCTGTAAGGTTGGCATTTGCTTCTTCCAGCTGACGACTTGCAGAAGTAATTCCCTCTCTTAAAGATGTGTAATCTGTTGGATCAGAAGGCATTCTGTCTGCGTACTCAGCCTGTCTCTTAAGGTCGAGAAGCTGCTTCTGAAGATCATCAAGTTCAGTCTGATCCTCAATATCCTTAAGTACTACTACTGTGTCGCCTTTATTAACATAATCGTAGTCGCCAACGAGCACCTTCTCTACTTCACGACCCTCGATACCCTTAACATCTGTCTTGTTTTCTACAACTACAGTAGACTGTGCGCTATTAGTATGTGAAAGGTTTCCACGAACTGCGTTAGTACCTGTTACCTTAGGGATTGTAGCGTTCATAATTGTGTTTGAGAAAAATGTAAGCAATGCAAGAATAAGCACGAAAGCTACCATCGCCCTTATTACCCATTTTCTATCTCTTCTAGAACTAGCCATTTTTATTTATCCTCCAAATTATCTTTTTACTTAACACCTGAACGGGAGATTCCCTCTACCAGGTACTCTTCGCCCCAAAGGAAAATCAAAAGGGGCGGTATCATGTAAAGTGCAGATGCCGCGAAAGCAATTCCAATTTCTGCTTCATTTATCTGTGATAAGAAAACCGACAACGGTTGCTTGTCTGCGTTTGTTAATAATACAAGTGGCTGCTCAACCATGTTCCAGTAATCGATGAACAACAAGATTGTTAATGCGAAAATCGCACTCTTACATGTTGGCAATGCAATTCTTGTGAATATCTGCCACTCAGATGCGCCATCCAATTTTGCTGCTTCGATGTAAGCGGATGGAATTTGTCTCATATACTTGGTTAACAAGAATATAGCAAATGTTGAGAATACACCTGGCAGAATAATTGCCCAGCTTGTATTAAGAATTCCCAACTTATCCGCGATCATATAATTAGGTACCAGTGTTACCTGGAATGGCATAAGCATCAAGATAACGTAGGAGAAGAACAACACTTCTCTTCTCTTTTTTCTATATCTCGCGAAGCTGTAAGATGCGAGACATGCTACCAACATCTGGCCTACAACAATTGGTACTACCAGTACTATTGAGTTCCAGAATTTCAACAAATAGGTTGGACTCATGAACAACAAATTCTTGTACTGATCAAGTGTTACATACTGCGGTACTAATTTAAGTGAAGGTGTCTTTGACATATATGTAGCACCTTCAGAATTGTATCCAGACAAACTTTGGAAAATTACTCCGTAGTTATCCTTAATCTCTGGTGAAGACATAAAGGAATTAAGGAAAGTAAAAAAGATTGGAACGATTGCCAAAATACAAACTGCTGTCGCGACAATTACGCCTGCACTCATAGCAATATTATGCTTTGCTGTACGCAGTCTCATTGCCCTTGCAGATTTTTTCTTTTCCTTCTTGAAAAACTCCTCTCTCTGCTTGTCTGTCATACTGTCAAAGTATGATGTGTATCTAGGAGTCTCAATATAAACATTACGTCTTGCCTTGGTAGCCGCAGCTCTTCTAATAGCCTGTTTTGTATTATCCATAGCTTAGTCCTCCACATCCCTATCAAGTTTGGATTCAGCGAAGAACATTCCGCCAACGATAATAATCATTACAATACACATCACGATAGCGCCAGCTGAGAGCTTGGAGTAATCAAGATGGTTGAATGCGTTATTCATAAAGTGCTGCAACATATAAAGATCGCCATATGGATAATCACCTGTAAGAAGATATACCTCACGGAAAATCTTAAATGAGTTAATAAGTGACATAATCGCTACAAAGAAAACTGTTGAGCCAAGGTAGTATCTCTTAATGGAGAAAAATCTCTTGAACGCATTTGCTCCATCCATAGCTGCTGACTCGAGAATCTCTGTCGGAATATTATTAAGAGCTGCCAAGAAAAGCACCATATTATATCCAAGGTTTTTCCAAAGAAACATAATCAGAATAACTACTTGTGCTTTGTCTGATTTGAGCCAGTCAATTTTATCTGCTCCAAACCAGTCAAAGAACCATCCGTTAATAACTCCGTTGTAGCTGAAAAATACCTGCCAGATCAAAACGACAGAAGCTACAGGAACCATCATTGGATTAAGAAGGATACTTCTGAACATACTCTTTCCTGGAATACCAGAATTAAGAAGGATTGCCAGAAGAAGAGCTAACAATACTGCAAGAGGAACAGCCCATACCGCGAACTTCAATGTATCAATTGAAGCTGTCTTGAAGGACTGATTTGTCAGAGTTCTTGTGTAATTACGGAATCCAACAAATTCTGTATTTGATGCAGATTTCTGAAATGAAGTTTTAAGAAGCATCAATAATGGCAAAAAGAAAAATACAAGAACACCTACAAAACTTGGTGTTAAATATCCTGTAAACAAAAACCACTCTTTTATGCTTCTTTTTCTACGAGCTTTCTTCTTACGAAGTGCAAGCTCTGGTGACTCATGATGTTCAGTCACCTTAGAACTACCTGGCTGCAATGGCTGTGGATATGACTTCCTGATATCCAATCCAGATGTCCTTTCACTATTACTATCCATATCTATCCCTTATTCTCCTAATTTGCTGTCTTAATTATAGACGAACAATATATCCTTTATGTTGCCATTACTTTGACATTTTTGATTATGACATTTAATGATTAAGAAATGGTTAAGAGTTTAGTTAAGAAATAGAATAAAAAATCCGCCTCTAAGAAACTTAGAGACGGATTATTAATTTAAGCTAAATACTTAATATTACTTGTAGTCTGGAACGATTACGTCAAGCATATGATCCTTCTTATCCTCTGGACGATAGTCAGGGAGAAGCTTAGGTGAGATAAGCTCTGTCTCGATGCCTGCATCAGCGAGCTCCTTCTCGAATGCCTTAACATGATCAAGTGTAAGGTTACCAACTGTAACATCCTTAGCCTTAGCAGCTGCTGCGATACCTGCATCACGACCGAATACGATGATGTCGAGGAGTGAGTTACCCATAAGACGGTTTCTACCGTGGATACCACCAACAGCCTCACCAGCAACGAAGAGGTTCTCAACCTCAGTTGTCATACAGTTAGTGTCGATATCAAGACCACCATTCTGATAGTGGAGTGTTGGATATACGAGGATTGGCTCCTTACGAATATCAATACCAAACTTAGCGAACATACGGTGCATAGCTGGGATTCTCTTCATGATTGTTCCCTCACCGTGGATGAGCTCGATCATTGGTGTATCAAGCCATACAGCCTGTCCATCACCTGTATCAATACCATTTCCACGATCAGATGTCTCACGGATGATACCAGCAGCGTTAACGTCACGTGTCTCGAGTGGGTGGATATAAACCTCACCGTTAGCGTTTACGAGCTTAGCGCCGATAGAACGAACCTTCTCAGTAACGAGAGCACCGAGGATCTGTGAAGGATAAGCAGCACCTGTTGGGTGATACTGAAGTGTATCTGGGTAGAGAAGCTTAGCGCCTGCTCTGTAACCAAGTACGAGACCATCAGCTGTAGCACCGTAGTGGTTGGATGTTGGGAATCCCTGGTAGTGCATTCTACCAGCACCACCTGTACAGATGATAACTGTCTTAGCCTTAGCAACCTTAATCTGACGTGTCTCCATGTTGAGGAGTACAGCACCAGCTGCGTTGCCCTTATCGTCCTTAATGATTTCGATAGCAGATGTGAAATCTACTACTGGGATCTTACGGTTGATAACTTCATCACGGAGAGTTCTCATAATCTCAGCACCGGAATAGTCCTTAGCTGCGTGCATTCTCTTACGGGATGTTCCACCACCGTGTGTTGTTACCATTCTTCCATCTTCGTCCTTATCGAACTCAACACCAAGGTGATTGAGCCAGAGGATACAATCTGGAGCCTCTGTAACGAGCTTATAAACGAGCTCCTTCTTAGCTGCGAAGTGACCACCACCATAGCAGTCGATGAAGTGCTGAGCTGGAGAGTCATTCTCCTTATCAGCAGCCTGGATACCACCCTCAGCCATCATTGTATTAGCGTCACCGTGACGGAGCTTTGTAACGATCATTACATTAGCGCCACCCTCGTTAGCCATGATAGCAGCTGCGGAACCAGATCCACCACCACCGATTACGAGTACATCTACATCATAATCTGGGTTAGAAAGATCTACTTCATAGTTAGCAAGACGGCTGTGAGCCTGGAGCATTGCTGCGAGCTCGTGTGGAACCTTCTCGCCCTTGTTAGGACCAATCTTGAGGTTCTCGAACTGATCCTCAATATAGTCTGGATGATACTTCTTAAGAAGTGCGTCCTTATCCTCAGCGGACATACGTGCTGGCTCGTAAGCTGCATTAGCCGCTCTGTTTGCTTCAACCTTTTTCAAGGATTCCATCATTGATTCTGGATACATTTTGTTGTTTCTCCTCTCTAAGATTTACTTCTCGATATCTCTTGTGTTGTAAAGGTTCTGAACCTCTGCCTCAGAGAGATTCATAATAGCCTTAACGTCATCTGTAAGCTTGTTATCATCGTGAAGCTCCTTAACTCTGTTCAAGAGGTGCTCAGCTTCCTTAGCAATATACTTACCATTGATTCTTCTAGCGAGCATAGCTACCTGTGGGTGAGAAATGCCAGCTGGACATCTGTTGGAGCAGTTACCACACATAATGCAGTCAAAAGACTCCTCAGCACAATTCTCATAATCACCACGCTGTGCGTAAGCGATGTACTGCATTGTGTTGAGCTGCTGTGGGCAAGCATTTGTACAAGCGTTACAACCGATACAAGCATAAACCTCAGGATAGAGCTGCATCATAAGCTGCTGATCTGGAGTAATTGTCTCGATATCGTATACCTGCTTGTCGAGTGGGAAGAATGGGAGTGTAGCAACATACATATCCTCTTCAACCTTTGTAGAACAAGCGAGACAGAAGTTAAGATCCTTCTTACCCTTAATTCTATAAATAGTAGCACAAGCACCACAGAAACCATTACGGCATCCACAACCTCTCATGAGCTGGTATCCTGCGTACTCCATAGCTCTCATGATTGTAAGGTTAGCAGGTACTTCGTACTTCTTACCGAAAAAATAAACATTTACAAATTCTTCCATGTTTCTTATCCTTTCACATCAGTATTCAGGTGGAAGTTCGTTAATCTGGTCGAATCTGAAAACAGGGCCATCCTTACATACGAACTTATTACCAATATTACATCTACCACACTTACCAATAGCACACTTCATACGAAGCTCCAATGTGGAATAAATCTGATCATCTGTAAATCCGAGCTTCTTAAGACCCTGAAGTACAAACTTAATCATGATTGGAGGACCACAAACAATACCGATACAATCAGTACTGAATCCAATCTCCTCAAGATAAGCAGGAACAAATCCAACGTGACCGTCCCAACCTTCCTGCTCACGGTCGATTGTGAGATATACATTTACGTTTGGTACGTTCATCCAAACTTCCTGAATCTCCTTAAGCTTAACGAGATCATCAGCTGAACGTGAACCGTAAAGAATATCAATTCTTCCGTAATCTTCTCTGTTATCAATACAATAATTGATTACAGAACGAAGTGGAGCAAGACCGATACCACCAGCGATAAAGAGAA
>JAKSRI010000016.1 GCA_024403695.1 Saccharofermentans sp. | reverse complement strand
TAGTCTTATCAAACGGCCTTTTCTTTAATTGTCCTTGACAATGGGACCAGTTTAAGAGTTAAATGTTCTTGGGAGACAGCCTCTTTTAATGTGCGAAAAATTTGACTTGACCCTAACGTTACGTGATAGTTTATATTGTGGCTACCAGGTTAAAGGAGGAAACAAAAATGATGACAGTACATGAGGTGAGTAAGCTTGCTGGAGTGAGTATACGCACTCTTCAATATTACGATCAGATTGGTCTTTTGCATCCGACGGGATATACCGATGCTGGTTACAGACTGTATGACGATACAGAGCTGGAACGCCTTCAGCACATCTTACTGTTTCGTGAGTTGGAGTTTCCTTTGAAGGACATCAAGAAAATAATTAATAGTCCTGATTTTGACAGAAGCAAAGCTCTGGAGCAACAAATCGAATTGCTTAAGTTAAAAAAGGAACATATAGAGAACCTGATGAACTTTGCACTTGGAATAAAAATGTTAGGAGTAAAGCATATGGATTTTAAGGCTTTCGACAGAAGTAAGCTCGATGAGTATTCCAGACAGGCCAAGGAATTATATGGTAATACACCAGAGTATGAGCAGATGCAGGAAAAGCAGAAAAATCGTACTGAGGATGATGAGAAAATCTTAGCAGATAGATTTATGCTGCTTTTCAAGGAAGCTGGTGAGATAAAGGATAAGGATTCAGCATCACCTGAGGCTCAGAATCTTGTTAAGAGAATACAGGAGTACATTACAGAAAATTTCTATAACTGTAATAATAAGATATTATCAGGATTAGGTAAAATGTATTCAGGTGGTGGTGATTTTACTAGAAATATTGATGAATGTGGTGGCGAAGGAACTGCTGTATTTGTGGATAATGCGATTCAGATTTATTGTGAGAATAATTCTGAGGATTAATTAGAGAAAGGCTTGGTGACGATATGAATGCAGCCATGATAATGGGATTAGTTATCATAACATTTGTAGCTCTTATAATGGTTACTATTGGTCTGTGTCAGATAACTAAGAAAGAAAATCCTGTAGGTTTTTATAACGTTATTGACCCGCCAAGAAAAGAAGAAATATCAGATGTAATACAGTGGAATAAGAAACACGGCATGATATGGATAGTTTACGGAATATGCATTGAGCTGGGTTTCTGGCTGGGATATATAGCGCCATCTGAAGTATTGGAAATGGTATTTATGATGGGGGGAGTTATCATTCCGTTGCCATTCATGGTTATGAGACACCGTAGCCTAGAGAAACAGTACAAAGTAAATTAATTGATTAAGATAAAGATTAAGACAAAGAAGAACCTCCCTGGATCAGAAGTAGAATCCAGAGAGGCTCTTTTGTTTACTTAGCTGAATATGTTCCCGTTAGCACTCCGTAGGAGATGATGTTACCGCTTTCGCCAGCCTCGCTTACGTCCAGAGATGAGAAAATATCTGTTAAGGACGTATTATTAATATCAAGTAATCCCTTTACCGCTATTGGATTGCTCTTAAGGGCAAATACGTAGACAACATAGTCGTGAGTTCCTGAAGGAGGATAAGGTCCCACGTAGCTCAGACTGTTAAGGCTTCCGCCTTCGATATAAGGGGTGGTGATATCAGTCGCCTTAAGATGCATCCAGTTACCAGCAGATGTATCGATCATATAGACCACATACATTGAGGCTCCATCGATTGTATCCCAGGATAACTCAGGTGATTTGTTCTCACCGGCAGAAGTATTTGAAATAACGTCATCCCATACGCCGTCGTGCAAATCCTCCGAAGTAACTGTAAAGGTGGATAAGCTTTCCAGATCAATATCAGGAATTACTATCTCTGCCTTTGTAGTCTCGGCAGTTGTCTCAGGAACTGGCTCGGACTGTGTAGTGGCTGCAGTTGTTTCTTCTGTGGTAGTACCAGTTGTTTCTGCTGTTTCCTGCTTTGAACAAGCGCAGAAAGACATAAGCATAGCAGTAGCTAATGCTGAAGTAAGTAGTTTTTTGTTCATTGTCATATCCCTTTTCCAAAAAAATATCCATACATATTATAGTCGATAAGTATGAGATATAATAGAACCATGATTTACAGGTCGAAGGGGGGGCGTATTTATGGATTATGACAGAGGTGAGGGAAGCGGATCTGGCATAAGATCTCTTATGTCTTATCCTCTTGTTTCTCTAGGAATAATCATAGGAATATTTGTTAATATCTGGGGTCTCGAGCATTCCACGATTTTTAATCACGGACAGGATTATACCAGCACAGCACCAGGTGAAGTTATAGCTATTGATACCTACGATGAATACGTGAAGCACAAATATAATGAGGATAACGGTCCTAAGAATTTTGAAGGGCTAGTTGTCGAGATTGAATTCGAGGCCAATGGTCTGAAATATATTTCATATCACCACATATCTCCTAAGATTAGAGATCGATATTCTGTAGGACAGCAGCTGAACATTAGATATAATCCTGATGATCCGCAGAAATCGGGAGTCGAAGGATTTGTAAAAGACGGATCTGTCCTGGGGAATATTGGAATCTTCGCAGGAATTGGTATTATCATCGTTTCCATTATATATGGAATAAAACTATTAATAGATCTCATTAAACATATCGTTGATATAACTAATCAGAGAATAGAAGAGTCATAAATACATTATGTTTCAGGATTCACCGGTGTCTCTGGTGGTGGAGCTGGCTCTGGTTCAGGGGCAGGAGCCGGATTAGGATCTGGATTAGGATTAGGTGCAGGATCTGTCTGTGGAGGAGTCTCAGGTGGTGTTTCCTTAAGTGGAATGCCAGTGAAATCCAGCTTTCTCTGGAGAGATTCTGTACCAAAGATTACGTAATCTGGGAGCTTACTGTAATCGAGATTATAGTTCCATCTCTTGGCCTCCTCGTCGGTATACAGACAAATAAATGGATATTTAACATTCATGTCTGGTGCGATACAAGAATCGCAGTGATACCACATGCCATCAATATTAACGATATTCCAGAAATGTGGTGAAGGCACTTCAGGGAAACGCTCTACGCAGATACATTCAATTCCTTCTGCGCCAAGCATGGCACAAACTACACCCATGTAGTTGTAGCAGTCACCACGCAGAGTAGTCATTCCATCGTATGCTCCTGCAGTCCAGTCCACACGGTCAGAACTTCTGACATATCTCATGTTGTGGCTGACCCAGTTAACGATGTGCAAAGTCTTCTGCATATCAGACATATTGTGATTTACGATGTGGTGTTTATCAATTAATTCAGCCGCCATAACATAGAGTTCTTCTGGGTCGTAGTATCTATCTGGCTTGATACGGAGAGTGAGTTTTATACTAACAGAAGAAGTATTGCCGTGATCGTCAGTTGCAATATAAGATACTGTGTACACACCTTCCTTAGTTGGATCCACTTCGGAAGTGTCGATGGTAAGTACAGGATTCTTATCGTAGTTATCCTTTACGACAACGCCATCTCTGAAAACTATAGTATCGTCAATAAAAGCTTCAATATCGTGTGTTCCTGTAATTACTGGCGCTTCTGGGTCATAAATAACAGTAAATGGCACGTTAACAATAATCGAATTTCCATATATATCAGCGATGCGAACAGGAACATTCTGATCTCCAGCATCGAGCTCGCTGCCCATCTCTTCAGCATATGAGATCTCCACAGGGGACAGGTCATAAACATCAGTTACAACATCCTTGGCTTCAGGAATCATGTCCCAGTAGATGGTCTGTGGGACAGCAGTTCCAGTTGGAGCTGTTGTATCCACGATGTTCAGGGTAACTTTCTCAACCACATTAACATGGTATTTTCCTGTCTGTACATCGAGCACGTAGCTCTGTGGAACGCTGGTATCAATGGAGGAGATGTCTGTCACAAAGGAGGCATTTGGTGCATCAGCAGTAACAAAGTCGCTAAGTCCAAATGAACCACCCGCCTCGATAGTAACTTCTTTTACTATTTGCGCCTTAAGGAATTTCTTATAACGGCTATAAAGCACACCAAGAACTACCGCCGCTACGACAAGTACGGCCCCAGTAATGATTGCAACAAGCTTTATTATTTTCTTCTTTTTATCTGCCATATATCTTTATCTAAGATTACTTAGAATAGCCTCGTATTCTGCATATTTCTTTGCTTTTAATAACTGCTTTATGGTGCGGTCTTCGCCGTCAAACAAGGAACGCCAGTAAGTCCAAAGTTCTCTCATTTTGAATAGTACATTAATGTCCGGCGCCATGACCTTTTGGTACTCATTATAAAGCGTATCGTGAAGTTTCCAAAAGCTGTTATAGTCCACTTCAGTATTGCCTGTGGTGAGTTCATTTATAAGTGATGGATTAGCTATAAGTCCACGTCCCAGCATTATGGTGTCCACTTCATGAGAAAGCTTCCCGCACAGACTGTCGTAGTCAGACTTGGCGAAGATGTTGCCGTTGTAGACCAGAGGGCATTTCGCGTGCTCGAGAGCGTATGCATAGTATTCCTGTCGTGGCTCCCCCTTGTAGTAGTCGGTGCGGATTCGTGGGTGAACGATGAGCTCGCTTACGGGGAACTGGTTGAAAATCTCGACCAGGTCATAAAACTCGTCCGGGTTATAAAAGCCAAGTCTGGTCTTAAGGGAGATCTTTACCCCGTGGGCGTCACCATACGCGTAGATATCATCCAGGAAGGACCTAAGCTTGTCCGTCTCTGGGAGGAAGCCCGCGCCCTTTCCTTTGGAGCACACGGTGCCGGATGGGCAGCCGAGGTTAAGGTTCACTTCTTTATACCCGAGCTCTCCGATGGCTTTCGCAGCGTCGATAAAATAACCAGAATTACAGGTGAGAATTTGTGGGACAAGGTAACCGCACTTGTTGTTCTCAGGCGCCAGGTCCTTGCGCTCCTTTGGCGTAAGTGCGCAGTTCTCGGCAGGGGATACGAAAGGGGCAAAGTACTTGTCCACGTGGCCATAAAGCTCCTCATAAGCTTTACGGTAAATGTATCCGGTAATGCCCTCAAGTGGCGCGAAATAAATTCTCATCAGCGTAAGTCCCAGGTAAATTTTCTTCGTGCGCCAACTGCTTCTGACGCAAATCCAATACCATAATACAGCCGTTCCATCCTGATTTGTATTAATTTCTAATAACATTTGTACGTGTTATAATGATTTTGCGTTATAGCAAAACAAATAAATTTATAAGGATTGCCAATGCTTAAAGTATTCTTAGTAGAAGATGAATTAACAATTAGAGAGACACTTAGGGATACCGTGCCTTGGAATTCTTGTGGCTATATATTCGCAGGAGAGGCATCTGACGGTGAGGTTGCTTTGCCATTAATTGCCAAGACAAAGCCAGACGTATTAATTACAGATATCAAGATGCCATTTATGGATGGTCTGTCTCTGGCGTCCATGGTCAGAGCTGAGTTTCCTGATATAAAGATTGTTATTATTTCCGGATATGATGATTTCGAGTATGCGCAGAAGGCGATAGAGCTGGGTGTCTCAGAGTATCTTCTTAAGCCTGTAACAAAGTCGAATCTTGTTAAAGTTCTGGATGGACTTAGAATTAAAATTGAGGAAGAAAAAGCGAAGGATGAGGGCTCAGCAAAGTACACTGTTGATTCTCAGGAATATGAGCTTTTTGCACACCATAAGTTTATCGAGCGAATTATTGAGGGTAAGTCTTCCATTCAGAAAATATACGAAGATGCAGCCAAGTTGGAGATTGATATCAGAGCATCGAGTTATTCTCTGGCCATGTTCACAATTCCTAGTAATGAGACTACAGACGAGGACGAAGAATTAAGAGAGAAGATACTTTCCTATATATTAAAGTATCCTGAATATATTCTTATCAGATGGAATATTACATCTTATCTTGTGCTTATTAAGGGTGAGCCGGAGAAGGTAAATCAGTCCATTAAGAGTCTGGTTGCTGAATTAAGGGATACATGCACTAATGAGGCCAGTTCGGATGACTGGTATATCGCTGTAGGAACTCCGGTAGAGAGACTTAGCGCACTGCCAGACTGTTATAAGGAAATATCTACTTACTGGGCGCTTCGTTATATTAACTCCGATTGTCACGTGCTGAATCAAAGCACAGCCGGAGAACTATTAAATACAGGTGCAGTTACTGATCTTAGTCAGGTTGATTTATCGAGACTCAGACCAGAAATTTTGCTTACATTTATGAGAAGTGCGTCTCTTGAAGAGGTGCCTAGTTTTGTAAATGAATTTTTGCTGAGTCTTGGTGGTGCCACATCATCTCAGTCTTTTTGTCACTATCTGATGCTTAACTGCAGATTTACTGCTGTGGATTATGTTACTTCTCTGGGAGTTGATCACAAGGCATTCCTTAAGGAGATTTCATGTCTTGATTTAACGGAGAGTACAGTTACAACCCAGTCATTGAAGCGCTATCTCACAGAGTTTCTGCTTCAGACAGTTAAGATCAGAACCAATAAATCTGTTAACCAGTACATGGACATTCTCGGACGTGCGACTGCTTATATCGACAACCATTATACAGATGAAGATTTGTCACTGAATGTTGTGGCAGGTGCAGTCGAGGTAAGTTCTAATTATCTTTCTGCTATGTTCAGTCAGGAGATGAAGGTTACATTCGTAGAGTATGTTACTAATAAGCGTATGAATCGTGCGAAGCAGCTTCTAAGAACAACTGAACTTAAATCAGGTGAGATAGCAGCTGAGGTCGGTTATAAAGATCCGCATTACTTTAGTTCTCTGTTTAAGAAGACACAGGGTATGACACCTCGTGATTATCGTATACAGGGTAAGTCATAATGAAAAAAGATAAGCTCTCTATTTCTATGCAGATGAGAAGACTGCTGCTAGCGCTCGTTGCTATCAGCGTCGCCGTTGTTATGCTTGTTACGCTGACCCTCTCCTCTTATCAGATCAGATATAATGATGCTCTTCATAACATTACCGAAGCCACGGATTTTAACAGAGATTTCAAAGATGATATCGATCTTAAAATGTATTACTACGTTATCGAGTCTCGTTTCTCTACTGGCCTTCCACTTAATGAAGTTCGTGCTGCCAAAGCTTTTGCCATGGACCTTGCTGAGAGCACTGAGGATAAGGACAGTTCTACTGCCATCAACAGCGTAATCAATCTGTGCGAGAATCTGGAGACGCAGATCGAGATAATTGATCAGACCAACAGCTATGATGAGCGTAAGATTCAGCTGGAAAACAACATCTATGTTATTACGTCACTCATTGAAGAATATATGGATGAGTATCTGTACTGTGAGGCATCCCATCTTAATACTATTAAAAATGAGATATATATAAGACTCATCGTGGAGATGGTAATCATCCTCGCTGTCTTTGGTGTTCTTGTTGTCTATCTTATTCGATATACAGCCATACTTGGCCGTTCTATCACAGATCCTGTAGAGAAGCTTAATGACAGAATGCTGGAGATTGGTAATGGTAATCTGACAGCCAGGGCACCTGTCGAATCTAATGTTAATGAGATGTATAACCTTGGTGTCGGTGTGGAGCAGATGGTTAACCGCATGGATAATCTTATGCGTGAGTCCACTGAGAAGCAGGAAAACCTTCGTAAGGCAGAGCTTGCCCTTTTGCAGGCGCAGATTAATCCGCACTTTCTTTATAACACTCTTGATACGATTATCTGGCTTATCGAGGCAGAGAAGGCAGAGGCTGCAGAGAAAATGGTTTCTGACCTTTCGGACTTTTTCCGTCACACCTTAAGTAACGGTAAAGATATAATTTCTCTGGAGGATGAGCGTAAGCAGGTAACAAGCTATCTTCAGATCCAGCAGGTGCGTTATAGGGATATTCTTACTTATACAATTGATATTGAAGAGGAAGTACTTGGTAAGATGCTCCCTAAGCTTACCCTGCAGCCACTGGTAGAAAACGCCCTTTATCATGGTCTAAAGGAGAAGCGTGGCGGTGGCACCATAAAGATTAAGGGTGCGCGCTTTAATGACGAAATTATAATAAAAATAATCGATGACGGAGCAGGTATTCCTCATGACAGATTAGTGGAGCTTCGCCGTGCCATAGATGGCGGTGAGCGAGTTGGGTTTGGTCTCGTTACTGTGCATGAGAGACTTCGCCTTTTCTTTGGTGATAAGGCTGGGCTCGATGTCGAAAGCAAAGAGGGCGAGGGCACAACTATTACAGTTCATATTCCTGATGAGGAGGACGCACAGTGAGAAAGTTAATTGCAGTAATCGAGGTTTTTGTCTTCCTTGCATTTATTTTTACCGGATGTGCAGCCCCTGATACGCAGGAAGAGGATTTGATTGTTATTGGAATGTCTCAGACTGGTGCGGAGTCTGACTGGCGTGCTGCCAATACTGAGTCTATGCAGGCAGTATTCACAGAGAAAAACGGTTATCGTCTGCTCTATGATGATGCCAGACAGCAGCAGGAAAATCAGATCGCGGCTATCAGACGTTATATTCAGGAAAAGGTTGATTACATTGTTGTCATGCCAATTAGTGAGAGTGGCTGGGATGCAGTTTTGCAGGAGGCTTATGATGCCGGTATTCCTGTAATTATTGTTGACCGTATGGTGGATATCTCAGATGAGAGTCTCGTGACTGCTCATGTTGGTGCTAATTTCTATGCTGAAGGTGAACGTGCGGTGGCATGGATGGAGAATGAATTTCCAGCTGATCAGGAAATTAATATTGTTCATATACAGGGCACACAGGGTTCATCCGCCCAGATCGGAAGAACACAGGCTTTGACTGAAGCAGTAGAGGGAAATCCTCAGTGGAACATTATATGTTCCATGGATGGTGATTTTACTCAGGCTAAGACTTATGAAGTAATGAAGGAATACCTTGCAGGCTGTGAGGTGCTGCCGGAGATTGATGTTGTTTATTGTGAGAATGATAATGAAGCTTTTGGTGCCATAATTGCCCTTGGTGAATACGGATATAGAATCGGTGAGGGTGGCACTCAGATTATTGCATTCGATGCGACAAAGCAGGCTCTTTTATACTGTCGTGAGGGAAAAATTTCTGTATGTATAGAATGTAATCCAATGCTGGGTCCACTCGTTGAATCCTGTATCAGCGCCATGGAAAGAGGGGAGAAGGTGGACAGATATCAGTATGTAGATGAGGGATATTTTACATCTGTTGATATCACGGATGAGCTTCTCGATTCCAGATCGTATTAATACAGAGTATCAATTCAGAGTATCAGCCGGAATTTCTAACGATTAACTCCCATGGCAGTGCCTTGGATGTGTTCTTTTTACCCTTAATTAATGCCAATAATGAGTTAGCTGTCTCCAGTCCCATTCTCTGATTACTGTGCCACATAGAGGTGATTGGAACCGGACAGATTCTGCTGTAATAAGAATTATCAAAAGATACAATCGCTATATCATCTGGCACATTTCGGCCTTTGGTTTTTAACAGCTTAATAAGATTGTAGGCAATCTCGTCGTTGTAGCAGATTATAGCATCACAATGATTCAGTCTCTCTTTAAGAAAGTCATTTAATATTTCTGAATTGTCGTGTACCACAGTGGCGTACTGTTCTGTATCAAACCAGCAGATACTTCTGTCAGGCAGTGCATAGCCTCGGTCTCTGATGGAATGCATCATGCCACTGTATCTGTCTATACCCTGAATATCATCGCTTTTAAATATGCCACCCAGACGTCGATAACCCTTATTCATCAGGTAAGTGGCCAGGGTATAACCACCGCCGTAATTATCATCAACAATATAAGGGATAGACTTCTGGAGATTTCTGGAAATTCCCTGAAAGAAAACTATAGGGACGCCTTTTTTGGTGAGTTCCAGGTACAGATCCTCATTAGGATTAGGAAGAGCAGTCTTGGACCCCTCTGCAATTATTCCGCCTACTGGATGCATAAGCAATCCCTGCAGGATTTCACGTTCTGCTGATACTCGGTTAAGCGTAGGATAGATTTTTATTGTGTATCCATGCTGGTTAAGAACGCTCTGCATATCGTGCAAAACTGTTGGGAAAATATACTCGTCTTCGAAAGTAACTATTACGGCAATCTGTTTCAGATACTCTGAGTTAATTCCAGGAACATAGTAACCACTACCCTGGCGGCTCTTAATCAGACCTTCTTCTAACAGTTCGCCTAATGCGCGGCGGATAGTCTCACGGCTGACACCAAATCTCTCACAAAGTTCCTTTTCTGTATCCAGCTTATAATCACCCTCATTTCTGTGGGTCATAACATCTTCTTTTAGAATTTGGGCGATTATTTTATACTTTGAGGCCATTTGGGGCGTTTTCCTTAAAATTTTGTAAAGTTCAATTTATAAAATTATACAAACGAGAGTAAAAAAATCAATTAAAAACAAAGCTTGTGTGCGGAATGACAAAGGATATTCCATTTGAGATTTTTATACAATTCTGAAAAAAACAAACAAAAAAGTGGTATAAATGTAGGATTTTCAACATAATTTTCTGGCACTTTAAAATTTGTCTGGTTTTTGTGCGAGGGCGTAAAAATTTGTATTGTTCATAAAATGAAATGTGTCTGGCCTTTATTGTGAGCAAAAAATACTGTTGTTACAATCGAATCATCGAAGGACAACACTGATGTTGTCAGAAACTTTTCTATATGAAAGAGAGGAAAATTTATGAAGAAGTTTTTGGCTTTGCTTGTAACAGCATGTTTGGCTTTCTCAGCATTCGCATGCTCCGCAAAGAAGGCAGAAGATGACAATGGTCTTATTAAGGTTGGTATCATTAACAACGATCCTAACGAGTCTGGTTATCGTACAGCTAACGACAAGTCCATGAAGGAAATGTTCACAGAAGAGAACGGCTATGATGCATCTTTCGCTTACTCCCTTAAGAACGATGAGCAGATCGCTTACGCTCAGCAGTTCATCCAGGATGAGGTAGATTACCTCCTTATTTCCGCAGCTGGTACATCTGGTTGGGATACAGTACTTAAGGACGCTAAGGATGCTGGTATCCAGGTTATCCTTTTCGACCGTACAATTGATGCAGACGATTCTCTCTATGTTGCTTCTATCGTTTCTGATATGGCAAAAGAGGGTGACACAGCAGTTTCATGGCTCGCAGATCAGGGTCTTGATGAGTACAACGTAATCCATATCCAGGGTGTTATGGGTTCTGCAGCTCAGATCGGCCGTTCTGGCGCTCTTGATAAGAAGGTAGCTGATAACGCTAACTGGAACCTCGTTACACAGCAGACAGCTGAGTGGAACGCAGACAACGCACAGCAGATCGTTCAGTCCGTTATCGACTCTGGTGAGTCTTTCAACGTTATCTATGCTGAGAACGATGATATGGCTAAGGGTGCTGTAGCAGCTCTCGATGCAGCTAACATCTCTCACGGTATCGGCGGTGACGTTATCGTTATGGGCTTTGACTGCAACAGCTGGGCACTTGCTGAGCTTCTCGCAGGTAACTGGAACTATGATGGTCAGTGCAACCCATTCCAGGCTTCTTACATTGATGCAATCATCAAGGATCTCGAGGCTGGTAAGGAAATCACAGAGAAGGTTGTAATCCTTGAGGAGAAGGGTTTCTCTGCTGACTCTATCACACAGGCTGATGTTGATCAGTATGGTATCTAATCCATCTTAAATTAGAATGTTAGTTTAAAAAATTATTAGCCGCACGCGGTTCGGATTTTGAATCTCATTTCCGCACCGCGTGTGGTTTTTTATAGAAAAAATAGGAGGGTACTATGGAAAACGACGTTTTGCTTCAGCTTAACGGAATCTGTAAATACTTTCCCGGTGTTCGAGCACTTCATAATGTGGACTTCACTCTCCGTAGTGGTGAGATTCACGCACTCATGGGTGAGAATGGAGCCGGAAAATCTACATTGATTAAAGTACTTACCGGAGTTTATACAAAGGACGAAGGTAAAGTTCGTATTGAAGGAAAAGAGGCTAATATTAAGTCTCCACAGGATGCCCAGAATGTCGGCATCAGTACTGTTTATCAGGAAATCGCATTGTGTCCTAACCTCACAGTAGCTGAGAACATGTTTATCGGAAGAGGCAAGGGCAAAATTACAAACTGGAAGAAGATGAATGCAAGAACTACAGAGCTTCTTACTTCACTTGGTATTCCAGCTACAGCTACACAGCAGCTTGGTAGCTGTTCAATCGCTGTTCAGCAGATGGTTGCTATCGCCAGAGCAGTTGATATGGAGTGTAAGGTTCTTATTCTCGATGAGCCTACATCTTCCCTTGATGAGAACGAGGTAGCAAAGCTCTTTAAGCTTATGAGAGATCTTAAGGCTAAGGGCGTAGGTATTATTTTTGTAACTCACTTTTTGGATCAGGTATACGAAGTATGCGACAGAATCACTGTTCTTCGTGACGGTCAGCTTGTCGGCGAGTATGTTATTCAGGATCTCCCAAGAGTTCAGCTTGTATCTAAGATGCTTGGTAAGGAATTCGATGAGATGTCTGATATTAAGACTGTTGATCCAGAAGCAGAAGATATAAAGGTTGGTACACCTGTAATCGAATGTACAGGACTCCAGTCAGACGCAGGTATTAAGCCTTTCGATTTCAAAATCTGGAAGGGCGAAGTTAATGGTTTTACAGGACTTCTTGGTTCAGGCCGAAGCGAGTGTGTAAGATCTATTTTTGGTGCAGATAAGGTTATTGCCGGTGAGGTTAAGATTGACGGTAAGCCAATAAAGATTAAGAAGCCTCTTGATGCAATGAAGGCAGGTATTGGTTATCTTCCTGAGGACAGAAAGCTTGACGGTATTGTTTACGATCTTTCTGTTAAGGACAACATTATCCTTGCATATCAGGTAATGAAGGGATGGAATCATCCTATTTCCAAGGCTAAGGCTGAGGAGTTTGCTCAGAAGTACATTGAGCTTCTCGAGATTAAGACAGCTTCCTCTGAGACACCTATCGGTCAGCTTTCTGGTGGTAATCAGCAGAAGTGTATCCTTGCCAGATGGCTCCTCACAGATCCTAAATATCTTATTCTTGATGAGCCTACAAGAGGTATCGATATCGGAACAAAGGTTGAGATTCAGAAGCTGGCTCTTAAGCTTGCCAAGGAAGAAGGAAAGAGTGTTACATTCATTTCTTCCGAGCTCGATGAGATGATCAGAACATGTTCAAGACTTATTGTCATGAGAGACAGAAAAGTAGTAGGCGAGCTTAATGAGAGCGAACTTACACAGAATAAAATTATGGAAACTATTGCCGGAGGTGAAAGCTGATGACACAGAAAGTCAGTACAAAAAAGAGCGGTTCTTTCCTCGAGACAGTTGTTGCTCTTACACGCAAGCAGTTCTTTATACCTATTGCGGCGCTTACAATTCTTGTGCTTTTTAACCTTATAATGGACCCATCATTCTTTGCTATCAAACTTGGTACAAACAGTAATGGCGATCCTGTATTATCAGGTTATCTTATTACAATTCTTAACAACGCATCCGAGCTTGTAATTCTTGCTATCGGTATGACTCTTGTTACATCCGCATCTGGTGGACAGGATATTTCCGTTGGTTCCACAATCGCTATTGCAGGATCCGTAATTCTCCGAATTCTCTGCAACAGACCAATTACAGTAGCAAATATGCTTTTTGCATTCCTTGTAGCTGCTATCGTATCAATGATTTTCGGTGCATTTAACGGTGTACTCGTTGCTTACTTCAAGATACAGCCAATGATTGCAACATTGATTCTCTTTACAGCTGGTCGTTCAATTGCAGCTTGGATTAACAACAACACACTCCCAGTAATTAACGATCCAACATTTGCTTATTTTGGAAACTTTATCCCTGGAATTCCTGTTCCAACACCATTCTTTATCGCAGCTATTTGTGTAATTATCATTACACTTGTTTTGAAGTTTACAACCCTCGGTCTTTACTCACAGGCTGTTGGTATTAACCCAAGTTCTTCAAGACTTAACGGTATAGATCCTGCAAAGGTTAAGCTCATTACTTACATTATTCTTGGTCTCTGTGTAGCAGTTGTTGGTCTTATCAAGGTATCAAGAATTTCTACAATCAACTATTCAGTTGTTGCTAAGGATATCGAGATGGATGCTATCCTCGCAGTTGCTCTTGGTGGTAACTCACTTGGTGGTGGTAAGTTCAATATGGCTTCTTCTATCATGGGTGCTTATATTATCCAGTTCCTTACAACAACACTTTTCAAGTTTAAGGTAGAGTCCACTGCTCTTCCTGCATACAAGGCTATCGTAGTTATTATCCTTGTTGTTCTCTCTGCTCCAGTTGTTCGTGAGAAGATGAGTGCTTTCTGGAAGAAAGTAACTTCAAAGTCAGCAAAGGAGGCAGCATAATATGGCTAAAAATGCAAAAGCTACAGCAGTAACTGCTCCTAAGCCTTCTTTGGCAAAGCGTGTAAGAAACATGTCTGATACAAACCTGCTTCTTACAATCACTATTACAGTATTCGTTCTTATGTATTTAAGTGCGATCTTGTTCCTTGGCTCAGGATTTCTTAAGCCACAGATGTTCCTTAACATCCTTAATGAGAATGCAGCACTTATTATTCTCTCTTGCGCAATGAGTCTTGTAATGATCACTGGCGGTATCGATATTTCCGTTGGTACCATGACAGCTCTCGTATGTATGAGTTGTGCCGTTCATCTCGACTATAAGGGTGGAAACGTATTTACAGCACTTCTTATCGCTCTTGCAATCGGTGTTGGATACGGTCTCGTTCAGGGTTATCTTGTTGCTTATCTGAACATTCAGCCATTTATCGTTTCTCTTGCAGGTATGTTCTTTGCCAAGGGTGCTACTACAATCGTTAATGCTACACAGTTTAACGTTGAGAATGCACAGTTCCAGGCTTTGAAGTCCAAGAGAATTTACGTACCTGGTCTGGGTTCTACTAATAAGCACGGCATCTATATTCCTGCTTATGTGGAGATTGGTGTAATTGTTGCCCTTCTCGTAGTAATCGGACTCTTCGTATTCCTCCGCTGGACTAAGATGGGTAGAAGTTTCTACGCAGTTGGTGGTAACGCTGCTAATGCCAGTCTTCTTGGTATTAACGTAAAGCTTACTAAGTTCACAGCTCACATGATGTGTTCTGTAATCGCTTCTATCGGTGGTTTCGTTTACTTTATGCACGTTGGTTCCGGTTCACCTTCTCACGCAGCTGGTGCCGAGATGAATGCCATCGCATCTTCCATCATCGGTGGAACAATGCTCTCTGGTGGTGTAGGTAATATCGCTGGAACATTCTTTGGAGTACTTTCATTAAGCACAATTAAGAATATCGTTTCTGCACTTGGATTTGATGAGGCATGGTGGACAAATATTACAGTTGCTGCAATGCTCTGCCTCTTCCTTGTTATCCAGAGTATCGTATTGAAGCGTAAGACTAATAAGTAATATCGGAGGAATTTATCGTGAATTACCTTGGAATAGAATTTGGTTCAACTCGTATCAAGGCGGTCTCCATTGATGAGGCATTTAAGCCTGTTTCTTCTGGTGACTATGTCTGGAAGTCTGACCTTAAGGATGGTGTCTGGACTTATGATCTCGCAGAAGTCTGGAAGGGACTTAAGAGCGCTCTCGCAGGCGTAGAAAACAAAGACGACATCTCTTGCATGGGCGTGTCTGCCATGATGCACGGTTACCTTGCTTTCGACGCAGACTGGAATCTCCTGGTGCCTTTCCGTACATGGCAGAATACCATGACTGAGCAGGCAGCTGATGAGCTCACACGTGAGTTCGGATTTAACATTCCACAGCGCTGGAGTATCGCACATCTTTATCAGGCTATCCTAAATAATGAGGAGCATATAAGTAAGCTTGCACATATTACGACACTTGCCGGATATGTTCACTACATGCTTACAGGCGTAAATGCCCTTGGTGTTGGCGATGCGTCAGGTATGTTCCCAATTGATAGTGAGGCCATGGACTATGACAAGGAAATGCTCGCGAAATTTGATAAATTAATCTCTCTTAAAACTTCCACCCTTAAAGTCAGATCCCTCCTGCCGGATGTGCTTCCTGCAGGAGCGGACGCTGGCTTTGTAACAGAAGAGGGATCAAAGCTTGTTGATGGTCTTCTTAAGGCTGGCATAAAAGTTGCTCCTGCAGAGGGTGATGCTGGTACAGGTATGACTGCTACAAATGCAGTTAAGCCTGGAACAGGCAATGTATCTGCAGGTACCAGCATTTTCTCTATGGTTGTTCTTAAGAAACCACTTGCAAACGTACATATGGAAATTGATGTTGTTACTACTCCTGCAGGTGCTCCTGTAGCGATGGTTCACTGTAATAACTGTACAAATGATATGAACGCGTGGGTATCAGTTATTAAGGAAGCAGCGGCTCTTTTTGGTGCTAATCCTGATGCAGGTGAGCTGTATACAAAGCTCTATCAGAAGTCACTTGAAGGTGATAAGGACTGTGGCGGCGTAATGACAATCAATTATATGGCTGGTGAGGGTGTAACAGCACTTAATGAGGGACGTCCTTTTGTTATCAGAAGACCAGACGCTAACTTCTCACTTGCGAACCTTATGAGATCACAGCTTTATGCCACAATGGCAACTTTGAAGACAGGTATGGATATTCTTGCTGGTGAAGGTGTAGAGATCGATTCTATTACTGGCCATGGTGGTTTGTTTAAGACACCTGTAGTTGGCCAGAGTTATCTTGCTGCAGCATGCAATACTCCTGTTACTGTTATGGAAACTGCTGGAGAAGGCGGACCTTACGGTATGGCGTTACTTGCAGCTTATGCATGGAAAAATGATGGAGATTCTCTGGAGGATTTCCTTTCCAAAAATGTATTTGCTGATGCCAAGAGTTCCACTTTGGCACCTGATCCAGAGTGTGTTAAGGGATTTGATGATTACATTGCTGCATTCCACGGTGCATTAGATGTGGAGCGTGTAGCAATTTTAAAAATTTGATTGCATTTGGAGGACATATAAATGAGTAATTATGAGTTTTGGTTCGTAGTAGGAAGCCAGTTCCTTTATGGACCAGAGGTTCTTGATACAGTAGAGACAAGAGCAAAGGAGATGGCAGAAGAGCTTTCCAAGGTTCTTCCATATCCTGTAATTTACAAGGTTACAGCTAAGACTCACAAGGAAATCTGTGACGTTGTAAAGGATGCTAATTACCAGGATCAGTGCGCAGGTATCATCACATGGTGTCACACATTTTCACCATCAAAGATGTGGCTTAACGGATTAAAGGATTTGAGCAAGCCATGGTGTCACTTTGTAACACAGTACAATGAGGCTATTCCTAATGAAGAAATCGATATGGACTTCATGAACCTTAATCAGGCTGCACATGGAGATCGTGAGCATGGTTTTGCTGGTGCCAGACTTAGAAAGCCTAGAAAGATTATCGCTGGTTACTGGAAGGATCAGAAGGTTCATGTCAGACTCGGTGACTGGATGAAGGCCGCTATCGGTGTTGCAGTATCCAAGTCCATGAAGGTTATGCGTTTTGGCGATAACATGAGAGATGTTGCAGTTACAGAAGGCGATAAGATCGAGGCACAGACACAGCTTGGATGGCAGGTTAATACCTGGGCTACAGGTGATCTCGTTAAGGCAATGAATGAGGTTACTGATGCGGAAGTTGAAGCTTTGTATGCCGAGTATGTTTCCAAGTACGATATCGCTACAGATGATATTTATGCAATTAAGTATCAGGCAAGAGAAGAGATTGCCATGAAGAAGATGATGGATGCAGAAGGCTGTAAGGCATTTGCTAATACATTCCAGGATCTCTATGGCATGGAGCAGCTTCCAGGTCTTGCATCTCAGCATCTTATGTCCCTTGGTTATGGTTACGGTGGTGAGGGCGACTGGAAAGTTTCCGCTATGACAGCCATCATGAAAGCCATGGGTGAAGGTGGTAATGGAGCTTCCGCATTTATGGAAGATTACACATATAACCTTGTTGAAGGTCAGGAGTATTCACTTGGTGCACACATGCTCGAGGTTTGTCCTAGCCTTGCAGAAGGTAAGCCAAGAATCGAGACACATCACCTCGGAATTGGTATGAACGAGAAAGATCCAGCAAGACTTGTATTTGAAGGTAAGGCAGGCAAGGGCATTGTTGTATCCCTCATTGACATGGGTGGCAGACTCAGACTTATCTGTCAGGATATTGAGGCCGTTAAACCTATTCTTCCTATGCCTAATCTCCCTGTTGCCCGTGTAATGTGGCGCGCAATGCCTGACCTCCTTACTGGAGTAGAGTGCTGGATTATGGCAGGTGGAGCTCACCATACAGTATTGTCTTACGATGTATCTGCAGAGCAGATGCGTGACTGGGCAAGAATGATGGAAATCGAGTTTGTTCATATTAACAAAGACACAACACCTGAGAAACTTGAGGATGAACTCTTCCTTAAGGATATCGCCTGGAAGTTGAGGTAATAAACATGTTAGAAGAATTAAAAGCAAAAGTACTAGAGGCAAATCTTTTGCTGCCTAAGCACAATCTCGTAACTTTTACCTGGGGTAATGTATCAGCTATCGATCGCGAGTCAGGTCTGGTTGCGATTAAGCCAAGTGGCGTTGAGTACGATGGCATGACAGCAGAGGATATCGTTATCGTTGATCTTGATGGTAAGGTTGTAGAAGGCAAATATAAGCCATCTTCAGATACAGCAACTCACATCGTTCTTTATAAGGCATTCCCTGAGTGCGGTGGTATTGTTCATACACATTCCAGATGGGCAACATCTTTTGCTCAGTCAGGAAAGGATCTTACAGCATACGGTACAACACATTGTGACACTTTCTATGGTGCTGTTCCTTGCACACGTAAGATGACTCCAGATGAGATTAATGGAGAGTATGAGAAAGAGACAGGAAATGTTATTGTGGAGACTTTCTTCGAGAGAAGCATTGATCCAGCGCAGATTCCTGCAGTTCTTGTAAATAGTCATGGACCTTTTACATGGGGTAAGGATGCTCATGATGCGGTTCATAATTCTGTTGTTCTTGAAGAGTGTGCATTTATGGCAGTTCAGTCAAGAATTCTTACTCCTGATTTACCTCCAGTTCAGCAGGAGCTTCTTGACAGACATTATCTGCGTAAGCATGGAGCAAATGCTTATTACGGTCAGAATTAAGTAAATACATATTATCTGTATATAGGAAGTCCGATGGTATGAGCCATCGGACTTTTATATTGGGAATTATTTAACTGTAAGATTTTTAAAGTCGATTCTGTCCTGAACAGATTCTGTTGCCAGTACAATTCCTTCTGGCAGTGTGTCGTGGTCGTAACTGCTGTGACCAGGCTTCAGCTCAGCATCTGTCTTCAGGGCATAGAAAGTAATATCAGTCATGTTAAGGAAAACGCAGGCGTCGCAGTGATACCACAGACCGTCGATGTTTACGAGATTCCAGAAGTGTGTGGAAGGAACTGTAGGATAGCGGTCGATGGTGATGGATTCTATTCCCATGGCACCGAGCATGGCACGAGCTACAGCCATGAAGTTATAGCAGTCGCCTCGTAAAGTGGTAAGTCCGTCATATGCTCCGGCAGTCCAGTCAACACGGTCGGAGCGACTGATGTACCACATGTTACGGCTAACCCAGTCAAAAATTCTGACGGTTATTTCCATATCTGACATGGACTCGTCGCAGATGTTGTTCTCATCAATAATCTCGCGGGCCATGGCATACAATTCCTCAGGATCGTAGTACCTCTCAGGCATAACTCTCACAGTGAGTTTAATAGTAACGGAACTTGTGTTGCCGTGTTCGTCGGTCGCCGTATACACGACAGGATACACACCCTCTTCCATAGTATTAACTGCAGAATTATCTATGGTGAGGACAGGGTTCTGATCGTAATTGTCTGTTATCTCTATGCCGTCTCTATAGAGAATTGTATCTCCGATAAATGATTCGAAGTTCTTGGCGCCTGAGATAACAGGAGCCTGTGAATCATAAATAATAGTGAATGGCACGTTCACAATAGTCTCATTGCCATAAGCGTCTGTAATTTTAACAGAGTATTCGCGTTCTCCGCTTACCAGGGTAGCCTCCATAGGTTCCAGATATTCTATAGTTACGCTGGCTAGGTCCCTGACGTCCGTTACTATATCCTCAGCCTTAGGAACCTCGTCCCAGTAGATGAGCTGTGGAATGGCAGTTCCTGTCGGAGGTGTAGTGTCGACGATATTAAGTGTAACGTCCTCTATGGTCTCCACGTAATATTTGCCAGTCTTAACCTGGAGGGTATGTGTGCCTGGAATCGTGGTGTCAATTGCTGATATATCAGTTACAAAATTTGTATTAGGAGCATCAGCTGTAAAGAAGCTGGATAACATAATAGGACTTCCGGATTCGATAGTGATCTCTCTTATAACCTGTTTTCTGAGGAAAATAAGATAGAGATGATACAGCCCTCCGATTATCACCGTGATGAGGGCGAGGGAGAGAAGCACAATTATGATTATTCTCTTAAGAGGATACTTTGTTCCTTGTTTTTCTATCTTTTCCATTTGCGCCCCCACTAATGCTCTGTAAAGGATTTTACATTATTAGTTATTGTGTGTTAAGGCGTATAATTATCATAAAACATATATTAATTGGAGGGTTATTTTATGAAGAGATTAATAGCTTATTATTCCTTGTCAGGTAATACTGAGGAAGCTGTTAAGATAATCGCAGACAAGCTTGGTTGTGACACAGTTAAGGTAGACACAGTTAAGGCCATGCCTAAGTCTTTCGCCGCCAGGATTCTCGTTGGTGGTGGCCAGGTTGCCATGAATAAAATTCCTGAGATTAAGCCGGTCGAGGCAGACATCAGCGCATACGATGAGATCTTTATCGGAACTCCTATCTGGAACAGCAAGGGTGTGCCTGCTATTAACGCGTTCCTTAAGGATGCCAGTGCGTGTGCGAAAGTCACAGGTCTGATCATCACTTCTGGTGGCGGTAATATTGATAAGTGCGTTAAGGCGTTGGAGGATAAAATACCTAACGTTAAATATAAGGTTTCCCTGTTAGATAAGAAGCATAAGGATTATGGTCTGAACGGGGAGAAGATTTCCAAATTCGTCGAGGAGGTAACACGATGAAGGCAGACAAGTATTGTTTTGATGGTTCCAAGAAGTTAGATCTTAATAAAGTATCTACTAACAGCAAGAAGGATAAAGTAACTAAGGAAGAAATTATCGAGAAAACTGCTAAGAATCAGGAAAAGATAGCTGCTCTTCAAGAGAGACTTTATGCTGATGGTCGTGAGGGCGTAATTCTTGTTCTTCAGGCTATCGATGCAGCAGGTAAGGACAGCACAGTTAAGCATGTTATGTCTGGAATTAATCCACAGGGCGTACAGGTTACTAGCTTTAAACAGCCTAATAGTGAGGAGCTCTCACATGATTTCCTCTGGAGAGTAAATAAGCACCTTCCTAGCAGAGGTATGATTGGTATCTTTAATCGTTCTTATTATGAGGATGTGCTTGTTGTTCAGGTACATAACATTAATAAGAGCTATCACATGGCTGAGCGCGTTGTAGGTATGGATGACGATAAGTTCTTCCAGAAGCGTTATGCTCACATTCGTAATTACGAGGAGTATCTCTACGACAACAGCTATCGTATCGTGAAGATTTTCCTTAATGTATCTAAGGAAGAGCAGAAAGAGCGATTCCTGGAGCGTATTGATACACAGGAGAAGAACTGGAAGTTTGATGCGGGAGATCTTAAGGAGAGAGCTCTCTGGGACGAGTATCACAAAGTATTCGAGGATGTAATTAACGCTACTTCTACTAAGGAGTGCCCTTGGTATGTGCTTCCTGCAGATCAGAAGTGGTATACAAGATATCTTGTGTCAGAGATTTTGCTTAAGACCTTGGAGGATATTGACCCTCAGTACCCAACCATGTCAGAAGAGACTGCTGCACAGCTTCAAGAGTACCGTGATGCTCTTATGAACGAGTAACCAGAAAACGGTACATATTTGTAAGCAGGACATTTTTCTCGTCATCAATAACAACGAGCAGACCCTTGGCACCGCGCTCGAAAACCATATCACATGTGGTGTTGGTGTTCATGACATAAGTTTTATTCTCGTCGGAAACGAAAGTAACTATCATGTCAGACTTGAGGCCATGTGACTCCTGGTGAGTTTTGGCTACAGTAACATTCTGGACTCTATAAGAGCCACCGTTAATTTTTCTTCGTTGACGGTTAGTTATGTTAAGGCTTGTGAGTGTGATATAGAGTAGAAATGCATCGATTGCCAGGAGAATTATTCTTCTGGATAATCCGATTCCGATAGGGAGGAAGAATCCGAGAATAGAGGCAACAGCAGCAATACCTTCTACGATTAGAAGGGTTCGGATTGCTTTGATTTCTCTGCCATATCGTTCTTCCTCGTTACCTTTGATACGTGACTGTTCATCTGACGATGGCATTCTGAAAAAGTTGTTGTCATTGTGTTCCATGGGAAATATTTTACTACAGTTTATGGATGGATATAATAGCGATATGAGTGATAAGAATTATCATAGGACAAAAATTGCATGCTATTTGGGGTTTGTAACCCAGGCCATCGCGGCTAATTTTGCGCCGCTTTTATTTCTGAAATTTCATAGCGATTATAATATCTCATTTGCAAAAATAGCTCTTATATCAACTTGCTTTTTCTTTACACAATTGTTGGTGGATCTCTTCTGCGCCAAGTATGTGGATAGAATTGGATATAGAGCGAGCATAGTTGCATCGGAGGTTTGTTCCTCGCTTGGTCTGATTGGTCTGGCGTTTCTGCCAGAACTTTTGCCGTCACCTTTCGCAGGCATTATCATTAGCGTAATTATTTATGCTGTAGGTAGTGGACTTATAGAGGTTCTTTGCAGCCCTATAGTGGAGGCATGCCCTTTCGAGAACAAGGAAGCGACCATGAGCCTTTTGCACTCGTTTTATTGTTGGGGTTCGGTTGGCACCATTCTTGTTTCTACAGGATTTTTCTTTGTTTTTGGAATCGACAGCTGGAAGTGGTTGGCGGTAATTCTTGCCCTTATTCCTGCTGTAAATATCTATAACTTTGCTACATGTCCGATAGAACACCTGGTGGATGAGGGCGAAGGTCTTAGCGCAAAGGCGTTGTTCAAGATGCCGATGTTCTGGATCGCAATTCTGCTGATGGTTTGCTCAGGTGCGTCAGAATTATCTATGTCTCAGTGGGCCTCTGCATATGCAGAATCTGCATTGGGACTTAGTAAGACCATTGGAGACCTAATGGGACCATGTCTGTTTGCTGTAGCTATGGGTATTTGCAGAACTATTTACGGTAAATTCGGAGAGAAGGTGGAACTTAAGAAATTCATGATTGGTTCTGGCGTTCTCTGCGTTATATGTTATCTGCTCGCATCTTTGTCGGCTAATCCGGTAATTAGTCTAATCGGCTGTATCACATGTGGATTCTCAGTTGGAATTATGTGGCCAGGTACTATTAGTATTTCTTCCAAGCGTTTTCCTACAGGTGGAACGGTCATGTTCGCATTGCTTGCCATGGCGGGCGACTTGGGCGGAAGTATAGGTCCTGCAATTGTGGGAAGAGTAGCCGATTATGCTGGAGGCGATATACGTAAGGGGATGGGCATGGGGCTAATCTTCCCAGTTATGCTGGTAATAGGATTAATACTTTTTAATAAACAGAAAATCAATAAAGTTACATGATCTGACAGAACAAATAGTCATCCATGTGATACTTCAGAAGTCTGAATGTATTTACGCGTGAAATATCATCTTCTGATGCAGAAGTAATATCTGCATATTCACACTTTAATTCGGAGGCAAGAGTCTCGAGCTGCTGGTTAAAGGATTTTTCTACCAGCTTATCAGTAAGGTTATTCAGAGAAACAAGAACAATCTTTGTTGACTTGTTATTCTTTCTGGCGCCCTTAATGAGTGTTCCAATCTCTTTAATTACGTCTTCTGTGGAAGCGTTGTTCTCCAGATCTACTTCACCTAACTGAATTACAAGTTTCTTAGGAAAGAGATCGTAAACTATCTCTGATGCGACTTCGCACGCCTCAAAAACAGAGAGGCCAGAAAGGCTTCGGTTATATATCTCAGAGATAATGCCGAATCCCTGCTTAAGCTCTCCAATTGGCATCTCGCTGGCAAATGTTGAGCCAAAAATTACCACAGAGTTGTTTCTGGCATATTTGTTCAGTGACTTATACTTTGCAAGTTCTTTCTGGTTAATGCTCATTTTGTTTCTCCTAATGCTAATTTCTTGGAATCGATGATGGAGTTACGGAAATAGATAATGATTCCGATTGATACCATAATGATGTTAAGGAAGTAGAAGAACATTACATACCACTTAACTGTCTCGTACCATGGAGCGGAATTTACTGAGATCATGGCGAACTTACCAACAAGGGCAAAAACATAACCAAGCCAGATAAAGAAATAGAACATTACGCTTGTTCCCTTGGCTGTCTTTGAACGCCATGCTTTGGAGATGTTAATTGGCCATGAAATACCAAAAAGCACGACCATCATTGTTTCCATAATGCTGATGAATGTATCCATAATTGTCACCTCGTTTGATTGATGTGCTTGTTATATCGGGTTCGTTTTTTGACATCAATAATTCGAAAATAAAGATTGTGATTTGATAATGGTTCGATTTTTTTTACTTTCAAAACCTCTGTTGAATTGTAATATATCGTGTTTTTATCTATGATTTAATTGAGGTGACGCAGGATGAAAAAGAACGGGAGACAGATTACAAAAATTCAAAGAGATATTTTTGGCGTAATGGTACTTCTTATCATTATTATGACGGTCATTACTGCCACTATAAGTGCCTGTCTTAATATTCATTCAGAGAAAAAACATCTTGAAGAAACCCTTGTGGACGTGTCGGTTTCTCTGTCCTCTTCTAATCAGGTTATAGATGCTGCGAAGAACAAGAGGTGTACACCTGAGTCTCAGGAATACCTCGATACTTTTAAGTCTGCTATCTCGCATGTTGATGTAATTTCAATTATTTCTGTTGACGGAACCAGAATTTATCACACCAACAAATCATTAATCGGCACCCTTTATGATGGAACTATGCCGGACTTTGAGACTAATGGAAATATTTATATTACCAGCGATACTGGTCCGTCCGGCGCTCAGAGAAGAGCTTACGTGGCCCTTTATGATGAGGAGGGAACTTATCAGGGATTTGCTCTTGTGGTGCTTCTTAATCAGAATATTAATAGATATATTCTCAGCACGGCAATAATTTACTTTATTATCGCGGACGTTATCATTGTGCTCTCTGTTTTCCTGTCTAATTTAATTTCGTACAAGATTAAGCACAAACTCTGGGGTTACGAGCCGGACGTCTTTAGCGCCATGTACAGCCTTAGAGATAGTATCCTGGAGTCATTTGAGGAGGGTATTATCGCCATCGATTATGACGAGAAAATCCTCTTCATGAATAAGGCCGCGCAGAAAATCTGTAATAAGGACGAGAATTACTCGCTTCATCTTAAGGACTATCCTATGCTGTCCAAGAAAGATATCCGCAAGGTGCTTAAGACCTCGGAAAAGATTGTGGGTGTTCAGGCAGGTGGCGAGGGTAATGTGGACGCACTTATAAGTTACTACCCGGTTGTCGAAAGGGACAACATTATTGGAGCTTTGTGCGTGCTTATGGACAGAACCGAGTACACAAGAATAGCGGAAGATTTGTCTGGTGTTAAATTTCTGGTGGATTCCATGCGCGCCAACAATCACGATTTTACTAATAAACTTCATGTTATTCTTGGGCTTATCCAGATGGGGGCCAATAAAGAAGCAGCTGAATATATTTCTAATATCACTTCTATACAGCAGGAAACAATTTCCAATATAATGCGTAACTTCGAGAATCCTTCTGTGGCGGCGCTTCTTATTGGAAAGTATTCTAAGGCATCAGAGCTTAATATCTCCTTTGGGTTTGAGCCTGGAAGTCAGTACAGAACTAGTGATGTGAACTTTAATTCTAATGATCTTATTACAGTAATTGGAAACCTTATAGAAAATGCATTTGATGCCATGAACACGCCAGAAGTTGCAGTACGTAAACTTACTGTAGGTATTTTTACAAAGCCTGGTGCAATGATTCTTCGTGTTGATGATACTGGATCAGGTATTTCTGATGAGGTTAAGGATACAATTTTTGACTACAACGTAACAACTAAAGGTGAGAATCACGGAACCGGTTTGTTCCTGGTTAAGCAGATAGTTAATCGTTATAGCGGAAGCATAACAGTGGAATCGGAAGTTGGAGAGGGTACATCTTTCACTGTAACAATGGTTGATACTAGCGGAGGTAACTTAGATGTTTAATGTATTGATTGTAGAAGATGATCCAATGGTTGCAATGATTAATAAGCAGTATGTTATGCAGCATAATGACTTCAGAATTGCTGGCATGTGCAGGGATGGAGCAAGTGCACTGGATTTTCTGAAGAAGAATAAGATAGATTTGATCGTTCTTGATCAGTATATGCCTCAGATGTCCGGGCAGGAGGTGCTACGTGAGATTCGTAAATCTGAACTGGCAGTGCAGGTGATTATGGTAACTGCAGCTAATGACACGGCGACTATCGAGGCAGCATTAAGACTCGGAATAGTTGATTATCTTATAAAGCCTTTCAGCAATAGCAGATTTAATCAGGCGTTGGATAATTTTAAGAATAGAATGCTTACTCTTAACGAGGCGCCAATGCTTAATCAGAAAATGATTGACGATATGATCAGCTTGAATAGCGCTAACAATATGAATTCAAATGAACTGCCTAAGGGTATTCAGGCTGCAACTCTCGAGAGATTAAGAGAATATATGAAGGAACGTGCTGATATCGAACTTACTGTGGAAGATATTGCAGATGATATTGGTGTATCACGAGTTACAGTCAGACGATATATGAATTATTTCCTGGAACGTCGCGAGATAATGGGCCGTATGAATTATGAGACCGGCGGAAGACCTTCCATGCTATATAGATTTATTGAGTAATCACCTCGAATTTGAGCACATAATATACGCATAGTTGGCATTCTTTTTGGCAAGATTTAAAAGTTTTTGTAACCAATATCTTCATAATGATGCTACATTTTCACATTCAATGTATCATAGTCTGTATAACTAAGGAGAGAATTGGTTATGACGGTTAGAGACTACATTAATATTCCGATAGAAACACTATGTGTGTTGATTTGTATAATTTTATTCATATTTCATTTGGCAGATAGAAATAAGAATGAATCTAACAAATGGTTTAGTCGAATCATTTTTGCAAATACGCTGATGTTGTTAGGCGATATTTTTGATTGCGTTTTTGGTGGTGCACCAGGCGTTGTAATGCACTATATTCAGATATTCTCATCTTTGTTCATTTATTACAGCGCTTCAGGAATTATGCTGTATTCCATGATGGGATGGGTAATGTCATATGTAACACAGCATGTAAAAGTTTCCAAGGGATGGATTCTCATATCTAGAATATTAATGTATTTGCAGTTTATCCTTGCTGCTACAATGCAATTTACCAAGATTTGTTATGTTGATTCTAATAACGTGTATCACAGAAGTAGTTACTTCTATCTAGCACAGTTCATGCCATATATCATTTATTTTATGGCGCTCTTTAATCTGATTCGATTCATGAGATTTTTTAAGGTTAATGAGCGAGTATATCTGGCCATTCTTTGTTTTCTTCCAGTAGTTGGTGTTTTTATTCAGAGTTTCCATGCAGAATTACTTCTTCTTAATGTTACTGCGACACTTGGACTTGTTCTGACTACATTCTTCGTTCAGCTTCAGAGAGATAAGGATAGAGAGGATGAGTTCCATGAGCTGATTGCTAATGAGAATATTAAACTGGAGGATATAAGAGATCGTCAGGAGACACTGAACTCGCAGCTTATTGACGTTCTTTGTGGTGCCGTGGAAGCAAAAGACCTTTATACACGAGGTCATTCTCTTAGAGTTGCCCAGTATGCCAGAGAGATTATGTATCGTCTCGGAGGCGATGAGAAGGCGCAGAATGAGGTCTATAGCATCGGTATTCTTCATGATGTAGGTAAGATCAGAATTCCAGATGAGATTATCAATAAGAAGGGTGATCTTTCAGAGGAAGAGTTTGAACAGATTAAGCTTCATACTATTGCTGGATATCAGATACTTAAGGATGTAACTATCATTCCTGAACTGGCGATTGGCGCCAGATGGCACCATGAAAGATATGACGGTAAGGGTTATCCAACTGGTCTTGTAGGTGAGAATATTCCTCTGGTAGCTAGAATTATCAGTGTAGCAGATGCTTATGATGCTATGACTAGTAGCAGAAGTTACCATTCCATTATGCCTCAGTGTGAGGTTCGTGCTCAGATTGAAAATGGTATGGGAACACAGTTTGATCCTAAGATCGCACAGATTATGCTGGATATGATTGATGAAGATCTGCAGTATGAGATGAAGCAGAATAACTATAGCAGCATCAAGAAAATTCTTATGATTGATGATGATCCATTTATGCATGATATGGCTGAAATGGCTCTTGATGACGAGAATTATGTCATCTCATTCGCCAAGACTGGTAAAGAGGGTATAGAATTACTCGAAGAAAATAAATATGACTTGTGTCTTCTCGATCTTGAGCTGCCTGATATGAATGGATTTGAAGTTTTGGAATCTATCCATAAGAACATTAGAGGCACTAAGGTAATTTTCTTAACTGGTGATAAGGATATTAATACCATTAAGAGAAGTGAAGAATTTGGTGCAGAAGATTATATCACTAAGCCTGTTAACAGTAGGGTTCTGAGAGATAGTGTTTATAATGTTTTGACTCATTAAGAGGAATATATGGACGGTAAGAATAACGGTAGAAATTTTGAAGTATACATGGCTACAGTATTCACTGTGGTTGCTGCCAGTATGCTGAATGGAATTGCCGTTATTGGTCACTGGCCATCATCATTCCTTCTTTTGTTATGGGGTCAGATGGCGATTATTTTGGGTACACTTTTTAATAAGAGAATTCCAATTCAGGTTCAGGGATACATATTTGCATCTCTTATAACTAATTCAATTTTCTTTAGTGGATTGAATTTTCAGACATACCAGGTAGAGTTTATCGTTCTTGGCGGCGGTATTGTGCTGGTAAGTTTTTATCACCTGAGACGTCTTGTTCTTTATGAGACTTCTCTGGCGCTTCTGGCATTCTCTGTTCATGCATTTGTTCTTAACCGAATTGAATTTGTGACGTCAGAAGATTACATGGAGGTTACCCTCTCAGTGCTTATGATTATGGGTATTGGTCTGACTTCATATTTGATTATCAGACGAGAGGATATGGTTAGAGAAAAGCTTATTGCTTCCCGTAATCATGCGGAGCAGGCAGAACAAGCTAAGTCGGATTTCCTTGCCAATATGAGCCATGAAATTCGTACTCCTATGAATGCTATTATTGGATTAACAGAGTTGATTCTTAAAGATAATACATTGTCTGATAATTCTAAGTTGTACAGCAAACAGATTCAGAATTCTGGTCGTAATCTTCTCTCTATCGTTAATGATATTCTGGATTTTTCCAAGATTGATTCAGGTAAGATCGAAATCGTTGAGAATGAGTTTGATATTTCTTCCACAATTAATGATGTTATTAATATGACTGTTACCAGAATGCAGGAGAAACCACTGGAGTTAGTTGTACATATTAATCCGGATATTCCTAAGGTTCTTGTTGGCGATGAGATTCGTATTAGACAGGTTATGATTAACCTTCTTACCAATGCAGTAAAGTACACCAAAACAGGTGTTATTGTTTTTAACGTGTCTCATACTGTAAGGAAATATGGAGTGAACTTAATTGTTAGTGTTAAGGATTCAGGAATCGGTATTTCGAAGAAAAATATGGAAAAACTATTTACCAGTTTCCAGCAGCTTGATACTAAGAAAAATCGTGCGGTAGAGGGTACAGGTCTCGGACTGGTTATTTCCAAAAACTTTATTAATGCCATGGGTGGATTTATTAATGTTAAATCACAGGAAGGCGTAGGATCTGAATTCCAGTTTGTTTTACCTCTGAAAGTTAAAGACAGTAGACCTTTTATCCATATAAAGAATTCTGAGAAGATTAATGCAGCATACTTTATTGATATTGGGAAATTTACGGATGAGAGTGTTCGTAAAGCCTATAAGGAATTTCTGAAAAAAATTGGTGAGTCTATTCATGTTCGTCACTATATGTGTAATTCATTTGAGGAACTGAAGAAGAGAATGAATCTGGGCAAAATTACTCATTGTTTTATTGGTCGATATGAATACCTGGCTCATGAGGAATATTTCCGTAAAGCATCTGTGACAACAGAGATTATTATCGTTCAGGACAGAGCAGGTGCCATCGATGTTCCAACTAATATGCGTTGCCTCTTTAAGCCTATTTATGAGATACCAGTAGCTTCTATATTCAATAGAGAAGATTCTGTTGTTGATGCTCTGGAGGGAAAAGGATTTGTTAATTCATTCATCGCACCTAAGGCAAAGGCTCTTCTTGTCGATGACAACTTGATTAACCTTCAGGTTCTTTCTGGACTTATCATGCCATATGAGATGGAAATCGACATGGTAACTAACGCGAAAGATGCCATCAAAGAGGTTGAAACAGAGACTTATGACATCGTGTTTATGGATCACATGATGCCTGATATGGATGGTATGGAAGCAACATCAATAATTCGAGACAAAGCAGGAGATTATTATCAGAATCTTCCTATTATCGCTCTTACAGCTAATGCGATTAATGGGGCTCGAGAGATGTATCTAGCGAACGGATTTAATGGATATGTTTCCAAGCCAATGGACATGTCATCTCTGGAGCGTGCTCTTAAGGCTAATCTTCCTGCCGATAAGATAGAACTTACAGACGTGGAATATGTAGAGCCTGAGATTAATGCACACGATGCAGAAGAGACACATGCTATGGCTGGTACAGACACTGATAGTATTGATGTAAATGTTGGTGTTAGTTATATTGGTGATTGGAATAATTACATGTCTATCCTGAGTAAATATGTTGAAATTAGTGATGGCAAGAAGGTAGTTATCAATAAACTTTTCAGTGAGAAAAAGTGGAAAGAGTATATTATTGAGGTGCATGCTCTTAAGAGTTCTTCTATGACTATCGGTGCGGTTAAGCTAGCGGAAATGGCTCGTAAGCTGGAGGTTCTTGGTAGAGCAGGAGATACAAGTTTCATTGTGACAAATCATTTTAGAATGATTGCCATGTATGACTCAGTAATTTATAACGCCAATAAGATTCTGGAGAACAGGGAGGTCTGATATGAATAATATACTCATAACAACAGAGTGTGTGGCAGACCTGCCAGAAAGCATCTATAAGAGTGGAGATGTGGATGTCATCTATTTTGACATCATGACCGAGAAGGGCCAGTTCAGAGATACGGTTGAAGTAGATTCTACAAATATTATTGAATACATGGCGGGCGGTCATCAGAAGGTATACAGCGTGGTTCCTTCTGCCAATGAATACAAGAATTTTTTCATGAAGAACCTTAAGGATTACGATGCTATTATTCATATATGCATAAGTAGTGGTGTCAGCGTTGCTTACAGCAATGCCATGCTCGCACGCGTAAAGATGGGACGCGACAGCAAGAGGATATTTATTGTAGATTCACGTCAGATTTCATCTGGTCACGGACTGGTTACTATGAAGGCCATAGAGTATCGTGATAAGGGTATGAACTGTAAGGAGATTACGTCTGCTCTGAATGATTTTATTCCTAGAGTAAGCTCATCTTTTCTGACATATAATGCAGATCATATGTACTATAATGCCAGAGTAAATAAGTTTGTGAAAAAGATTTGTGATACATTTAAAATCCACCCTGTATTTATGGTTATAGATGGCAAAATGGTGGTAAAAAAGTTTTATATAGGCACATATAATCGCGCTATGACAAAGTACATTGATTACATAGTGGGTGATCCGTCTACAATAGATACACAAACTGGATTTATTACATATGTGGACTGTAATGAAGAACTGTTGGAACAGATTCGCATGAGCGTGGGCAATAAAGTAGATTTTGATACTGTTTACGAACAACAAGCCTCTGCCACTATTTCAACCAACAGTGGTCCTAAAACATTTGGACTTTTGTTTGTGCGCAATTAAGTGAGGTAAGCATGGGAAATAAAATAGTAGCACTGACTTTCGACGACGGTCCTTCTAACGTTACGGAGCAGATCCTCGACATTCTTGATGCTAATGGCATAAAGGGTACTTTTTTCCTTATTGGCAACAACATAACCAGTGCCTCCGAAAGCATTGTGGTGCGTCAGGTAAAGGGTGGCCATGAGCTTTGTAACCACTCCCTTACCCATAGTCACATGAACACACTTGAGGCGGATGTGATAAAGGACGAAATTGCTGCGACTACGGCACGAATTAAGGCTATTTCTGGCAAAGAACCAGCTTTTTTCAGACCACCTTTTATCGATGTGAACGACACTATGTTCGAGGTTATTGATCTTCCATTTATTTGCGGTATTGACAGTGTTGATTGGGATGGTAATACATCTGTGGAGAAGCGCGTCTATAATGTAATGAGTCAGGTGGAAGACGGTGCTATTGTACTTATGCATGATTTTACTGATAATGTGAAAACAGTTAAGGCCTTGCCTCAGATTATCTCTAAGCTTCGTGGTGAGGGGTATGAGTTTGTTACGGTAAGTCAGCTGTTCGAGAAGAAGGGTGTTGCTGTTAAGAAGTCCAATAAGATCTGGTCAGTGGTACCTAGTAATGAGTTGTAATTAAGAGGAAATTTTGATGTATAGAATTCTGGTTTGTTCGGACATTCATCGTAATATAGAGAATTTTAAGTATGCCTTGGAAGAGGCATACGGCGAGGGTGTTGATGAGGTGCTTATCGCAGGTGATATTGAAGTGGATCCTGCAGTTATTGAGGAACTGGTGGAGGATGCTGGCGCTACCCTTCGCATAGTTAAGGGTAACTGTGATTATGGTCTCGACCTTAAGGATATGCTCACTTTCGAACTTCCTGGCGGGGTTAATTGCCTGCTTACTCATGGCCATCGTTATTATGTAAAGTCTGATTTATACACTTTGGCAGAAGTTGCAAATAATATGAAGGCTAACCTTGTAATCTACGGCCACACTCATATTTATGATGACACTTTTATGGGGAAGGTGCATTTCGTGAACCCTGGAGCGCTTTGTGGCGGGTATTTTTCCCCAGCAAGTTATGTGCTTATGACCATTGACGGCGGCCGTGTTGATGTTATTAAAAGAGTAATTCGTTAACAGTTTATATAAATTCTTTTATTCCTTTACATAAAAGTAACGCATTTTGTCTGCTTATCCTTTATAATGGGCATAGACTTTTTAGTTCTATGCACTTTATATAACGTGGGGTACAATAAATGACACTTGAAAAACTTTATGAAGGTTTGAATCTTCAGGACTATTACATTGGAAAGGTTACTCAGGTATATAGAGGCTGTAGTATTGCTCAGATTGATAATGTCGATGTTATGTCTGACAGAAGCAAGTTTAAGCAGGCGTTTCTTCCTAACACAATCAATGGATATGTAATCGTAGAGTCTACTCTCGGTTTGTTCCTTGGTGAGTTGTTCGAGAATAAGTCTTCTAGAAAGAATATTTACGAGGCAAATGCTGAGTCTGCAAAGGGTAGTGACTACCACGAGATTAGTATCGATACTATCGCTTTTATGGGTCCAGATGATAATAAGTTCCAGTTGGCTGGTTTTAAGACACTTGGTATTACTGATAAGGTTTACCTTGCACCAGATGGAGTTTATAAGCTTTTCCTCCAGTCTTTGGAGTTCGGTAATGATCAGGAAGAAGCACTTCCTCCATTTGCTACATACCTTAATAGATCTGAGGCGGAGGTAGTTCTTAAGCCAAGTACACTTTTCAATCGTCATCTTATGTGTATCGGCGCTACAAATAGTGGTAAGTCCACAACAGCTCTCGCTATTCTTGATAAGATTGTTACTACAAAGCGTAAGGCACTTATCATCGATCCTACAGGTGAGTACAGAGATGCATTCTCTAGTGAGGAGATCGTAAAGGTAACTCTTGGTGTAGATACAACAATCTCTCCTAAGAAGATTACAATGGAGCAGTGGGAGAAGCTCTTCGAGACAGAGAACAGTAGCCAGGGTGCAGTTCTTGCTGAGGCTATCACATCTCTTCGTTACATGAAGAAGATTGGTGAAGATATTATTTATTCTAAGGTTGGTGAGAATATCGATGAGGTTCAGGAGAATCTTTCTTCTGTATCTAAGGATGATGCTGACTTTAACATCGAGCTCCTCCCAGAGCAGATTCAGGCTGAGTCTGTATGTGAGCCAGACAGAGATACAAACTACAACTTCAGATATCGTTATGATTCATTGAAGGCTAACTCTAATGCTTCTCTTATCCAGAAGATTCAGTATCAGATGACAAATACTAGATTCCTTCAGTTCTTCTCTAACGATGATGAGATGTATAACCTTCTCGAGGTTATTGATGAGTTCCTTAATCTCCAAGAGGTAAGTCTTTATATTGATACATCTGCACTTGGTGCTGCAGAGGGTGTCGGCGGAATGGTAATCGACCTCGTAAGTAACTTTGTAATGTCCCGTGACAATATCAACCCATTCGTATTCTTTATTGATGAGGTTCATAGATACTCTAAGTCCAGATATTCTGATAAGGAGTTCCACGGTGGTTTGACAATCGTTGCGAGAGAGGGTCGTAAGAAGGGTATCTTCCTTTACCTTACAACACAGAACCCTAAGGACGTATCACCTATTCTCTTTGGTCAGATTGGTACATTGTTGCTCCACAGACTTATGCTTAACGATGAGATTAATGCTGTTGCTACTCACCTCGATGATTATGCTATTAAGCACGTTCGTAAGCTTAATCAGGGTGAAGTTATCCTTACTAGTGTAAACCTTCTCCACAATGCATTTATCCACGTAAATAAGTGCGAGAGAACACACTACAACGATACACCATCTCTCTAATAGAAGTTTAAGTTCACAAATAAGAAGCCGTCTCAGTATATCTGAGGCGGCTTTTTTGTATCGTGTTACCGATTAAGTTATGCAGGGGATTATCGGTCAATCTCTTTTACATATAGACAGCATGTCTCGTTAGTTTCTGTATAGTCTTTGGCCGGGATAATTTCCATCATTACCTGCTTATAAACACCATCAAAACTGCGCTTATAGAAAATCTGAAGAGAAGTCTTACCATGGGTAAAATAGTCTCTTATATAGTTTATATTTGTTTTTTCTAAGTAGTTATCAAGATCATCAGGGTGAACCTGGTTAGACATACCAAAATTGTAGAGCCACTGAGAAATCTTATCAGCAAAGCCCTTCTCGGCTGTCTGCTCACTAACATTGACATTAACAATCTGATAGCTGTCATCAGTAATGTTAATCTTCAATATCTTAGTGTAGAGTTCACAAAGTGCGGTATGAGCTTCTTTCTGACCACGTCTGTCCACGCCCTTACGACTGTAGTATTTTGTTTTTTCTTCATACATTTTCTTGTCGGCTAACTGGGCGATTCTAGTAACAGAACGCTCGTCAGTATCGCGAAGGGCCACAAATCCTGCAGCAATGGCTAGGCTGTCTACGAGGTTGCCAGACCAGTTAAGAACAGTCTCTGTAAAGTCCGTCTTAATTGCTTCAAGTGTTTCTGCATTGGCGAATATAATGGCAGCGAACTCATCACCACCGATTCTAAATATTCTTCCATAAGGTGCGATGCATTGTCTCATACATTCTGCGGCACCAGTCAAAAGTTCGTCACCAGCCGCATGACCAAGAGTGTCGTTAACAATTTTAAGTCCGTTAACATCCATGGAAACGTATACGAAATCTGCCTCTGTTGCAGTGTCGTTATACTCTTTGATATTATCCTCATACGCACGTCTGTTAAAGAAACCAGTCAACTCGTCAGTGTTAGACATGTTAAGCAGGTTAGCTTCTCTTTGCTTCTCGTCATCGATAATTCTTGTAGTGAAAATAACATGAATAGGCTTATCTTCTTCGTCTGTATCTACTGCGATAAAAGATGCACTAATCCAGCCTACATTACGGCCACTGAGTTCTTTGGAAATGAATTTTTTACCCTTCATTCTGTCAGCTATAGTGGAAACATCTGTGAATGAGAGAGCTTCATCGAGTTGCTCATCCTTAATAGTCGCAGTGATAACCTGAACCATAGTTACAGTAGCTGGAGCGTCTTCAGACATAAATTTACTTAGTATATCCTTAGCCTGTCCTTGTGCTGAATATTCGATTACAGTATTTTCTTGCAGATTAATAAGGTGCATGCTGTAATAAATATCTGCTATAGATTGTAAAATTGAAAACTGTGAAATCTCCTTTGCCATAGTTGTCCCCCTACCTATTACGATAAAATAATTTTAACAAATGGGTACATATATATGAGTTAAGTATTTATGAATATTTGTGTTAACATAACCCCAGAGTAACATATGTATGATTAAGAATTGAGAGGTAAGAATAATGGATTTTTTGGAGTTAGCCAAGGCAAGATATTCTGTTCGTAAGTTTAAGGATCAGCCAATCAGTAAGGAACATATGGATCGTATTCTGGAGGCTGCCAATGTGGCTCCTACTGGCTGCAACTATCAGCCACAAAGAATATATGTAGTTAAGAGCAAAGAGGGCCTTAATAAAATTAATTCTGCTAGTAAATGTATATTTGGAGCCAAGACAGTTCTTATCTTCACTTATAACAAGGATGAGGATTGGAAGAACCGTCTCGAGGAAGGTGTTCACTCTGGTGTTCAGGACGTATCCATCGTTGCTACACATGCCATGATGGAAGCGTGGGAGTGCGGAGTTGGTTCCTGCTGGGTTAATTTCTTCTCACCAACTAAGCTTCGCGAGATTATGGGTATTCCTGAGAACGAGGAAGTAGTTTGCATTATGCCTATGGGTTACCCTGCTGATGACGCAGAACCTCTGGCAGAGATGCATTTCGGACACAAGGATATTAGTGAGACTGTAACTGAGATTTAAGGGCGGGATTATAGATATATGACACACAAGAAGGTGGCGTTTATTTGCGTGCATAATTCATGCAGAAGCCAGATAGCTGAGGCCCTGGGCAAGTATTATGCCAGTGACGTTTTTGACAGCTATTCTGCAGGAACTGAGACTAAGCCACAGATTAATCAGGATGCCGTTCGTATAATGAAGGAGCTTTACGGAATAGATATGGAGGCAACACAGTATTCCAAGCTTGCTGCCGATATTCCCAAGCCTGATATTGCTATATCTATGGGTTGTAATGTGGGCTGTCCATATATTGATGGAGGATTTGACGACGACTGGGGCCTTGAGGATCCAACTGGCAAATCAGATGATGAGTTCATTAAAGTTATTAAGCAGATTGATGCCAGAATTAATGAGTTGAAGGCAAAGCTGACTATCTAAAATTTGAGTTATTTTATGAGCTACCACAAGTGCTACCATTTTTCTTTTAAAATGGTAGTTTTTTTATATTTATTGGTAATTTTGCTCAAACTACCATACGTGCTACCAAATTTAATTGAATATGGTAGATTTTCAGCTGTTTTGGGTAGTTTTTTCGCACAAAAAAAGCTGCCTCAATATTCCATTGAGACAGCTTCAGTATTTTTGATTTTAAATGATTAATTAATCATCAATTGAACTATTAACAGCGTTGTTGTAGATATCAATAACTTCCTGACCAGGTGCCTTAGTAGCAAGTGTAACTACAACGGATACGATAAGTCCAACGGCAAAGCCAGGAACGATCTCGTAAACTCCTGTAGAAGCTGTAAGTGTCATAAGCCATACGATATCTGCGATAGCGCCTGCGATGATACCAGCAACTGCTCCAGGATAGTTGAATCTCTTCCAGAAGAGGGAGAGGATAACAACTGGTCCGAAAGAAGCACCGAAGAGACCCCATGCGTTCTCTACCATGTTCATAATATCGTTTGCCCAGGATGTTGGATTATCAAGACCTGTTCTAGCGATGAAGAAAGCAACAACTGCAACTACAAGAACTACGATACGGCCAACCCAGAGCATCTCCTTTTTGGAAGCCTTGTCCTTACGGATGAGTGGCTAATAGATATCAGATGTGAAAGCAGAAGAAGCAACGAGGAGCTGAGAGTCAGCTGTGGACATTGCTGCAGCGATGATAGCTGAGAGAAGAAGTCCTGCGATAAAGCCAGGGAAGATGTCACCTACAACCTTGATGAAGATGAGCTTTCTGTCATCTGGGAGGAGGAGATCAGCAAGAGCTGTGCCATCCTTCATGATGAATGTTCTTCCGAGGTAAGCGATTACGATAGCAGCACCGAGTGTGAGAATAACCCAGATGATAGCTACTGTAGCGGACTTCTTAATCATGGAAGCCTTCTTAATAGACATAAATCTTACGAGGATATGTGGCATACCGAAGTAACCAAGACCCCATCCAAGACCTGTAACGATTTCCTGCCATGAAGCAGCGAATGGGTTAGTACCGAAAGCCTCAACACCCTCTTTGAAGCCCTCATACTTAGATACATCGAAGTCACCAGCAGCCTTCATAACGATAGGTACTGCGAGGAGAGCAACGAGCATCATGAGACCCTGGAAGAAGTCTGTCCAGCAAACAGCCTTGTAACCACCAAGGAATGTATAAACAAGGATAAGTGCTGCAAAGAAAAGCATTGCGAGCTCCTGGTGATCAGCAAACCAAGGGATAACGTCAGCGAATACTGCTGTACCTGCGTTAAATGCAGATGCTACGTAAATTGTGAAACTGATAAGGAAAATTACAGCGCATACAACCTTAAGTACAGGGCTCTTACTTGCAAATCTGTTTGTAAGGTACTGTGGAAGTGTGATTGAATCGTTGGATGCCTGAGAGAAACGACGAAGTCTTGTAGCTACAAGAATCCAGTTAAGTGCTGTACCAAGTGCGAGACCGATACCAATCCATACCTGACCCATACCAAAGGCGATAATGGAACCTGGGAAGCCCATTAAGAGCCATCCACTCATATCGGATGCCTGAGCACTCATAGCTGTAACGAATGGGCCCATGCTACGACCACCGAGGAAGTACTCCTTCTCGTCGCCGCCCTTACTCTTAAGGAAGAAGTAAATACCAATTCCGAGGACAACTACGAAGTAGAGTATAAATGCTATTGTCTTATCCATAACTACTCCTGTTCTTATATAAAATAATAAAATACGTCTAGCAATTTATCATACTAAAGCGAAAAACTCAATAAAAATCAATGTTTTCGGCGCCCAGGTGTATAATATTGCTGAAATATATGCAAGAAATGAGGTGTTTTGCATGAAAATGAAAAAACTTTTGGCAGTTATCTGTGTTTCCTCCATAGCATTAAGTTTTGCAGGATGCATGAAGGGAACTGATAAAAATAACGATGAAACAGTGGAGTCTACAAAAGCTGTAGAAGAAGGACTGAAAATTAATATTACTATCGATGGAAAAGCTCATGAGATGTCTGAGGGCGACATTATTTACTCTGACCACTATAGAGATTTCAGAGATTTTAATGGAGAAAAGTTCGATTCTATCGAGATTAACGGTATCAAGATAGGTAGCGATATTTCAGAATTAGATGCGTTCCTTGTGCCTGGATATACAAATCTTAATTATGAATATGATCCATACGGAGATGGATGTACAGATGTAAATTCAGAAATTTACGAGGGTACACTTCCAGATTTTGATGAAGATGTAGTTCTTGATATGTTTGTCGAGAATACTTATGTGATGGAGAATGGTCAGTGGAAGCAAATCAAGTTTGACCCTGATGCTGATTATGGTGATCAGTTACTTCTTTTTGTTCAGTTCGACTTGTATGGTCATGCCTATGATGAGGATATGTATGAGAAAGTTGGAACTATTTACACATCCTACTGCTACTCAAATTCATCCCTTGATTCATCTTTTGACTAACTCAAATATCAAAATTTGATTGTAGCGAGAAGATCAGAAATAACCTGGATGGCCCACTCCTCCTGCTCACTAGTGTAGGAGGCAGATACCATGATGTAATTTCCCTTGCGAGTAAGGAGAATGCTGTCTCCGAGACGTGGACCCAATGAAGTCTCCATCTTATAACGGAGGCCGTAATGCTTCTTGCCGTCTACCATGTAAGCATAGTTCTCGAGACATTCGTATGTAGGGTTAGCGTTTCTGAAGTTCTGGTTTACACTGGCGCGCATAGTTTTCTTGTCAGCGATAGCCAGCATAAGAGGGTTAACTTTCTTGTGATACATGAGAATGCGCATCTGTCCGTCTTCGGTGAAAAATGCCACAGAACCAGGGCCTTCATCAGGAAACTGATCCTTCATCTCTTCTGGAGTTAATTTGTGGAATGCATCATCCAGTTCGAATGACATTGCGTCAAAAACTTTATAGTTGCCCATATTTATCCCTTCACAAACGCTAGAATGTTGTTGACAACAGCGTCGTGCTGCTGTTCAAGAGTAATGGTAGCACTATTGTCGTCCTTTTGGAAACCGTAGGATCCCATCTGGCTGTGGTTTCCGCCCTCGATAACAACTTCCTCGTATGTTGAAGGCATGAGTTCGCGTCCGTTTTCGACTTTCTCCATAGAGAGGATTCCGTCCTTATCACCATAAATGGATAGTATCTTAAGAGATGAATCTGACATGTCATCCATGGCAAAAGCCGCTAGGAGAATTACGCCTGTTACTTCACTTCTGTGCTCGTTGGCATATGTTGTGGCAACGTAACCACCAAGGGAATGTCCGCCAATATACCACTCATTATAATTGTAATTTCCAATGATGTCGGAGGCCTTGTCTTTGCCAAGCATTGCAAGGTTGCCCGGCATTTTCACGATGAAGCAGTCAATGCCCTCTTCTGCGAGCTTGTACATAATTGGTGCGTAGGCAGTGTATTCCACTTTCGCGCCCGGATAGAAAATAAACGCAGTGTCTTCGCCTGGTCCGTCAAAATAGCAGATGCCACCCTCCTGAGTAACTGTAACCACCTCGGAGGATGTGAGATAATTTTCCACATTCTGGGCACGATAATAGGTGCCGAGGTATATACCAATGGCGATGCCAATAATAACAAGCAAAGATGCGATAACAATTAATGTGATTTTAAGTGATTTGTTTTTCTTCCCGGTCATAATAAATCCTTAATCTTGTCCAGACTTTCCACACAGTAAGTAAGTTTTGCCATGGTTTCCTCATCAGGTTGGGACTGGTCAGGCACCATGATAACGTTAAGTCCTGCACGCCATGCTGAGGTAATTCCGTTAGGCGCGTCCTCTACGGCAACACACTCCTTTGGATCGAGACCAAGCTCCTGACATGCGTATAAATATACGTCAGGGGAAGGCTTGCCCTCCTTTACCATGGTGGCACTTAGCACTTTGTCGAAATGGTTCGTGAGCCCTGTCATCTCCAGGTATCTTGTGGCGCGTTCCATGTCGGTGGCGGTAGCAATAGCTGTGACTATATTCTTGGAATGTAGGTATTCCAGGAGTTCGATAGCACCCTTTTTGCACTGGATTCCATGCTCTGCAATGTAGTTCTCGAATTTAACTTTACGACGGGCACGGGCACCATCGTAATCAAAGTCCTGGCCATACCATTCCTTCATCTTAATTGGTGCGAAAGGGCGTCCCAGGGAGCGCATCTGCATGTAGTGTTCTTCTTTCATGGTGAGACCCATCTCCTTAAGAGTGATAGGCCAAATAAGTCGGTAGATCTTTTCAGTGTCGATGAGTGTACCATCCATGTCGAAGATTACGGCTTTAATATTTTCCATAAATACGCTCCTTGTTAAATTCCGTCGAATTTAATTATAATACACATATGGATTTTGAATTTAAGATTTTGGATTTTTTACAGAGTATAAGAACACCTGTCGGTGATTTCATCGTTCCACTCATCACATATTTGGGTGAGTTTGGTGCTGTCTGGATTGTGTTGGCTATCGTATTGTTTGCTAACAAAAAGTATCGTAAGACAGGACTTATTGTGGCTGTTGCTCTTATTCTTGACCTTATTATTTGTAACGGTATTTTGAAAAATATCTTCAGAAGAACCAGACCTTGTGATATTAATACAGCGGTTAAGCTGATTATTCCTCATCCAAGTGAATATTCTTTCCCATCTGGTCATAGTGCAGCATCTTTTGCCGCTGCATCAGCGCTTCTTTTTGCGGGCCAGAAGAAGATGTCTTATTGGGCATTCGGACTAGCAACATTAATCGCATTTACAAGACTTTATTTATATGTTCATTTTCCAACAGACGTACTTGGAGGGGCGGCTGCAGGATTCCTGGCAGGATTTCTGGCATGTAAATTAGTGACATTTATTGAAAAGAAGAGGGTAAAACGTGTCTGAAATGATCTTGTGGGGAGGTATCTTCCTGGTATCTCTCGTCATTCTTATTGTTGCCTTGTATTTCATGGTTAGGAAGGTCATGAAACTTGGCTTTATACAGAAGCTGGGCAGGGGTAAGAAAAAGCAGTCTGTAGCAATTGCAGCGGCATTTATCGCTCTGATTGTTATTGTTGGCGCTATTTTTACAACAGTACTTAATTCTTTTATTATCCTTCTGCATCTTATGGTTTTCTGGCTTATTGGCGATTTGGTTGCCTTGATATTTAAGAAGAAAACTAATGTGACTTTTTATATTGCCTGCGGTCTGACTGCAGTCTATCTGTCCATTGCTGCATATCTTTGTTTTACAGTTGTAGAGAAGGACTATAAGCTCAGTACTAATAAGGACGTTGGGTCCATTCGTGTGGTACAGATTGCAGATTCGCACCTTGGCACCACTTTTGATGGCGAAGGACTTAATAAGTACGTTGACATGATTAACGAAGTGCATCCTGACGTTGTGCTTATTACGGGAGATTTCGTTGATGACGCCACAGGTCGTGATGACATGGTGGCTGGTTGCGAGGCGCTTTCGCACCTGGAGACAAAGTATGGTGTTTACTATAGTTTTGGTAATCACGATAAGGGTTATGGAGAAGCATCTTCCCGTGGATATACAGGTGACGACCTGATTGCCGAGCTCCAGAAAAATGGCGTGGTTGTGCTTCAGGATGAGGCTGTACTTATTGATGAGAGATTCTATATTGTTGGTCGTCAGGATAAGTCAGAGGAGTCACGTGGTAACGAGCGCGCTAACATGAAGGATCTTCTTAGTGATCTTGATACAAGCAAGTACATCATTGTGATGGACCATCAGCCTAATGACTACAAAGCTCAGGCTGAATCAAGTGCTGATCTGGTACTGTCCGGACATACTCACGGTGGTCAGCTGATTCCAATTAATGATGTTGGAATTCTTATTGGTGCTAACGATGCCACATATGGTCTCGAGACTCGTAATGATACTAACTTTATTGTTACTTCTGGCATTTCTGACTGGGAGATTCTTTTTAAGACTGGATGCAGATCAGAGTTTGTAGTTGTGGATATTAATGGATAAGAGGTTGAGATGAGTAATTATACTGGCATGACAACGGGTACGTATTTTGATCTTTTCACTTATGACCCGGATAGATTTAACAGGATGGCTATGGAGGGATACAGCCCTAAGGAGATTCTGGATACAGAGGAAAAGCCTACAGTTATGGGGCTTCATTCTACTATTTTTAATTTCTACATGATTTATCAGTATGAGGTAAATGGTGTCACTTACTATAGAGCCAGCTATAAGCCCCTTCGCAGTAAGAATAAGAAGGATTATGTCCAAATGAAGTTGGGGTATTCTTATGAGGTTCGCTATAACCCTCTTAATCCATGGGAGTCAGAAATTGGCAAGAGGGCAGAAGAGTTAAGTAAACCAGATAAGAATGCCACTAATTCATTCATTATTTCTATGGTAGGAACTGTGCTTTGCGTATTGGTCATTCCTGGCATAGTGCTAAGTATTGTTAGTCTTCCTATGGGTATAAGTGCGCTTCGTAACAACACACGACGAATGGGATTTGCTCTTGGCGCGGTAATTGCCGATGTGGTGACTATACCTGTAAGTATTTTGTTAGGGCTTCTTTATTTGGCTTTATATAATGGTTTTTTGTAATAAGACTGCGTAATTTAATCTTCATAAAGTGACATAATAACTATCTCTTTTTTGGGTTACTGTACTATAAAACGGACGCTTCTGATTTAACAAGAGAACATATTTTTGTTATAATGAATTATAAACGTTTTGGCACAAAGTGGTACTAAAAATAGTTGCAAAACAAATGAATATTATTGTATTATTAGGGGGTAGAAATGGCGCGTTGGAAAGTAATTGAACAAAAGTTAAAAGCGTATGGAAGAGATATTACATTTTCTGATGTGACCGTTCTTTTGGAGCATTATGGATATATGCAAAATAACATGGGAAGAACAAGCGGATCTCGTGTTAGATTTGTGATGGAAGGTCATGCAGATATTTTATTACATAAGCCACACCCGCAAAAAGAATTAAAGCAGTATGTTATAAGGGATTTACATAACTTAATAGAGCAGGAGGGATTTTGGGATGAGTAGTACTATTGAATATAGAGGCTATATTGGTAATATCGAGTTTTCGGAGGAAGACGAAGTATTTTATGGAAAGGTACAGGGCATAAGATCTTTGATTTCATACGAAGGAGAGAATGCCAAAGATTTGATAAATGATTTCCATACAGCAGTAGATGACTATTTAGAATTATGTGCATCTCGTGGTACGGAGCCTGAAAAAGCATATAAAGGAACATTTAATATACGAATTTCTCCTGAACTTCATAAAAATGCTGCCATTTATGCAGCTGAGCATAAAATATCTCTGAACTCTGTTGTCGAGACAGCATTATTAGGATTTATGGAGAAAGTATAACCAGTTATTCCATCAACCCTTCTTCTCTAAGTACCATAGGAATCTGAATATCAGTATTCACCTTGAATGCTGCGAATGGATAAACTTCCTGAACTAGTGGTGTGTAGTACAGATCCTGGAAAAGTCCGAAGATCTCTTCATGACCCTTGCCAGCCTTATAGTTATCAACGATTGTATCGTGACCCAGGACATGGCCTTTATATGAGTCATCGAAGAAAATCTGTACATCTTCGCCACTTATGAGACCCCAGTGAGGGATAAAATAGGACTCGATATCGTACTCCTGAATTTTTGCAATTGATTCCAGAGACATCTGATATCCCACCAGGAAGGATGGCATTACCAGACCATCGGCAACGTACATGCCAAGAGTCTCAGTACCCAACATGATTTTCTCATCTTCGAGATAATATGCCACGCAGTCCTTTGTGTGGCCAGGGAGAGAAATAACGCGTACAGCATGGGATCCCAGCATAATAATCTCGTTATCTTCTACTGTAATATCAGCGTGAAGGTGATCCACATAGTCATTAAATTCTGTGATACCGTGCATCTCGGCTGCCTTTTTGTTCAGACTGCGCATAACGATTCGTGCGGATGTCTTCTCGAGAATTTTCGCAGCATAAGAGAAGGCCACAACCTTCACATCAGGGTACATCACACTCAGATAAGCGCTTCCCATGGCGTGATCGTAGTGGGAATGTGTGAGCAAAATGTAGTCGAGAGGGCGTTCGCCGAGTGCTTTACGCACATTCTCGTAAAGAACCTCAGAACAGTAGCCAAAGCCCGTATCATAAAGGAATGTAACATCGTTACACACTAATAAAAAGCTGTCTCCGCCTCTCACAGGGGACACATTATGGATAGTAATTCCCTTTACAGTATCAGGTGTGGAAAAATTGTTTATGAACATAAGTAAAAATGCCCTCTCAATCAAATCTTTAATAAAAAAATTAATTCTTTGGTATAAGATAGCAGACTTAATCTTTAAAATCTAATCATAGAAATAATATCACAGGAGATATTTATGAAGATTTTTGTTACAGGTGGAACAGGTAATATTGGCCAGAATGTAGTTCGTGAGTTGTTAAGTCGCGGTCACGAGGTGGTGATGCTTACTCGTACTATCGACAGAGTCCCTGCATATAAGACAATGGCGGGTGTGACTCTTGTAGAAGGAACAATGCATAACCACGAGTTAATTGAGGGTGCGCTTAAGGGATGCGATGGACTTATTCATATTGCTCTCGGATGGGGTAATGACCCTGTTAATATGCTTGACCACGATACACGTGAGACCGCGTTCCTCCTTGATGCAGCGGCTCGTAACGGACTTAAGAACTTCATCTATACAAGCTCTACAGCAGCTACAGGTGACCTGGGTGATGGCCTCGATGAGACATGCGCATACAGACCTACAGACCTCTACGGCTCTACAAAAGCAGCGTCCGAGGTGTACTGTCTCGGCTTCCGTCAGTATTACAGCGCTCAGGGTGGCTATGGCGACAAGGTAACCCTTCGCCGTAACATCATCCGTCCAGGCTACACTTTTTCCAACCCTATTGTGGAGGGTGGTGCTTCCCAGTCAGACCAGCGTTTCTACACTATGGCGCTAAAGGTATTGTCAGGCGAGGATCTGGTTTACGACGCTAACGACGGAACACAGTTCCTGTCAGGCAGACAGATCGCGAAAGTCTATGCGGATCTTATGGAAAGCGACCTTAACGAGGAGATTTTCTTCGCCCTTGGCAAGAACAGAATCAACTGGCATGAGATTGCTGCCATCGCATTAGAGATGGTACCTGAATCTAAGAGCAAACTTATCGTTAACGGTGAGCCAGCTCAGTGTGCAGTTTATGATGTAAGTAAGGTGAAGAATACTTTCGGGCTGGAGTTTGACAGTATGGAAGATATTCGTGAGCATGTGGCATGGAATTTGGAGCGTGCGCGCGCTTTCCTGGCAGGTGAAAAACTATACAATACAAATCACGAATACTCCTAATTTTTCATGAAATTTTGATAAGCAAAAAGTAATAAAAATAGTCAAAATATTGATATTCCTCATTAACTAAAGTGGTAGAATTCACAATGGTTTTTGAAGTAATGAGGTATGGATATGGCTAATAGTAGTACAAGAGATATGACAAGCGGCAACGTAACCAGGCATTTGCTGGCGTTTACTATGCCGCTTTTGCTTGGAAACGTTTTCCAGCAGCTGTATAACCTGGTAGATTCAGCCATCGTAGGAAAGTATGTTGGTAAGGATGCGCTCGGTGCAGTTGGTTCTATCGGTTCACTGAACTTTCTGGTGTTCTCACTTTGCTTGGGACTTGGTACAGGTATCGGAATTCTGGTATCTCAGTTCTTTGGTGCTAAGCAGGAGGAAGAGGTAAAAATCAGTATCGCTCAGGCTGTATATGTTACGCTGTTCTCTGGCCTTCTCATGAGTGTTATCGGCGCAGGTTGTGCCAAGCCAATACTTGTTCTTATGAGAGTTCCAACTGAGAACTTCCACTATGCACTTACATATATGAGAATTGTGTGTGGATTTAATTTTATCAACGCTGTTTATAACAGTATTTCTGCTATTTTGAGATCACTTGGGGACTCTAAGACACCGCTTAAATTCCTGCTTGTGGCTTCTATTGTTAACGTGGGTCTGGATCTTCTTTTTGTTGTTAAGTTCCACTGGGGTGTTGGTGGAGCCGCTTTCGCCACCGTTATCTCACAGTGCATTGCCGCTATCGGTTCCATCCTCTATGGCATGCACATTAACCCTTATCTGAGATTGGAGCGCAGACACTTTAGAATTAGAACAGACATTATTAAGCGCGAAGTCAGAATGGGACTTCCACTTGCTGCGCAGTCCTCCACCATCGCCATTTCGTGCGCGGTTTTGCAGTCCGTTGTTAATGGTTTTGGAGTAAATATTATGGCGGCGTACACATCCACTAACCGTCTCGAGCAGCTGGTTCAGCAGCCATATAACACTCTGGGAATTACGATGTCTACTTTTGCTGGTCAGAATTTTGGTGCCGGCAAGCTGGATCGTATCAAATCAGCGGCTAAGAGAGGACTGGTTCTTATCAGCGCTTTCTCAGCTCTCATGATCTTTGTTATGTATACTTTTGGACGTCAGCTGGTTGGTCTCTTCGTTGATGATGCGGCCGTTATTGATATCGGTAGTGCAGGTCTTAAGTTCACCAGCCTTATGTATATTTTCCTTGGTCTCATTTATGTAATGCGTGGCCTTCTTAATGGTGTTGGTGATGTGTTCTTTTCCATGATGAATGGTGTGGTAGAAGTTGTGGGCAGAATCGGATTTGTATTCCTTCTGATTGGACTATTTAACCTGGATCACATGGCTGCCTGGTACACTAACGGACTGACATGGAGTCTTACAGGAATTATCTGTGTAATCAGATTCTACACAGGCCCTTGGCGTAAGTATAAGTTCAAGAAGTTGAATTGATAAAAACCAAATACAACAGATATATTTCACCTCCGAATACATTACAATATAGGTAATTGTTCGGAGGTGTTTTTATGGATAATTCACGCGTGATTAATATCGCCATTCTTGGCGCAGGACATATTGCGGCTGCTATGGCAGAGGCAGTTAATGGAATTAAGGATAAAGTTAAGCCATATGCGGTGGCTTCTAGAACTCTTCAGAAGGCACAGGACTTCGCTGATAAATGGGGATTCGAGAAGGCTTACGGCTCTTATGAGGAATTGGCTCAGGACGATAATGTTGATCTCATCTATATCGCGACACCTCATTCAGAGCACTATAAGAATGCGCTTCTGTGCATCGAACATGGACGTAACCTCCTGGTGGAGAAAGCTTTCTGTGCTAATACAAAGCAGACACTGGAAGTGATTAATAAGTCACGTGAGAAGGGTACTTTCCTGGCCGAAGCTATGTGGACAAGATATGAGCCTTCCCGTCAAATTCTGAAGGATATTATCGATAGTGGTAAGATCGGTGAAGCTCACTATCTCGAGACAGATTTTGGAATCACAGGTCGCGGCATAGAGCGTCTGGAGAAGCCTGAGCTCTGTGGCGGTGCGCTTCTCGATCTCGGTATTTATTCACTTACTATGGCTCTTATGTATCTCGGAACAGACATCGAGAAGGTAAAGACTGGCTGTAACTATAACGAGCACGGCGTGGACCTCGACAACGAGACAATCATCACTTACAAGAACAAGAATATGGCTAAAATTAAGAGCTCTTTTGGCGTGGAAAAGTATTCCAATTACTGTAAGGTAGTTGGTGATAAGGGTGTTCTTTACTTCGAGGAAATTAACGTTCCAAGATGGTATGAGATTTATGACGTAGATGGCAATCTTAAGGAGCGTGTTGACCTTCCTATTATGGTTAATGGTTATGAGTATGAGGTGCTCGAGTGCCGCGATGCTATCCTTAACGGTAAGAAGGAAGCAACATCCATCGACCTTGACGAGACAGTTCGTATGATGAAGTGGATGGACTCACTTCGTAACCAGTGGGGCATGCTCTATCCTTGGGAGACTGCTGAGGATATTAACCTCGATACAGAGGATGTCTGGGGTAAGGGTGTTTACTTTGATAAGGAAGATGTGTGGGATAGATCTAACACAACTTCTTTCCTGGAGGTCTACGATACAGCAACAGGCGAGGTAGAGACACTTGCTACCTTCGAGAAGGTAATAGAGGCTCCAAACTGGTCCCACGACGGCAAGTTCCTGGTATATAACTCTGAGGGTCATGTATATAAGTATGACCTCGCATCCGGTGAGTCTACGCTTATCGAGACAGAGGGTCTTTGCACAATTAATAACGATCACGTGCTGTCTTCTGACGACAGCAGAATCTCCGTCAGTGATGAGACTCAGGATGGTCGTTCACGCATCTATACTGTGGGCATCGATGACGGTGTTGTGGAGCTTATTACTCCAGAGGCGCCAAGCTATCTCCACGGTATTACACCTGATGACAAGACTTACTGTTACTGTGCTGAGCGTGGCGGTGAGTATGACGTATATGCCCGCGATAAGGATGGACAGGAGGTTCGTCTGACAACAGCACCTGGCCTTAATGACGGCTGTGAATACGACACTAAGGGTGAGTATATTTACTTCAACAGCGTGCGAACAGGTCTTATGCAGGCGTGGAGAATGAAGGCTGACGGCACTTGTCAGGAGCAGCTCACTTCTGATAACAAGTTCAACACATGGTTCCCACACATTTCGCCTGATGGCAGTAAGATCGTTATGATATCTTATTACAAGGGTGACTTGTGGCCAGGTGATCACGTGCCAAATAAGATGGTAGAGCTTCGTCTCATGAATAGCGACTGCTCTGACCTTAAGACAGTGGTTACACTCTTCGGAGGACAGGGAACAATTAATGTTAATTCCTGGTCACCAGACAGCACCAAATTCGCGTATGTGCGTTACAGAAAGAATGTGTAAAACATGATTAGAGAAGCTAAGCCTAATGACCTGCAGGGACTTTTGAACCTGTATCTGTACCTTCACGAGGACAGTGTGCCACCAATGGATGAGCACCTTGCTAGCGTGTGGGACGAGATTATGACGGACCCTAACCACCACATTATCGTGTGCGAAATGGATGGCACCATCGTGTCATCATGTGTGTGCGTAATTATTCCTAACCTCACACGCGGAGTGCGCCCTTATGCTTTCGTAGAGAACGTGGTTACCCACAAGGATTACAGGGGACGTGGTCTGGCAACGCAGTGTCTGGATTATGCGAAAGCCCTGGCAAAGGAAGAAAACTGCTATAAGATGATGCTTCTCACTGGTTCCAAAGAAAAAGCGACCCTGGATTTTTACTCCAGGGCCGGCTATAACTCTTCTGATAAAACCGCGTTTATTACGTGGTTGTGATTAATTAAATTGCCAGTATCTTAAGAGTGTTTCCGATAGTTGCGAGAAGTTCCTCTTCGTTAGCAATATTACGATTATTAATGTAGGCATAGAAACATCCCATGATCATGAAGCTAAGCTTTGTAATGATTACTGGGTTGTTTTTGTATTCAGGGAAAACCTCGAATACCTTTGCCTTGATGGACTGCTCTACCAGAATAGGAAGCTTGGCATACTGTGATGATGAGAAGAGGATATCCACGAGACTCTGATTGGCACTAAATGCACTAATCATGGAAAGGAATACCTTCTCAGGATTCTTAAGCATGTCCTGTGGATCCTGAATGTTATTTACGATGTTCTGAATTGTCTCATTCTGAAGTGTGTCGGACAAATCAAATACATCTCTGTAGTGAAGATAGAAAGTTGCTTTACTAATCTCTGCTTCTTCCGCCAGTTCCTTAATAGTGATTTTCTCCAACGGTTTGCTCGCGCGAATTTTGAGGAAGGCATTGAAGATGCTCCTCCTCGTCTTTTTTTCTCTCAAATCCATAATCTTACCCTCGATTATTTATAGAATACTTATATTATTGTACTATTTTTCACGCTTGTCCATTATTTTACGCATCTCTTGAATCGTAAGTTCAAATTTTCACTGCGTCGTTGTAAATTGATAATAGATAATTAATAGACGATAGTCAAATAGATGTGAAGAGGGGAGTTTCACATGGATTTATATGGTTTTTTAACAGGTAATATTTTTGATGCCCACGAATATCTTGGTGCTCATTTCTCTGAGGACAGAAGCAGATGTTACTTCAGAACCTATGCTCCACGCGCACATCATGTAGATCTTCTTATTCACGATACATATATTACTATGACTCCGACTCTGGATGGCAAGTTCTATGAGACTATTCTGGAGGACGTGAAGCCTGGTGATAAATATGAATACAGAATTCATAACCATCACGGTGGATATGTGGACCATGCTGATCCATATGGATTTGGTATGGAACTTCGCCCTGATCACAAGTCTGTAGTTCGCGATATTAAATACGAATTTAAAGATCAGAAGTGGATGAATTCACGTTCTAACATGATGGATAAGCCACTTAATATTTATGAGTGTCATGTGGGCTCCTGGCGCAAACCTGAGGATCTTCCTGATAGCTGGTATTCCTATACGGAATTTGCTGAATTAATCATTCCTTATCTCAAGGATAAGGGTTATAACTACGTGGAGTTTATGCCTCTTTGTGAGTATCCTTGCGATAACAGCTGGGGCTATCAGAACACAGGTTATTTTGCTCCAACATCACGTTATGGTGATGCTATTGAGCTGAAGAAAGCCATCGAGATGTTCCACCTGGCTGATATTGGAGTAATTCTGGATTTTGTTCCTGCCCATTTTGCCATCGATGATTATGGACTTCGCCGTTATGACGGAGATGCTCTCTATGAGTATCCACACTACGATGTAGGTATAAGTGAGTGGGGTAGCTGTAACTTTATCCATTACCGTGGAGAAGTAAGAAGTTTCCTTCAGTCATCTGCAAATTATTGGCTTAAGGAGTACCATTTTGATGGTATACGTATGGACGCAGTGTCCCGTCTTATTTACTGGCAGGGCGACGAGAAGCGAGGCGTGAACAAGGGTGCAGTGGACTTTATCAAAGGACTTAACCATGGTCTTAAGCACTTGAATAAGGGCATTATGCTTATCGCGGAGGATTCTACAAACTATCCTAAAGTTACTGTGCCTGTGGAGTACGGCGGACTTGGCTTTGATTATAAGTGGGACCTCGGATGGATGCATGATACCCTGGAATTTTTGCAGTCAACTCCTAATGAGAGAGTGGATCGTTACCATAAGCTCACGTTCTCCATGATGTATTTCTATAATGAGAAATATCTGCTTCCTCTGTCACACGATGAGGTGGTCCATGGTAAGGCAACTATTTTGCAGCGTATGTGCGGTCTGTACGAGGGCAAATTCCCTCAGGCTCGTTCACTTTATATGTACATGATGATGCATCCAGGAAAAAAGCTTCTATTTATGGGTAGCGAGTTCGGTCAGCTTCGCGAGTGGGATGAGGAGAAAGAGCAGGATTGGCTCCTCCTTAAGTATCCAAACCACGATGCTTTCTTGGCGTATATGAAGGAGCTTAATAATTGCTATCAGAACTACGATGCGTTCTGGAAGATGGACTATGAGAATAATGGCTTTATGTGGCTCGATTGTAATAGCAATAAAGACTGTCTTTATGCTATCGTCCGCAATGGACATAAGTCACGTATAATGGCGGCATTTAATTTCCGCGAAGTTGAATATAAGGGTTATTCATTCCAGGCTGATGGGGCTCAGAAGTTGCGCGTGATTTTGCATTCTGACTGGTATCGTTTCGGTGGAAATACACCAGAAGATGAGATCATTTATGAAGCTGTTGACAATCGCTTCTATATTGACCTCCCTGCATATGGTTCCTGCTTACTGGAGGTTATCGATTAACTTGTGACGATGCTTGGCAAGCGTAGTGGTGAGGGTGATTTCGTCCATGCCTGACACATCCACCAGCTCCTTGAGGTGTTCCTCCAGGTGCTCGATCCACTCGTCCTCGTCCATTTCGTTCATGTAGTGCCAGTTGCTGGTGAAGGCCTCGTTGATGTCGCCGGTTTCCTTTACCTTCTTGATGGCTCTCTCTATTTGTTTCTCGATGACATCCTCAGCCATGTTGCCAAAGGCCCAGTGGAATTCCTGCATCTTATTGTCGGCACGCTTACGGTGCGCAGAAAGCTCTACGTTATTCTCGACGCCTTCGAGAGGGTATGGCCTGTTAATTCCCATGTCCTTAAGAGCGATGTGGATTGTGCGTCGCACAGCGCCTTCTTCTACCATGTAGCCCAGGTCCAGATTACGAAGCTGGTTGTTAAGGTCCGCATCGTGCTCTGTGAGATAGAATCGGATGCCCTGTTTCTTATAGTTCTCGTACATGGATTTTATTCTGTCAGCGGCAGTTATGTCGATGGAACCGACACCACGTGCGTCGATAATAATTCCGCGTGTGTCAGGTGTAACCGCGCCGTCAACATCGCTCTGGAAAATATCGCAGTTGGCGAAGAAAAGACTACTGCTGAATCTATAAATAATTACATTTTTAATAGGAACGATGTGGTCGTGCTTTGTATCATGGAAATGTCTGTGGCCAGGCTGGATTCCCAAGAAGCATCTGGCAGGGTTGGAAGAACGGATAATCATCTCGATGAATGAGAGGAGTACGCCGATAAGAACGCCGTTGATTGTACCCAGCATAAGTACGCCGAAGAAAGCGCCCATGAAGATGAAGAACTCTGCGCGGCTGACCTTCCAAAGTCTCTTCGCCAGATGAAATTCTGTAGCTCCCATAAGGGCAGAAATTACAATGGCAGTGAGGACCGGCACTGGTAGATACTGAATAAAATCTGTGGCGTAAAGCAGAACTGCGATCATGGATGCACCTGCTATAAGGCCAGTCAGCTGAGTCTTGCCCTGATACTGCTCAGACATGGCAGTTCTGGACACGGAACCGTTAATCGGGCAGCAACCTGTAAACGCTCCCGCCATGTTACCGAGGGCGAAAGCGAGTAACTCCTGGTTATCGTCAATCCTGTAGTTATTCTTGCCGGCGAAATTGTGCTCTGCCAGCAAGGTCTCTGCCATAATTACCACGGCCACGGAAAGGCTGATAATAATTACTTCTGAAAGATCAATGCTTGTCGGAATAATCTCACCGTTTTTGCCATAGATAGGAACCAGGTCAGTGAAGTTAGGAACCTTCCATGAAGGGAGGCCGGCATCAACTGCGCTTAATGTTTTGATGCCATATTTTTCCATGGAGATATTTTTTGTAAGTACAATACTGCCTGCCATGAGGATTACAGCCATAGGAAACTTTGGGATGAATTTCTTACTTATGAGAAGGATTGCTAGTGCCAGTGCGCCAAGAAGTAGTGAGTACCAGCTAATGGTTTTTGTTGTGATGAAAATGTGACGGGCCAGTTCCAGAAATTCTCCTGTGCCTGATGTTCCGCCCATAAGTTTTGGAACCTGCATGAGAATGATTGTGCAGCAGATACCTGTAATAAATCCTCCCATAACAGGTGAGGATATGAAGTTAACAAATTTGCCGGCTTTTAATATATAGAAGATTAATAACCATGCCGCCACAAAGAATGTGAGCATAGGTACTACTCTTATAGCATCTTCTGAGCCGTGAACGATTCCCATATCAAGGATGGCGGCACCGATAAGTGCAGCTGGTGCAGCATCGACTCCGAATATGAATTGTCTAGATGTGGATATAAGTGAAAAGATGAGAATTGGGAAGACAGATCCGTATAGACCGTACACAGGTGGTAGACCGGCTATCTGGGCATAACCCATGGAGATAGGAATGGACACAGCCATAATAATCAATCCTGCCAGCAAATCAGGCAGAAGATACTTTAGTTTGTATTTCCTAAGTGTCGGTGCCAGTCGTATATGCAAGTTAGCCACTTAACCTTTCTAAAGCAAATCTTGCTCTTATTTTACTTGATTATGGCGTCGTTTGGCTACAAATAGCCATATTTGCACGAGAAATGATTTTCATTTGGTGTTATTTTCATATCTGAATAACAAAAATACCGCATTTTTGTCAAATATATTCGTAATTCGTACATATTTGTTCACATTTCTGTCATAATCGTGGTAGAATGTCATCATCAAAGTTTGCCCACAACATATCAAAATAGTTCGAAGAAAGAAGGAGGCCACATGATCGTTGATCGTCAGGAAGTAGCAGCAGCAAGACTTGCAGACTGCGTTGGAAAGTATATTTCAATTTTTCATAAGTTCAATATTAACAATCTCGAGTTCACACACTCTGAAGATGTATGCATTGTAAAAGTGCTTTCAGTTACAAGAGCACAGTTCTTATCATCACCTAAGATCAAGGTTCAGTTCTCCAATGGTAAGACAGCAGAACTTTCTTACAGACCAGGATATAAGAAAGAGATTATGCTTAACTGGGATTATCAGCGATATGGCCGCAGATATAACAATCAGTTCATTACATGGAATGATGATGGTTGGGATTATACATATCCAGAAGGAGATAATGCGATTATCGATTATTTCCTCGCTACAGGCGATTTGTTTGTAAGTTTCTTTGATTCAGATGAAGAGGCTCTCGAGGAAATCGACCTCTACACTGAAGCACTTAAGGATGTGGAGTATAAGCACGATGTGGCTACTCCTAAGACAACACCTATCCAGGCAAATACTAATGTTCAGATGGATAGAGTTTATTTAGCAAGAGCGTAATTGTGTAACGCTATATACACCTTTTATTTTCTCCCACGTTAAAAGGTCCCCCGAAGAAAGAGCAGTCTCAAATTATTGAGGCTGCTCTCTCTTCGAGTGTTGATTTTGGGGCGGAAGGCTGAGTACCAAAAATCGCTATATTAGTACCATTTTGAGTCGAATTTGGTACTCAGTTTGGTACTGTTGCTTCGAGTACCTAAAATGGCAATATGAGTACCATTATTCATTGATTTTGGCACTCACAATGGTACTGCAAACAAACCCAAATAAAAATGCCGCCCCACAACACAAAGTGAGACGGCATTTATATATAAAATTTTATGAGAAGCGAAATAATTAGCCTTCCTCTGGAGTCTCGAAGAGATAAAGCTCTGAGAAAGAAATGTTATGAGCACCAGCAGGCTCATTATCTGGATCGTTACCATAGTAGATGTAAAGTGTTGCATTTGGAAGATCATCAAAGTAGCTGAAACCAAATGAATAACTAGCCTCACCGCCAGCATAAAGAGGAAGTGTAGCTGACTCACAGAATGTGTATCCATCTTCGCCGAGAACCACAATCTTAATCTGAGAATCAATATCAGTACTTACCTTGAAGGAAAGTGTGTAGTTAACATCCTTAACGATGTCGAACTTACCGTAGTAAGAGTAAATATCTTTAATATCAGAACCGCCATCCTCGATATGTGCTACGAAGAGTCCGTCAGCATTCTCAAATGTAGCGGAACCATTGTTAACCTGAGTAGCCATTACGGAACCATTGGCGAAAGGATAATCAACGATATATCCATCTCTAAAGTCAGGAGCGTCAATCTCTGGAGCCTCTGTCTCAGCTATTGTCTCTTCAGTAGTCTCAACTGTTGTCTCCTTAGACTTAGTTTTCTTTGTCTCATCTGTATTGTCCTTAGAACATGCAGCCATGGACATAAGCATCATGGATGCAAGGAAAAGTGATACAATTTTTTTCTTCATAATAAACCTCCCAAAAGAAATGTGTAACACGGTAACTATAATAGCGTTCATGAAGTGGTATAAAAACTCTTAATTAGTGAAAAAAGCTGTGAATTCACGTAAATCCCCCAAAATACAGCTCATAGTGATAAAATTATTACTAGAAATAATGACTGGAGCAAAAGTATGGGTATATTATCTGGAATGCTGCAATTTGGCGGTACATGGAGAACTTATCAGGCACGAGTTCTTAAGAATGCGGATAATTACCTGCAGGATGGAAAAATTCATATTGTTGCTGCTCCAGGTTCAGGAAAAACTACTCTGGGCATTGAATTGATAGGAAGAATTGGTGAGCCAGTTCTTATTTTGGCCCCATCTGTAACTATCAGAGAACAGTGGAAGGACAGAATCGTATCTGCATTTCTTAAAGAAGGTGAGGATCCTGACAAGTGGATTTCTCAGAATCTACGTAATCCAGCGCCGATAACAATTGCCACATATCAGGCTCTCCATAGTGCCATGACTCGTTATAGCGGTGTGTTAGAGGAAGATGAGGAAGATGCTTCTGATGATACTATAGATGCTAATAAGGAGAGCGTTGATTTCGCTGGATTTAATCTTGTAGCTACTATGCGCGCTGCAGGGGCAAAAGTGATGTGTCTTGATGAGTGTCACCATCTAAGATCTGAATGGTGGAAGGCTCTGGAGGACTACCGTAGCCAGATTGGTGATCAGACAATAATCTCACTTACAGCGACACCACCATATGATTCCACTCCTGCTGGCTGGAAGCGTTACATGGATATGTGTGGCGATATTGATGAGGAGATTACAGTTCCTGAGCTTGTTAAAGAGGGTTCACTCTGTCCTCATCAGGATTTCGTTTATTTTAACTATCCTACCAAAGAAGAGATGGCCATTCTTAAGGACTATGAGGAGAAGAGTTCTAAGGCTCTCGAAGTTTATATGTCCGATACGACTTTGGAGTCTGCTATAAGAGGACATAAGATTTTTACAGGTGAGATGACTGTGGATGAGATCCTTGATGATCCTTCTTATTTGTCAGCCCTCATCATTTATATGAATGAGAAAAAGCTGCCTATTCCTAACCATCTTAAAGAAGTAATGGGTGTTAAGAAATTCCCTTCAATGTCTGAGAAGTGGATGGAGATTATTCTTCAGAAATTCCTTTTTGATGGGGTGGATGATTTTGCTGCACCAGTAGGATATCAGGAGCACATGGCGGATGACATGAAGCGCCGTGGTCTCATCAACAAGAGACGAGTAACCCTTACATCTAGCACTTCCGTGGAGAAGATGCTCATTAGTTCCAAGGGTAAGATTAATAGTATTCTGGACATCGCAGACAGTGAGTATAAGACTCTTGGTGATAACCTTAGAATGCTCATTTTGACAGACTATATAAGAAGAGAGCAGGAGCGTGTTCTTGGAGGTGAAGACACAGGCGTGGACAGCATGGGTGTGTTGCCTTTCTTCGAGGCGGTGCGCAAGCATTTCGAGCACGCCACTAACTTCCCACAGAAGCCAAAGCTCTGCGTGTTGTGCGGAACAATAATTATTATTCCTGCTTCAGGTAAGGATGAGCTTATTAGAATCGCGGAGGAGGTAGCACCTGGTAATGGCGCTCGCATTAACTATAGTTCCGTAGGCATGCTTCGTGAGGAAGAGTATGTGAAGGTGGCTGCAGTTGGTCCAAGCAATTTCCTGACTGGTGCCGTGACGGAGCTCTTTACTCGCGGCTACATTAACATCATGATTGGTACCAAATCTCTCCTGGGTGAGGGATGGGATTCCCCTTGCATTAACTCGCTGATTCTGGCTAGTTTTGTTGGTTCTTTCATGCTCAGTAACCAGATGCGTGGCCGTGCTATCCGTACTATGCGTGGTAATCCTGATAAAAATTCTAACATTTGGCATCTAGTCTGCGTGAAGCCTCAGGCGATTATCGACAAGGAGCGTAAGGATGGCTACACCAACGTCAGCGACAGTGAAGACTGGGAGCTTTTGCAGCGTCGTATGGAGCACTTCATGGGCCTTCATTACACAGATAACACTATCGAGAATGGTACAGGTCGACTTAGTTGTATTCGTCATCCATTTACTAAGAGTAACGTGGAGAAGACAAATCAGGATATGCTTCAGGAGGCGTCACGTCGCAGTGAACTTAAGAAAAGATGGGACGAGGCCCTCACTATTAAGAATGACATCGAGATAGTGGACGAGGAGGATGTTGACGCTAATCTTGTTACGGCGGCGGTCTTCTTTGATGCTCTTCGTTACACAATTATTTGCGGAATAATTCTCATAGTTAACGTTGTCCTTGCTAATTTTATGACAGGCATCTTGCCAGCGCTGTTTATCGGACTGGCGGCAGTTTGTGTTGTTATGATCCTTACCAGAGTGCCTAAGCTAATATCTATGGGTTCTCCTCTTAACAGACTTAAGTCCATGGGCAAGGGTGTGCTAAAGGCTATGCAGGCCAATCACATGTTAAGTCCTGGCATTAACTATAAAGTGGAGACTGAGAACGTCGACGGACTGACACATGCCGTTTATCTCATGGGTGGAACATCCCGTGATAAGCAGCAGTTTGCAAAGTGTATGTCAGAGTTTTATGGTATCGTTGATAACCAGAGATACCTGCTTGTTCATCCACGAAAGCGTAAGGGCGCTGCCGCGTATTACTGCGTGCCAGAAGTATTTGCAGGAAATAAGGAAACAGCGCAACAATTTGAGGAGTGTATGCGTCCTTACATAGGACGATACGATCTTGTTTATACGAGAAATGCGCAGGGACGTCAGATACTGTTGCAGGGCAGAATAAATGCTTATGCTAATAGGCAGGACAGATGTGTCAGCAGACGCAGAGTGAAGTCAGCATTAGAATAATTATTTTTGGGGTGTGCATATGAACAATTTTATTAAGAAGGCAGTAGCTACAGTATGCGCTGTAGTTGTCGCCATTAATGTATTTGCTTTTGGGGGTGCGTCCGTTCGCGCGGATGTTAGTAGAATACAGGCGTTTGTAGAGAGAAGTTATGATTTGATTCTTGGTCGACCTTCTGATCCAGCGGGACTTAATTCATGGACACAGGCTTTGCAGACAGGACAGCTGGATGCGGCACATATGGTAAAGGGCTTCATCGACAGTGATGAGTATAAGGCAAAGTGTAAGTCCTATAGCCAGACAATCGATATTCTCTATCGCGTTATGCTGGACCGTCCTGCTGATCCAACTGGTATGAAGGGTTGGCTGGAGTGCCTTGATTATGGTGTCTCCTACGATTATGTGCTTAATGGCTTTGCGGGTTCTGTAGAGTTTAAGAATATTTGCAGTCAGTATGGAATTGTTCCAGGCGTTATCTCATATGTGGAGAATCGTGATAAGAATTATCTCGTGACAAGATTTGTTGCTTCTTGTTATTACAATATGTTAGGTCGTGCTCCTGATGCAGCAGGTCTTAACGCGTGGACAGGTCTTCTTAATAATCACCAGACATATCCTGAGGATCTTATTTTGTCTTTTTTGAATTCAGCTGAATGTGCTCCTCGTATTTATACTGATGAGAATTATGTCGATACTTTGTATCTTGGTATCTTGCAGCGCAGTCCTGATGCAGCGCGTGAAACATGGATTTCTATCGCTCAGACTCAGGGTCGTCAGACTGTATTTAATGGTTTTATTAGTAGTAGTGAGTTCCTGGCAATTGTTCAGGCATGCGGCATGACACTTCGTCCTGCACCAGCTCCTGCCAAGCTTAATCCTAAGACAAAGATGGTTGCTCTCACATTTGACGATGGTCCATATTCTCCAGTAACAAATAGAATTCTTAATGCACTGGAGAAGGTAGATGGTCACGCAACTTTCTTCGTTGTAGGAAATCGTGTTCCTTCATATAAGTCATGCGTAACTCGTGCTGAGTCGTTGGGCTGTGAGATTGGTAACCACACATACGATCATAAGTCTGTATTAACATCTCAGTCTGCTGCATCTATTCGTAATGAGATTACAGGCTGTAACAACGAGATTAAGAAGGTTACAGGCCATAATCCAGTTGTTATGAGACCTGTCGGTGGTGCTTATAATGCAACAGTTCTGGCGAATATTGGTATGCCAGCCATTAACTGGTCCCTTGATACTCAGGACTGGAAGAATCGTAATGCAACATCGGTTAAGAATGCTGTTCTTAACAACGTTCGTGATGGTGACATTATTCTCTGTCACGACCTGTATCCATCAACTGCTGCAGCTATGGAGACAGTTATTCCTGAGCTTACACGCCGCGGATATAAGCTGGTTACAGTTAGCGAGATGGCCGAGGCGCGTAATTTGAACCTTAAGAGCGGAGTTGTATATACAGCCATTCGTCCGCCAAAGTGATTTGAACTTATTAGTTGCCAAAGAAGTTGCCATTTTCGTGTTGAAATGGCAACTTTTTTATTTTTTTTGGCTCTTCACGTTTTCTTGGGGAGAACTAAAAATTTAGTAGGCAAAGAAATATAG